>NZ_JBIXJT010000008.1:186333-261165 GCF_052871455.1 Pseudomonas sp. LARHCG127
AGCGGGCTTGCTCGCGAAAGCGGTGGGTCAGCTTGCATCGATGCTGAACATGCCGCCCTCTTCGCGAGCAAGCCCGCTCCCACAGGGTTATGCGGAGGATTGCTAAATCTCGCACACAAAAAAGGCCTGCAATCGCAGGCCTTTTTTTGTGCTCCGAACGCCCTACGGCTTATGCGCCCGCGCCAGGAATTCGTGGGATTGCATTTCCAACAAGCGACTCAGGGTCCGCTGGAATTCGAAGGTCAGGCGACCGCCGGTGTAGAGATCCTTGAGTTCGACTTCAGCCGAAATGATCAGCTTCACGTTACGGTCGTAGAACTCGTCGACCATGTTGATGAAGCGACGGGCGATGTCGTCGGTGGTGACGCTCATCTGCTCGACATTACTCAGCAACACGGCGTGGAAGATCTTGCCCAGTTCGATGTAATCGTTCTGGCTGCGCGGGCCGTCGCACAGTTCGCGGAAGTCGAACCAGGCGACGTCGTCGCAGGTGCGAATGGCGCGGATCTTGCGATTTTCGATGATCAGTTCGTCGTTTTCGACCGCTTGGGTGCATTCCGGTGTCAGGGCGCGGAAGCTCTTGCGCAGGCTTTCTTCGGCGGCGGCATCCAACGGGAAGTGGAACAGTTCCGCTTGTTCGAGGTGGCGCAGGCGGTAGTCGACGCCGCTGTCGACGTTGACGATTTCGGTGTGTTCCTTGATCAGCGCGATGGCCGGCAGGAAACGCGCCCGTTGCAGGCCATCCTTGTACAGGCCGTCCGGCACGATGTTCGAGGTGGCGACCAGGGTCACGCCGTTCTTGAACAGTTCTTCCATCAAGGTGCCGAGGATCATCGCGTCGGTGATATCGGAAACGAAAAACTCATCGAAGCAGATCACCCGGGTCTCGTCGGAAAAACGCTTGGCGATGATGGTCAGCGGGTTCTTTTCGCCACCCAGGGTCTTCATTTCCTCGTGCACGCGCTTCATGAAGCGATGGAAGTGCGTCCGTGTCTTTTCCTTGAACGGCAGCGCTTCGAAGAAGGTATCCACCAGGTAGGTCTTGCCACGGCCAACGCCGCCCCAGAAGTACAGGCCCTTGACGGGCGCCTGGTCTTTTTTGCCGAACAGTTTGCCCAACAGGCCCGGCTTGTTCTTCGATGCCGCGACCAGGTCGTCGTACAGGCGCTGCAAATGCCGCACCGCCGTTTCCTGGGCTGCGTCGTGGAAGAACTCCGGGCGTTTCAGATCAGCTTGATATCGTTCTAGGGGCGTCATATTCGTTAGCAAGGCAACAAAAACGGGCCGTCACTGTAGCGATGGCCCGGAAGAATGGCAATCGGCCCTTATTCGGGCCGATGGTCGGGTGACGCGCCGGATCAGTCCTGGGCAGGCGTCAGGGCAATGCGCAAGGCATCAATGGCCGCGTCCCGGGCGGCACTGTCGGTGAACGCTGGGCTATTCGCCACGCATTCGCCTTCGAGCCAGACGCTGAAACTCAGCTCGTCGCTGCGTACGTCCAGGGGTTGGCCGGCCTGCAATTGCTTGGTTACCTGCCCTGCGGTCTTGCCGTCGGCAAAATTGTTCGAGAGCAACAGTTGCTCACCCTCGGCGGAAAGCAGGCGGAAACGGAAACTGCCGTCCTCCTCGCGGAAGCTGACGAAACGTGCCGCCTTGGCCGCTTTCTTTTTGGTCTGGGTGGCCACCTGGACCTGGCTGACGAAGGACCGCAAGCCAACGGCCTCGCGCAGTTCATTGAGGAACGGCGTTGCCACGGCCCGGGCCTTGCTCGCGCCCAGTTGCAGGATGTCTTCGAGGTCCGATGGACGCTCGATGAACTGGTGATAACGTTCGCGGGCCTCACCCAGCTCGCTGTCGAGCAACTGGAACAGGCGGTTCTTCGCTTCGCCCCAACCCAGGCCCTGCAACAGTTCGCTGCGGAACTCGGCGGACTGCTCGGCAGTGGCGAAAGCCTGGAACAGGGTGAACAGGTGCGAATTGTCCGGATCCTTGGCTTCGCCCGGGGCGCGGGAGTCGGTGACGATCCGCGAGATCGCGTCCTTCATGTCCTTGGCGCTGCTGAACAGCGGAATGGTGTTGTCGTAGCTCTTGGACATCTTGCGGCCATCGAGGCCCGGCAATGTGGCGACGCTTTCTTCGATCAGCGCCTCGGGCATGGTGAAGAACTCCTTGCCCTGGCCGAACAGATGATTGAAGCGCTGGCCGATGTCCCGGGCCATCTCCACGTGCTGGATCTGGTCGCGGCCGACCGGCACCTTGTGGGCGTTGAACATCAGGATGTCGGCGGCCATGAGGATCGGGTAGCTGTAGAGGCCCATGGTGACGCCGGCGTCCGGGTCTTCGCCGGTCTCGACGTTCTTGTCCACCGAGGCCTTGTAGGCGTGGGCGCGGTTGAGCAGGCCCTTGGCGGCGACGCAGGTCAGCAGCCAGGTCAGCTCCGGGATCTCGGGAATGTCGGACTGGCGATAGAACGTTACGCGGTCCACGTCCAGGCCGCCGGCCAGCCAGGTGGCGGCGATTTCCAGGCGCGAACGCTGGATACGCAGCGGGTCATCGCACTTGATCAGGGCGTGATAGTCGGCCAGGAAGTAGAACGAATCGGCGTTGCTGTCGCGGCTGGCGAGGATCGCCGGACGGATGGCGCCGGCATAGTTGCCCAGGTGCGGGGTGCCGGTGGTGGTGATGCCGGTCAGGATACGGGTACGCGTCGTCATGGGTTATCGCTTGTCAGACTGCTGTCAATTCGAGAGGCGCGGCAGGATCAGATCCTTGAGATCAGTCAGCTTGCCATGAAAAAAGTGTCCGCATTCTGCCACTTTCAGCAGCTCATGGGGACGTTGGAGCGTGTCGGACCATGCGTAGACCAGCTGCGGATCGACCACTTCGTCGGTTTCCGGCTGGATCACGGTCAATTCGCCACCGGTCGGCAAGGGCGACTGCTCATCCAGGCGCATCACCGCCGGGGCCACCATGAACAAGTGCTTGACCGGTTGTCCCTGGGCTTCCAGGCGCCCACCCAGGCTGGCGGCGACGAATCCGCCGAAGGAAAAGCCGAACAGGGTCAGGGGCAATTGCGGGTATTGTTCCCGCAGCCATTGGGCGACCGCCTGGGCGTCGTCCACTTCACCAGTGCCCATGTCATGAGTGCCGGCACTGGCGCCCACGCCACGATAATTGAAACGCAACGTAACCAGCCCGGCATCCCGGGCGGTGCGTTGCAGGGTCGAGACCACTTTGTTGAGCATGGTCCCGCCCTGCACCGGGTTCGGGTGGCAGATCAGCGCCAGGCCACGGGGGGCCTCGTTGTCCAGGTACAAGGCTTCCAGTTGGCCCACGGGGCCATCGATGACTACAGGGGTTTCGCGCATAAGCAAGGGAAAGAACTCCGTGACCCCGAATGGGGTCGACTCGTCTAGCTAAAAGTCTGTGCCTGGCATGATTGCGATGTTCTTCGCGGTATACAGCGCAGGTCCGAGCCGTTAACGTAAAGCAAAGCCGTTTATAGAGGAAGGACTCGTGGAACACTCGCTCTTAGTTTGGTTGTTGCCGACTCTTGCCCTGGTTGCCGGTGTCGCCATTGGATTCCTGCTTGCCCGACTGCTGCCCAACGCGGTGCCCAACAGCACCCAACGTCAGCTGGACGACATCCAGGAACGTTTCGACAGTTATCAGAATGAAGTGGTTACCCACTTCAACAGCACCGCCTCTCTGGTGAAAAAACTCACCCAGAGCTACCAGGAAGTCCAGGATCATCTGTCCGAGGGTGCCAATCGCCTGGCCCTGGACGAGCAGACTCGCCAGCGCCTGCTGGCTGCCCTGCAAGCCGATGCGGCACAGACGCCACGGGAACGCCTGACCCCACCCAAAGGGATCCAGGAACCGCCACGGGACTACGCGCCAAAGGCCCCGAATTCGCCCGGCATGCTCGATGAGCATTACGGTTTGAAGAAGTAATTTCCAAGCGACACCAAAAAGCCCGCCCGATCCCATGATCGGGCGGGCTTTTTATCGGTTCCTATTCCCTATTTCAATTTGATCCCCCGTGGCGAGGGAGCTTGCTCCCGCTGGGCTGCGAAGCAGCCCTATAGCAGCGAACTCGATTTTCCTGACACACCGAGTTGCCTGGTTTTGGGGCCGCTTCGCGGCCCAGCGGGAGCAAGCTCCCTCGCCACAGGGATCGGTGTCCTGAGGCATCTCAGTTAAGCCAACACCTCACCCGCCACCTGGTCGATGGCCCCTTTGGTGATGTCGACGATCAGGTCCGCATCTTCGCGGGTCAGGATCAGCGGTGGGGCGAAGCCCAGGATGTCGCCGTGGGGCATGGCGCGGGCGATCATGCCGCGCTCCAGGCAGGCAGCCGAGACCTTCGGGCCGACTTTAAGTGCCGGGTCGAACGCCGTGCGCTGTTCACGATCGGCCATGAACTCCACTGCGGCCAGCATGCCGTCGCCGCGCACCTCCCCCACCAGCGGATGACCTTCCAGCGTTTCACGCAACCGACGGTTCAAGTAGCCCCCAACATTCTCGGCGTTGGCCGTGAGGTTTTCCCGTTCGAGGATGTCGAGGTTGGCCAACGCCGCCGCCGCGCAGATCGGATGCCCGGAATACGTCCAGCCATGGCCCATGGCGCCTTCGGCCTGGGAGGCCTTTTCAATCACGCTCCAGACCTTCTCGCCGATGATCACCGCCGACAACGGTGCATAAGCACTGGTCAGGCCTTTGGCGGTGGTGATCAGGTCCGGCTTCATGCCGTAGCGCTGGCTGCCCATCTTCGACCCCAGGCGACCAAACGCGCAGACCACCTCGTCGGCAATCAACAGCACGTCGTACTTCTTCAACACGGCCTGGATCGCATCCCAGTAACCGACAGGCGGGACAATGATGCCGCCGGTGCCCATCAGCGGTTCACCGATGAACGCCGCGACGGTGTCCGGGCCTTCGGCGAGAATCATCTTCTCCAGCTCATCGGCGCAATAGCTCACGAATGCCGCTTCGTCCATGCCCACCGGGGCCTTGCGATACCAGTGCGGGCACACGGTGTGCTTGACCCCTTCCACCGGAAGATCGAAATGCTGGTGGAAGGTCGCCAGCCCCGTCAGGCTGCCGGTCATGATGCCCGAACCATGGTAGCCACGGTCCCGCGAGATGATCTTTTTCTTCAGCGGCCGGCCCAGCACGTTGTTGTAGTAGCGCACCAATTTGACTTGGGTCTCGTTGGCATCGGAGCCGGACAATCCGTAGTAGACCTTCTTCATCCCTTCCGGCGCCCAGTCCATGATGCGACTGGACAGCTCAATGATCGCCTCGCTCGAGTGGCCGACGTAGGTGTGGTAGTAGGCCAGTTCCTTGGCCTGCTTATAGATGGCGTCAGCCACCTCCGTGCGGCCGTAGCCGATGTTCACGCAGTAGAGGCCGGCGAAGGCGTCGATGAACTCACGGCCCTCATGGTCGCGAATGCGAACGCCTGACGCACTCTTGATGATCCGTCCCTTGAGCGCGCCGCTGGCATGGTCATGGGCGTGGGTCGAGGGGTGCATGAAATGCGCACGGTCTTGTTCGAATAGCGTATTGAGTTCTTGGCTCATGCGGACTCTCCTGGGAACTGGCCTTGATGGTGCAGGCAAAAATATTTGGTTTCGACAAAGGGCTCGAAGCCCTCGCTGCCACCCTCACGACCGAGGCCGGAGGCTTTCATGCCACCGAAGGGGATCGGGTGGCCGGTGAACTTGACGCCGTTGACCGCGACCATGGCGTGGTCGAGACGGCGGATCAGCGGATAAATGACATCCAGGCGGTTCGAACAAATATAGGCCGCCAGTCCGTATTCGGTGTCGTTGGCCATTTCGATGGCTTCGTCCAGGGTGTCGAACGGCATCACCCCGGCAATGGGCGCGAAGTTTTCTTCACGGTAGATGCGCATCTGCGGCGTGACATCGGCCAGCACGGTCGGTTGATAGAACAACCCGCCCAAGGCATGGGCCTCGCCCCCCACCAGGCGCTGAGCGCCCAGCGCCAGGGCATCGGTGACACGATCAGCGGTCGCATCGAACGCCGCCTGGTGCATCAACGGCCCGACATCCACGTCCTGTTCCTGTTGACCGACCATGGCCGGCCCGACGCGCAAGCCACGCACCGCCGCGGCGAAACGACTGAGGAACGCTGGGTACACCGAGCGTTGCACCATGATTCGGTTGGCCGCGCAGCAATCCTGGCCCGAGGTCTGGAACTTCGCTTCCACAGCGACTTTCACTGCCAGCGTCAGGTCGGCATCGGCGCAGACAATGAACGGCGCGTTGCCGCCCAGTTCCAGTGCGACTTTCTTCACGTCATGGGCCGCCGCTTGCAGCACCAGTTTGCCGACCCGGGTCGAGCCAGTGAAACTCACCGAGCGTACACGACGGTCCTTGACCAGGGTTTCCATGGCCATTTGCGGCTCGCCCAAGACCACGTTGAAGACTCCGGCGGGAAAGCCCGCTTCCTCGGCCAATTGCGCCAGGGCCAACGCTGAGTACGGCGTTTCGTGGGCGGGCTTGATCACCACCGTGCAGCCGGCAGCCAGGGCCGCGGCGGCCTTGCGGGTAATCATCGCCGAAGGGAAATTCCACGGTGTGAGCAGCGCGCAGACGCCCACCGGCTCCTTGATGGTGCCCAGGTGCGCATTCGGGATATGGCTGGGGATGTTCTGGCCGTAAAGGCGCCGGGCTTCCTCGGCGAACCAAGGGATGAAGCTGGCGGCATAGGCGATTTCGCCACGGGACTCGGCCAACGGTTTGCCCTGTTCCAGGCTGAGGATGTGTGCGAGGTCTTCGCTGTGTTCGGTGATCAACGCTGCCCAGCGCCGCAGGATCGCGCCGCGCGTCTCCAGGCTCTGCCCGCGCCACGCCGGGAAGGCACGATGCGCTGCGTCCACCGCCGCGACGATCTGCGGCTGATCGAGCATCGGCACATGGCCAATGACCGTACGGGTAGCAGGGTTCTGCACCGCGATGCTTTGGCCACTGTCGCTGTGGACCCAATGGCCATCGATGTAGCAAAGCGCTTTGAACAGCAGCGGATGTTGATAAGGCATGACGTTCACTCCAGACCGTTTGCGTGAATCCATGCTAGGGCAGCGATGCTTGGGTTTTCGGGTGTTTGCGCAGGGCCAGACCTTGGTTTTTTTCTGGAAAAGACCTGCTGGAACGTGTTTTCTGCGGTGCTCAGGAAGCTGGCGCCAACTCCGCCGGCAACGCGCCAACGGTCTTGATGGTCTTGGTGACGATGTAGGTGAAGTAGCGTTCGATGCCGAGGTCTTCGATCAGCAGTTGGTCGACAAAACGCTGGTAGGCATCGACGTCCGGGGCCTGGATCATCGCCAGGTAATCCACACCGCCACCGGTGGCGTAACAGAATGCCACTTCCGGCGCGGTGATCATGCGTTGCTCGAAACGGCGCATGTCCTGGGCGGTGTGTCGGGCCAGGGTGATCTCCACCAGCACCTGCTGGCGCTTGAACACCGCGCCCCAATCGATCTGCGCCCGGTAACCGATGATCAAGCCCGCCGCTTCCAGCTTGCGCACCCGCTCCCAGGCCGGCGTCACCGACAGGTTGATGGCCTCGGCCAGGCTCGACTTGGTGATGCGCCCGTCCTCGGCGAGGATCTGCAGGATCTTGAGGTCGTAGCGATCGAGCTTGTGCATGGGGCCGGGCTCTCCAGACAAATCAGAAAATCACACCGCCCTGTGGGGGCATAAATCTACAGTCACCGCAAACCCCTGTGGGAGCGAGCTTGCTCGCGAAGGCGTCGGCACATCCAACATCACCGACTCAGGCAGACCGCTATCGCGAGCAAGCTCGCTCCCACAGGGGATTTTGTGGCTGGCTGTTATCAAGCCAACACATCCGCAATCACCACCAACGTATCGCCACACTGCACCAGCCCGGGAAAGTGCCGGGCCGCTAGGAGGCCGCTGCGGGCGGCGCGGTATTCGACCGGGGCGACGCCGCTGCGGGTGGTGTCATGGATACGCGCCACCACCTCACCCCGGGTGACGTTTTCACCAAGATCACGACACATCTCCAGCAAGCCGTTGTGTTCGCTGGCGATGAAACAACTGGCATCCGGCATGTCGAGCACCAACGACGGCTGCAACTCGATCGTGCCCCTTAGGATGCCGGCGTGGATCAGCAGGTTGCGCACCCCACGCTCGGCAATCGCCACGCTGCGGGCAGTCGACGAACCGCCGCCGCCCAGTTCGGTGGTGACGAACACCTTGCCCTGGGATTCGGCCGCCGTGTCGTACATCGCCCCGGCGTCCAGCTCCAACATGCGCATGCAATATGGCGCGTTGAACGCCAGCATCCCGGCCTCGCAGCGGGCCTGTTGCTGTTTGTCCGGCAAGACGTGGCAGGCGGCGAACGGCAGGAAATCCAGGGTCCGGCCACCGGAGTGAATGTCCAGGACAATGTCTGCCAACGGCAACAACGTGCGATTGAAATAGTCGGCGATTTTCTCGGTAACGGAGCCGTCCGGCCGGCCGGGAAAACTGCGGTTCAGGTTGCCCTTGTCGATGGGTGAAGTGCGGCGCCCGCCATGGAACGCCGGGGTATTCATGAACGGCACGATGATCACTCGCCCGCTGACGTCCTCGGCGGTCAACTGCTGGGCCAGTTTGCTCAAGGCCACCGGGCCTTCGTATTCATCACCGTGGTTGCCACCGCTGAGCAGCGCCGTCGGGCCGCTGCCGCGCTGGATGACGGTGATGGGGATCATCACTGCGCCCCAGGCCGAATCGTCCCGCGAATACGGCAGCTTGAGAAAGCCGTGCTGCACGCCCTCGCGGCTGAAGTCGACCGTGGCGCTGATGGGATTGTTGGGCACGTCAGGCATGGCTCAATCCTTCACAAACAGTTGACGAGGCACGTTGCACAGCGTCTCGACGCCGTTTTCGGTGATCAAAATGCTCTCGGTGATTTCCAAGCCCCAATCGTCCATCCACAGCCCCGGCATGAAGTGGAAGGTCATGCCCGGTTGCAACACGCTGTTGTCGCCAGGGCGCAGGCTCATGGTGCGCTCGCCCCAATCCGGCGGATAACTGATGCCGATGGGGTAGCCGCAACGGCTGTCCTTGTGGATGCCGAACTTCTCCAGCACCTTGAAAAACGCCACGGCAATGTCGCCGGTGGTGTTGCCCGGCTTGGCCGCGTCCAGGCCGGCGGCGATGCCCTCGACCACGGCTTTTTCGCCGTCGAGGAAATGTCGGGGCGGCTTGCCCAGGTAAATCGTCCGCGACAGCGGGCAGTGGTAACGCTTGTAGCAACCGGCGATTTCAAAAAAGGTCCCGGCGCCCCGTTCGAACGGCGAATCGTCCCAGGTCAGGTGCGGTGCGCTGGCGTCGGCGCCGGTGGGCAACAGCGGCACGATGGCCGGGTAGTCGCCGCCATGACCATCGGCACCGAGGATGCCGCTGCTGTAGATCTCGGCCACCAGTTCGTTCTTGCGCATGCCCGGTTCGATCCGTTCGAGGATCCGGCTGTGCATGTTCTCGACGATGCGCGCGGCGATGCGCATGTAGGCGATTTCCTGGGGCGACTTCACGGCCCGCTGCCAGTTCACCAGGCCCACCGCGTCTACCAGCGTCGCCTCGGGCAAGTGCTTTTGCAGCGACAGGTACGCGGCGGCGCTGAAGTAATAGTTGTCCATCTCCACGCCAATGCTCAGCGCGCCCCAGCCACGGGCGATGATCACCTCCCGGGACAGGTAGTCCATGGGATGGCGCTCGCGGGACTGCACGTAGATGTCCGGGTAGCCGACGATGTTGTCGGCCTGCATGAACACCGTGCGCTTGGCACCGTTGGCATCCTGGCCGCGACCGAACCACACGGGCTCGCCCTCCAGCGCCAGCAGCACGCACTGGTGCACATAGAACGACCAACCGTCATAGCCGGTGAGCCAAGCCATGTTCGACGGATCGGTGACCAGCAGCAGCTCCAGGCCCTGGGCCTGCATGGCCGCGCGAACCTTCGCCAGGCGCTGGGCGTATTCCTCCCGTTTAAACGGAAGATTGACGACGATCTCTGACATCCACCTGCCCTCTGTTCAATTACTCATGAAGAAAATGATCTAGCGACCGAACGCAAAGCCCTTGCCCGCCGCCCTTGCCCGCTCGAACGCCAGGTTGGCGATGGCGGTGTCCTGGGCGCCGGTGCCGGTCAGGTCGCAAAGCGTCACTTGCGCCGCATCGGAGCGCCCCTGCCGTTGCCCTGCCAATACTCGTCCCAACTCCAGAAGCGCCAGGTCATCGTGTACGGTGCCGGCCGCCAGGGCGTGGTGCAGTTCGCCGAGTACGCGGGTCTGGCTCAGGCGATCGGCGACATAGCAGTCGACGGCCGCGAGGGCTTGCGGGGAAATTTCGTTCTTGTGCTCCGCGTCCGAACCCATCGCCGTGATGTGCAGGCCGGGATGCAGATGGCGAGCTTGGATCAACGGTTCGCGACTGGGGGTGCAGGTGATGGCGATGTCCACGGCCTCCAGGGCAGCATCAATGGAGACGCATGGCGTGACGGCGAGCCCTGTGTCGCGAGCGAGCCCGGCGCTGAACGCCTTGGCCTTTTGTACATCACGCGCCCAGACCCGCACCTCGTCGATGGGCCGCACCAGGCGCAGCGCCTGAAGCTGCAACGCCGCCTGTTCGCCGGCACCGATCAGCGCGACGCTGCGACTGTCCTCGCGAGACAGGCACCGCGCCGCCACGGCACCGGCGGCGGCGGTGCGCACGGCGGTGAGGTAACCGTTGTCCAGCAACAGCGCCTCCAGCAAACCGGTGCGTGCCGAGAGCAGCATCATCATGCCGTTAAGGCTGGGCAGGCCAAGCTTGGGGTTATCGAAAAAACCCGGGCTGACCTTGATGGCGAAGCGTTCCAGGCCCGGCAGGTAAGCGGTCTTCACATCCACTTCGCCGTTGTGCTCGGGGATGTCCAATCGCAGGATCGGCGGCATCGCCACGGCGGCGGTGGCCAACAGCACGAAAGCCTGCTCGATGGCGTCGATGCTGGCCAGGTCGAGGGCCACGCAACTGCGCAGGTCAGCCTCGCTCAATAGGGTGACTTCACTCATGGCAGGGCTCCGTTAACGGTTATCAGGCATTGGCGCCAGCGATCACGCGGGCATGTTGTTCGGTGTCGACGTTGCGCCCGCTGACCACCAGGACGATGGGGCCGCGCGGCTCGACCAGGCCGTCGAGCAGCGCCGCGATGCCCACCACGGCGGCGCCTTCGAGCACCAGGCGTTCGTGGTGATAGGCGTGGCGGACGGCGTTGGCGATGGAGGCTTCCGAGAGCAGGTGCAAGTCATCACGCAGTTGCCGCGTCATGACGAAGGTGTAGCGGTTGTCCAGGCCGATGCCGCCACCGAGGGAGTCGGCCAGGGTCGGCAACTCTTCGATGTCCACCGGTTGTCCGGCGGCTAGGCTGGCGTGCATCGCCGCGCCTCGGGCCATGCTGATGCCGTGGACCTGGATCGCGGGATTGGCACTTTTGAGGGACAGGGCGACACCGGCGAACAGACCGCCACCGGATAACGGCACCAGGACCTGGGCCACGTCCGGCTGCTGCTCGAGGATCTCCAGGCCGAGGGTGCCCTGGCCGGCGATGATCGCCGGGTGATCAAAGGGCGGCAGGAAGGTTGCGCCCTGCTCTCGGGCGATGCGCTCGGCTTCGCGTTGGGCGTCGTCCTGGGACTGGCCGACGATGCACACCTCGGCGCCCAAATCGCGAATCGCCTGTATCTTGTTGGCCGGTACCAGGTTCGACAGGCAGACAATCGCCCGGACGCCCTGCTGCGAGGCCGCGTGAGCGAGCGCCCGGCCATGATTACCGGTCGACGCGGTGACCACGCCCTGGGCCTTCTGCTCCGAACTGAGTTGCGCGACGGCATTGCTCGCCCCGCGCAGCTTGAAGCTGCCGGTGATTTGCAGGGCTTCCAGCTTGAGGTATACGGGCACGCCGATCCGGCGCGACAGGCTCGGGGAGTGCTCCATGGGCGTGCGCCGCACCAGCGACTCAATGCGCTGGCGGGCGAGGTAAATGTCCTGAAGCTGCAACCCTGTCATGACTGCGTCCCGAGCGGATGTGTTGGGCGCAGTCTAAGAGGGCTGGATTGTGGTGATGAATGTACTAGGGCAATTTACTTTGCATTCAGTGTCGGCTGAAAGATCGACAAATTCAGCATGACCCACCTATCCCTGGGGCGAGGGAGCTTGCTCCCGCTGGGCTGCGCAGCAGCCCCAAATCCATTCAACCAGATGTATCTGCAGACAGTTAACTGTTTTTACGACTGCTTCGCAGCCGAGCGGGAGCAAGCTCCCTCGCCACAAAGGCACATGCAACTTTGGAGAAAGCCCACTGCTTGCCTATCAAAAATCATGAATCTGCGGATACTGGTTGAAGATCTCGCGCATGCCGATCAGCGCATGGCGCATTTCTTCATCGCTGCATTCGGCGCCGACACACACTCGCACCGCGCGCGGTCGAGGAGTGCCGCGTACGGTGAACGGGTCGGGGGAAGTGACCGCGATGTGCTTGTGGCGCAGCGCCCGCACCAGGCTGTCCACTTCCCAGTGAGGCGGGATGCCGATCCAGGCGTTCAAGGCATGAGGATGCTGGGCCAACACATGCTCGCCCATGTATTCGGTGACCATCGCCTGGCGCCCAGCCAACAGTTGGCGCTGCAACTGCACCAGCGACTCGGCGCGGCCATCGCGGATCCAGCGGGTGGCGATCTCCGAGACCATCGGCGTGGCCATCCAGCTGTTGACCCGCAGGATGCTCTCGGTACGCAACGCCAAGCGCTTGGGCACCACCAGGTAACCGATGCGCAAACCCGTGAGCACCGACTTGGTCATGCTCGTGCAGTAGAACGACAGTTCCGGCAGGTAATGACTGATGGGCGGCGCGCGGCGTTCGTCCAGCAGCGGACCGTACACATCATCCTCGATAACGTGCACACCGAAGCGCCGGGCGATCTCGGCGATTTCCCGGCGCCGGGCGTCGGGCATCAGGCTGGTGGTGGGGTTGTTCAGGTTCGGTGTGCACACCAGCGCCGTGATGCGCTCGTTGCTGCACATGTCTTCGAAATGTTCGGGGTCGATGCCATGGCGATCCATCTCCAGGCCCTTGAGGGTGAAGCCCAACACCTGGGAATTGCCGATCACGCCGTGGTCGGTCAAACCTTCGCAGAGCACCACATCGTCGGGGCCCGCCAGGGAAGCGAGCGCCAGGAAAATCCCATGGGCCGCGCCGTTGGTGATCAGCACATCGTTACGGTCGACTTTCAGCCCTTGCCGGCCAATCCACTGCGTCGCCGCTTCGCGATGGGATTCGAAACCGGCGATGGGCCGAAACGCGTGAATCCACGGCTGATCCTCTTCAATGCTCAGCGCCGCGCAGGTATCCCGCCAGGCCTGGTCATGCTCGCGAGTATGGAGGATGCGAGTGATGGAAAAATCCACCAGCGCCCGCTCGGGGCTGTCGAGTATGTAGGTGGCGACCCGGTCGCTCATGCGCCGCGAAACAAAACTGCCGCGCCCTACTTCGCAACGGACCAGCCCTTGGCGCTCCAACTCCTTGTAGGCGTTGGTGACGGTCTGCACGCTGATGCCCATGGCGTCGGCCACCTGCCGCTGCGGCGGCAGGCGCTGGTCGTTGGCCAAGGCGCCCTGTTCGATATCGTCGGCAATGGCCTGCACCAGGATCTTGTATTTGGACTCACCGCTGCGGGCGAGGTCCAAGGCTGACTTCCACTTATCCATGACAACTGCAACCGGCGTGTGTAGGGGTGCGCACAGCATTGCGCGGCCCTCGCGGCAAAGCAATTGTCCTAGTGCAATACAATCAATGCCGGGGCTTTTGTATGCTCGGTCCAAGGTCGTCACCCAGGCGGGCTTATCGCCCCGACAAAAAGCCGGATCGACCTGTACCGGCGCCGTTCCCGATTCCAGGCCACGCCCGGATCCGCCGCTGTACGCTTTGCTCTTGTCACACTGCCTCCTACCACAGAGCCGTCAAACGACGGATCCACAAGAAACAGGAGATTTTATCGATGAGCAATTTTCTTCCCAGCACCCATGCGCCCTTGCGTCGGCTCTTGTTGACCTGTGCCGCACTGGGCCTGGCCGGCAGCGTTCAAGCGGCCACCTTGGATACCGTCAAAAGCAACAGCAGCATCCGGATCGGCTACGCCAACGAGACCCCATTCGCCTTCACCGAAACCGACGGCACCGTCACCGGTGAGTCGCCGGAGATCGCCAAGATCATTTTCGCCAGGATGGGCATCAAGCAGGTCAATGGCGTGCTCACCGAATGGGGCTCGCTGATCCCTGGCCTGCGGGCAGGTCGCTTCGATGTAATTGCCGCCGGCATGTACATCACCCCGTCGCGCTGCAAGCAAGTGTTGTTCACCGATCCGCAGTATCAATTGCCCGACGCGTTGCTCGTGGCCAAGGGCAACCCGAAAAAACTCCACAGCTATGAAGACATCGCCAAGCAACCGGACGTGAAGCTGGCCATCATGGCCGGCACGGTGAACCTGGCCTATGCCCGCGACTCCGGGGTCAAGGACGATCAGATCCTCCAGGTCCCCGACACCACCGCGCAATTGCAAGCCGTGCGCGCCGGTCGCGCCGACGCGGCCGTCGGCACCCAACTGACCATGAAGGGCCTGGCCAGCAAGGGTGGCGACAAAGTCGAGGCGATGACCGAATTCAAGGACGACCCGTCCCACATCGGCTACGGCGCCTTGGCCTTCCGCCCCGAGGACAAAGACCTGCGCGACGCGGTCAATGCCGAGCTGAAGAAGTGGCTGGGTTCGGAGGAACACCTCAAGGCCGTCGCGCCATTCGGTTTCGACAAATCCAACGTCACCAGCAAGACCGCGGCCGAGCTTTGCGCTCAGCCCTAATGGCACGCCGAAACGGGCATGACGCGCAGGCGTGATGCCTGTTCCCTGTTTCATCGGATATCGGGTTGAACCATGGGCGAATTACTTCCGTTATTGATTCAAGGGGCCTGGGTTACGCTCCAGGTGACGTTCTTCGGCTCGCTGCTGGCGATTGTCGCGGCGGTCCTCGCGGCCCTCGGACGGCTGTCGCCGTGGCGCGCGTTGCGCTGGTTTTCCATCACCTACATCGAAGTGTTTCGTGGCACTTCGTTGCTGGTGCAATTGTTCTGGCTGTTCTTCGTGCTGCCGCTGCCGCCCTTCAATGTGGAGCTGAGCCCCTACGCCGTGGCCATCGTCGGCCTGGGCCTGCACATCGGCGCCTACGGGGCCGAAGTGATGCGCGGCGCCATCAGCTCGGTCGCCAAGGGCCAATACGAAGCCTGCACAGCGTTGAATTTCAGCGGGTTCACGCGCTTCAAGCGAATCATCTTGCCCCAGGCATTGCTGGCGGCGATTCCACCGGGCACCAACCTGTTGATCGAGTTGCTGAAGAACACCTCGCTGGTGTCGCTGATCACCTTGTCCGACCTGAGCTTCCGGGCGCGCCAGTTGGATCAGGCGACGTTCCAGACCCTGGAGGTCTTCAGCCTGGCGCTGGTGCTGTATTTCATTCTCGCCCAAGCCATCAACTTCGGTATGCGCAACGTCGAGCGACGGCTGAGCCGGGGCCGGATGCGTGGAGGTCTGTCATGACGCTGTTCGACTGGTCCTACGCCGCACTGATCCTCCCGGACCTGCTGCGCGCCTCCCTCAATACCGTGGGCATTACCCTGATCGGTTTCCTGATCGCGATCGTGCTGGGGCTGTTCCTGGCGATTGGCCGGCGCAGTCGCAAGTTCTGGCTGTCGTGGCCGGCCACGGCGGTGATCGAGTTCATCCGCAGCACGCCGTTGCTGATCCAGGTGTATTTCCTCTACTACGTGCTGCCCAACTACGGCTTGAGCCTGACGGCCATGCAAGTCGGCATCCTCGGCATCGGCCTGCACTATGCCTGCTACATCGCCGAGGTCTATCGCAGTGGCCTCGACGCGGTGCCACGGGCGCAGTGGGAAGCGGTGACGGCGTTGAACATCGCGCCGTACGACGCCTACCGCAACATCATCCTGCCCCAGGCGCTGCGACCGATCGTGCCGCCCCTGGGCAACTACCTGGTGGCAATGCTCAAGGACACGCCGGTGCTGTCGGCGATCACCGTGGTGGAAATCATGCAGCAGGCCAAGAACATCGGTTCCGAGCATTTCCGTTACCTGGAACCCATCACCCTGGTCGGCCTGTTCTTCCTCGCCCTGAGCCTCGCCTTGGCTTATCTGGTACGGCGCCTTGAAACGCGCATGGAGCTACGCTAATGACTTTACCCCTGTCCACGCCCACCGATTTGTCCCGGCGCAGCACGCTGGCGTCACAGCAGGAGGCCCCGGCCATGCAAATTCCGACACCGTCCCGGCCGATTGTGAGTTTCCAGGACGTGACCAAAAGCTACGGCAGCTTCACGGTACTCGACCATCTGAACCTGGATGTCGCGCCCGGTGAAAAAGTCGCGATCATCGGCCCCAGCGGTTCGGGCAAGTCCACGCTGCTGCGGGTGCTGATGACCCTGGAAGGCATCGACCAGGGCCAGATCCGCGTCGAGGACGACTCGCTGACCCACATGCCCAACCGCAACGGCGTACTGGTGCCGGCCAACGACCGGCACATCCGCCGGGTGCGCGGCAAGATCGGCATGGTGTTCCAGAGCTTCAATCTGTTCCCCCACATGACCGCGCTGCAGAACGTGATCGAGGCGCCGGTGCAGGTGCTGGGCATGAACCCGAAGGAAGCCCGGGAACGCGCCGCCGACCTGCTGGAACTGGTGGGGCTGGGCAACAAGCTCGACCATTACCCATCGCAACTGTCCGGCGGCCAGCAGCAGCGGGTGGCGATTGCCCGGGCGTTGGCGATGCGGCCCAAGGTGATGTTGTTTGACGAGGTGACTTCGGCGCTGGATCCGGAGTTGTGCGGCGAGGTGCTGAATGTGATCCGCAAACTGGGGGCCGAACACAACCTGACCATGCTGATGGTGACCCACCAGATGGGGTTTGCGCGAGAGTTCGCTGATCGGGTGTGCTTCTTCTACAAGGGGCAGATCCATGAACAAGGCACGCCTGCGCAGATTTTCGAGAATCCGCAGCAGGAGCGTACGTGTGCGTTCTTGAGTGCGGTGAAAGAGGCGAATTGACCCCTAATTACTCAAGTGAACACCTCCGTGGCGAGGGAGCTTGCTCCCGCTGGACCGGTCCGACGCTTCGGGCGCAGCAGGCCCAAATCAGCGAACGCGGTGTGTCAGGAGAATCAAGGCGAATGCTCTCAGGACTGCTTCGCAGCCCAGCGGGAGCAAGCTCCCTCGCCACAAAAGCCCAAACGCTAGTCGCAAAAAAAGGGGGACCCATTTCCGGGGTCCCCCTTTCATTTACCGCCCAGCGATCAAGGATACTGCTGGTAAGTCTGGCCCTGCTGCTGCGGCGCCTGGTACTGCTGCCCAGGAATGGCCTTGAGATTAACCTCGACCCGACGGTTCTGCGCGCGGCCATTGACGTCGGCGTTGCTCGCCACCGGGTTGTCCGGGCCGGCGCCACGGGCTGACAGGTTGGCACCGCTCACGCCCTGGGACGTCAGGTAGGTCGCCACGCTCTGGGCGCGGCGCTGGGACAGGTCCATGTTGTGCTGGCGGCTGCCGGTGCTGTCGGTGTAACCGACGATTTCGATCTGGTTCTGGCTGAATTCCTTGAGGGAGTTGGCCAGGTTGTTCAGCGGCTGGTAGAAACTGGAAGCGATGTTCGCCGAATCGGTAGCGAAGGTGATGTTGCCCGGCATGATCAGCTTGATCTGGTCGCCCTGGCGCTGCACTTCAACACCGGTATTGGCCATGCTCGCGCGCAGTTTCTTTTCCTGCTGGTCGGCGTAGTAGCCGTAGCCGGCCGCGGAAGCCCCCACCACCGCCGCGCCGATCAAGGCGCCCTTGCCACGGTTATCGTGACCAATGGCCGCACCGGCCAGCGCCCCCGCCAGTGCCCCGAGGCCGCCGTACTTGGCGGTTTTGCTCATGCCCGACGATTCGGTAGAGGCCTGGCCCTGGTTGTCATAGGGGTTGGGCGACGCACAGCCGGACAACAAGGCCACAGCAGTAGCGACAACAATCAAGCGACGCGAGGTGAACATGAAGATGCTCCTGGGATTTTCAGTCTGGTTGCCAAAGTGTAGGCAATCGACTCTGGCAGGCGTTGGAACGCGACAACCGTTAAAAATTCCGTCCCGCTGCGTCGCGCTTCGCCCGGCTGCCGGACAAAATCCGTCGTCCGGGCGAAGTACCCTCAACCCTGCGCCAGACAGCGGCTCACGCCCCTGACAATCATCTCCACTTCGCGCCCATCGATCGTCAGCGGCGGCAGCAGGCGAATGGTCTGGCCCCGGGTGACATTGATCAGCAGGCCGTGGTCCTGGGCAGCACGAAGGGTCAGGTCGCGGACCGGTTGCTTGAGTTCGATGCCGATCATCAAGCCTTGGCCGCGAATCGCCAATACGTTCGGGTTGTCCGCCAGTTCGGCCCGCAGCCGACCCAGCAATTGTTCGCCCTGCTGCCTGGCGTTATCCACCAGGGCTTGTTCCTCGATGATGTCCAGCACCGTGCAGCCGACCCGACAGGCCAATGGATTGCCACCGAACGTGCTGCCATGGCTGCCCGGGGTAAACAGCTCGGCGGCCTTGCCCCGTGCCAGGCAGGCACCGATGGGCACGCCGTTGCCCAGGCCTTTGGCCAGGGTCATGACGTCCGGCACGATGCCCTCGTGCTGGAACGCGAACCATTGGCCGGTACGACCGATGCCGGTCTGGATCTCGTCGAGCATCAACAGCCAGGCGCGCCGACTGCACAGCTGCCGCAAGGCCTTGAGGTAACCCGGCGGGGCGAGTTGCACACCGCTTTCGCCCTGGATCGGCTCCACCAGCACCGCGACGATGCGCTCGCCATGGGCCTGTTGAATCTGTTCCAGCGCCGCAAGATCACCGAACGGCACCTTGATGAAATCCCCCGGCAAGCGGTTGTAGCCCAGCCGCACGGACGGACCATCACTGGCGGACATAGTGCCCAAGGTGCGCCCATGGAACGCGTTGTCCATGACCACCACCAACGGCTGCTCGATGCCCTTGTGCCAGCCATAGAGGCGCGCCAGTTTCAGCGCGGTTTCGTTGGCCTCGGCGCCCGAGTTGTTGAAAAACGCTCGCTCCAGGCCGGACAGCTGGGTGAGTTTTTGCGCCAGGCGCTGCTGCCAGTCGATGCTGTACAGGTTGGACGTGTGCAACAACAGGCCGGCCTGCTCGCTAATGGCGGCCACCAGCCGCGGGTGGGAATGGCCGACATTGGTCACCGCCACGCCCGCCACCGCATCGAGGTATTCGCGGCCGTCCTGGTCCCACAGGCGCGTCCCCAAGCCGCGGGTGAAACTCAGCGCCAGGGGGTGGTAAGTGGTCATCAGGCAGGCAGCGGTCATGGCATCAAGCTCCATCGGGTGGTTTTTTCCAGTATGGTTAGCCACCCTCGATGGATAAACGCCACTTTACTTAAATCATCTATAAGCTGAGCTTGATAATGGACCTGTTCCAGGCAATGACCGTTTACGTGAAAGTGGTGGAGACCGGCAGCCTGACAGCGGCAGCCCAGGCCTGCGAAATGTCGACCACCATGGTAGGCAATCATCTTCGCGCGCTGGAGCAACGTCTCGGCGTGCGCCTGATCAATCGTACGACTCGTCGCCAGCGCCTGACTGAATTCGGCGCAGCCTACTACCAGCGTTGCCTGGAAGTGCTGGGGCTGGTGGCCGATTCCGAACGCCTGGCCGAACAGACCCAGGGCGAGCCCACCGGCACCTTGCGCATCACCGCGCCGCTGACCTTCGGCACCGAACGCCTCGCGCCGGCCCTGGCCGAATTCAGCCAGCGCTTCGCTCAGGTCAAACTCGACGTGGTACTGACCAACCAGCGCCTGGACCTGCTTGACCATGGCTTCGACGTTGCCATCCGCCTCGGCCTTCCCGACCCGAAACTGATCGTGCGTCCGCTGGTGGACTACACCCTGACCATTTGTGCCTCCCCTGCTTACCTGGCGCGCAAAGGCACGCCGCAAAAGCCCGACGATCTGCAACATCACGATTGCCTGTCGTTTGCCTATTCCGCTGGTGACGAATGGCGCTTCGCCCAGGAGCACTGGCCAATCAACGGTCCGGAAGGGGAAATCAAAGTCCCGGTGACCGGGCCGATGCTGATCAATAGCTCCTCGGGCCTGCACCGCGCCGCGTTGGCCGGCATGGGTGTGGTGATGCTGCCCGACGCGCTGGTGGCAAAGGATCTACAGGAAGGGGATCTGGTGGCGCTGCTGCAGGATTATCAACTGCCCCATCGGCCAATGAGCCTGATGTATGCCCAGGATCGCTACCGTTTGCCGAAGCTGCGCAGTTTTGTCGAGTTTGCGCTGGAGAAATGGGGTAAACCCTGATGGGCGTGCTCGATAAGTGTTGGATAAATCCCGTGGCGAGGGAGCTTGCTCCCGCTGGGGCGCGAAGCGGCCCTGCTTTGGAACTGCTACGCCAGAAGCGTCGGACCGGCCCAGCGGGAGCAAGCTCCCTCGTCGGACCGGCCCAGCGGGAGCAAGCTCCCTCGCCACAGTTCAGGCGTTCACCCGAAGCGCTGCCCGCTAGTGACCCCACGCCCCATCGGCTACTCTTCACCCCTGGAGAGCATTTTGATATCAGGGCTGATTGAGGGAACAACGATGGACGACGCCTCGAAGATCGATTTGCTGCGGTTCGATTTGTCCGATCTGGACGAAAGCGTGCTGCACACCATCATGGAGCTGGTCAGCGACGGCATTTGGGACTGGAACGCCAATACCGGGTTCGTCTATCGCAACCCCGGCTGGTACACCATGCTCGGTTATACGCCCCATTCCCTGAGCAATACCGTGCTGACTTGGGAGAGCGTGATCCATCCAGAGGATTATCCCCAGGTGATGGCCCTGTTCGACGACTATCTGGAACAACGGTCGCCAAAATACCAAGCCGAATACCGCTGCCGGGCCCATGACGGCTCCTATATCTGGATCGAAGACCGCGGTTATGTGATTGCTCGCAACCCCGACGGCAGCGTTGCTCGAATGATCGGCGCCCATCGCAGCATCGACGACAAGAAGCGCCTGTTCGAGCAACTCGAACGGCGTAACAAATCCCTGGAAGCGATCATCGAAGAGCGCACTCGCGAGTTGTCTCGCGTCAACCATCAACTGCAAATCCAACTCGACGAAAACCGCAGGCTCGCCGAAACCGATGCCTTGACCCTGGTCGCCAACCGCTATCGCCTGGAGCAGGCGCTGCCACTGGCCTGTGAGCGTGCCCAGCGCTTTCGCGAACCGTTGTCGCTGATCGCCATGGACGTCGACGACTTCAAGGACATCAATGACCGCTACGGCCACGCCTTTGGTGACGCAGCGCTGGTGCAGGTGGTGCAGGCGGTCAAACGCTGCGAGCGCGACGGAGACCTGTTGGTGCGCTGGGGCGGCGATGAATTCATCATGATCTTGCCAAACACGTCGTTGGCCGATGCGGTCCTGATGGCTGAAACCATTCGCCGAGGCCTGTCCGACCTGCTTCCGGTGGGCGACTTCCCGATCACCATGAGCTTTGGTGTGGTCCAGCGGCTCGACGACGAGACGCAAGAAGTACTGATGGATCGGGCAGACCAGGCGTTGTATCGCTCCAAGATGGCCGGCAAAAACGTGATCTGCAACTGAAGCCGCGATTGCCAGGAATGAACCGATGAGGCGTTTGTCGCGGTCATAGCTTTGTCCCCCCCGCGATAGGTCTTCAAAATTGCCGACTCGACTCCCCTGCTCTTCGAACCTTTTCCTGGGCTGCGCCGGCTGGTCGTTGCCCAGGGCACATTGGCCGGCGTTTCCCGATGAAGGCAGCCATTTGCAGCGCTACAGCGCACGCTTCCCGGCGGTGGAGATCAATAGTTCGTTCTATCGCCCACATCGTCCTGCCACTTACGCCAAGTGGGCGGACAGCGTGGGGCCGGACTTTCGCTTCTCGGTCAAGGTGCCAAAGCAGATCACTCACGATCGACGACTGCACGATTGCGAGGGGCTTGTGGATGAGTTCCTTGGGCAGTGTTCACAGTTGGGCGAAAAACTGGGTTGCCTGTTGATCCAATTGCCGCCATCACTGGCCTTCGACAACACCCAAGCCGAGCGCTTCTTCGAGGCTTTGCGGGACCGGTATCAGGGCCCCGCGGTTCTTGAACCCCGACACCCGAGCTGGCTCGCGCCGCAGGCCATGGCGATGCTGGAGAACGAGCGGATCGGTCGTGTCGCTGCCGATCCGTCCCCCTTATCGGGGGGCGATCGACCGGCAGGCTGGCCTGGCATTCGTTATTACCGTTTGCATGGCTCGCCGCGAATCTACTATTCCCCTTATGAGGAGACCTGGCTGAAGCAGTTCGCGCAACAATTGAAGAGCGCTGCGGATACGCCGACTTGGTGCATCTTCGATAACACCGCCAGCGGCGCCGCAACGCCGGACGCATTGCGGCTGATGGAACTGATGCGCGACTGAAATACGTACCGGCCACCGCTCCGACCGTGACAACACCGCCCGGGTCCAATAGATTAGGCGGCCGGAAAAAAGCTCAATGCCTTTCTCGCCTCATCCCGCTAACAGAAGTAGTGAAATTTCAATGTCCGATTCCAACACCGCTGAATCCGTAGTCACCCTGTCGTCCAAAGCGGAATACGAAAACTCCATCAATCTTTCACAGCATCTGCCCCAGGCCAAGACCATCAGCGAAATGGTCCTCGATGCGTTCCAGTCAAACCGCGAAAGCGACCAGATCCGCGAACTGCGCAACGCCATTCGCCAGGCCCACGATGCGTTCGATGACGACAAGGCCTACGAGTTGATGGGTCAGCTCAAGCAGCTCAAGGACGCTGAGGCTGCGGATTTTGCTGCCCTGGAAGACCTGGGCAGCCGCTTCCCGATCAGCCGCATTCTTTCCAGCTACAAAGACGACCCGTCGTTCCAGGAGCTCGTCTACGGCCTGGCTCTGAAAGTGCTGAACCAGACCCACCAGGCCATCAGCAACCCGAGCGGCAGCAAGGGCAAGGCCTCGCGGCCCAAGAAGGAAGCCGAAGTGTTTGTCATCAGCAAGGACGGCATCAGCGTCACCCTGCCCCTGCGCACGCCACGCTCCAAGCCGAACGTCGACCGCGAAGCCTTCGAGTTCCTGGGCTTCAACTTCGTCGGCGAAGGCGACGAAGCCGAGCTGGAAAGCGAAACCTTCCTGGACAACGACGGCACTGAACAACCGGTCACCCGCAAAAGCATCGTCACCGCGCTGCAACAGCAGAAAGCGTTCGACGGCTACAGCATCGCCCAGCAATAAGCCCGAATCCGGGTCTCCTGTGGGAGCGAGCTTGCTCGCGATTGCGTCGTGTCAGTCAATATCAGTTCAACTGACCCACCGCTTCGCGAGCAAGCTCGCTCCCACAGGAATATCGATAACATCCGAATAACGATCATGAAAAAGCCCCGCGCTTCTCTCGAAGGCGGGGCTTTCCCATGGCTATGAGCGGATCAAACATCACCAAGCCGCTCGACCATATCCGGAAACTTCTCGACCAATTTGATCAACAAAGCCGCCTGGGCATTAGGCTTGGACTTTTCCTGCTCCCAGTTCCTGAGGGTGCCCGGACTGGTCCTGATGCTCTTGGCGAAGACGGCTTGGGACATATGAAGCCTGTCGCGCAAAGCTACGATTTCCTGGGCTGACACCTCGGGAACCGGCTTGTCTTCAATCGAAATCTGGCGAAGGGTAATCTTGCCCTCGCGGTGAGCAGCCATCTCCTCGACGCCTTGCATCATCTCGGCAAACAGATCGCGCTTTTTCATAAGGTACCTCGTACTTTCAACTCAGCTTCTATGGCGCGCTTGAGCATCTTCTCTTGCTCGGAGGTCAGGCTTTCCAGTTCGTCCTTGTCATAAATCGCAAACATCCAAAACTGACGATCATGCCTCAACCAATAATAAATGACCCGCAGCCCACCTCGCTTCCCTTTGCCACGACGTTCATCGAACCAACGCAGCTTACGGAAGCCCCCGGTACGTGGCATGACGTCACCGGCCTCTGGATGCTGCTGCATATAGAACTGAAGCAGGCGATATTCATCATCGGTCAGGTAATGGCCAACCGTGGCAGTGAACGTAGTCGTTTCAAAAAATAAGGTTCGCATGGCAGAAACTATAGGCAAATCGCGTATAGATCAACAAGCCACACTTTATTGCGACGAATGACAGCGGCTAGCCATGGCCCATATCAAAAAAAGCCCCGCGCTTCTCTCGAAGGCGGGGCTTTTTTTGCAGCTCTGGCGCTTAAGGCGCGTAAGTCAGCAACAACTCACTCGGCACCTTGAAATCCAGGGACATCATGACGCTCAGGGCGGTGATGGTGAAGATCGAGAACACGAACAGCTTGCGTGCCCAGACCGTATCGTCCACCGCCTTGTAGCCGGTCCAGGCCATGTACAGCCAGTACATGCCCATGGCAGCGGCGACGGCGAGGTAGCTCATGCCGGCGTAGCCGCTGAAGGTCAGCATCAAGGTCGCCACCAGGAAGGCCAGGATGTAGAGCAGGATGTGCTTCTTGGCCACGCGGATGCCGCGCTTGACCGGCAACACCGGAATCGAGGCTGCCAGGTAATCGTTGAAGCGGAAGATCGCGATGGCGTAGGAATGCGGCATCTGCCACAAGCTGAACATCACCAGCAGCGTCAGCGCCGCCATGTCGAAGCTGTTGCTCACAGCCACGTAGCCGATCACCGGCGGCATCGCCCCCGACAGGCTGCCCACCAGCGTGCCGTGGACCGACTTGCGCTTGAGGTACAGGCTGTAGAGGCCGACGTAGATGACAAAACCGATCACCGCGAACAACGCCGCCAGCGGATTGGCCACCCAGTACAGCAGCGCCACGCCGGCCACGCCCAGCACCGTGGCGAAGGCCAGGGCCAGTTGCACCGGAATCAGGCCTTGGACCAGCGCCCGGTTCTTGGTGCGCTCCATCTTGATGTCGATGTCGCGGTCGATGCAGTTGTTGAACACGCAACCGGACGCCACCACCAGGGAAGTGCCGATCATCGCCGCCAGGAAGATGGCCAGATCGACATGCCCTTTCGAGGCCAGGAAGAACCCGCCCGCCACAGAAAGCACGTTACCGAAAATGATCCCCGGCTTGGTGATTTGGATAAAGTGCTTCAGTGACATCCGGACTTTCCTCAGTGCGCCATCATGTTGGTGTGGATGCTGAACATGATCCACAACGACAGGCCGACCAGCAGGACAATCACGATCGCAGCAAACACAAACGCGACCACGTTGTTACGTTGGGCAGCGGAGCGGTCCAGGTGCAGGAAGTACACCAGGTGCACCAGTACCTGGACCACGGCGAAGATCAGGATGATCCACAGGGTCAGGCTCTTGGGCAGCGACGGGTACATCACCAGGCCGAACGGAATGACGGTCAGGATCACCGACAGGATGAAACCGATGGCGTAGGACTTGACGCTGCCGTGGCCGGCGTCATGGCCATCATGGGAATGTGCGTTAGCCATTTACAGGGTCCCCATCAGATAAACAACGGTGAATACGCAGATCCACACCACGTCCAGGAAGTGCCAGAACAGGCTCAGGCAGCTCAGGCGCGTCTTGTTGGTGGCGGTCAGGCCGTTTTTCTGGACCTGGTACATCATGATCGCCATCCAGATCAGGCCGCTGGTCACGTGCAGGCCGTGGGTGCCGACCAGGGTGAAGAACCCGGACAGGAAGCCGCTGCGGCTAGGGCCGTAGCCTTCGGCGATCAGGATATGGAACTCGTTGATCTCCATGGCGATAAAGCCGGCGCCCAACAGGAAGGTCATGGCCAACCAGCCCAGGACCTGGGTTTTCTTGCCCTTGAACAACGCCAGCATGGCGAAGCCGTAGGTGATCGAACTGAACAGCAGCAGCGCGGTTTCGCCCAGTACATAAGGCAGTTCGAAGATTTCGTGGCCCGACGGGCCACCGGCGACGTTGTTAACCAGCACCGCGTACACCGCGAAGATCGACGCAAACAAAATGCAGTCGGTCATCAGGTAGAGCCAGAAACCGAATACGGTCATCTCGCCCGAGTCGTGGTGATGGTCATCGTGCCCATGGTCATGACCATGGGCGTGTCCAACATTGGTCACTAAGTTCGACATGGTTTAAGCCTGTTCCAACGAGGTTTCAACACGGGTGGCGGTGGCGGGGACTTTCCCGGCCGCGACCAGGCGCTTGTGCTGCTCGGCTTCGATGCGTTCGATGACATCCACCGGCACCATGTAGCCCTGATCGTCACGGGCGGCATGGATCACGAAATACGCCACGGTGCCGACCAGGCTGGCGATGGCCAGCCACCAGATGTGCCAGATCATCGCGAAACCGAACACAGTCAACAGCGCACCCATGACCACACCGGTGGCGGTGTTGTTGGGCATGTGGATCGGCTCGTACTTGGCCGGAACCTGGTACGCGGTACCGGCTTCCTTGGCTTCGGTGAACGGGTCGATGGTTTCCGCTTTCGGCAGCACGGCAAAGTTGTAGAACGGTGGTGGCGACGAAGTCGACCATTCCAGGGTATGGGCATTCCACGGATCACCGTGTTCGCACATGTTTTCCGGCTTCTTGCGATCACGCACGCTGACGTACAGCTGGATCAACTGGCAGGCGATACCGACCGCGATCATCACCGCGCCGAACATGGCGACGTACAGGTACGGCACCCACTCAGGGTTGGTGGTGGCGTTCAGGCGACGGGTCATGCCCATGAAGCCCAGTGCATAGAGCGGCATGAACGCGACGAAGAAGCCCGAGATCCAGAACCAGAACGCTGCCTTGCCCCAACCTTCGTGCAGCTTGAAGCCGAACGCTTTCGGGAAGTAGAACGCAAAGCCTGCGATGTAGCCGAACACGGCGCCGCCGATGATCACGTTATGGAAGTGCGCGATCACGAACAGGCTGTTGTGCAACACGAAGTCCGCACCCGGGATGGCCAGCAGTACGCCGGTCATGCCGCCGATGGCGAAGGTCACCATGAAGCCCAGGGTCCACAGCACGTGGCTGGTGAAACGCAGGCGGCCCTGGTAGATGGTGAACAGCCAGTTGAACAGCTTCACACCCGTCGGGATCGAGATCAGCATCGTCGCCAGGCCGAAGAAGGCGTTGACGCTGGCCCCCGAGCCCATGGTGAAGAAGTGGTGCAGCCAGACCATGAAGCCCAGTACCGAGATCGCGCCGGAAGCGTAGATCATCGAGTGGTGGCCAAACAGTTTCTTGCCGGAGAAGGTCGAGATGACTTCGGAGAAAATACCGAACGCCGGCAGGATCAGGATGTACACCTCGGGGTGACCCCAGGCCCAGAACAGGTTGACGTACATCATCGGATTTCCACCCAGTTCATTGGTGAAAATGTGGAAATCCATGTAGCGGTCAAGCGTCAGCAGTGCCAGGGTAGCGGTGAGGATCGGGAACGAAGCGACGATCAGCACGTTGGCCCAGGTACAGGTCCAGGTGAAGATCGGCATGTCCATCAGCTTCATGCCTGGGGTACGCATCTTCAGCACGGTGGCCAGGAAGTTGACCCCCGTCAGCGTTGTCCCCAACCCGGATAGCTGTAGCGCCCAGATGTAGTAATCCACCCCCACGCCCGGACTGTATTGCAGCCCCGACAACGGTGGATAGGCAACCCAACCGGTCTTGGCGAATTCGCCAACACCCAGCGATACGTTGATCAGTACCACGCCGGACACCAGCAGCCAGAAGCTGAGGGAGTTCAGGAACGGATAGGCAACGTCGCGCGCGCCGATCTGCAGCGGCACTGCAAGGTTCATCAGGCCGGTGAAGAATGGCATCGCCATGAAGATGATCATGATCACACCGTGGGCGGTGAAGATCTGGTCATAGTGTTCAGGCGGCAGGTAGCCAGGCGAACCCTCGGTGGCCATGGCCAGCTGGGTACGCATCATGATGGCGTCGGCAAAACCGCGCAGCAGCATGACCATGGCGACGATGATGTACATCACGCCGATTTTCTTGTGATCGACCGAGGTCAGCCACTCTGTCCACAGGTAGGTCCACTTCTTGAAATAAGTGATACCGGCGAACAATGCCAGACCACCGAGCGCGATGATGGCGAGGGTCACCATGACAATCGGCTCGTGGAACGGGATCGCTTCCCAACTTAATTTACCTAACATCGTTTACTCCTCTGCCCCGGCAGCTGAATGCGAGCTCATGTCCATCCCTTCCATGTTGTGAGCCACTTCCTTGTCTTTCTTCTCGTGGTGCATCGGCTTGCCCGGATTCATCCCTTCATACTTGTCGATGATGGTCTGGAACAGGTTCGGCGTAACCGACGAGTAGAGTTCGACTGGGTTGTTCTGGCTCGGCTTGGAAAGGGCTTCGTATTCAGCTTTTTCAAGCTGTTTAGGTGCCTTCTTCACTTCGTTGACCCAGGCGTCGAACTCTTCCTGGGTGGTGGCGGTCGCTTTGAACTTCATGCCGGTGAAACCCGCGCCGCTGTAGTTGGCGGAGATACCTTCAAGTTCGGTGTTCTGGTTGGCGATCAGGTGCAGCTTGGTCTGCATGCCGGCCATCGCGTAGATCTGGCCGCCCAGGCCCGGGATGAAGAACGAGTTCATCACGGTGTCGGAGGTGACCTTGAAATTGATCGGCGTGTGGGCCGGGAACACGATCTTGTTGACCGTGGCGATGCCTTGTTCCGGATAGATGAACAGCCACTTCCAGTCCATCGAGACCACTTCGATGGTGATCGGCTTGACGTCGGATTCAAGCGGACGATAAGGGTCCAGGGCGTGGGTCGACTTGTAGGTGACATAACCCAGGGCAATGATGATCAGCACCGGAATGGTCCACACCGCCACTTCGATCTTGGTCGAATGCGACCATTTCGGCGTGTAGGTGGCCTGGGTGTTGGTTGCGCGGTACTTCCAGGCGAACAGGAAAGTCATGACGATAACCGGCACAACGACCAGCAACATCAGCAGCGTGGCGGTGATGATCAGGTTTCGTTCATCCAGGCCGACCTGGCCCTTGGGATCGAGCAAGGTCATGTTGCAGCCTCCCAGCAGCAACGTGCCGAGCAGCGGCAACAAGCCTAGTAATCGGGGGTACCTGTTTTTACTCATCTCACGACCTCTAAAGCAGCTTGCGCAATGCAGTTGGGTTTTGATCGCCAACACTTCACCCTGCCAAGGGTTGGCATTTTCTTGGATTGAATAAGGGCTGCCCGTCGAACGTCAGCGGCTGTTCGACACATCCTGGGCCAGCAGTGAGTTCTTATTCGTTGGTCAAAAGGCCTAGTTCAAGCCCAATTCCATTTGGTGCGGATAGTTGGAGGCACCGACACCTGGGGTCGCATGGGGCGCTGGCGCCCTTCGACCACTCTCGTGCTCAAGCTTGAGCCGGGTCGGAAAATCGGTGCGGGCGATTGTAGTGAGGTGACGCGCTGTAGACCATGTCTCATCCCGAAATAATTTTTATCCGATCCGGCAACAATCTCTTGCTGATATTGCAACGGGCCAGCATCTTATCGAAATTAATTCTCAACAAGAACCCCAAAAAACGTAGGTCTACTACGCCCGATTTAGACAGCTTGGATCGATTCGCAAGGGCTTTTTTGCCCGGCAAGCGCCCATTTTCAGGGGCCTGGGGCGCCTGACGCTGCGCTGTTAAAAATGCCTGCTACAAGCGAGACGCTGGCTGCGAAACCAGACGTTTTTTTGTTACAGGAATAAGCGTTTAATCGCCGTCGGAAAGGCTGAGCGTCGCAAGATATGTGACAACGTGTCGCACGTTGTCGCAGGTCATTCTTGCCTCGGATCAAGGACGCTCCGGCTCGGGGGTGAAACGAAAAACGCCCCGGCTCTCCAAGGGAGTAACCGGGGCGTTTCGTTGAGGCGTTTCAGCGAAGCGGTTTGCGGTTACGCGACACCAGCAACGGCACCAGCACCACCGTCAACACGAAGGCCACCAGTGCCCATTGCGCCAGGGACAGGCCCAGGATCGGTGGGTAAGGAGTAGAGCAAAAACCATCGACCTGGAACCCCAGCGGGAAGATCTTCGCCAGCGGCAGGTCATCGACAATCGGTTGCAAGACATCGATACCGCAACTGACCGCGGGGAAGAACTGCGTGTACACGTGATGCCCGGCCACACCGGCCCCAGCCAGGGCGCAGAGCACCACCAGGCCTTCGAAGATCGTCAGGCTGCGGCGGGTGCGCATGGCGGCGCCGATGAAAGCGAAAATAGCGATCAGCAACAACGCATAGCGTTGCAGGATACACAGCGGGCACGGCGCCTCGCCGAGGGCCACCTGCATGTACAGCGCACCACCGATCAGTGCCAGGCAGATCAGCCCCAGCAGCACCAGATAGCGCCGCTCGCGGCCCAGCCGCATCATTTCCTCACTCATTGCGTTTCCCTTTGTCTGCATGGATCGACGCGCAGCCTCGCAACACCCGGCGCGCGATCGGATGTACCGAAGTCTACACGCTGACCATGACAGTGAACGAGCAGCGGGCGTCGACAATTGAAGGGAATAGAGCGCAAGAAGGTTAAGCGGGGATTAATGCGGGTCAGTTGGACAGGGGTGGAGCTGCAGCCGCCATCGCGAGCAAGCTCAGCTCCCACAGGGATTTGTGATGAGTGCGATATCTGTGAACAACCCGCAACCCCATGTGGGAGCGAGCTTGCTCGCGATGGCGGTGGGTCAGCTTGCACTGATGTCGGATCTACCGATGCCTTCGCGAGCAGGCTCGCTCCCACAGTTTTTTGTGGTGTTCACAGAAATCGTGTCCACCACATGTCCCCTGTGGGAGCGAGCCTGCTCGCGATGAGACCAACCCGGCTTCCCCAGTTGGCCGCGACCTTATTCCAGCGCCGCCGCCGGGCCGAAGAATTCGTAGCGGCTCTGCCGGTCGGGCACGCCCAGGGCCTTGAGGTGGCGCTTGACGGCGCCCATGAAGCCCTTCGGCCCAAGGAAATAGGCGTCCAGGTCACGCTGCTCCGGTAGCCATTGCGCCAGTTGCTCCTGGCTCAACAGCCCCACCTTGTCCGCCGCCGGGCTTACCCCGTCGTCTTCGTCGTAGCAGTAAAAACGCTTGAGTTGCGGATGCCGCTTGGCCAAATCGTCGATCCAGTCACGGAAGGCATGGACGCGGCCGTTGCGTGCGCAGTGAATGAAATGCACCGGCCGCTCGGTTTGCAGTGCTGCCTGCAACATGGCCAGGGTCGGGGTAATACCAACGCCGCCGCTGATCAGCACCAACGGTTTTTCGCTGGCACTCAGGTAGAAATCCCCGGACGGCGGGAACAACTGGATACGACTGCCAACCTCAAAATGATGATGCAGGAAGTTCGACACCCGCCCGCCTGGCTCACGCTTGACACTGATCCGGTACTGGCCATTGTCCGCCAGGGCCGACAGCGAATAGTTGCGGCGCACTTCCTCGCCCTCGAGCACGAGTTTCATGCCGATGTACTGGCCCGGCTCGGCCACCAGGATCGGGCCCTTGTCCGCAGGTTCGAAGTAGAAAGAGGTGATTTCCGCGCTTTCCTGGACCTTGGCCGCCAGGATGAACTCGCGCTCGCCACGCCAGCCGCCCAGCGCCTCGGCCTTCTTGTCGTACATGTCGGCTTCGGCGCCGATCAGGATATCGGCCAGCTGGTTGTAGGCAGCGCCCCACGCCGCGATCACTTCGGGGGTGGCGATTTCTTCGCCCAGCACCTCGGCAATCGCCCGCAGCAGGCACGAACCGACAATCGGGTAATGTTGCGGCAGGATCTGCAGGGCAACGTGCTTGTTGACGATTTTCGCCACCAGGTCGCCCAATTGGTCGAGCTGGTCGATGTGCCGCGCATACATCAACACGCCGTTGGCCAAGGCACGTGGTTGGTCGCCGCTGGCCTGGTGAGCCTGGTTGAACAGCGGGCGGACCTGAGGGTACTCGGACAGCATCATGCGATAGAAGTGGGTGATCAGCGCCTCCCCACCGCTTTCCAGCAAGGGCACGGTGGAGCGAATGATGGCGCGCTCTTCTCGACTGAGCATAAGGTGACTCCTGGCGTATGATCGATAACAGTTGCTTATGTCATATCAGTTTCCGTGCCATATTTTTTTACCTTTAATATCAGCAAGTTAAAAAGAGTGTAGTCATATCGACACGACCCACCTTATAGTCGTTTCGACTACATGGAGTCATTATGACCGCAACCGCCCTGCTGACCTCTCTACTGCCGCTGGTAGCCGACCTGTCCCGCGAACTGCCTGAAGGTGAACGTTACCGGCGCCTGCTCGGCACCCTGCGCGCCCTGCTGCCCTGCGATGCGGCAGCGTTGTTGCGCCTGGATGGAGACTGCCTGGTACCGCTCGCCGTGGATGGCTTGAGCACCGATACACTGGGCCGGCGATTCCGGGTCAGCGAACATCCACGCTTCGAAGCGCTGCTGGCCAACCCGCACCCCACCCGCTTCGCCGCCGACAGTGGCCTGCCCGATCCCTACGACGGGCTGGTCGAGGGGCTGGCCAAGCATCTGGAAGTCCACGACTGTATGGGTTGCCCACTGTTCATCGATGAGCGCCCCTGGGGCCTGCTGACCCTGGATTCGCTGGACCCGGAGCGCTTCGAACCCATCGACCTCAGTGCCCTGCAAGCCTTCGCCAGCCTCGCCGCCGCCACGGTCAGCGCCGCCGAGCGCATCGAGCGCCTGGCCTTGAAAGCCGAGGACGAACATCGCCGCGCCGAGGTCTATCGCCAGGCCAGCGGCCAGCAACACCGCGACATGGTCGGCCAGAGCAAGGCCCACAAGCGCCTGGTGGAAGAGATCACGCTGGTGGGCGGCAGCGACCTGACAGTATTGATCACCGGCGAAACCGGCGTGGGCAAGGAACTGGTCGCCCAGGCCATCCACGCCGCGTCGAAACGCGCCGGCCAGCCGCTGGTCAGCCTCAACTGCGCCGCCCTGCCGGATACGCTGGTGGAAAGCGAACTCTTCGGCCATGTCCGGGGCGCCTTCACCGGGGCCACGAACGACCGCCGCGGCAAGTTTGAACTGGCCGACGGCGGCACCTTGTTCCTCGACGAGGTGGGTGAGTTGTCCCTGACTGTCCAGGCCAAGTTGCTGCGGGTGTTGCAAAGCGGCCAACTGCAGCGCCTGGGTTCGGACAAGGAGCACCGAGTCGATGTTCGCCTGATCGCGGCCACCAATCGCGACCTCGCCGAAGAAGTGCGCAACGGCCGTTATCGGGCCGATTTCTATCATCGCTTGAGCGTATACCCCCTGCAGGTGCCGGCACTGCGTGAACGCGGGCGGGACGTGCTGCTGCTCAGCGGCTTCTTCCTCGAACAGAATCGTTCGCGCATGGGCCTGGGCAGCCTGCGCCTGACCAGCGACGCCCAGGCCGCATTGCTGGCCTACGACTGGCCGGGCAACGTGCGCGAGCTGGAACACCTGATCGGCCGTAGCGCCCTGAAGGCCTTGGGCCGCCACCCGGCGCGCCCGAGAATCCTCAGCCTCAGCGCCCAGGACCTGGATTTGCCCCAGGCCCCTGGGGATAACGCCGAACCGTCATCCCCCAACCCGGCGCCGGTCGCACCAGGCGTGACGGGGGACTTGCGCGAAGCGGTGGACGCGTTCCAACGCAATCTGATCGCCGCCTGCCTGGAGCGTCACCAGCACAACTGGGCCAGCGCCGCCCGGGAGCTGGGGCTGGACCGCGCGAACCTGGGGCGGATGGCCAAACGGCTTGGCCTGAAATAGTCGCTTGCTCCCGCTGGGCTGCGCCGTAAGAGCTGTGTAGGAGCTGTGTAGGAGCTGTGTAGGAGCTGTCGAGTGCAACGAGGCTGCGATCTTTCCACTGGCAATTGAGTCGCAAGCGAAAGATCAAGATCAAGATCAAGATCAAAAGATCGCAGGCTTCGCCAGCTCCTACAGAGCCGAGCGGGAGCAAGCTCCCTCGCCACAAAAGCGGTCCCGCACCAGGACCTTATGGCAGCGATCCATGCGATCGACAGGCTTTCATCCTAAAGCCTGCCCCCGACAAGTCGATAACCCAATATCACAAGCTGTTCTGGCGACCTTCATGCTCGCCCCACCTTTTTCCACAGAAGGTTTTTATGTCTTCCAACAAAGCCCGCGCAGATTCACTTTCGCTTCTGCTGTTTACCTTGCGCAGCGGCAAGCTGATGGCGATCAACCTGCTCAAGGTCAGTGAAATCATTCCCTGCCCACCGTTGACCAAGCTGCCGGAGTCCCATCCCCACGTCAAAGGCATTGCCACCCTGCGCGGGACCTCGTTGTCGGTTATCGACCTGAGCCGCGCCATTGGCGAGCGGCCGCTGGAAGACCCGGACGGCGGCTGCCTGATCGTCACCGACGTCAGCCGTTCCAAGCAGGGCCTGCATGTGCAGGCGGTCAGCAAGATCGTGCATTGCCTGACCACCGACATCAAACCGCCGCCCTACGGCTCCGGCGGCGTGCGCGCGTTCATCACTGGCGTGACCTCGGTGGACGGCACGCTGGTGCAAGTATTGGATATCGAAAAGGTCATCCATGGCATCGCACCGGCGCAGATCGAAACCGCGCCGACCGAATTGAGCATGGAAGACGCCGAAGTCCTGGGCAACGCCCGGATCCTGGTGGTCGATGACAGCCAAGTCGCCTTGCAGCAATCGGTGCACACCCTTCGCAACCTGGGCCTGCAATGCCATACCGCCCGCAGCGCCAAGGAAGCCATCGACTGCCTGCTGGAGCTGCAGGGCACGGCGCAGGAGATCAACCTGATCGTCTCCGATATTGAAATGTCGGAAATGGACGGCTACGCCCTCACCCGGACCCTGCGCGAGACGCCGGATTTCGCCCACCTCTATGTGCTGCTGCACACGTCGCTGGACAGCGCCATGAACAGTGAGAAAGCGCGATTGGCCGGCGCAAACGGGGTGCTTACCAAATTTTCGTCGCCCGAATTGACCAAGTGCCTGATCACCGCGGCCAAGGCCGTCGCCGAACAAGGTCGCTGAGACCCACCCGCGTCAATGCGGGCCAGGTTCAAGGAGGCTGCGATCGTCGCGGCCTCTGACCCCTGCCCCGACCTCAGGCATACTCCTGTCCTGGTTCCCCGAACAAGGACATTGTCGATGAAAACCCCTGCACTGATGCTCCTCGGCCTCACTGCCGCCATCGCCTTTCAGGCTCAGGCTGCCAGCCCCGACGCGTGGGCCGCCTACGACAAAAAAGTGCTCGCCAGTTGCCTCAAGGCCAGCGGCCTGAAAGATCCCGAACCTGTCGGCACCGCTGCGCAATTCGACGATCGGGTAGGCTATACGGCGCTGTTGCTGCAAGGCCAATACCCACAGAAGCACATGAACGGCGCGACGGGCACCGAACTGTGCCTCTATCGCAAAAAAACCAAGACCGCCTTCGTCACCGAGTGGGACTCGATCCGCCCGGCCGAAGCCCCCCAATGAATGGCGCATAACTTGCTTCGCACGGCTTATCGCGGCGTTTTTCTGTCGCCGCTTTCAGCCTATTGCCTTCGGTCGATTAATGAACACAACGTTTTCCTGCGTAGGGTGCGGTAAATGCTGCACCGGTCATCACGTTCCCCTGACGCTCGACGAAGCCAGGATGTGGGCGAATGACGGCGGCCAGGTGATTGTCCTGGTCGAGGCCTTCCTGCCCAATGGCCTCGGCCTTCCGGTGGCGCAACGCGAACATGCCGAACGCCGTTCGGCAGTGGTCCGCAGCGGCACGAGCGAGGCGCTCGTGGCAATTACCTTCGCCGCTTATAACCCAGGCCCTTGCCATAATCTGGACGCCGACAACCTGTGCCGCATCTATGAGCGCAGGCCTTTGGTTTGCCGCATCTACCCCATGGAAATCAACCCGCACATCCCGCTCAATACCGCCGCCAAGGATTGCCCGCCAGAATCGTGGGAAACGGGGCCGCAGTTGATCGTCGGCGGTGAGTTGGTAGACCTGGAGCTGGCTCGGTTGATCGAACGTTCACGCCAGGCCGATCGTGAAGAGATCGCGATCAAGGCGCGCATCTGCGTGTCCCTGGGCATCCACACGACAGCGTTGAAGGGCGATGGATTCACAGCCTACCTGCCGAACATGGCCGCGTTTGCCACCGCGATTGATCAGGCCCGCTCGCAGCCGTTGGACCCCGAAGCGGGTGAATGGCAATTCCACCTGTCCGGCGAGGATGTTGCCAGCCAAGTGACGGCCAGTGGCGCAAGCGTGGTCACCGAGGCACCGGTCAACTACGCCTTCATTTCCCTGCGGGCCGCCTGAATTTGTAGAGATACCCTGTGGGAGCGAGCTTGCTCGCGATAGCGATTTATCTGCCAGCCTATCGGCGCCTGATACACCGCTATCGCGAGCAAGCTCGCTCCCACAAGGGGACTTGTGGTGCTGCGATTACACCACCCCCTCTCGCCTAACCCGCGCCAGGAATGTTAGCGTGCTTGGTATTCCCTGCAGATGAGCCTTGCACGATGAAAAAAACCGTACTTGCCTTCAGCCGTATCACACCTCCCATGATCGAGCGCCTGCGCCAGGACTTCGAGGTGATCGTCCCCAACCCGTCGAACGGCGACATCAACGCGCAGTTCAACGAAGCCTTGCCCCACGTCCATGGGCTGATTGGTGTCGGTCGCAAGCTCGGCCGCGAGCAACTGCAGAGCGCCACGAACCTGCAGGTGGTCTCCAGCGTGTCGGTGGGCTACGACAACTACGACCTGGCCTACTTCAACGAGCGCGGGATCATGCTCACCAATACCCCCGACGTGCTCACCGAAAGCACCGCCGACCTGGCCTTCGCCCTGCTGATGAGCAGCGCCCGGCGCGTGGCCGAACTGGACGCCTGGACCAAGGCCGGGCAATGGCAAGCGACCGTCGGTCCGCAACTGTTCGGCAGCGACGTACATGGCAAGACCTTGGGCATCGTCGGCATGGGCAACATCGGCGCGGCTATTGCCCGGCGTGGCCGGTTGGGGTTCAACATGCCGATCCTGTACAGCGGCAACAGCCGCAAGACCGAGCTGGAAAACCAATTGGGCGCACAATTTCGCGAACTGGACCAGTTGCTGGCCGAAGCCGATTTCGTCTGCCTCGTGGTGCCATTGAGCGAGAAGACCCGCCATTTGATCGGCCAGCGTGAACTGGGGCTGATGAAGCCAAGCGCCATCCTGGTCAACATTTCCCGTGGCCCGGTGGTGGATGAGCCAGCGCTGGTCGAAGCCTTGCAGAACGGTCGCATCCGCGGTGCCGGGCTGGATGTCTACGAGAAAGAACCTCTGGCCGAATCGCCGCTGTTCCAGCTGAAAAACGCCGTGACCCTGCCCCATATCGGCTCCGCCACCCACGAGACCCGTGAGGCCATGGCCAACCTTGCTGTGGATAACTTGCGCAGTGCCTTGCTGGGCGAGCGACCGAAGAACCTGGTCAACCCACAAGTCTGGAAATAAAACACACTGTGGCGAGGGAGCTTGCTCCCGCTGGGCTGCGCAGCAGCCCCTTGCGGTTTATCTGATGCACCGTGGTGGCAGATACACCTTGGGGTCGCTTCGCAACCCAGCGGGAGCAAGCTCCCTCGCTACAGGAGCTATCGCCAGACGTCTCTCATCGGGCACCCAGCGCGACTTTCACGGCTACTGGCCGGGGCTTGCGAAACACCAACACGTTCCCCAGCATCACCAGCACCAACCCCACCAATGCCGGCGCCGTCCACTGGTAGCCCTCGACAAACGCCGAGACGTTCAACGCCACCACCGGGAACAGCACGGTGCAATACGCCGCCCGCTCCGGCCCCATGCGCCCCACTAGCGTCAAGTAGGCGGTAAAGCCGATGACCGAACCCGGGATCACCAGATACAGCAGCGAGCCGACATAACGTGCATTCCATTCCATATCGAACGGGATGCCTTGGAACAGACACCACACCGACAACATCGCCGCCCCGTAAGCCATGCCCCAGGCGTTGGTCGTCAACGGCTTGAGGCCGGCCTTCTGTTGCAGGCTCGAGAGCATGTTGCCCGCTGAAAAACACAACGTCCCCAGCAGCGCCAACGCCAAGCCGAGCACCGTTTGCGGGCTCGCGCTGTGACCGGCCAGCTCCGGCCAGAACAACAACGCCAGCCCGAACAGCCCCAAGGCGCCGCCCAGCAATACGTTACGGGCAATCCGTTGACCGAAGAAAACCCGGGCATTGAGGGCGTTCCAGAGCGTGGCGGTGGAAAACACCACGGCGACCAAACCACTGGGGATCCATTGGCTGGCGGTCAGGAAGCACATGAAATTGATGCAGAACAGGCACAGGCCCTGGGCAACGCAAATCAAGTGGCCCCGCCGGTTCATCACCTGCAAGCGCCGGCTGAGCAAGAGCATGGCAAACAGGATCAATGCCGCGAGGCCAAAGCGATAAACGATCGACACCGGGATGGCGACGACACCCAACTGCAGTTTCAGGGCGATCCAGGTGGTGCCCCAAATGAGCACGGTGAGCAGGTACAACGAGAGGTTCATGACGGTGACTCCTGGCAATGGCCCCCAGTGTCACGCCGATGCTTGGCCGTCGCTTGCGTAAACTTGCGGTTTTTATGAGCGATGGGCTGGCAGGGAACGGTCTACGGAGTAGGATGCAAACGTTGGAGAACCGATCATGTCCACACTGCAGACCCTACAAGTCTTCCAAGCCCTCAACAGCTCGCCCAACGCTCGCCTGGAGCACAGTGCCGAGCTCGGAGACGGCATGGCGGCCGCTTTGTGGACCAATCACCACGACGCCCGGGACTACGAGGCGCCGACGCACCATACGCTGTCGTGCTACATCGCGGGGGGCACCGGCACGTTCCGTCGTGAACGGCCCGATACCACAGGCGCACCGGACAAACTTTGCATCTTGCCGGCCGGGCATGAGTCCGCCTGGGTCATCAATGGCGACATCCGCCTCGCCCACCTGTACTTCAGCGCGGAACAATTTGCCCTTGGCTGCATCACCCTGTTGGACCGCGAGCCCCGGCAAGTGCAACTGCACGAGGAAACGTTCCTCGACGACCCGCAACAGGCCCAGCGCTTTCGCCAGTTGATCGCACTGAACTGGGACGAACCCGGCGAACGCCTGCTGACCACCAGCCTGGCCCATGACCTGCTCAACCACTTGCTGCTCAGCCAGGTCGGCCAGCGCCAGGGGCTTCGCCTCAAGGGCGGCTTGGCTGCTCACCAGCGACGGTTGCTGGTGGATTACGTCGACAGCCATCTGGCCGAGGCCATCAGCCTCGGGCAATTGGCGGCGCTGTGTGCGTTGTCCGAATATCACTTTGCGCGGATGTTCCGCGAAAGTTTCGGGCTGCCACCCCATCAATATGTACTGGCCCGGCGCCTGGCCCGCGCGCGGCATTTGTTGCGCAACACTTCCCAACCGCTGGGCGACGTGGCGCTGGCCTGCGGGTTTGCCAGCGCCAGTCATTTCACCCACCGCTTTCGCCAGGCCTTGGGCGCGACGCCCGGAGAGTATCGGCTGGCGTTTTTGCGCTAGCCCCGACTGTCGTCATCGCGAGCAAGCTCGCTCCCACAGGGGATCCAGGGCGCTCACAAAATCTTCATTCACCGCAAATCCCTTTGTGGGAGCGAGCTTGCTCGCGATGGCGTAAGGACATTCGATAACCCTGTAAGCTGACCCACCGCTTTCGCGAGCAAGCCCGCTCCCACAGGGATTTCAGGGCGCTCACAAATACTCATTCACCGTGCCCCCCCTTTTGTGGAGCAAGCTTGCCAACCCCATCGGATCGCTGAAAACGAAACGGGCCTGCGATTGCAGGCCCGTTTGTTCGGTGAGTATTTTTAAGTGATCGTGCTTAGCCGTTGAGTGCGGCCCGCTCGTTCTCCAGGAATTCTTCTTCCAGCATGGCATCAGCCAGGGCAATCGAGTCGGCCGGGCCTTTGGTGGCGGCGCGCTTGCCGCGCAGTTTGCCGAACAAATGCTCCAGTGCACTTTCAAGTTTGGTGGCTGCACCTTCAATCGCCAGTTCCAGCGAATCGGCCTTATGGGTCACGGAAATCGGCTGATGGCCCTTTGGCCGTGCTTCAAGCTGGCAACGCAGGTCATGAGGCCCGGGCTTGTCGCCGTTCTCATCGCGCAAATGGACCTCGACCCGTGTCAGGTCTTCTTCGTAACGTTCGAGCGTGCTTTCGATGGTAGTACGTACCCACTCCTCCAGTCGGATGCTGCTTTGAATATGGTTATCGCTGTTGACTTGGATTTGCATAGTTCATCCCTTATTTCAGCTAGCTCGCCGGGGGCCGTCGACATTAGCGCAACGGCCCCTTGAATACAGAGTCGGGCTGGCGGAAGAACAATTCAAGCCCTAAAAAAAGATAAATATTCATATGCAAATAAAGCCGGACAACGGGCAAAAGCGCTGTTAATGTCGGGAGTTGCCCCGCCCTGCCTACCCGCTGCAATTCACCTCCGCGCCTGCACCGTCAACGAACATCCGCACGTTATTGCCCCGAAACGGGCAGCCGCATTCCAGAGCGTTTGGCGTTTGGGCACCGGGATCATTGTCCGACGTTTTTTCCGGCATGCCCCTTGCTAACGCCCTGTAGGAGCTGCCGCAGGCTGCGATCCTTGATGTTGAAGCCTGCCTGGCCCAGGAACCTTCAGATGAACACGATCATGGAATGGCCGATGGTCCGGTGTTGCGAACTAATCCCGATCACGGCCGGTCAACAACTGCACGTTCAATCAGGCGGTGACGCATCATGGACAACCCTTTTCAAATCATTACCGACGCTTTTGCGCCGCATTATCAAATCAACCTGAGTATCCAGGGACTGGATGGCAGCATCATGCTGACCCTGTCCAAGAGCGGGCGCATCGTCGCCAAACGCATGATCAGCGCCCAGCAGCGCAACGACCCGGAGCGGCTCAAACGCCTGGTGCAAAGCATTCAGTTCGGCATCGCCATCGAGCAGGGCCACAGCGCCGTGGCCATCCTCGAAGCCATGACCGGCGGTGACCACATCAAGCTGCCACCGCCGCATGCACAGGGGCCGGCGCCCTCGGCCGCCGGGATCTAGATTTCGCCTTTCTCCACTTCGGCATGCTCGCTGGAACCCGCGCCAACCTTGCGGTGCGGGTGCTCGATCTTCACCGAGGGGAACTGCGACGAAGCGTAGCGCACCACCAGGATCGAAAACGCCAGCAGCAAGATGCCACCGCACAAGTAGATGATTCCCAGGTCGGGCGGGCTGTGGTGGGAAACGTTGGAAATCAGCAACCGCGTCAGCGCGGTGATCGCCACGTAGATCAGGAATCGCACCGGCATGTGGTTGGTCTTGAAGTAGATCCCGACCATCGCCCCCAATTCCAGGTAGATGAACAGCAGCAGGATGTCATCGATCTTGATGTGCCCCGCCTCGAGCATCTGCAAGAACTCCATCACCGCCGCCCACGCGGTCACCGCACCGATGGCGAATAGCGCCAGGTAGTGGAAGGTCTCGACGAAGAGGTTTCCCAGGGACTCGGCCAGTTGATGGACGTTCTGGCGCAGGTTCTCGGCCCAGTTGATTTTCACGATGTAGTTTCCTTAGGTCGGTTCGACCGGATGATGCGGGTTGGACGTGACGGTTGTTCTGCATGCAGAAAAAAGGCCAGCGAGTGAGGGTGAGATGGCGATAGGCTGGCACGGGGCACTTTGGAAGCTTCATGCGACCTGATCGCGAGCAAGCTTTGCGCCCACAAGGCTTGCTCCCACTCAAGCTTTGTCCACATCAGCTTTGCGCTCACATGCTGAATTAGGTCTACATTAAAAAGCCACTATCCAAAGCAAGAGGATTCGCTTATTCTTTTGCCTGTATATAAATACAGTAGTCGCAAAGACAAACCAATGTGAAGGCATGTGAGGTGGTGAATGGCCGTCGAAGTGGTATACCGCAGCAGCCGAGATCTGGAGCGCTTGTTCATGGATAAAGCCGAAGCTGACCGTCATGACAAAATGCTGGAACTCGCCGAATTGCTGGCCGAAGTGTTGCAAAAAGCCGTTCCATCGCTAAGCGAGCAACAGGTCGAGGAAGCCGGGATCTACATGGCGAAAAATCGCGATGTGTTCGCCAAGGCATTCAAGAGCCAGCCGGACGCCTTGTCCGAACTGCTCAACCCGTCGGACGAATAACCAAAAAGATCGCAGCCCTCGGCAGCGCCTACACCGCGTAGGCGCTGCCGAGGGCTGCGATCTTTTTTAATAATAACGACGCGGATCTGAATCGATCAGGCTGGCCAACTTGGTTAGTGCGAAGCGCAGTTCGTCCTGGCTGGTGGGCGACATCAGCACCAACCGCACGCACCGGGTGGTGCCTGAACGCTCCGCCTGGAACTGGGTACCACTGAGCACCAATACGCCGTTGGCCCGGGCGAGCATGGTGAACTCGTCGCTCGTCCAAGGCTCGGGCAGCGTCAACCAGACGTGATAGGAATACGGCTGGGTCTTGAGCTCGAAATTGGCGAAGATTTCCCGAGCGATCGCTTGTCGCCCCGCCGCCTCGTTGCGCTGGATGCGGATCAATTTCTTGTCCAGGCCTTCGGTAATCACATTGCTGGCCAGTTGCGCCGTCAACGGCGACGGCATCCACACACTGCTGCGCACCATCGAGGTCAGGCGCGACAGCAATTTCGGCGGACTGTAGATGTAACCAATGCGCAGCGCCGGCATGACCGATTTCGACAGGCTGGTCAGGTAAACCGAGCGATCCGGCGCAAAGGCCGACAGGGGTTTGATCGACGGATCGGTGGCCAGGAAGCCGTAGATGTCATCGTCCAGGATGATGAAGTCGAATTCCTCGGCCAGCGCGGCAATCTGGGCACGACGTTTCTGCGACATGATCGCCGCCGTCGGGTTCTGGCAGGTCGCCACGCAGACCAGCATCGCCGGTTTCTCCCGCTGGCACAGCTCGCGCAAGGCTTCGGGAATGATGCCTTCGTCATCCATCGGCACGCCACGCAGGCGACGCTCAAGACCGTGGGCCAGGGAAATGATCCCCGGGTAGCACAGCGCCTCGCAGAGCACCAGGTCGCCAGCGTTGGTCAGGGCGCTCATCGCGACCATCAAGCCATGCTGGGCCCCGGCGGTAATCACCACTTGCTGCCATTGCGCGTCGGGCAATGAATGACGCAACCACTGCGCCCCCGCCTCGCGATGGGCCGGGTGGCCGCCGTCCGGCGCGTAGTCGAGCGCGCGCGCGAAATCAGTGCTTTTGGCCATGCCCACCAGCGCGCCGCGCAACCAGTACTCCAGCGTCTCGCTATAGGGCTTGATGATCGAAAGGTCGAGCAGTTCGGACTGCCCCAGGTTCAGCGGCGCGGACGCGCTGTTACTGGCCGGCAGCTCCAGCTGCTTCTGGTTGAGCACATAAGTGCCACGTCCCACTTCCCCCTGCACCAGCCGACGTCGATGAGCTTCGCTGTACGCCCGGCTGATGGTGCCCGGCGTGACATTCAAGGTGGTGGCCAGCTCCCGCAACGTCGGCAGGCGATCACCCTCGTTCAGTACGCCGTTGTTGATATCGCGCGCCAACGCATCGGCAATCGACAGATACATCGGCTGGCTGAACTCGCTTAGCTGGGGAACCCACATGAATGATCACTGCCCATCGTAGAAATGATGAATATCCGAGCATATCACATGGAGGTTAGGCAACTAATAATTCGACGCATTCGATCCATTGAGTCGATTGATACGATTATTGAATTGTTTATAAGCATGGCTTAAAGAAATTTTACAACAAATAATATTCATATAAATCAATCAACTATCTGCAATAAATTGCAAAATCGCCCCGTGATAGCAGAAAAATATCTCGTAACAATCACGCCCCCTATTGAATCAACTCAATCCATTCAAATACACTGATTGCGAATCGAAGCAATCGACTCAATCCCCCACTGCGCGCTCCTGCCGCGCCAAGTCGAGACATCATGGACACATTCAGAAAGGATCTATCCCTGTCAGCGGTCATCGCGGGCTTCATCGCCGTGATCATTTCCTACGCCGGCCCGCTCATCATCGTGTTCCAGGCAGCCAAGGAAGCGCACCTGCCCAACGACGTGGTGTCTTCGTGGATCTGGGCCATTTCCATCGGCAGCGGGATTACCGGCCTCCTCTTGAGCTGGCGCCTGCGTGTCCCGGTCATCACCGCATGGTCCACACCGGGGGCGGCGCTGCTGGTGTCAATGCTGCCCACCGTGACCCTGCCCCAGGCCATCGGAGCCTATGTGGTGGCGTCGGTGATCATCGCCGTGGTGGGTTTGTCCGGGGCGTTCGACAAATTGATGAGCCGCCTGCCCAAGGCCATTGCCGCCGCCATGCTCGCCGGCATCCTGTTTCGCTTCGGCGCCGAGCTGTTCACGTCGATCAAGCTGCAGCCGGCGATGGTGCTGGCGATGATCGCGGCGTACCTGGTCTTCAAGCGATTCTCGCCACGCTACGCCATCCTGTCGGTGCTGGTCATCGGCTGCGCGGTGGCCGCCTCGTTCGGTGAACTCAACAGCAACTCGATCACCATCGCCGTGGCTCATCCGGTCTTCATCGCACCGGAATGGAGCTGGCACGCAATCATCAACATCGGCCTTCCATTGGCGCTGGTGACCTTGACCGGCCAGTACGTGCCCGGCATGGCCGTATTGCGCACCTCGGGCTACAACACACCGGCGCGCTCAATCATTTCGGTCACCGCGATTGGCTCGGCCCTGATGGCCCCGTTCGGGTCCCACGGTCTTAACCTGGCGGCCATTACCGCCGCGATCTGCACCGGTCGCGAAGCCCACGAGGATCGCGACAAACGCTACATCGCCGGGATTGCCTGCGGGGTGTTCTACATCCTGATGGGCACTTTCGGGGCGACCCTGGCCTCGGTGTTTTCCGCACTGCCGAAAGAGTTGATCGCCTCCCTCGCCGGCCTCGCCCTGTTTGGCGCGATCAGTGCCGGGCTGACCGGCGCCATGGCCGACGAGAAACAGCGGGAAGCCGCGCTGATCACCTTTCTGGTCACCGCTTCGGGCATGAGTTTCCTCGGCTTGGCCGCCGCGTTCTGGGGGCTGATCTTCGGTCTCGTGGCGCATTTCGTGCTGACCTACACCCGGGAAAGCAAAGCCACCGCTATCGCCGAGGGCAGCCGACCATGACTGCTCGTTACGACTTCATTGTGGTCGGTGGCGGCATCGCCGGCGTCTCCGTCGCTTATGAACTGGCGGCCCATGGCAGCGTCTGCCTGCTCGAACAGGAACAACAACTGGCCTACCACACCACGGGGCGTTCGGCCGCGATCTCGATGGAAAGCTACGGCAACCAGCAGATCCGTTCGCTGACCTGCGCGTCCCGGCGCTTCTTCGAGAACCCGCCCGAGGGTCTGGCCGAGCATCCACTCTGGGCGCCACGGGGCGCGTTGATCGTGGCCCAGGCGGCACGGGTGGACAAACTCAAAGCGCGTTTCAGCGCCGTATTGGGCCAAGTGCCTACGGCCGAGTTGCTCGACGACAAGCAAGTACAGGAACTGGTCCCCTACCTCGCCGAAGGCACCTGGAGCGCCGGGATCTACGAGCCCAGCGCCTTCGACCTGGATGTGCACGGCATTCACGGTGCCTACCTCAGCGGGTTGCGTGCCCGCGGTGGCGTGGTCAAGCGCGAGACCGAAGTGCTGCGTGGCGAATATCGCGACGGGCATTGGCGCTTGCACACCCGGGACGGCCAGCAGCTGCAAAGCGCCATTGTGGTCAACGCCGCCGGTGCCTGGGCCGATGAGTTCGCCGAGCGCTGCGGCGTGCCCAAGGTCGGTGTCCGGCCGTTGCGGCGCACCGTGCTAGCGGTCGATCCACAGCGCGACGTGCACCACACGCCCTACCTGGGCACGGTGGACGAGGACATTTTCATCAAGCCTGAAGCCGGGCGACTGATCGTCTCGCCCTGCGATGAAAGCCCATCGTTGCCCTGCGACGCGTTACCGGAAGAGCTCGACCTGGCCATCACCATGGATCGCCTGCAAAACACCACGCGCCTGCGCCCCCGCTCGATCATCAACAAATGGGCGGGCCTGCGCACCTTCGTCGCCGACCGCTCGCCGGTGCTCGGCCAAGACCCACAGCAAGAAAGTTTTATCTGGCTCGCCGCCCTCGGTGGCTACGGCATCCAGGCCGCGCCCGCCATTGCCCGCCTATGCAGTCATGCGGCGCTGGGCATCGCCCTACCGGTCGACCTGGCGGCGCTGCAACTCAACTACCAGCACTTTTCCCCAGCCCGTTGTCGCGACGAGGAATTTTCCAGCCTGGCCGTCAAGCAGGTTGCCGATTTGCACTAACCCATCCACTTAACAAGGAACGTCCCTATGCAAACCACCGCTCACATCCAGTCCGCCGCCAAACCTTTCCTGGGCGAAGAGAACGTCATTTTCACCGACAAGGCGCCGCTACCGCTGGGCACCTATTCCCAGGGCATCAAGGTCAGCCACGGGCAGACCATCTACCTGTCGGCGCAGACCCCGGTCTCGGCGCTGAACAACGAAGTGCTGGCCAAGGATTTCGAAGGCCAACTGCGCCAGACCCTCGACAACCTGGTGCAAATGGCCGAAGCGGCAGGCGGCACCCTGGCGAACGTGGTCAAGGTCACGGCGTTCATTACCGACCTGAGTGAGTTCCCGACCCTCAACCGCGTGATGGAAGAATATTTCACCAAGCCGTACCCGGCCCGCACCACCGCCGGCGCCAGTGCGCTGGCCCGCAATACCCTGGTCGCCATCGACGCCATCATGGTGATCTGAAACACCTTCTGCCAGCGGAGTGCCAACGTCGGTCCGGTGCGCCGGACCGACGTTGGCAAGGAAAGCACCAGCACAGCGTACTTTCAGAGGGTGACCATGAAAAATTCGTACAGAGCGTATGTCTTGCAGTGCCTGGCTTGCGATCGAAGCTACCAGCCCCATGAGGTCAGCTACTACTGTCCTCATTGCCAAATCGATGGTGCCCTGGATGCGCTTTACGACTACCCCACACTCAAGCGCGAATGGTCCCGGGACAGCCTGGCCCATGACCACGCCCGTGGCATGTGGCGCTATGACCGCTTGATGCCGTTGAGCTCGACGCAGTTCATTCCACCGTTACTGGTGGGCAATACGCCGCTGTACTCGCGCCCGGAATTGCTCGGCAAAGGTGCCCGGATCAAAGTCTACGTAAAAGACGAATCGCGGCAACCGACCGGGTCATTGAAGGATCGCGCCAGCGCGCTGGCGGTGGCCCACGCCATGCAATCCGGTGCGCGCACCGTGGCGGTGGCCAGCACCGGCAATGCGGCTTCGGCATTGGCGGGGATGAGAGCCAGCCTGGGCTTGCACAACGTCATTTACCTGCCCAAGAGCGCGCCCCGGGAAAAGCTCGCGCAGATGCAGGGCTACGGCGCCGAGATCGTGCTGGTCGACGGGCAATACGACGAAGCCTTCGAACAATGCCTCGACGCCTGCGAAAAACACGGCTGGTACAACCGCACCACCGGGATCAACTCGTACATGAGCGAAGGCAAGAAGACCGTCGCCTTCGAGATGTGCGAACAGCTCAACTGGCAGGTGCCGGACCTGGTGTTCGTGCCCGTCGGCAACGGCTGCATCCTGGGCTCGGTCTACAAAGGCTTTTTCGACCTGCTGCAACTGGGCTGGATCGAACGCATTCCGCGCCTGATCGGCGTTCAGGCCGAGCACAGCAACTTCATGTACCGCGCCTGGCGCTACGACCGCTCGATGCGACAAACCGAACGCCTGCCGCCCACCAGCCTGGCCAGCAGCATTAACGTGGCATTGCCACGTGATCGCCTCAAGGCCATGCGTGCGGTGACCGCCAGCGACGGCGAGTTCATCTGCGTCAGCGACCCAAGCATTGTCGCCGCCGCCTCTCGATTGGCCGCCAGCACCGGCGTGTTTCCGGAAGCCGGCGCCGCCAGTGCCTTCGCCGGCCTGCTCAAGTACGCAGAAACACACCCCGACACCCCGCAAACCGCCGTGATCCTGATCACCGGCAGCGGTTTGAAAGACACCTCCATTTTTCTGTCCGACTCGTCCAAAAGCCAGCCGCGGGTGTTGCCGCATCCCATGACTGCGCCGCTGGCCGAAGCGTTTATCTAAGGAATCACACCATGAGTCTGCAAAATTTCGATCCCGCCGTTGCCCGCCTGATCGACCGCGAGCGCAACCGCCAGGAAACCCACCTGGAACTGATCGCTTCGGAAAACTACGTCAGCGAAGAAGTGCTCCAGGCCCAGGGTTCCGTGCTCACCAATAAGTACGCCGAAGGCTATCCGGGCAAGCGTTACTACGGCGGCTGCAAGGTCGTCGATGAAATCGAGAACCTGGCCATCGAGCGTGCGCGCAAATTGTTCAACTGCGAATACGTCAACGTGCAGCCGCATTCCGGCTCCCAGGCCAACCAGGCGGTTTTCCTGGCGGTGCTGGAACCCGGCGACACGATCCTGGGCATGTCACTGGCCCACGGCGGCCACCTGACCCACGGCGCCTCGGTGAATTTTTCCGGCAAAATCTACCGGGCCTTTTCCTATGGCCTGGACGCGGAAACCGAAACCCTCGACTACGAAGAGATGGAAGCCCTGGCCCGGGAACACCGGCCAAAGATGATCATTGCTGGAGCCTCGGCCTATTCGCGGACCATTGATTTCCAGCGCTTTCGCAAGGTCTGCGATGAAATCGGCGCCTACCTGATGGTGGACATGGCGCACTACGCCGGGTTGATCGCCGCCGGCGTGTACCCCTCGCCGGTGGGCATCGCCGACTTCATCACTTCCACTACCCACAAGACTTTGCGCGGCCCCCGCGGCGGCCTGATCCTGGCCAAGGCGCAATACGCCGCCCTGCTCGACAAGACGATTTTCCCGGTGTATCAGGGCGGCCCGCTGATGCACGTCATCGCCGCCAAGGCCGTGGCTTTCAACGAAGCCTTGGGCGACGGGTTCAAGCATTACCAGCAGCGGGTGGTCGATAACGCCCGGGTCATGGCCGACGTCCTGACCCGGCGTGGCTTGCGGGTGGTGTCCGGCGGTACCGACTGCCACATGTTCCTGCTTGACCTGCGCTCGATGAACATCACCGGCAAAGATGCCGAGGCACTGCTGGAAAGCGCCCATATCACCCTGAACAAAAACGCGATCCCCAATGACCCGCAGAAACCGGCGATCACCAGCGGCATTCGCATCGGCACCCCAGCCCTGACCACACGCGGTTTTGGTGAAGCGGAATGTGCCGAAGTGGCGAACCTGATCGCCGACCTGCTGGAACAGCCGAACAACGCCGCACGCCTGGATAACACCCGGCGCCGCGTGATGCATTTGTGTGAATGCTTTCCGGTGTACCTGCTGAGGTGATGGCTGGATAAGGGCAGCACAAAGCGCATAGAGAGGCGAACACACACCGTGGCGAGGGAGTGTTCGCCTGAAATGATCAGTCTGTGAGCGCTAGAAAAACCTGTGGGAGCGAGCTTGCTCGCGATGGCGGCCGTACATTCAACACCTTCATTGACTGGCGCACCGCTATCGCGAGCAAGCTCGCTCCCACACTTGGATTTGCAGTAAAGCTCGCCACGGTTTGATTTTCAGCGGTACAACAGGCGCTCCGCCAGTTCATCGGCCACCCGGGCCGGTGAGCGCTTTTCCGCCTGGGCATGGGCGAAGACTTCCGTGAGCCTTGCCCCGATCTTCGACAGGTGCGCGGTGATCGTCGGCAGCTCTTCACCACGATGCTTGAGGGCGACGTAGATCAGCCCGCCCGAGTTGATCACATAGTCCGGCGCATAGAGAATCCCGCGTCTTTCCAACTGATCGGCCACCTGCAGGTTGCTCAACTGATTGTGGGCCGAGCCGGCAACGGCCGAGCAGCGCAGTTGCGCCACGCTTTGGCTGTTGAGTACCCCGCCCAGGCCGCAAGGGGCGAGGATGTCGCAGGGGGTGCTGAGCAGCGCGTCGTTGGCGATCGGATGGGCGCCCAGTTGCTCCATGGCCAGTTGCACCTTGCCAGGGTCGATATCGCTGACCAGCAATTCGGCCCCCGCCGCATGCAGCTGTTCGGCCAGGGCATAACCGACATTGCCCAGGCCCTGGATCGCCACCCGCAGGCTTTCGAGGTTATCGCTGCCCAGGCGAGCCATGGCGGTGGCACGGATGCCGGCAAAGACACCCATTGCCGCGTGGGGCGCGGGGTCTCCCGCGGCGGTGGTGCTAGTGACATGGCGGGTCTGCTGGGCGATGCAATCCATGTCGGCCACCGACGTGCCGCTGTCGATGGCCGTGATGTAGCGCCCGTCCAATTGCTCGATGCAACGACCAAAGGCTTCGAACAAGGCCGCCCGACTCTCCACATGGGCCGGTCGCATGATCACCGCCACCCCGCCGCCCACGGGCAAACCAGCCAGCGCTGCCTTGTAGCTCATGCCTTGGGCCAGGCGCACGGCGTCCGCCACGGCACTTTCGTCGTCGGGGTAGGCAAGATAACGACAGCCTCCCAGGGCAGGCCCGGGACGGCTGCAATGAATGGCAATCACCGCCTTCAACCCGGTTGTCGGGTCTACGCTTAGGTGCAGCGATTCAAGGCGGGAGCTTTGCATGAGAGCAAACATCGTAAGGCTCCCGAATCACTTTTGTTTGTTTCGCCAGTATAGGCGTGCAGTCGAAAATTGCTGGAGCACGCCGGAATAAGTCGCCTGGGTGGTCAGTCTTTTTCGGCATAACCTGTCACAGCATCTGTTGGAGACTGGACGAAAATCCATGGCAGGGCTAAAACGGGAGCATAGCCCGGAGAGTTCGATGAAACCGCGCCAAGCCTTTTTTGATTGCCTGCACCGCTCGCCGCCGGCGTTGTTCGAAGCGGCGTTGTGGATCGCTGCCGAACATGATCGCGACGTCAACGTTCCGACCTTGCTGAAGGAATTCAAGGAACTGCAACAGCGGGTCAGCCATGACCTGCCGATGCTGCCTGTCAGCGAGCTGGGCCAGCCTCTGCTACGACGGCTCAACGACCTGGGTTTCGCCCAGGACGACTTCACACCCCTGCGGCCGCGAGCGGCGCTGTTGGATAAAGTCCTGGCGCGCAAACGCGGGCAGCCCCTGGCCCTCGGGCTGATTGCCCTGGAGTTGGCTCGCGGCCTGGAAATTCCGATGGTCGGTGTCAATTTCCCCGGGCATTTCCTGTTGAAGGTACCTGGGGCCGACCACCTGCTCGACCCATGCGGTGGCCGCCGGTTGTACCCCAATGACTGCCGGGAACTGCTCCAGCGCCAATACGGCGCGAACATGTCGCTCAAGGCCGAGCACTTGGTCAACGCCGAGCCGATGCAGATGCTGCAGCGCCTGTCGCGCAACCTGCGCCAACTGCATCTGGCGAACGACGACTACATCGCGGCCCTGATCGACGCCGAACGGGTGCTGGAACTGGGTAACGCCAGCGCCGCCGACTACCTGGCCCGCGCCAGCCTGTACCAGCGGCTCGATTGCCCCAACGCCGAACGCTTCGACTTGGAGCATGCGCTGATGCTCAGTGACGATCCGATCCAGCGAATCCGGCTGACGGAGCGGCTGGGGCATTTGCCGCCGAATTCGGTGGTGCATTGAGTTGTCGTGAGGCTGCACATTTTTGTGGCAGTTGAATCGTCATCGCGAGCAAGCTCGCTCCCACAATTGATCAACTGTGGGAGCGAGCTTGCTCGCGATAGCGGCAGACCAGCCAACATCAATATCAAGTGGGTGTATCCGGCTGATTCGCCGGGTGCGCCTGCTGGAACGCCGGATGCCCAGCCGCCAACGCCGCCACGCGCCGGATCCGCGGATATTCCTGCAAGGAAACATTGAACCGCTCGGCGGCGTACAGCTGCGGGATCAGGAACACATCCGCCAACCCCGGCAGCGCACCGAAGCAATAGCCGTCGTCGCCAATCAGCTGCTCCACCGCAGCCAATCCCTGGCTGATCCAATGTCCGATCCACTCCGCCACCTGCGTTTCATCGTGGCCCCACTGCCGCAGCCGGTTGAGCACGCTGACGTTGTGCAGGGGATGAATGTCGCAACCGATCAGCGCGGCGACGCCACGCTCGTGGGCGCGTACCGCCAGGTCGGCGCTGAGCAGCGGCACCTGGGGATAACGCTCCTCCAGGTATTCGATGATGGCGGGTGATTGCACCAGCAACGCGCCCTCATCGGTACGTAGCGCCGGCACCCGCCCCTGGGGGTTGATCGCCAGGTAGGCCGGCTGGCGATGCTCGCCCCCCGGCGCAGCGATCAGGTTGACGGGCAAGGCCTGGTAATCCAGGCCCTTGAGGGCCAACGCAATGCGCACCCTGTAGGACGAGGTGGAGCGGTAGTAGGTATAGAGTTCCATGGCTGCCCTCAACGCGCCGGCAGGATCTTGCCCCGGCATTCGCCGAAACCGATGGAAGCGAAACCTTCGCGGCGGCAACGGGCGCGCAAGATGATTTCGTCACCGTCCTCGAGGAATCGGCGCACTTCGCCAGATGCCAGTTCGATTGGTTTTTTCCCGCCTTCGGTGATTTCCAGCAGGCTGCCGAATTGATGGCTTTCAGGCCCAGACAAGGTGCCCGAGCCAAACAGGTCGCCGGCCTGCAACTGGCAGCCGTTGACGCTGTGATGCGCGATCATCTGCGCCACGGTCCAGTACATGTATCGGGTGTTGCTCAACGTCAGGCGCTGAGCCGGCAGGTTCTGCTCGACCATTGCCTCGGTCAGCAATAGAACTTCCAGTTCGATGTCGAGGGCACCGCCGGCCTGGTCACGGGTGTCCAGCAGATAGGGCAGCGGTTGCGGATCGCCTTCCGGGCGCGCCGGCTGTGGGCGGCGGAACGGCTCCAAGGCTTCAGCCGTCACTACCCACGGCGAAATGCTGGTCAGGAAACTCTTCGACAGGAACGGCCCCAGGGGCTGGTATTCCCACGCCTGGATGTCCCGGGCCGACCAGTCGTTGAGCAGGCAGAATCCGCCAATGTGCTCGGCGGCATCGCCAATGGGGATCGGTTCGCCCAGGGCATTGCCCTTGCCGATCCAGATGCCCAGCTCCAGCTCATAGTCCAGCCGCGCGCACGGGCCTAAGGTCGGTTCGGCCTGGCCAGCCGGCAGGGTCTGGCCCTTGGGGCGGCGCACGTCGGTGCCGGACGGGCGAATGGTCGAGGCGCGACCGTGGTAGCCGATAGGCACGTATTTGTAGTTGGGCAATAGCGGGTTATCGGGGCGGAACAGTTTGCCGACATTCTGGGCGTGTTCGATACCGACGTAGAAGTCGGTGTAGTCGTTGATCCTGGCGGGCAGGTGCATCTGGCAGTCGGCGGCGACGAGCAGCAGCTTCGCCGCTTCAACCTTGCCACGCAACGGACTGTCTTCGCGCAACAGTTCCAGCAGCCGTTCACGCAGGGCCACCCGGGCGCTGCGGCCCAGGTCGAAAAATCCATTCAATTGGCCGTCGGCCATGGCCTCTACGGCTTGTCGGGCCGCACCGTCAAACAGGCCCGCGTGCAGCGCCGCCTGCAGATCGAAAATCCGCTCGCCAATCGCCACGCCGCTGCGCAGGGCACCGCCATCGACGCTGAAGACACCCAATGGCAGGTTCTGCAACGGGAAGTCGGCGTGGCCGTTGGCGCTGGCGACCCAGCTACGGGCAGGGGAAAGTTGAGTCATGGTTATCTCCGGGTCGGGTCGAACGTGACAGGCAGCGAAGCCCAACAAGCATCGTAGTCGGTTTGCAGTTGCGGGCAGTCCAGGGCGAAACGACTTGGGCGCAGCACTTGGCTGGTCTCGAACATGAACGCCATGGTGTTGTCGATTTTCGCTGGCTGAAGATCAGCGTTGATCGCCTTGGTACAGGTTTCGCCGTCCGGGCCATGGGCGCTCATGCAACTGTGCAGGGACGCACCGCCCGGCAGGAAACCTTCGGCCTTGGCGTCGTAGGCACCCTGGATCAGGCCCATGAATTCGTTCATCAGGTTGCGGTGGAACCACGGTGGACGGAAGGTGTTTTCCGCCACCATCCAGCGTGGCGGGAAGATCACGAAATCGAGGTTGGCCAGGCCGTGGACACTCGTGGGCGAGGTCAGCACGGTGAAAATCGACGGGTCAGGGTGATCGAAGCTGACCGTACCAATGGTGTTGAATCGGCGCAGGTCATATTTGTACGGCACGTTGTTGCCGTGCCAGGCCACCACATCGAGGGGCGAGTGATCCAGCTCGCACACCCACAACTCACCGAGGAATTTCTGCACCAAGGTGGTCGGTTGCGCGAGGTTCTCGTAATGGGCGACCGGCGTCAGGAAGTCCCGCGGGTTCGCCAGGCCGTTGCTGCCGATGGGCCCGAGGTCCGGCAGACGCAACGGCGCACCATGGTTTTCGGCGAGGTAGCCACGGGCCTGGGGGTCGAGCAGCTCAACGCGAAACTTCAGGCCCCGGGGCAGCACGGCGATTTCCAGCGGTGCCAGTTCCAGCATGCCCAGCTCGGTAGCGATCCGCAGCCGTCCCAGTTGCGGCACGATCAGCCACTCACCGTCGGCATTAAAAAACACCCGCTCCATGGAGCGGTTGGCCCGGTAGTGATAAAGGCTGACGCCCGCCGGTTTATCCGCGCCGGCATTGGCCGCCATGCGCACCAGCCCGTCGATGAAGTCGGTGGGCTCGGCGGGAATGTCCAGCGGGTTCCAGCGCAGGCGATTGGGGGTGACTTCGCCCAATGGGCCTCCCGCCAATTGCCGTTCGAGCTTGGTGAAGGCCGGATGGTTGGCCGACGGTCGGATGCGATACATCCAGGTGCGCCGCGCTTCGCTGCGGGCCATGGTGAACGCCGTGCCAGAAAACAACTCGGCATAGAGACCGTACGGGGCTTTCTGCGGGGAGTTCTGGCCGATGGGCAAGGCGCCGGGCAAGGCTTCGCTGGCAAATTCGTTGCCCAAGCCTGATTGATAAACCAGGTCCGACGCGGTGGAATCGAGGTTCATGGAGCCTCCTGGGGATGCGGCCCGTCACTCAACGGAGGGGTTGAGGCGCACCGGGTTATTTTTATCGTAATTCAATTACGCTTAACGTAATTTGCTCGACAGCGACCGTCAAGCTATAAAGACGCCCATTCGCCCCAATGCCGATCAGTTAAGCGAAATAAAGCCCGGCAGTAACCCTGAGGCGAGGGAGCTTGCTCCCGCGGGGGCGCGAAGCGGCCCTGTTTTTGGGGCGGCTACGCAGCCCAGCGGGAGCAAGCTCCCTCGCCACGGGTTGTGTGTTTGCCCGTGCGATCCACTTCACTGACAAGCATTAGCCCATTCGCCTCTGGACCTGCGCCTCCATGGAAAACCCGCTCAGCAACGGTAAACAGAAAGTTCGCTCGGCCGAAGTCGGCACCGACATTCTCAAGGCCCTGGCCGAACTCTCCCCCTCCACGTCGCTGTCGCGCCTGGCCGAGCACGTGCAAATGCCGGCGAGCAAGGTCCATCGCTACTTGCAGGCCTTGATCGCCAGCGGGTTTGCCGAGCAGAACGCCGCCACCAACCACTACGGCCTGGGCCGTGAAGCCCTGCGTGTGGGCCTGGCAGCGCTGAATGGCATGGACGTGCTGCAAGTGGCCGCCCTGCCCCTGGCCGAGTTGCGCGACGACTTGAACGAAACCTGCTTCCTCGCCGTGTGGGGCAACCATGGCGCGACCGTGGTGCGCATCGAACCCGCCGTGCGAGCCGTGACCGTGGTGACGCAACTGGGCTCGGTCTTGCCGTTGCTCAGTTCGTCCACCGGGCTGGTGTTCAGTGCTTATTTGCCGGCGCGCGAGACCATCGGCCTGCGGGAGCAGGAAGTGCAAGGCACCGAGCACCACGCCCTGGCCGACGACCGCGCCTATGCCACCCTCTGCGAGCAGATTCGCAGCCGCGGCCTGCACCATGTGCATGGCTTGCTGATGCCGGGCGTGGACGCCTTGTCCGCCCCGGTCTTCAATGCCGTCGGCGAGGTGAAGGCGGTGATGACCATTGTTGGCCCGACCTCGTTGTTCCACGCCGACGAAAACGGCCCGGCGGCGCAACGGCTGTTGGCGGCGACCCGGGCCGTGAGTTGGCGGATGGGGTATGAGGCGGCCCCAGGATCAGTCCAGGAAATCCGGGACAATCCTGATCACTAGATCGTTGAGATGCGCGGTGATCAGTTGCGGGTGGACATGACGGTCTTCCCCGCTGAAGCGAACGGTATAGATACCCTGGTGGTTGCCCTCCGAGTGATAAGGAATCACATCATTCTGGAAATGGCCCAGTAAGTACTCGACCAACCCCTCGGAAGACGACACCAGGCGCTGGCCGGGGTCATCCTCAATGAAGCTGGTCACGTATACGCCGCCAGCGTTGATACCCGACGCGTGGACTTTCAATGCTCCATGCACGTCCTCGGCGGTCAAGGGCCTGAGGGGACGCAGGGACAGCTCGATTGCCGGCTGTCGAGTCAAACTTGCAACAATGTCTATGACGATTTTTTCAAATGCTATCAAGTCCAATGTCTTGAGCCGATCTTCGGCGGCAAAGGAATAACGTTTGCTGAATAGATTGCTGGCGCCTTGCGTATAAGAGGGCAGGTGTTGCTTTTCAACGCAGGCCAGGGTTTCTTCGAACAATGTTCGAGAGCTTCCCACTTCAGGACTTGGAAAGTTCTTCAATGTATTCACGTAGGCAGTGAATGGGTTGATGCCCAGTGGCTCCAGGTAATGACCCAACAGCACCTGCACGGCAAAATCCACGCGGGTGTTCTTCAGCGCGACCAGTCTTTCGGAGTGGGAAGAGAACAGCGGGGTATTCATATCAGACATCCTTGTCATGTCATGGCCTCGAACTTCCTGTTCGAGGCGTTATTGATTGTGCAGCTGAATGCAACAGCACGGCCTCTCGGTTCAACTGAAGTCGCAACTTATCGTTGAACTTCAGTCACGCCGTTATACACAGGCCAATCGTCGATTGTAAAAAAAGCAAGTGTAAGCGTGCGTGAAGTTTCAATCATTCGTAGCCCTAACCCATCACCCCCATGACCTTGGCTTTCGCCACCGCTTGCGTACGCCGTTGCACGCCCAACTTGCTGTGGATTCGCCGCGCATGGGTCTTCACCGTATGCAGCGAAATGAACAACTGCTCGGCTATCTGTTGGTTTGAATGACCTTGGGCAATCAGCTCCAGGACTTCCAGTTCGCGATGACTGAGCAAGGTGTCCTCGACGGTGGCAGGCGACTCGACCTGCTCTGCCGATTGACCCCAGCGCAACAGCTCGGGCTGGCGCAAGCGCAGCTCGCACAACGCTTGCTGGGCCCGCCAGCAGGTGACGCGCTTGAGCCCCTCTTGCAGGCGTTCCCGGGCCTGGGCGCGATCGCCGGACAACCAGACGATTTCCGTCAGCACCAGGTGCAGTTCGGTTTCCAGGCTGTGCATTTCACCGCGCTGTGCCTGGGCGATCATGGCCTGCAAGCGCGCCTGTGGTTCCTGCGCCCGCTGCAAGTAGACCTCGGCCAGCACCAGCAGGTATTCAAGTCGCGCAATCAACTCCAGGGTCGCGGGAGGCGCGTGCTTGGCCTGGGATCCGCGAAAGTGCCGCAAGACACGGGTCAAGGCTTCATGGGCCAGTTCCGCCCGTCCCTGCTGCAACCAGAACTGGCAGCTGGTTTGCAACAACACGCCGCGGTAAACGGTGTCGGGGATGTGCCGCTGCTGCATGGTCCGCTCGGCATCGCGCAAATGCATGAAGGCCTCGCCATAGTCGCCTTGGTTGGCCGCCAGGCAGGCCTTGCCAAGAAAGCCATAGAGCACCTGTTTGTCCTGGCTGAGCAGGCCCGTTTCCAGGCCAGTTTGAAAGTGCTCGGCGGCCTGTTCCTCAAAGCCCATGCGCAGCGCCAGACGCCCGCGCCGCAAGGCAATACGCCCCAACAACGGGGAAAAGTCCTGGCCCGGTTTATCCAGCAGCGCCTGGACGGCGGCCAGCAAATGATCGGCCCGATGCGGTGCGCCGCGTTGCTCCAGAACCTGGGCGTGATCCAGTTCCAGCAAGCCCTCGAAGACCAGCGAACCCTGTGCACGCGCCAGGCACAACGCCTGGCGGTTGATCCATTGCGCCGAGGCCAGATCGCCAGCCAGCAGCGCCTGCTGCGTCAGCCCACCCAGGCACAACACCCGTTGGGACCAGGCCTCCGTGTCCAGGCTGGCCTGGGCCTGGAGAAAATGCTCGCGTGCCGGTTCGCCATCGCCAGAAAGGTGCAGCAACCAGCCCTGCAAGACCTGCCACCTGGCCAGCACCTGTCGCTGTCGACAGGCCCAAGGCTGCGGCAGGAACCTGGACAATTGCTCGATGCAGGTCGACGCCTCGTCGAAGCGCCCGGCGAACAACAGCGCAGCGGTGACCAGCCCCACCGACTGCGGCGTCCCGAGGGTCAGCGCGTCGCCTTGTTGATCGTGCAAGCTCAGCAACAGCACCGCGTTGCGGCGCTGCAAGACGTGCTCGAAGCTCAAATGCTGCAAGAAACTGACGGCGGTCTCGAACTCCTCGGCCAACATCGCTTGCTCGAACGCCATTTGCCAGTCCTGCTCGGCCGCAAACCATTGGCAGGCCCGTCGATGCCAGGAGCGGCCCTGGGACCAGGGCTCTTCACGCACCAACCGGGCCAGGGCCGGGAAGATCTGCAACCAATCCGAGGTCTGCTCCCACGGCTCGATGAAACAACCCAGCTCCAGCAACAACGGCAGGCATTGCGCGCCCACCGTGTCGCCGAACAGGTGCTCGCACAGCCGGGCATTGAAGCGTGGCAGATGCGCCAGCACCCGCCAGGCCTCTGCCAGGTCCGGGGTCAGTGTGCTGAACAGTTCGTACTCCAGGTAATCGAGTAACGTCCCCGGCCGCCCTGGCGATGCATGACTGCGCGCCCATTCACAGCGCTCTAGCAGGCTGATGCGCACCCCGGCGCACCAGCCACCATTGCGCAGGATCACCTCCCGGGCCGTGCGGGCAGCCTGGGGACCGGGCAGATGACGAAGCAGCGGCTGGACATCGTCAGGGCTGAAGAACAACGCCTGAGGGTCAAACTCGTACAGCTCGTCATCGAGCAACAGCCGCGGCCAGTTGCAGTGGGGACGACGGCGACCGTTGAGCCAAAGGTGCAATGCCGGACTGCTGGTATTCAACAGACGGTCGAGCAACTGGTCCAGTTCGGGATTCGGTACCCGGCAATAGTCGTCCAGAAACAACCAGGTGGGCGTTTGCAAACGGGCCAGATGAGTCAACAGCCCCGCTTCGTCCAGCATCGGCAAGCCGAGGGTCTGTGCCAGGCACTCGCACATTTGCACCGTGCTCAACGCCGCCCCCCCCAGGGGCAGCCAATGCAGCCGGAAGTCACTGGGGGCCTGCAAAAAGCACTCGGCGAACAACGCACTCTTGCCACTGCCCGCCGGCGCGCAGAGCAGTTTTACCCGTGCTTCGGAAGTCAGCAGCGGCTCGCTCAGGGACCGCCGCGGCACATGCGTCGAGGACAGGCGAGGCAGCAATCCTGGACGGTCCGGACACGGGGTCATGGCGGTCATGTGGGGCGATCCTGTTTATTGTTATCTCTCCACCCTAGACCTGTGTCGCCGACCTTTGGAGAAGTATTCAGCGCGCTGATTGGTGCCCATAAAAAAACGACCGGCAGGGTCGCTGCCGGTCGTCATGCCTGGTTCAAATCAGACTCGGTCCCGTGGCGAGGGAGCTTGCTCCCGCTGGGCTGCGCAGCAGCCCCAAAAAGGACCACTCGATGCACCTGATACATCGAGCCGCCTGGTTTCAGGGCCGCTGCGCGTCCCAGCGGGAGCAAGCTCCCTCGCCACGAGCCCTCATCACTCAAGAAAAGACTTACCGAACCCCGGTCGAACGCAACGCCGCTGGCGTGTAGTCGGCCGCCCTGGCTTCGAAGCCGTACTCGTAACTGTGCTTTTCTTCGTTCTTCATCCCCAGCGCGATGTAGCGGCCGGCGATGATGTCGTAGAGCGCTTCAAGGGTGTAGCCCGGGTTCTGATGGTCGTAATAGAACTGGGCATGACCTTCGGCCACCCGCCACAGTTGGCCGCGACCGTCATAGTGATCCACCAGCGCCGCCTGCCAGCTGTCCTCGTCGATGTACATGTGGCGCTTGGCATAAATGTGCCGCTCGCTGGGCTTGACCGTCCCCACCACTTCCCAGACCCGGTGCAGCTCGTAGCGGGTCAGGTCCTGGTTGATGTGGCCGGCCTTGACCACATCGTCGTACTTGAGGCTTGGCGAATCGAGCTTGTAGCTGTTGTACGGAATGTACATTTCCTTCTTGCCGATCAGCTTCCAGTCGTAGCGGTCCGGCGCCCCGGAAAACAGGTCGAAGTTGTCGGAGGTACGCAACCCGTCGGCGGCGGTACCCGGGCCGTCGTAGGCCACTTGCGGGGCGCGACGCACACGGCGCTGGCCGGCGTTGTAGATCCACGCCAGGCGCGGCTCCTTCACTTGGTCGAGGGTCTCATGCACCAGCAACACGTTACCGGCCAGGCGCGCCGGGGCGGTGACCGATTGCTTGAAATAGGTCAGCACGTTGCTGGCCTTTTCCGGGTCGGCGTCCTTGATCAGGAACGGCACGGCGATTTCTTCTTCGAAGCGGATCGGCGTGAAGCTGCCATTGGTCTGCGGCGTGACCTGGGTGATGACCCGGCGCAGGTTGCCACCGTGATAACGGGTAACGTGGTTCCACAGCACTTCCACGCCGTTCTTGGGAATCGGGAAGGCGTAGTAGCGGTTGCCGGTAAAATTCGACAAGCCGTTACCGTCGTTGATGGACGTTACATTGAGGGCGCTGCGCTTGGCTGACTCGTAGATTTCCGGCGGCAGGCCGACGCTGCGATGGGTCGGGTAGACCGGGATCTTGTAAGTCTCCGGATAGCGCTTGAACATCGCGACCTGCCCTTCGGAGAGTTTGTCCTTGTACTTGTCCACAGTCGCGGCGGTGATGGTGAACAGTGGTTTTTCATTGGCGAACGGGTCGGCCAGAAAACCCTTGCTGTCCACCGCCCCGGCGTTTTTCGGGATGCCGCCAGTCCAGGCCGGGATCGAGCCATCGGCATTGCCGGCTTTTTCCGCGCCCAACGGCGTAAGGCTGGTGCCCAGTTTGTTCGCTTCCTCCGGCGACACCGCCGCCATCACGTTCACGGCCAGCAGGCTCAAGGCCAGGGCACCGCATTGCAGGATCATCTTGCGCATTGGGTTTTCCTTGTCAGCCAAATCAGAAGTTCACGCCGAAGCTCAGCGCGAGGAAATCGCGGTCTTCGAGAACGTTGTAATCGCCGCCAAAAAAGTCGGTGTAGCTCAAGCTGGCGGTGTAGGTGTTGCGGTAATCGGCATCGACACCAACACTGACGGCCTTGGCGCCTTCGTTGAACAAACCATTGGGGCCATAGCCCGCCACGTCGTGGGACCAGGACAGGTTGGGCTTGAAGTTCACGCCACCGATTACATTGGAGTAATCGAGAATCGCCCGGGCGCGATAACCCCAGGACGTCGAAGTGACGAAACCGTCGGTGTCGCCCTGGAAGCCGTATTGGCCATAGACCGAATCCCGGCCATAACGCAGCGTGTCCTTGGACTCCAGGCCACCGACATGCACCACCGCCGCTTCGCCGACCAAGGTCAGGCGATCAGCGCCCAATACCTGATCGAAGAAATGCGTCAGGGTGCTCTGGACCTGGGTGATTTCCTTGCGGCGGTAACCGGTGTTGTCGGCGCCAGGCGAGGTGGCGATGGGCGATGCGGCGCCACCGGCAATCGGGTTGACCAGGGCCAGGGTCAGGTCGTTGGTATTGACCTGCACCGGCGCGTTGGGACGGTAGCTGACTTCCCCGGTCCAGGCGGTGCCGGTGGGCAGCGTCGTGGAGAAACTGGCGCCGTAGAGGCGGATGTCTTCCGGGTATTCAAGGTAGTACCCCCCGCGGCCCAGCATCACGCTCTGCGCCAGGCCCGCGCCGCTGCCGGGGGCCAGCCCGTTGGCAATCGCGACCATGCCCGGCAATGCCGCCAGTGTCGAGAGCCCCGCCGTGGTGGTGCCGACAGTAGGCGTACGGCTGTGGTAATTCATGAAGTACAGGCCGTACTCGGTGTCATCGCCAAGCCAGCGCAACGCCGTGCCCCACTGGCCGGAGTCGCGGGCGTCACGATCGCCACCACGGGGAATGATCACCCCTTCGCTGGACACCTGGATCTCCTCGCCGAATGCCTGGGTCAAGGGGACGAACGGCGCAATCGCCGGGCTGCCTACGGTGTAGCCACTGGTGCAACCGTCAGCCACCACGTCGTTGCCGAAGAACGTACCGCAGTTATCCACCACGGTCTGGTCCCACTCCAACTGGTAGAACCCTTCGATGGTGAGTTTGTCGGTCAGCCCCTGGGAGGCGAACAGCATGTTCACCGGAATCAGGCCTTCCTTGATCTCCGCACCGGGGCGACGGAACGCGGACACGTCCACCGGGTTGATGCTGTTGATGGAGTTGCCGATGAAAGTACTTTCCCCCCAACTGACCACCTGCTTGCCGGCGCGAACGGTGCCTGGCAAATCGGCGATGGAATAATTGTGGTAGACGAAGGCATCAAGAATCTGCGCCCCCGATGACTTGGCGCCCTCCTTGCGATTGCTGTCGCTGATGTCCTTGAACTCGCGGCCTTCATCCTTGAGTTCGAAGTCGTACCAGTACTTGCCGCGCACGAACACACCGGTATCGCCGTACTTGAGCTCGAGGTCGTGCAGGCCCTTGAAGATTTTGGAAAAGGTCTCGCCTTTCTTGAAATTCAGCCGCCCATCATCACCGGTGGAGGATTGGCCCGTACCACCATTGACCGTACCGACCAGGTCCTTGTCGGCATCGCGCATGCCCCAGCTCGCGCCCACGGACAGCGACGAATCGAACTGACCCTCGATCTCGCCAATGTTGAATGAAACGGCCTGCGCCTGGGCACAGCAACCCAAGGCCACCGCGACGGCCAGCGCCTGCGGCTTGAAGATGGCGCGCATTGTTATTGTTGTCATGCGTCTTCCCCGGTGAGTGACAGAGTCTTCACCCTACTGCCGGATGCCCTGGGCGATAAGCGCACCAAGGAGGTATTCACGCTGTACCTCAAAAGGATGACAGCCCCTGCCCAGCGGACCTTTGAGGCGTGCATGGATGGATTGGATGATGGGTTATCAGCGCCGCGCATACCCCTGCCTCGCCGACGACTGTTACGCGCCCTGCAACGGTGCATGTCCGGATTCGGGCTGTTTCCCACCGGGCTCGGTCCCTATGCTGGCCGGGCTTGCAGGGCAACGGGCCTGCAAACGCAAGTCGCCACGGCATCCCTCACGCCTGGCGCACCGTCATTCGGATGGATTGGCGCATCGGTCCATCATCCCGTGCTTATCGACGTTGGTTTGTAGCTCCTTTGCAACGTCACGCTTAGGCCGCTGCTTTTTGCAGCGGCCTTTTTTATGTGCGGTTGTTTGCTTGGAATGACAGCAGAATGCGCATGGCTATGACACAGGAGCCACTACGATGAATGCAGGCTTCTAGCGGCTGCCACGCGCTTTATAGATGCACGCCGTCCGGCGAGATATCAAGGGTGTGATGGATAGAGAAACCGCCGCGAACCTGGCGGCTTTTAGGTACACGTCCCCGTGAGCACAGTTACCGCAGCGAGCGGCAACCGGCCCGGGCAATAAGGGCCTAAATGGCGTGCCGTTGCAGATTCGCCATCATTTCCTTCAAGGCTTCCAGGTTGTCGTTCGGGTGTACGGCATTTTCGAAGTCGCATATCTGCTGCCAATGGGCGGCGACGTCTTCGGGGGAAAAGCCTTTGCGTGGATCGAAGCCAGCGCCCAGGCTGCGCTCCCAGCGCACCTTGCCCATCCAGCCGCCGCCCACTTCGAACAGGCCGGAGGTTTCCTGGCAGGTCTCGCTGGCCAGGTACACCACCAGCGGGCTGACGAGTTCGGGCTTGAGTTGCTCGAACACCTGCGGCGGGATCAGGCCTTCGGTCATGCGGGTGCCGCCGGTGGGGGCGATGGCATTGACCAGGATGTTGTTCTTGCGGCCTTCGATGGCCAGGGTTCGAGTCAAGCCATAGAGGCCAAGCTTGGCCATGCCGTAGTTGGATTGGCCGAAGTTGCCGTAGATGCCGGAGGTGGATGCGGTGAAGATCACCCGCCCGTAGTTTTGCTCACGCAGGTGCGGCCAAGCGGCCCGGGTCACCTTGTAGGCGCCCTCGACGTGGACGCGGTAGACCAGGTCCCAATCGGCGTCGTCCATTTTGTGAAACGTCTTGTCCCGCAGGATCCCGGCATTGTTGACCACCACATCGACACGACCGAACGCGTCGAGCGCATTTTGGACCAGCTTGTCACCGTCGGTCACCGAGTCATGGTTGGCCTCGGCGATACCGCCCGCTTCGCGGATTTCGGCGACCACCCGGTCCGCTGCCGAGGCATTGGCCCCTTCCCCTTGAGCCGAGCCGCCCAGGTCGTTGACCAGCACTTTCGCGCCTTGTCTGGCGAATAGCAGCGCGTGGGCGCGTCCCAGGCCACCGCCGGCTCCCGTGACGATCACGACTTTATCTTCGAAGCGCACAGACTCACTCATGGCAGAACTCCAGCAGGCGAATAGGACAATGGGCACGAGTGTCGGGCACCTGTCGGCCGGTCACAATCAACACGGCTGCCAGTGAATGGTGGCCGATAAGGCGGGGGGATGATGCGGGCCCAAGCCCTGTGGGAGCGAGCCTGCTCGCGAAAGCGGTGTTTCAGTCAGGACAGATGTTGGCTGTGCTGACGCCATCGCGAGCAAGCTCGCTCCCACAGGGGATTTTTAGTGTCCACAATTTCTGCATTCACAATCGATTTATTGTGGGAGCGAGCTTGCTCGCGATAGCGGTCTTTCAGTCGGGAATATGTTGGATGTGCTGACGCCTTCGCGAGCAGGCTCGCTCCCACATAAGCTCACTCCCTCCCGCGCCCTCAGGAACAGGCCATTTGCCTGTGCGGCACGGCGATGGCTTCGCGAAACGCCAGGTAATGCTTGAGCACCTGCACCGGTGCCTCGGTGTGCGGATAGTGGCCGATGTCGGGCAGCAAAACCGTGTCCGGGTTGGGGATCAGGGCCTCGTAGCGCGCCACCATGTGTTCACCGGAAATCGGATCGACCGCGCCATCGATCACCCGCAACGGCACTTCGCCGCGTTGCATCGCCTGCACCCAGCGATCCCGCTGCACACGGCGTTCGGGAATATAGGCGATGAGTTTGTGCATGATCCGCGGACCGCGATGGGCCTCCACCAGGCTCCAGAAGTCATCCAGTTCGCTTTCGGTGGGGCCGGTCGAGGGCCCGAAAATCTGCCGAAAGCTGCTGGCCAGGCTTTCCCGGCAGAACATTCGCCCCAAGAGCCAGCCCAGCGGACTTAGCAGAACTTTCTGGGCCCATACCGGACGGTGGGTTTCAGGGAACAGACCGCCATTGAGAAAGACACAACTGGCAAGGTGGATGCGCGCGTCGTAGTGCCGCGCGAGCAGCTCCTGGGCCACGCTGTCGCCGTAATCGTGGGCCAGCAGATGCACGGCGCCCTTCACACTCAGGTGCGCCAGCAAGGCCTGTTGCAGATCGGCCTGCTCCAGCAGGCTATAGACGTGATCCGTCGGCTTGGCCGAGTCGCCGAAACCGAGCATGTCACATGCGATCACCCGGTAGCGTTGCGCCAAGGGTTGCCACAGGTAATGCCAATCCCAACTGGCGGTGGGGAAACCGTGGAGCAACAGCAGCGGCTCGCCCTGCCCCGCCACCCAATAACGGATGGCATGGCCACGGAACATGAAGATCTGGCTGCGCTGGCGCCAGATACGCAGGGGGATCTGGGCCAGGGGCATCAGCTTCTATACCCGGTATCGTGTTGATCGAGCTTGCGCAGCAACGCCGGCCAGGCCAACGCACCGCCCATGCCCTGGGCGCTTTTGGTCACGCCGGCGATCATCGCTCGAGCTCCGGCCAGAATCTGCGGCTCGATGGCGATCAATTCGGCCCCGCCGTTCTGGGCCAGGACCTGGATGTCACAGGCCCGTTGAAAGGTGAACATCATCAGGAAGGTATCGGCGATGGTGCCGCCGCATGTCAGCAAGCCATGGTTGTGCAGCATCAGGAAATTGCTTTCGCCCAGGTCGGCCTGCAGGCGCGCCTTTTCTTCGTGATTCAAGGCCACCCCTTCGTAGGCGTGATAGGCCAGGCTCGACAGCACGAACAGCGCCTGCTGGCTGATCGGCAACACACCTTGCTTCTGTGCCGATACCGCAACGCCGGCGGCGGTGTGGGTGTGCAACACACAGGCGACATCATGGCGCACCTCATGCACCGCGCTGTGGATGGTGTAGCCGGCCGGGTTGATGTCGTAGGGGCTGTCCATCAACTTGTTGCCAGCCTGGTCGACCTTGACCAGGCTCGAGGCGGTGACTTCATGGAACATCAACCCGAAGGGGTTGATCAGGAAATCCTCGGTGCCGGGGACCTTCGCGGAGATATGGGTGAAGATCAGGTCATCCCAGCCATGCAGCGCGACAAGCCGATAACAGGCGGCAAGGTCCACCCGGGTCTGCCATTCGGCGGCACTGACCTGTTCCTTGATACTGAGTGTCGTTTGGACGGGCGCTACGCTCACGGCTCTGACCTCTGGTTTCCAGTTATAGGCGTCTCGTCATCAAAACGTCTTACGCAAGAAAATCAGTCTAGTCAGGTCTTTCAGAGGCGGTAGTTGCATTGGCAGCCAGCTTACTGGCCAAACGAGTCACCGCATTCGCTTCAAGCACGCAACGCGTCGATCAATTCAGCCAGCCACGGCTCGGCATCGGTTTCCGGGGTGACGCTTTCGCTGGCATCCAGGCGCAACATCGGCAGCACCTCGCTCACGCCCAGTTCGGCGAACAACTCGCGCATCTGCTCGCCGCCGGCGCAGAAGGTATCCCCATAGCTGGCGTCACCCAGGCCGATCACCGCGCCAGGCAAGCCGCGAAAGAACCCTGGCAATTGGTCGCGGATGATCGAATACAACGGCATCAAATTGTCTGGCAACTCGCCCATGCCGGTCGTGGACGTCACCGCCAGCAAGGCCTCTGGCGCGAACGCCTGCACATCCGCCAACATCGCGCGAGGGTCGTGCCAGGCGTCGAAGCCCGCGTCGCGAAGCAGTTTGGCGGCGTGCCGGGCGACTTCTTCGGCGGTGCCATACACTGAGCCGGAAAGAATGGCGACTTTCATCGATCTGATCCTGAACCTGAAAAAAGAGCCGGGATAGTAACAGCTGCACCTGCCGGGCTGCGAATGGCTCTCAACGGCAGTGATGGCCAGTGGACAGCCCGTCGATTTCTTTTAAGATGTTGCATCAAAGAATGTTCAAAGGGCGCTTTCCAATGATCAACGCTCAACTGATGCAACTGGTCATCGATGCTTCGAACGACGGGATTGTCATCGCTGAAAAAGAAGGCGAAGACAACATCCTGATCTACGTGAACCCAGCCTTCGAACGATTGACCGGCTATCACCGCGACGAAATCCTCTATCAGGATTGCCGCTTCCTGCAATCGGGTGATCGGGACCAACCTGCCCTGGAGCCCATTCGCAAGGCCTTGAGGGAGGGAGGTACCTGTCGCGAGGTGTTGCGCAACTACCGCAAGGACGGCACGCCGTTCTGGAATGAATTGTCACTGTCCACGGTGAAAAATTCGGCTGACGGGCACACCTATTTCATCGGTGTGCAAAAAAACGTCACGACTCAAGTCAAGGCTCAACAACGCGTCATCCAGCTGGAAAAGGAGCTGGCCGAAGCCCGGGAAACGATTGCACGGCTCGAAGCGACGAACGGTGCAAACAAAACCCCGAATTAATGGTCAGTCACTACAATCACCAGTGAATATGTAAATTATCATTTCGAGCCGACCATGCAGCGCGATGCCCTCCTGACGCAGGATGAACTGGATTTCATCCGGACCATGCAACACAACCCGCAGCTGAACGAGCGGGATGTCACGTCGAGCTTGCTGGTCAACGGTGGGTCGCAGATCCGTGACTTGCTGACGCGCCTGGCAGCGAATGAGCAGGTCACGTTGCAAGCCAATTTCGAAAACCAGCAAATGACTTTTCCTCTGCATCTGGTGGAAGACGAATTCCATGCGATGCATCTGCGCCTGGGTGTGCCAAGCATCTACGAGGACGGACCGAAGATCCGCCCGTGGCGCCTGGTGCTCGACGAGCCGGTGGCGCTGGAGAATATCAACGGCCAGCCGGGACCGCTCTGGGTCCATGAAGTGTCCTGCAAGGGTGTATTGCTGGAAAACCGCAGCCGCACCAAGCCACCAAAGCAATTTGCCTTGTGGTTCAGCCCGTCAGGCTACGAGAGGATTTCATTACGTGGTTCCTTCGAACGGGGAACCGATCGAGGCTTGTTGGCCTATCACCTGAACCAGAATGACCAGGACGAGACCGAGCGCCTGCGCCAGTACATCCTGCAGCAACATCGCCTGACCCATCCAACCATGCATCTCTAGTGCCCTGTACGCAGGACATTCAAGTGTCGAGATTGCCTGCTAGAAACTGGCGCAGGCGCTGACGCATCACTGTTCCTTCATTACCCAGGCAACCGATTGACGAGCCAGCGAGGCTTTCCTGCGCGAGGTCGGATGCCTCACCCGCCAGCATCAACGGACAATCCAGGCTCATCGCCAATTTGCCCAGGCGCTTGGGCAAATCCGGGGCCGGCGCGTGGTCGGAAACCAGCACCAAGGCCAGCGGCTGGACCTTTTGGCACACCAGGGACAGTTCGTCGAACGGCAGGCCGATCGACAGCACTTTGACTCCCACGTCCGCCTTGGACAGGAACAGCGCTGCAATCAGCAACTCCAGTTCACGGCATTGGCCCTCAATGGCACAGACCACGATGCGAGGCACATGAACTTCGCGCTTGAGCAAAAGCCGCTGGATGATGCGTGAACGCAGGAAGCCGTCGAAAAATACCCATTCGCTGATTTGCCCGAACTCTGGCTGGCGATACAGCATTTGTCGCCAAAGCGGCATCAGGATGTCCTGGAACACGACCGGCACGGTGTAGGTGGAGAAGATCTGCCCATAGACGTGATCGAGTTCCACATCGTCAAAGTTGGCGATTGCGGCCGCCACCTGTTGCTGCCACCCGGCGTAATCCTCCCTGACCAGATCCGATGAAATAAGCGTGGAGACCGGTTGCACCGACTCGGTCTTCGCCAAGATCTTTCCCACTTTGCTTACGGCTACTCCCCGGTCTATCCACGCCAGGATACTGCGCACCTTTTCGATATCACTCAAAGAGTACAGGCGGTGCCCACTTTCGGTGCGAGTGGGTTGGATTAAACCGTAGCGCCGCTCCCATGCGCGTAGGGTCACGGGATTCACGCCGGTCATGCGCGCAACTTCGCGAATGGGGAACAGGTCTTCCTGCTTCAAGGCACCTGCTGCCTGGAAAACCAGGCTTTCCTCTGTGACTACGCTCATTTGACAGACAATTCCGACAGGGAAATTGGATCCCAGTTTAACCCCTTGAACACACGCCATGACAAGAACAAACGTGTTAAAGGTGCGTTTTTGTTGTTTTACGCACAATCGGGAATAATCCTTGCGTGTTTTTTGGCGACCAGACGCTACCACCACCCCGGGGCGTCTCCCCGCGAATCTCCTACCCGGAGTATTGCGCCTGTCTTACGGAGATACATAATGTCTACCTCACCCGTCACCCTGATGGTGGCCCGCCGTGTCGCCAACGGGCGCTATGAAGATCTGATTGCCTGGTTGCGTGAAGGCGAACAACTGGCCACCGATTTTCCCGGCTACCTGGGTTCCGGCGTGCTCGCGCCACCGCCCCAGGACGATGAATTCCAGATCATCTTCCGGTTTGCCGACGAGCAGACCCTGCACGCCTGGGAACACTCCGCTTCACGCACGGCCTGGCTGGGACGGGGCAGCGATCTGTTTGCCCATCCCTCCGAACATCGGGTGCGTGGCATCGATGGCTGGTTCGGCGCGGTCGGCCAGCGTCCGCCTCGCTGGAAACAGGCCGTGGCCATCTGGCTCGCGTTCTTTCCCGTATCGCTGTTGTTCAACTTCCTGTTGGGGCCGCTGCTGGGCGAACTGGGCCTGTTGAACCGCGTGCTGATCAGCACACTCATCCTGACACCGCTGATGGTCTACCTGTTTATCCCGATGTCGACCCATTTGCTGGCGAACTGGCTCAACGGCCCGCCGCAGCGGGCATTGCCGGCTACGCAGAATCAGTGATGCCACCCGCCTCAACAGTTACCCTGACTCATAGGCAACAAAGGACCTGTGGGAGCGAGCTTGCTCGCGATGGCGGCCTGTCCGTCAAACTCGTCATTGACTGTCGCACCGCTATCGCGAGCAAGCTCGCTCCCACAGGGGACAGTTGAGTTGCCACTGGATTAGCCGTTGTACGTAGGATGCCTCCTCCGTCGCTGTTATAGTTTTGCTCTTGCCGTGAACCGAGCCGTCCCATGTCCAGTGCCACCGCTCCTATCCTGATCACTGGTGCAGCCCAGCGCGTCGGCCTGCACTGCGCCCGACGCTTGCTGGAGGACGGGCAGCCGGTGATCGCGACCTATCGCACCGAACGCCCCGGCGTGCAGGCGTTGCGCGATTTGGGGGCGACGGTGCTGTTCGCCGACTTCTCCAGCGAAACGGGAATCCTGGCCTTTATCGAACAACTCAAGCAGCACACCGACCAGCTGCGGGCCATCGTGCACAACGCCTCGACCTGGATGCCCGAGGCGCCTGGCAACGAAGCGACGGCTTTCAGCGCCATGTTCGGCGTGCACATGCTCGCGCCTTACCTGATCAACCTGCATGGCGCCGAACTGCTGCGGCGTTCAACGCCCGCGGATATCGTGCACATCAGCGATGACGTGACTCGCAAGGGCAGCGCCCGGCATATCGCCTATTGCGCCAGCAAGGCCGGCCTGGAAAGCCTGACCCTGTCGTTCGCGGCGAAGTTCGCCCCCGCGATCAAGGTCAACGGCATCGCCCCGGCCCTGCTACTGTTCAACCCCGAAGACGACGCGGCTTACCGCGCCAAGGCCCTGGCCAAGTCCGCGCTGGGTATCGAACCTGGCAGCGAAGTGATCTACCAGAGCCTGCGTTATCTGCTGGACAACCCCTATGTCACCGGCACGACCCTGACCGTCAACGGCGGGCGGCACGTCAAATAGCCTTGTTTCGAGGATGCACCATGACGCTATCCCTGCCCCAGCACTACCGCGAGATCCTCATCGGCCTGGGGGAGAACCCCGAGCGCGAGGGTTTGCTCGATACCCCGGTGCGTGCCGCCAAGGCCATGCAGTACCTTTGCCATGGCTATGAACAAAGCGTCGAGCAAATCGTCAACGGCGCGCTGTTCGCCTCTGACAGCGATGAAATGGTGATCGTCGCCGACATCGAACTCTATTCACTCTGCGAACATCACCTGTTGCCCTTCATCGGCAAGGCCCATGTGGCTTATATTCCTACCGGCAAGGTCTTGGGGCTGTCGAAGATCGCCCGGTTGGTGGACATGTTCGCCCGCCGCCTGCAAATCCAGGAGAACCTGACCCGGCAAATCGCCGACGCGGTGCAGCAGGTCACCCAGGCCGCCGGCGTGGCGGTGGTGATCGAGGCCCAGCACATGTGCATGATGATGCGCGGTGTCGAAAAACAGAACTCGACCATGAACACCTCGGTGATGCTCGGCGCCTTTCGCGATTCCAGCACCACGCGCCAGGAGTTCCTGCAATTGATTCGACGGAGCAAGTAAATGCCACAACTTCAGCCAGCCATGGCACGTATCAAGGTCAAGGACCTGCGCCTGCGCACCTTCATCGGCATCAACGAGGATGAAATCCTCAACAAGCAGGATGTGTTGATCAACCTGACCATCCTCTACGCTGCCCAAGAAGCGGTGCGCGACAACGACATCGACCACGCGCTGAACTACCGCACCATCACCAAGGCGATCATCGCCCACGTGGAAGGCAACCGCTTCGCCCTGCTCGAACGCCTGACCCAAGAACTGCTCGACCTGGTCATGGCTAATGAGTCGGTGCTGTACGCCGAAGTCGAAGTGGACAAGCCGCACGCCTTGCGCTTCGCCGAGTCCGTATCGATTACGCTCGCGGCAAGCAGGGCTACTTCGTAGCAGCCAAAAGCTTCAAGCTGTAAGCTTCAAGCCTGAACACCGCAAACCCACTTTCAGCTTGAAGTTTGCCACTTGAAGCTGTCTCGCAGAGACCCCCATGAACGACCAACAACGCCTCGAACTCGAAGCCGCCGCTTTCCGTCGGCTGGTTGCCCACCTGGACAGCCGCAAGGATGTGCAGAACATCGACCTGATGAACCTCGCCGGCTTCTGCCGCAACTGCCTGTCCAAGTGGTACAAGGCCGCCGCCGATGAGCGCCAGGTCGAGGTCAGCCTCGACGACGCCCGCGAAGTGGTCTATGGCATGCCGTACGCCGAGTGGAAAGCCCTCTACCAGAAAGAAGCCAGCGCCGAACAACAGGCGGCGTTCTCCAAAGGAAAACCCGATGTTTGATCTTGCCACCCTGCGTACCCGTCTCATGAGCGGTGAACATGCCTTCGCCGACACCCTGGCCTTTATCGCCGCCGGCTACGACTACCAACCCCAGGCTTTCAACAACGGCGGCGTGCAAAACGCCGCCGGGCAGAACGAAGGTTCGTGCAAGACCCTGGGCCTGGCGCTGCTCGAAGGCTTGAGCAATGAAGAAGCGCTGCTGGCATTCGGCGAACATTACCGTTCGGTGCTGGCCACGCCCGAAGGCAGCGATCACGGTAATATCCGCGCGTTGATGGCCCATGGGCTGGCGGGCGTGACGTTTGAGGCGCAGCCGCTGCAGCGGCGTTGATCCGAGCCCCGCTCTGTAGCCAGGTCCGCTTTTGTGGCGAGGGAGCTTGCTCCCGCTGGGCTGCGCAGCAGCCCCAAACAATCAAACTCAATTTGCCTGACACTCCGAGTTGCCAGGTTTCGGGGCCGCTTCGCGCCCCAGCGGGAGCAAGCTCCCTCGCCACGGGCTGCACATCTCAAGTAAGCGGCGCCTCACCACATCCCGACTTTTAAGATTGACCCGGCAACTTTATTTCGTTTGCCGGGCGCCTCTGCTCGCGGCTTAGATAACGGAAATCTCTCCTTCGTCCGAGCCGTCCTCCATGAGCAGCGAAACCATCAGCCAATCGATCTCTATCGTGCATCCCGTCAGCCTCAGCCACGGCAAGAATGCCGAGGTCTGGGACACCGACGGCAGACGCTACATCGATTTCGTCGGCGGCATCGGTGTATTGAACCTGGGCCATTGCCATCCGCGCATCGTCGAGGCAATCCGCGCACAGGCCACCCGGCTGACTCACTACGCCTTCAACGCCGCGCCTCACGCGCCCTACATTGAGTTGATGGAACGTCTGGCAGCGTTCATCCCGCTGGGCTATCCCGTCAGCGGCATGCTCACCAACAGCGGCGCCGAAGCGGCGGAGAATGCCTTGAAAATCGTGCGCGGTGCCACGGGCCGCACCGCCGTGATCGCGTTCGACGGCGCCTTTCACGGCCGCACCCTGGCGACCCTCAACCTCAACGGCAAGGTCGCGCCCTACAAACAGAAAGTTGGCGTGCTGCCCGGGCCGGTGTATCACCTGCCGTACCCCAGCCAGGACAACGGCATCACCTGCGATGAGGCGTTGAAGGCCATGGAGCGGCTGTTCAGCGTCGAGATCGACGTGAATGACGTGGCCTGTTTCATTGTCGAGCCGGTGCAGGGCGAAGCCGGCTTCCTGGCGTTGGACGTGCCCTTCGCCCAGGCCCTGCGGCGGTTCTGCGACGACAAGGGCATTGTTCTGATCGTTGATGAGATCCAGTCCGGCTTCGGCCGCACCGGCCAGCGCTTTGCCTTCCCCCGGTTGGGCATCGAGCCAGACCTGGTGCTGCTGGGTAAAAGCATTGCCGGCGGCGTGCCCCTGGGAGCAGTGGTGGGGCGCAAGGCGCTGCTGGACAACCTGCCCAAGGGTGGCTTGGGCGGCACCTACTCCGGCAACCCCATTGCCTGCGCCGCCGCACTGGCGACCCTGGACGAAATGACCGACGCCAACCTGAACGCCTGGGGTGCACAACAGGAAGAGGCGATCGTCAGCCGCTACGAATCCTGGCGCCGTCGCGGGCTGAGCCCTTACCTGGGCCGCCTTACCGGTGTCGGCGCGATGCGCGGCATCGAACTGAGCCACGCCGATGGCACTCCGGCCTCGGCACAACTGACGCAACTGCTGGCCTTGGCACGGGAAGCGGGCCTGCTGCTGATGCCCAGCGGCAAATCACGGCACATCATCCGGCTGCTGGCGCCGTTGACGACCGAACCGGCCGTGCTGGAAGAAGGGTTGGATATCTTGGAGGCGTGCCTGGCGAAGCTGGCCTGACAATCGATCTTCTGACCAAACAGAGGACTTGTGGGAGCGGGGGGGGGGGGGGGGGGGGGGGGGGGGGGGTGGGGGGCGCGGGGGGGGGGGGCCCCCGGGGGGGGGGGGCGGACCCGCCCCC
>NZ_JBIXJT010000008.1:261175-341598 GCF_052871455.1 Pseudomonas sp. LARHCG127
GCCGGTGGGGGCGGGGCGCAGGCCCCCGGCGGGTGTTTGTATCACACCCCCCCCCCCCCCCCCCCCCCCCCCCCCCCCCCCCCCCCCCCGCTCCCACAGGGTCCACCGGCAGATATCCAAGCACAAAAAAACCGGCCGAAGCCGGTTTTTTTGTACCCGATGAATCAGAACGATGCGTTCTGCAGGCCATCCAGGTAACGCTCGGTGTCCAGGGCTGCCATGCAACCGGCACCGGCCGAGGTGATCGCCTGGCGGTAGACATGGTCAGCCACGTCGCCGGCCGCGAAGATGCCTTCGACACTGGTGGCGGTGGCATTGCCGTCGCGGCCGCCCTTGACTACCAGGTAGCCGTCCTTGAGTTCCAGTTGGCCTTCGAACAACGAGGTGTTCGGGGTGTGGCCGATGGCGATGAAGACGCCGTCCACTGTGATCTCGTCAAAGCTGCCGTCGTTGTTCTTCAGGCGGGCACCGGTCACGCCCATGTTGTCGCCCAGCACTTCGTCCAGGGTCGCGTTGAGCTTGAGGATGATCTTGCCTTCGGCGACGCGGGCGTTGAGCTTGTCGATCAGGATCTTCTCGGCGCGGAAGGTTTCGCGACGGTGGATCAAGGTGACCGTGCTGGCGATGTTGGCCAGGTACAGGGCTTCCTCGACGGCGGTGTTGCCGCCACCGACCACAGCCACTGGCTTGTTGCGGTAGAAGAAGCCGTCGCAGGTGGCGCAGGCCGAAACACCTTTGCCCATGAACGCTTCTTCCGACGGCAGGCCCAGGTAACGAGCGCTGGCGCCGGTGGCGATGATCAGGGCATCACACGTATAGGTCGCGCTGTCGCCGGTCAGGGTGTACGGCTTGGCGGCGAAATCCACGGCATTGATGTGATCGAAGACGATCTCGGTCTCGAAGCGCTCGGCGTGTTCCTTCATGCGCTCCATCAGGGCCGGGCCGGTCAAGCCGTGGACGTCGCCCGGCCAGTTGTCGACTTCGGTGGTGGTGGTCAATTGACCGCCGGCCTGCATGCCGGTGATCAGCAACGGCTTGAGGTTGGCACGGGCCGCATAGACCGCAGCGCTGTAACCGGCAGGGCCGGAACCAAGGATAATCACTCGCGAATGACGCACTTCAGACATGACCTGCTCCTGTTGACCGGACCTTGCGGGCCGGAACGCCGGGTGAGCGGCGCGAATAAAAAAGGACCGTTGACGCACTTGGGGAAGGCTTGGGTTCGACAGTCCTGGAAAAGAATGGGTGCAGCGTATCGAGGGAGCGAAGATTAAGGAAATACGGTTTAACAATCCAGCTCATAGGTGAGCTCTATCCCCGGCGGTCCTTTTAATAGGCGCCTTCGCCTCAAGAAACGTTGTTACACGCCATGTCGCCGCTTTCCCGGGCGGGGCAAAGCCGGTAAGGTCGGCGCGTTCATCTTCGCTCGGAGCCACCTATGCCCGCCCCCGTCCTGTCCGGCCCGCAATATCTGCGAGAAGGCCTCAAGCTGGTCTTGAGCCCGGGCCTGCGCCTGTTCGTCCTCTTGCCCCTGGCGATCAACCTGGTGCTGTTCGTCGGATTGATCTACCTGGCCGGCCATCAGTTCAGCCTGTGGGTCGATACGCTGATGCCGTCGCTGCCGGAATGGCTGAGTTTCCTCAGCTACGTGCTCTGGCCATTGTTCGTGGTGCTCGTCGTGTTGATGGTATTTTTCACCTTCACCATGCTCGCCAACATCATCGCGGCGCCGTTCAACGGTTTTCTCGCGGAAAAGGTCGAGGTGGTCATCCGTGGCACCGACGATTTTCCGGCCTTCAGCTGGGCCGAGTTGATCGCCATGATCCCCCGGACCCTCAGCCGGGAGGCGCGCAAGCTGGGTTATTTCCTGCCCCGCGCCCTGGGGCTGTTCGTGCTGTCGTTCATCCCCGTGGTCAATCTGGTGGCGGCGCCACTGTGGCTGCTGTTCGGCGTGTGGATGATGGCGATCCAGTACATCGACTACCCGGCGGACAACCACAAGTTGGGCTGGAACGAAATGCTCGCCTGGCTGCGGGAAAAACGCTGGCAGAGCCTGGGCTTTGGCGGCAGCGTCTATCTCGTGCTACTGATCCCGGTGGTGAACATCCTGATGATGCCGGCGGCGGTGGCTGGGGCGACATTATTCTGGGTGCGCGAGCAAGGCGCCGAGACCGCGTTGGCCCGTCAGGGCTGAGCCGGTCACAAATCCATCATCCAGGCGTCACAATGACGAAATGGCCCCGGTCGACACTGGGGTCATGACCACACCCCTGCACATTACCCTGATCACCGAAACCTTCCCGCCGGAAATCAACGGCGTGGCCAACACCTTGGGCCGCCTGTACGACGGCTTGCGCGCCCGCGGGCATCAGGTCGAGCTGATACGACCTCGCCAGGCCGACGACCCGCGCCAGGCCAGTGACGACCAACTGCTGCTGTGCCGGGGCTGGCCGCTACCGGGTTATCCGGGCTTGCAGTGGGGCCAGGCGTCGATGCACAAACTCCTCCGGCGCTGGAAACGCCATCGTCCGGACGTGCTGTACATCGCCACGGAAGGGCCGCTGGGTTTGTCGGCACTGCGGGCGGCGCGTCGCCTGGGCATCTCGGTGGTCAGTGGTTTCCACACCAATTTCCAGCAATACACCCAACAGTACGGCCTCGGGCTGTTGAGTCGCGGGCTCACCCATTACCTGCGCTGGTTTCACAACCGCTCCAGCCTGACCCTGGTGCCCAGTCTCAGCCAACGCCTGGAATTGGAGCGGCGCCATTTCGAGCGGGTGGCGTTGTTGTCCCGGGGCGTGGACAGCCAACTGTTCCATCCAATCAAGCGCTCGGCGAGCCTGCGCGAAGCGTGGGGCCTGGGTGACGATGACATCGCCGTGATCCATGTCGGACGCCTGGCACCGGAGAAAAACCTCGGGCTGCTCAAGCGCAGCTTCGACACGCTGTGCAGCGCTTTCCCGGGGCGCCGGATGAAACTGGTGGTAGTCGGCGACGGCCCGCAGCGGTCCGCATTGGAGCAGGCATTGCCCGAGGCGATCTTTTGCGGTTCGCAACGCGGCGAGGCGCTGGCCAGCCACTATGCGTCCGGGGATGTGTTTGTCTTTCCGAGCCTGACCGAAACCTTCGGCAATGTGGTGCTGGAGGCGCTGGCGTCCGGGCTCGGGGTGGTGGCCTACGACCAGGCCGCCGCGGCGCAACATATTCGCCATGGCTACAACGGCGTGCTGGCGATGCCGGGGGATGAAGAGGCGTTCTGCGATGCTGCCCGTTGGCTGCTGGAAGAGCGCGAGACCTTACGTTGCGTGCGACTCAATGCGCGCCAGCATGCCAGTCGCCAAGGCTGGGCGTCGGTGATCGAGCAATTTGAAGCGCAGTTGCGAGGGGTTTGCGTGGGTGAGCAGGTGATGCCTGCTGCGCCGACTGTGCGCTGATTGTTTGGTGATGCTGAGGCCGCCATCGCGAGCAAGCTCGCTCCCACAGGGGTTCTCGGCTAAACACAAAATTTGTGCGCGCTGAAGATCAAATGTGGGAGCGAGCTTGCTCGCGATGGCGTCGGATCAGGCGCCGCTTAGACCAGGGTCATCAACGCCTCGCGACTGAACGGCAAGATCTCTTGCTCCCGCCCTTCACGGACTTTTTGCGCCCAGTCCGGATCCACCAGCAGCGCACGCCCCACCGCCACCAGATCGAACTCATCGTTGTTCAAGCGCTCCAGCAGCTTTTCCAGGCTGGCCGGTTGCGCGACTTTGTCGGTGTTGACCATGAACTGCAGGAACTCGCCATCCAGGCCGACGCTGCCGACGGTGATGGTGGGCTTGCCGGTGAGCTTGCGGGTCCAGCCGGCCAGGTTCAGCTCGGAGCCTTCGAATTCCGGCTCCCAGAAACGTCGCGTCGAACAGTGGAAAATATCCACGCCCGCTTCGGACAACGGTTTGAGGAATTCGCCCAAGGCTTCAGGCGTCTGCACCAGGCGCGCGGCGTAATCCTGCTGTTTCCATTGGGAGAAGCGGAAAATGATCGGGAAGCCCTCGCCCACCGCCGCACGCACGGCACGGATCAATTCGATCGCAAAGCGCGAACGGTTGGCCAGGCTGCCGCCGTAGCCGTCGGTGCGCTGGTTGCTGCCTTCCCAGAAGAACTGGTCCACCAGGTAACCGTGGGCACCGTGGATCTCCACTCCGTCCATGCCGATGCCCTGGGCGTCTTTTGCCGCTTGGGCGAAGGCCGCGATGACATCGTCGATGTCCGCCTGGGTCATGCCGTGGACCACCACCTGGCCGTCCTTGAGCTTTTCGGTCGGACCGTAACCCGGCACGCTGGCGTCCGGCTCGGTGCCGATGCGTCGCACGCTGCCCACGTGCCACAACTGTGGAACGATCTTGCCGCCTTCGGCATGCACCGCATCGACCACCTGCTTCCAGCCGGCCAACGCTACATCGCCGTAGAAATGCGGCACGTTCGGGTAGCCGTTGGAGGCCTTGTGCCCGACCGTCGTGCCCTCGGTGATGATCAGGCCGACCCCGGCCGCCGCGCGACGACGGTAGTACTCGATCACCTTGGCGTTCGGCACGCCGCCCGGCGAAAAGGAACGGGTCATCGGCGCCATCACCACCCGGGTCGGCAACTCGAACGCGCCGAGGTGGAAGGGTTTGAACAGGGCTTTTACAGGCATGGGGCACTCCACGGAACGAAGTCACAGGTCGGATATGACGACGATAATATGGAGCACGAGGGGCGCTGGACAGCACTATTGATTTGAATGATCAAGGATCAAAAGGGAGCGGTGAGTACCACAGCCTCAAGCACGCTCCCTGTGGCGAGGGTGCTTGCTCCCGCTCGGTTGCGCAGCAACCGCAAAAAGCCAGGGCCGCTTCGCAGCCCAGCGGGAGCAAGCTCCCTCGCCACAAAGGGACCGCCATACATTATTGGGATCAAGCCAGCGCTTTTTCGATCGCCTGGATCACGGAAGGATCATCCGGCGCCGTGCGCGGTGAGAAACGCGCCAGCACCCTGCCGTCCTTGCCGAGCAGGAATTTTTCGAAGTTCCAGGTGATGTCCCCGGGGAACTCGGCCCCCTCGCCCGCCAGCAGGCGGTACAACTGATGACGATCATGACCATTCACGTCCAGCTTGCTGGACAGCGGGAACGTCACGCCATAGTTGAGGCTGCAGAACTCCTGGATTTCCTGCTCGGTCCCCGGCTCTTGCCCGGCGAACTGATTGCAGGGCAGGCCCAGCACGCTGAAACCCTTGTCCTTGTATTGCTGATAGAGATTTTCCAGCGCCGCGTACTGAGGCGTAAGGCCACATTTGGAGGCGACGTTGACCACCAGCACGACTTGCCCCTTGAAAGGCGCCAGAGGAAGCTCCTGACCATCCAGGGCTTTCAGTTTAAGGTCGTGGAAAGCACTCATGACGAACTCCAGGTTTGCGGATCTTTTCGAAACAGCCATGGGTGATGCTAACAGCAGCGACTAAAAAGGCGCCATAGGGCGCCTCTCCAGTCAACTTGAGCGTAGCGCAGAAATCAATGGTGATGGCCGCCTTCACCATGGACGTGACCATGGGCGATTTCTTCCTGGCTGGCGTCACGGATGTCAACGATCTTGACTTGGAAGTTCAAGCGCTGACCGGCCAACGGGTGGTTGCCGTCAACGGTGACGTCGTCGCCTTCCAGGTCGCGAATGGTGACGATCTGCATCTGGCCATCGGGCGCCGAGGCGTGGAACTGCATGCCCACTTCCAGCTCATCCACGCCTTCGAACATGCTGCGGCTCAAGGTGCTGACCAGTTCAGCGGAATATTCGCCATAGGCGTCTTCCGGCTCAACGGCGACTTTCAGCTCGTCACCGACGGCTTTGCCTTCCAGGGCCTTCTCCAGGCCTGGAATGATATTACCCGCGCCTTGCAGGTAGACCAGCGGAGCGCCGCCGGCAGAGCTGTCGATGACCTCACCAGCGTCGTTGGTCAGGGTATAGTCGATGGAGACAGCCTTATTGGCGGCGATCAGCATGGGGCGAGACCTTTTGCATAAGAATGAAGAACGGACAAGTCTAAACAAGGATTTGCCCGAAAGCGAACGGAACCCGGACAAACGGGCTAGCTCGAACAGACCGACGGTCACCGGTTTCCATCAGGACGAGGACGGACACTGGGTGGCCGAGCTGTCCTGTGGCCACACCCAGCACCTGCGTCACCAACCGCCGTGGCAGTCTCGGGCCTGGGTGCTGGACCCTGCGCAACGTATTGGAAAAATAGGCCAGCCCTTTGATTGCGGCTGGTGCGCTCAAGGCCCGGTTAGCGATAACCTTGGCGACTGAATCGTGGGTAGACGGCCAGTCATAGGTCGCGCCATTCCCCCTTAGAGAATTCGCATGCAAACTTTTTTTATCGCGCCCACCGATTTTGGGGTGGGTCTGACCTCCATCAGCCTCGGGCTGGTGCGTACCCTTGAACGGGCCGGGCTGAAAGTCGGCTTTTTCAAACCTATTGCCCAGCCGCATCCCGGCGACACCGGGCCAGAGCGCTCCACCGAGCTGGTGGCCCGCACCCATGGTCTCAAGCCGCCGCAACCCCTGGGCCTGGCCCATGTGGAGCGCATGCTCGGCGATGGCCAGCTCGATGAACTGCTGGAAGAAATCATCACCCTTTACCAGCAAGCGGCCATCGGCAAGGACGTGCTGGTCGTCGAGGGCATGGTCCCGACCCGCAACGCCAGCTACGCCGCCCGGGTCAACCTGCACCTGGCCAAGAGCCTCGACGCCGAGGTCATCCTGGTGTCGGCACCGGAAAACGAAGTGCTGACCGAGCTTTCCGGGCGGGTGGAGTTGCAAGCGCAGTTGTTCGGCGGGCCGAAGGACCCGAAAGTCCTCGGGGTGATCCTGAACAAGGTCCGCACCGACGAAAGCATGGAAGCGTTTTCCGCACGGCTCAAGGAGCACTCGCCCCTGTTGCGCAGCGGCGATTTCCGCCTGCTCGGTTGCCTGCCGTTTCGCCCCGAACTCAATGCCCCGCGCACCCGCGACGTGGCCGACCTGATGGGCGCACAGGTGCTCAATGCCGGCGACTACGAAACCCGGCGCATGAGCAACATCATCATTTGCGCCCGCACCATGCGCAACACAGTGGAACTGCTCAAGCCCGGCGTGCTGGTAGTGACGCCTGGCGATCGCGACGACATCATCCTTGCCGTGAGCCTGGCGGCAATCAACGGCGTGCCACTGGCCGGCCTGTTGCTGACCAGCGACACGCTGCCCGACCCACGCATCATGGACCTGTGCCGCGGCGCCTTGCAGGCAGGGTTGCCGGTGCTGTCGGTGAGCACCGGCTCCTATGACACCGCCAACCTGCTCAACGGCCTGAACAAGGAAATCCCCATCGATGACCGCGAACGTGCGGAGATCATCACCGATTTTGTCGCCAGCCACCTGGACGCCAAATGGTTGCACCAGCGCTGCGGCACGCCACGGGAAATGCGCCTGTCGCCAGCGGTGTTCCGCTATCAGTTGATCCAGCGCGCCCAGGCCGCCAACAAACGCATCGTCCTGCCCGAAGGCAGCGAACCGCTGACCGTCCAGGCCGCCGCCATCTGCCAGGCCCGGGGCATTGCCCGTTGCGTGTTGCTGGCCAAGCCGGCCGACGTCGAGGCGGTGGCCCGCGCCCAAGGCATCGAACTGCCGCCAGGGCTGGAGATCCTCGATCCGGACTCGATCCGCGAGCGCTACGTCGAGCCGATGGTGCGATTGCGCAAGAGCAAGAGCCTGAACGCGCCGATGGCCGAGCAGCAACTGGAAGACACCGTGGTTATAGGCACCATGATGCTGGCCCTGGATGAAGTGGACGGACTGGTCTCCGGGGTCATCCACTCCACCGCCAACACCATCCGCCCAGCCTTGCAACTGATCAAGACCGCGCCAGGCTGCTCGCTGGTGTCCTCGGTGTTTTTCATGTTGTTTCCCGAAGAAGTGCTGGTCTACGGCGACTGCGTGATGAACCCGCACCCCAGCGCTGCGGAGCTGGCGGAAATCGCCCTGCAAAGCGCCGACTCGGCCGCCGCGTTCGGCATCACCCCACGGGTGGCGATGCTCAGTTATTCCAGCGGCGAGTCGGCCAGTGGCGAAGAAGTGGAAAAAGTCCGCGAAGCCACCCTGCTGGCCCACGAAGCCCAGCACGGCTTGCTGATCGACGGCCCGCTGCAATACGACGCCGCCGCCAACGAAACCGTGGCCCGGCAACTGGCGCCCAACAGCCAAGTGGCCGGCCGGGCGACGGTGTTCATCTTCCCGGACCTCAACACCGGCAACACCACCCACAAGGCCGTGCAGCGCAGCGCCGATTGCGTCAGCCTCGGGCCGATGCTGCAAGGCTTGCGCAAACCGGTGAATGACTTGCCCCGTGGCGCCCAGGTCGACGACATCGTGTACACCATCGCCCTGACTGCGATCCAAGCCGCCAACCGACCTTTGGATATTTAAATGCTGGACTTCCTGCCTGCCCCCTTGCGCGGCGTCATTGCTTCGCTGCTGTTGGCCCTGAACACCATCGCCTGCTGCACACCTCTGTTCATCGTGGCGATCTTCAAGCTGGTGCTGCCCTTCCCCGCCGCCCAGCGCTTCACCGACTGGCTGATGAGCCACATCCATGAAGCCTGGATCAGCAACAACAAGGCCTGGATGAACCTGGTGCGGCGTACCCGCTGGCACCTCAGCGGCTTGGAGGGCCTGGATTACCAGCACTCGTACCTGATCACCAGCAACCACCAGAGCTGGGTCGACATCATGGTGTTGCAGTACGTGTTGAACCGGCGCATCCGGCCGTTGAAGTTTTTCCTCAAGCAAGAGCTGATTTGGGTGCCGGTGATCGGCCTGGCCTGGTGGGCCCTGGGTTTCCCGTTCATGAAGCGCTACTCCAAGGCTTACCTGGAAAAGCATCCGGAGAAGAAAGGCAAGGACCTGGAAACCACCCGCAAAACCTGCGCGAAGTTTCGCGACAACCCCGTGGGCATCTTCAACTTCGTCGAAGGCACGCGTTTTACCGAAGGCAAGCACGCCCAGCAGCAGTCACCGTTTCGCTACCTGCTCAAGCCCAAGGCCGGTGGCATCGCGTTCGTGCTCGATGCCATGGGCGAACAATTGGAGTCGATCATCAACGTGACCATCCATTACCCGGGCGGACGTCCTGGGTATTGGGATTTGCTCTGCGGCAACGTTGGCGAGGTGGTGGTGCATTGCCAGGCGCTGACGATCCCGCCGCAGTTCATTGGTAAAAGCTACGACCAGGACGGTGCCTATCGCCTGGAGTTCCAGGGCTGGATCAATCAGTTGTGGCAGGACAAGGATGCGTTGCTTGCGCAGATGCATCGGGAGTATCCCGCCAAGTCTTGAGGTGGCTGCACCGGCCTCATCGCGAGCAAGCTCGCTCCCACAGGTATTTGCCTCAGCGCTGACCATTGTGGGAGCGAGCTTGCTCGCGATGGCGCCCCTCCAGACAACAAAAAAGCCCGCCGATGATCACTCATCGGCGGGCTTTTACTTGCCGCTTGAAGCTAGAAGCTTGCAGCTGTTTCCCTTAGATCGCCCCACGCTTGCGCAACAGATCCAGCACCTGCTTGACGCTTTCTTCCAGGGTCAGCGCCTGGGTGTCGATCACCAGGTCGGCATCCAGCGGCACGTCATACGGGAAGGACTCGCCCGGGATGTTGTCGCCGGCCGCGGCATAGAGCCCTTGCGGATCACGCTGGGCACACACCGTTGGCGAGGCCTGGACGTAGACCGTCAGCAGACGCTCACGGCCGATCAGGTCCTTGGCCTGCTCGCGCCCTTCGGCACTCGGCGCAACGAACGCGGCCAAGGTCAGCAGCCCCGCTTCGTTGAACTGACGAGCGACATGCGCCGCACGGCGCCAGTTCTCGGTCCGCCCGGCACGATCCTGCGGCAAGCCCTTGTTCAGGTCATGACGCAGGTTCTGGCCATCGAGGACAAAGACCGCACGGCCCGAGTCGAACAACTTGCGCTCGACCGCATAGGCCAGCGTGCTCTTGCCAGCGCCCGACAGGCCACTGAACAAGATTGTCGCCGGCTGCTGGCCGAAACGCTGGGTGCGTTCTTCCACCGACACATGGGCCAGTTTGCCGTGGTGCGTGCTGCTGCCGTGGGTCAGCGGCTGGGCGACGATCATGCCGGCGCCGACCGTACCGTTGGTCAGGCGATCGATGACGATGAACGCGCCAGTGGTGCGGTTGCTCTCGTAACCGTCCAGGGCGATCGGCGCATCCAGGGCGATCCTCACCTTGCCGATTTCGTTGAGCTGCAACGCGCTGGCCGGACCTTCTTCCAAGGTGTTCACATCGACCTTGTTGACGATGCTGGCAATCGAGCCCGGCACGTAGCTGGTGGCACGCTTGATGTCATATTTCTTGCCCGGCAGCATCGGCTCTTCGGCCATCCACACCAGCATCGCTTCGAAGCTGTCGGTGACCGGCGGCACGTTGTCGGCATGCACCAGCAGGTCGCCACGGGAGATGTCGATCTCGTCTTCCATGGTCAGCGTCACTGCCTGGCCTGGACCGGCGTGTTCCAGCTCGCCTTCGAAGGTGACGATGGATTTCACGCGGCTGCTCTTGCCTGACGGCAGCACCACCACTTCGTCGCCCTTGTGCACGATGCCGCTGGCGAGGGTGCCGGCGAAACCGCGGAAGTTGAGGTTCGGACGGTTGACGTACTGCACCGGGAAACGCAGGTCGGTGAAGTTGCGGTCGCCCGCCACTTCCACGGTCTCGAGGATTTCCATCAGCGACTGGCCGGTGTACCACGGCGAACGCTCGGACTTGTTCACCACGTTGTCGCCCTTGAGGGCGGACATCGGCACGAAGTGCATGCTGGTGGGCTTCATCTTCAAGCCTTCGGCGAACTTCAGGTAGTCGGCCTTGATTGACTCGAACACGCCCTGGTCGAAGTTCTTGAGGTCCATCTTGTTGATGGCCACGACGATGTGCTTGATGCCCAGCAACGAGGCGATGAAGCTGTGGCGACGGGTCTGGGTCTGCACGCCGTAGCGGGCGTCCACCAGGATGATCGCCAGGTCACAGGTGGAAGCACCGGTGGCCATGTTGCGGGTGTACTGCTCATGGCCTGGGGTATCGGCGATGATGAATTTGCGCTTGGCGGTGGAGAAATAGCGGTACGCGACATCGATGGTGATGCCTTGTTCGCGCTCGGCCTGAAGGCCATCGACCAGCAACGCCAGGTCGATGTCGTCACCGGTGGTGCCGACTTTCTTCGAATCGCGGGTGATAGCTTCCAGGTGATCTTCGTAGATCATCTTGGAGTCGTGCAGCAGGCGCCCGATCAGGGTGCTCTTGCCGTCGTCGACGTTACCGCAGGTCAAGAAGCGCAGCAGCTCTTTACGCTCGTGCTGGCCCAGGTAGGCGAGGATGTCCTCGCTGATCAAATCAGATTGATGCGACATGACAGCCCCTTAGAAATAACCTTGACGTTTTTTATCTTCCATCGAGCCTGCGCCATCGTGGTCGATGACCCGGCCCTGGCGCTCGGAAGTTCGCGTCAGGAGCATTTCCTGGATGATGTCCGTCAGGCTTTCGGCCTCGGACTCCACCGCGCCCGTCAACGGGTAGCAGCCAAGGGTACGGAAACGCACTTTCTTCTTGACGATACGGGCCTTGTCTTCGTCGGACAGGTGCTCGAGGATGCGCTCGTCGTCGATCATGATCAGCGTGCCGTTCTTCTCGATCACTTCACGCTCGGCGGCGAAGTACAGCGGCACGATCGGGATGCCTTCGAGGTAGATGTACTGCCAGATGTCCAGCTCGGTCCAGTTCGACAGCGGGAAGACGCGGATCGACTCGCCCTTGTTGACCTTGCCGTTGTAGACGTTCCACAGCTCCGGGCGCTGGTTCTTCGGGTCCCAGCGGTGCTTGCTGTCACGGAACGAGTACACGCGCTCCTTGGCGCGGGATTTCTCTTCATCGCGACGGGCACCGCCGAACGCAGCATCGAAACCATACTTGTCCAAGGCCTGCTTGAGGCCTTCGGTCTTCATGATGTCGGTGTGCTTGGCACTGCCGTGGGTGAACGGGTTGATGCCCTGCGCCACGCCGTCCGGGTTCACATGAGTGATCAGGTCCAGGCCCAATTCCTCGACCATGCGGTCGCGGAACTTGTACATTTCCTGGAATTTCCAGCGGGTGTCGACGTGCATCACCGGAAACGGCAGCTTGCCGGGGAAGAACGCCTTGCGTGCCAGGTGCAGCATCACGGCGGAGTCTTTACCGATGGAGTACAGCATCACCGGGTTATCGAACTCGGCGGCCACCTCGCGGATGATGTGGATGCTTTCCGCCTCCAGCTGTTTCAGATGCGTCAGTTTGTCGACCATGGCTACTCACGAAAACTTTCTTATGAACGGCCAGCGGGCCGTGTTCGAGCGGGGAATCCTAGCACAGCGACCTCTTCTAATCAGGGCGCCAACTAGATCGAAACAGCATATGGATATGCCCAGTGGTTCGGGCCCCGCACCGGTCTTTTTGTGGGAGCGAGCTTGCTCGCGATAGCGGTGTGTCAGCCACATTAATGTCGACTGATCCGCCGCCATCGCGAGCAAGCACGCTCCCCACGGGGTTAGTTACCAAAGGGTTATAAAAAGTCAGATCGGATTCGGGCAATCGATGAAGATGTGTTCCAGGGCAAAGCGTCGCGCCAGGTAGTCACCCAGCGCCTGGACGCCGTAGCGCTCAGTGGCATGATGCCCGGCGGCAATGAAGCTGATGCCGTTCTCCCGGGCGCTGTGGAAGGTCTGCTCCGAGGCCTCGCCGCTGAGGTAAAGGTCGACACCTGCCAGCACCGCCTGATCGATATACCCCTGGCCGCCACCGGTGCACCAGCCGACCCGGCGGATCATCTGCTCGCCTTCGATCAGCAAGGGCTCGCGGCCCAAGGCTTCCTGGACCTTGCGCGCGAAATCCCGGGCCGTCATCGGTTCGGACAGAGAGCCGACCAGGCCGACGATCTTGGGATTATCCGGATCCAGCGGCCCCTCGACGGTGATGTCCAACTGGCGGGCCAACTGCACGTTATTGCCCACTTCGGGGTGCAGGTCCAGGGGCAAGTGGTAAGCCAGCAGGCTGATGTCATGCTTGAGCAACGTCTTGAGACGACGCTGTTTCATACCGGTGATACAAGGGTTCTCGCCCTTCCAGAAATAACCGTGATGCACCAGCACCAGGTCGGCCCCGGCCTCGACAGCCGCATCGAGCAAGGCCTGGCTGGCGGTGACGCCGCTGACGATGCGCATCACCTGGGGCACGCCTTCGACCTGCAGGCCGTTGGGGCAATAATCGGCAATCCGGCTGCTGGCCAGGTAACGGTCCGCTTCTTCTACCAGGGTGTTCAGGGCGACGGCCATGAAAAGACTCCTAAATATCCCGTTCAGAGGCGCGCGCGGCCTCGTATAATGCGCGACATTATGGGCGGTCTCATACCGCCTGCAACCTTTGTAGGACGTGCTTAATGCTCAAGGCGCTGCGTTTTTCCGGCTGGCCGCTATTGGCCGGTGTGCTTGTCGCTCTACTGATTATCCAGCGCTACCCGGAGTGGGTTGGCCTGCCGAGCCTCGACGTCAACCTGCAGCAGGCGCCGCAAACCAAAGCGGTGATGCAGGGGCCGGTGTCCTATGCCGACGCCGTGACCACCGCCGCGCCGGCCGTGGTGAACCTGTACACCACCAAGGTCATCAACAAACCCAGCCATCCGCTGTTCGAAGATCCGCAATTCCGGCGCTTTTTCGGCGACAACTCGCCCAAGCAGAAGCGCATGGAGTCGAGCCTGGGGTCGGGCGTGATCATGAGTCCGGAAGGCTACATCCTGACCAACAACCACGTCACCAGCGGTGCCGACCAGATCGTGGTGGCCCTCAAGGACGGCCGTGAAACCCTGGCCCGGGTGATCGGCAGCGACCCGGAAACCGACCTGGCGGTACTGAAGATCGATCTCAAGAACCTGCCGGCCATCACCATCGGCCGCTCCGACAGCATCCGCATCGGCGACGTGACCCTTGCCATCGGCAACCCGTTCGGCGTTGGCCAGACCGTGACGATGGGCATCATCAGCGCCACCGGGCGCAATCAGTTGGGCCTGAACAACTACGAGGATTTCATCCAGACCGACGCCGCGATCAATCCCGGCAATTCCGGTGGCGCGCTGGTGGATGCCAACGGCAACCTCACCGGGATCAACACGGCGATCTTCTCCAAGTCCGGCGGCAGCCAGGGCATCGGTTTCGCCATTCCGGTGAAACTGGCGATGGAGGTGATGAAATCCATCATCGAACACGGCCAGGTAATCCGCGGTTGGCTGGGGATTGAAGTCCAGCCGCTGACCCAGGAACTGGCGGAATCCTTCGGCTTGTCCGGGCGGCCCGGCATCGTGGTGGCGGGGATCTTCCGCGACGGTCCGGCGCAGAAGGCCGGCCTGCAACTGGGCGATGTGATCCTGAGCATCGATGGCGAACCGGCCGGCGATGGCCGCCGCTCGATGAACCAGGTGGCGCGGATCAAGCCCACCGACAAGGTGACGATCCAGGTCATGCGCAACGGCAAGGAGCTCAAGCTCACCGCCGAAATCGGCCTGCGCCCACCGCCGGCGCCGGTGGCGGTCAAGGAAGAACAATAACCGCGCAGCACCGTGGCGAGGGAGCTTGCTCCCGCTGGGCTGCGAAGCAGACCCAACAGGATTGAATGCAATCGGTCTGGTGTTTTTGAGGTGGCAGGTTTAGGGCTGCTGCGCAGCCCAGCGGGAGCAAGCTCCCTCGCCACAAAAACGGCGTTCGGCTCCACGTTTTCAGAGAAAGATAAATAGCATAAATTCTCATTAGTAGTGTTATATTGTTTCAATCTCAAGGTTTGGAACAACATAACATGTCATCCCTGAAACGGATTTCCATCGCCAGCCTCACCCTGGGCCTGCTCGGCGATCCGACCTACGCCGAAGAAATCCAGCCGCTGGAGCTGGACGCCATCACCGTAACGTCCGACTACGAATCCGCCACCGGGCCTGTCACGGGCTATCGCGCCACCCGCTCCGCCAGTGCAACCAAGACCGACACGGCCCTGCGTGACATCCCGCAATCGATCAGCGTGATTCCCGCCAGCGTGCTCAAGGACCTGGGCAGCACCAACGTCGAACGGGCATTGGAATATGCCGGCGGCGTGTCGAAGCAGAACAACTTCGGTGGCCTGACGCTTTACGAATACAGCGTGCGCGGTTTCACCACCTCGGAGTTCTACAAGGACGGTTTCAGCGCCAACCGCGGTTATCCAAGCACCCCGGACGCCGCGAACATCGAACGCATCGAAGTACTCAAGGGCCCGGCGGCCAGCCTGTATGGCCGAGGCGACCCTGGCGGCACGGTGAACATCGCCACCAAGAAACCGCAACCGGAAGCCTTCACCACGCTGCAAACCAGCGCCGGAAGCTGGGATCGCTACCGAACCGCGCTGGACGTCAACACGCCACTGGACGCCGAAGGCAACGTGCTGTCACGGGTCAATCTGGCGGTCGAGGACAACAATAGCTTTCGCGACCATGTCGGCAGCAAACGTGTTTTCGTTGCGCCTTCCATCAGTTGGCAACTGAGCCCCGATACGCGGTTGCTGGTGGAAAGCGAAATCGTGCGCCACAGCTCGACGTTCGACCGCGGCATCGTCGCTCCGAACAATCGCTGGAGCGGGGTTTCCCGCTCGACTTTCCTGGGCGAGCCCAACGACGGCGACATCGACAACCACAACAACATGCTCCAGGCCGCCCTCGAGCATCAGCTCAACGACGCCTGGCAACTGCGCCTGGCCAGCCACTACAAGCAGGGTGAGCTCTGGGGTTTCGCTTCCGAAGCGCAGCCGTTGAACGCCGATGGCCGCACGGTGAACCGCCGCTACCGCGAACGCGACAACAACTGGCACGACAGCATCACTCAGTTTGAATTGCGTGGCCTGTTCGACCTCGGACCCTGGCAGCATGAACTGCTGATCGGCAGCGAATACGAGGACTATCGCAAGAACGAGCGCGTGACCAGGATCCTCGGTGGCAGCTACCCCATCGACATCTATCAGCCGGTCTACGGCCAGCCGAAACCCAATGGTGATCGGATCGGCACGGATTTCTTCGAGCGAGTGCAAAGCCGCGCGCTGAACCTGCAAGACCAGATCGTCTTCACCGACAAGCTGCGGGGCATGCTTGGCGTGCGCTACGAGCATTTCGAGCAGAGCATCGAAGACCACAACACCAATCTCACCAGCCGCCAACGCCACGACGCCCTGACCCAGCGGGCCGGCCTGCTGTATCAATTGACGCCCGAGGTCGGCCTGTTCGCCAACGCCTCCACCTCGTTCAAGCCCAACAACGGCCTGGATGCCGGCGGCAAGACTTTCGATCCCGAGGAAGGGGTCGGCTATGAAGTTGGGATCAAGAGCGAGTTGTTCGACGATCGCCTGAGCACCACCCTGGCGGCGTTCCGTATAGAAAAGGAAAACGTTCTGGCTCAGACCGCAGGGACTGATTTCTACAGTGCCATTGGCAAGGCCCGCAGCCAGGGTATCGACTTGCAACTGACCGGGCAGGTGACCGACGCCGTGCGGGTGATCGGCGCCTATGCCTACATCGACGCCGAAGTGACCAAGGGTGACCCGGGAAATCCCACCGGCAGCCGGATCCTCGGCGTCGCCAAACACAGCGGCAGCCTACTGGGGGTCTACGAATTCCAGGATGGGCACCTGCGCGGCTCGGATGTTGGCGCGGCGTTTACGTACGTCGGTGATCGCTCGGGCGAAGCCGGCAAGGATTTCGAACTGCCGGCCTACCACACCGTGGACCTGCTGGCCCATTACAAGGCCAGCGATGACGTCACCGTGGGCCTGAACCTGAATAACGTCTTCGACGAAAAATACTACGAACGCTCCTACAGCAATTACTGGGTCACTCCCGGCGATCCGCGCAACTTCACTGTCAGCCTCACCCTCGATCTATAAGGAAGTCAGCATGAAATACCCCAAGACCTTCGCCCTGCTTGGCCTGCTCCTGGCCGCGCAGGCCTCGGCCCATGGCCTGTGGACCGAACAGCGTCGCGGCAACATCGAAGTGATCTACGGCCACGGTGCCGAAGACAATGCCTTCAAGGCGCAGAAAATCAGCGGTGCCTGGGCCTATGACCTGGGCGGCAAGATGATTCCGGTCACCGTAGAACGCCTGCCGGACCACGCCCGCCTGCAACCGCTCAAGCCGCCAGCCGTATTGGCGGTGGCGCTGGACAACGGCATGTGGTCCCAGACGGCGGACAAGAAGTGGATCAACGAAGGCCGCAGCAAAGTGCCCGGGGCGGTCGAAGCGACCCAGACGTTCAAGTACAGCCTGGCGATCTATGAGCCTGGGGCGAAACTGCCAGCGCTGGAACCGATCAAGTTCGTGATCCTGCCGGAAGTCGACCCGCTGACCGTAGGCCCAGGCCAGCCATTGCCGGTCCGGGTGCTGCTGGACGGCAAACCGGCGGCCGGGGTGAAACTGGTGGGCGACTACCGCAGCGCGCCGAACACCGTCTCGACGGAAACCGACGCAGAGGGCCGGGCCAAGGTACTGGTGCGCAACGAAGGCCTGAATGTGATCGCGGCGCACATGGAAATCAAGCTCAAGGACAACAAGGACGTGGACACCCGTGGCGTGTTCACCTCGCTGACGTTCCTGGGTGAGCCGCATCACGAGTAACCTCAGAACCTATGGGAGCAAGGTTGACTGACACGATGCCATCGCGAGCAAGCTCGCTCCCACAGGGGATTGGCGGGGACCACACTTTTGTGAACACCCGCAGCCTAGTGTGGGAGCGAGCTTGCTCGCGAAAGCGGTGGGTCAGTTTGCATGAATGTTGGATGTCACGCCCCTTTCGCGAGCAAGCCCGCTCCCACAAGGGATGGTGGGTGTACGAGAAATTTGAATACACCTGTAATCCACTGTGGGAGCGAGCCTGCTCCGGGCGGCGATCCGACTATGGGGCCAATACAAGCGCCGCAAAACTCAAGCCGGCGTCAAGCACTCCGGCCCATTGAGCTTCGGATCATTGACCATGTTGGCCAACACCCGCTCGCGCAGTGGCGCCGGCTCGCTGGCCAACAGCCCTTGCAAGGCATGCAGCGGGGTCTCGGGGTCGAGCCACAGGCGCTGGCCTTCTTCGTCCAGGATCAACGGCCGGCGTTGACCCGCCGCCGGTTGGGTGATTACCGCCGTGCTCAACCACACCTGTTCCTGCACCGGATACGCTTCCCAGATCGCGGCAAAAAACAACGACGAGCCCTCTCCCGGCGTCAGCCAGTACGGACGCTTGCGCGTGCCCCCGCGCCACTCGTAGAAGCCGTTGGCCGGCAGCAGGCAGCGGCGCAGGCGCAAGGCCTCGCGGAACATCGGTTGCTCGGCCACGGTTTCGGCCCGGGCATGGGCCGGGGTGCGGGACAGGTCGGTCAGCCACGGCGGCGTCAGGCCCCAGCGCGCCCGGGCCAGCTCGCGCTGCCCCTCGGCGCCGGCCCGCAGCATCAGCACCGAATCGTTGGGCGAAATATTCCATTGGGCCTTCTGATCGGCGGGAAAACCGGGCAGGGCCGCGAAGGCGGGGTTCCAGCGAAACAGGGCATAACGTCCACACATGGGGCAACACGACTCTTGATCGAACGAACGACCGCCAGCCTAACAGACCAGCGTGCCGGGATAACTGTCCGGTTCGTCACCCGGCAGCGGCAGCGCCGCATTGTACGCGGCGATCAACTCCCGGGCGTATTGCGCCTGGTCGTCTTCCACCGCCAGCCCGAGCAATCCATGCATCGGCAACTCCCCCACGCCGCCGACCAGGTCACGCCCCACCAGGTGCGCGGTGACGCCTTCGCTGGCGAGCATGCCTTGCAGCAACTCACCTTCCATCAAGTTGTCCAGCTCGTAGATTCGCTGCATGGGCGCCCCCTTCACTCGTTTTCGCTGAAGACTTCGAGATGCCACTCTTCTTCATGGACTTGCAGTACAAAGGTGATCGGCCGACAACACACCTGACAGTCCTCGATGTAGGTCTGGTCACCGCCGGACAGGTCCACGGTTGTCTCTATTTCCTCCCCACAATAGGGACAATCATAACTAGCCTCTTCCAGCATCGCGGTCTCCCAAGTGACTTGTGCGTATAATCGCCGGTCTATTTGCAGGGCTATTTTCGTCTGGCTTATCTTCCAGGCCGTGCCCCGTCGTTTTTTCGATCGAACCTTTACTTACCCTAGCCGTTTCCAACAAGAGAGCATGATGGGCGAATTCGATGCCATCCGACCTTACGACGACAGCGAAGTCCCAGCGGTGCTGGCACGGCTGCTCGGCGACAAGGCGTTTCTAGATATCCTCACCCACTTCCGCTTCCCACGCCTGGCCGGCGCCTTCGGCTGGATGCTCAAACCCCTTATAGCGCAAAGATTGCGCCGTGAGTTCGCCGGTGTGACCTCGGTCGCTACGTTGCAGGACAAGGTGGAGTTCTACGTCGACCACACCATCGAGCGCGCCACCGATGGCGTGACCTACACCGGGGTGGAGCAATTCAAGTCCGGCAGTGCCTACCTATTCATCGCCAACCACCGCGATATCGTGATGGACCCGGCCTTCGTCAATTACGCCGTGTACCACGCCGGCCTGCCGACGCCGCGCATCGCCATTGGCGACAACCTGCTGCAAAAGCCCTTTGTCAGCGACCTGATGCGCCTGAACAAGAGTTTCATCGTGCACCGCTCCATCACCGGGCGGCGGGAAAAAATGGCGGCGTACCAGTTGCTGTCGGCGTATATCAACCATTCGATCCGCAACGACTGCGCCTCGATCTGGATCGCCCAAGCCGAAGGGCGGGCCAAGGACGGTGACGACCGGACCGAATCGGCGATCCTCAAGATGTTCCACATGAGCCGCAAGGACGAGCCGTTCGGTGAGGTGATCCAGTCACTGAACCTCACGCCGGTATCGATCAGCTACGAATACGACCCGTGCGACCAGGCCAAGGCCCGCGAGTTGTACATCCGCGCCACCACCGGCACCTACACCAAGGCCCCGGGCGAAGACGACGTGAGCATCGCCAAGGGCATCACCGGCTACAAGGGCCGGGTCCATGTGAACTTCGCGGCGCCCATCACCGAGCTGTTCGAGGACACCAAGCAATTGGCCCTGGAAATGGACCGGCAGATTCTCGGCGGCTATCGGCTGTTCCCGGTGCATTACCTGGCCTACGCCCAATGGGCCGACGCCGACCCGCAGTTGCAGGTGCCGACGGCGGCCGAGGTGTTTGGTGCTGATGAGTTGGCCAAGGCCCAGGAAGAATGGCAACGCCGACTGGACGCATGCCCGCCGGAACACCGACCGTTCCTGGTGCTGCAATATGCGACGCCGGTGCGTAACCAGTATCGGGTCAAGGCCGGGTTGGCGCTTTAAAGCCGGGCTTGCGAGGGCCTGGTTTGGCCTCTGTGGCGAGGGAGCTTGCTCCCGCTCGATTGCGCAGCAATCGCAAAACGGGCTTGCAGTGATTTGAGTTGACCTTCGACGGGGGCTGCTTCGCAGCCCAGCGGGAGCAAGCTCCCTCGCCACAAAAGCACTTTTGCCAGGCAACCCTCATTTGCCCTGCAAACACTTTTGCAAAGCGATCCTCGATTGCCTTGCAAGGCTACTGCGTTAGAACTGCGTGCTGATCCACGACACCAGCAACGCCAGCGCCAGGCAGCCGAAGCCAAACCGGTAGAAAAACCGGTTCATGCGCTGGGTGGCCAGGTCCAGCAATGCTTCGAAGCGTTCCTCGCCATTGCCACTGCGTGCTTGCAGGCAGGCCCGCGCCCGTTGTTCCCGGCGACGCGTCGCATGCAGCACCCAGCCGCCCGGGCAGGCAAACAGCAGCGCGAGCAGGTTGATCAGTTTGGCGGGGTGGGCGGCGAACAGCGAAAACAGATGCGACGACATCACGAACCTCAAGGGAAAAACGGACAGGACATGCCCGTGGCCTACGAACAGGGCGCGGATTCTACCGAAAGCCTGTCGCCCTGCGCCGTTTTTTCCGACCAGTAACGATCCCATCGCGGCGCTGGGTTCCTTTGTGGCGAGGGAGCCAAGATTAATTTCCCCCGTCACCGTTTCGTCATCTGATTAGGCCACTCTGTCGCCCTTCAAACCTTCACGGAACCCGTCATGCTGCACGCCGAAAACCAGGATCGCCTCTATCTCATCAGCCCGAGCGACGAACAACAGAACCTCGTCGACAGCTTGTCCTTCAATGTGCAGGACCGCCATTGGCTGGTGTATTGCGCCCTCGGCGGCCATCCACACGCCGACCTGCCGGAGACAGACCTGCTGACCGGGATCAGCGTGCTGGAGTTCTATTCCCAGGCAGCCTGAGAATTTCGCCCATAAAAAACCCCTGTGGGAGCGAGTCGGGGGGGGGGGGGGGGGGGGGGGGGGGGGGGGGGGGGGGGGGGGGGGGCGGACGCCCACACAACACCCCGCCCACACCCACACCCCGCCCCCCCCCCCCCCACCCACCCCCCCCCCCACCCCCCCCCCCCCCCCCCCCCCCCCCCCCCCCCCACCCCCGCTCCCACACAAGCTCGCTCCCACAGGGGATAGGGGTTCGTTACTTACTCAGCCAGCACCTGGCCAATGGTCGGGTCCTTGAACAGCCGGGTCAGGGCATCGCTCAAGACATCGCTGACCAGCTTGGTATTGGTGTCCTGGTTCGGTGCCATGCCGAAGCGCTGGTCCAGGGACGCACCGTAGCGACCGCTGTAGCGCCGGTTGGCGTTCTGCACGTCGGAGCGGAAGGTCGCGCCGATGGTGGCTTCGGTCACGTACATGCCTTCCTTGGGCGATTGGTACTTGAGCTCGGCCAAGGTCACGGTCAGTTGCGGTGCATTCAAGGCATTGGCGGTCGGCGTGAAGCCCAGCAGACGTACTGCGGCTTCAGCCTGGGCCTGCAACTTGGGCAGGATCTGCGCGCCCTGCACCGTGATCACGCTGGTTTCCGGGTACAACCCGCCGCGGGTGCCGAGTGTCGGCGACGGACGACCGTCCACGACCCGCACCACCACCGGCTGGCCACGCCCCACAGGGGCCAGTTGGGCATTGAGCTTGGGCTCCGGGTTAAGTTGTTGCGGGCTGTGGGCGCAGCCGACAAGGGTCAGACTGGTCACAGCGATCAAACCGAACAACAGGCGTTGCAACATGCTCTTCTCTCCAGAATCGGGCACAAACAGGCCGGCAGTATAGCGGTGCGCCATCGCGGTGAACTAGTGGCCTGTACGGTTAATTCGAGTACTCAAATTCGAGTGCCAGGGCTTGCCAGGCAAGGCGCCATGACGAGTCGTAGCCCGCTACGGCGAGGAATGGCAACGCAGGCTGGCAAGTTCTGGCGCCGAAGTTGAGTGCACGAATTAGCCACACAGGCCACTAAGACTTGCGATGGATACTGAAATGTCTGACACGAGCCGTGATTGGCGGTTCCTGTCACCCCATTGTCACGATCCTTACACCGGTATGTCATGGCTCGCTGTCAGGCTTGCTTCAAGCTTCCTGACCCGGTATCCGCTCATGCGCTTCCTCATTTCGCTGTTCACCCCGCGCCCTCATCACCGCAGCTTCGCCCTGCTCGATCGCAACGGCCGTTGCCAGGCGTTCAAGCAGTGCAGCCTGCAACCCATGGGCGAAGGCTGGGTGGAAATCGATGAGATCCGTCTCAACTGGTTGCACCAGCCATTGCCCGCCAGCGCCCGCGTGCAACCGCTTCGTGCCCGCGCACGCAACCGGCAACTGTTGACCATCTGACCGGACGGCTAATAAAAGTCATTAAACACGACCATTTCCCTGCGTTTCTTCGATACAATCTCCCCCCGATTATAAGGACGTCTCCTGATCGGGCCGCGCAACACCGCTGATGCGCTGGTATTGGCACCCCGCACCGCCCACAGAGAGCCGCCCACACAGATCGAGTGAAGCTGGCGCGCTTGCTGTTCCTCCAGGCAAATCACCACTTTTCGCGAATCTGCAGAGCTGTCATTACGCTCGGTCACTGAGCTGTCTGCCCGTTTTGCCTGTCATGTATTCCATGGGGGCAACCAAACCGGGCGCAGTGCCAGGCTGGGACAGCCCTTTTTTGAGGTTCACGTCTTCAAAAGAGCGTGAAAAAACGGGTTTTCACAACTTCACGAGAGTGTGGCGAGCAAATGAAGAGTTTTGCGTCTGAACAAGCACCATTGGCGTCTGAAACAGCCCAACGACACAGGACCGGATATCGCTCAAGAACCGGCGCCTGAAGCCTGTCCGCTACGGATTTGGTTGCACGAACGGATGTCTCGGCCATAAGTCGAATTGCCCGCCCGGCGCTTAAATGAGTTCATGTGACTCTTGAGGCCAGGCTGCATGCATCCGCAGTAGGTGCGAAAAATTGCGAAGATTCGGACATGGCGATCCTGGCCATGGATCACTGGGGCGCAACTGACCTGCCCCGCCACTCCTGGCCGCTATGCCGACAATTTGGTGCTGCAGATTTTGGAGACGCGTTAAATGGCGCATAACGAAGCAGTCGATGTAGTTCTGGTAGGGGCCGGCATCATGAGTGCCACCCTGGCCGTGCTGCTCAAGGAGCTCGACCCCGCGATCTCGCTGGAAGTCGTCGAGTTGATGGATTCCGGTGCCGCGGAGAGTTCCAACCCGTGGAACAACGCCGGTACCGGCCATGCCGGGCTGTGTGAGCTCAACTACACGCCCCAGGCGGCCGACGGCACTGTCGACATCAAGAAAGCCGTGCACATCAACACCCAGTTCGAGGTGTCGAAACAGTTCTGGACGTACCTGACCAAAAAAGGCACGTTCGGCTCCTCCAAGTCTTTCATCGCCCCGGTGCCACACCTGAGCTTCGTGCAAGGCGAGAAAGGCGTGGCGTTCCTGAAGAAGCGTTTCGAGTTGATGCACCAGCATCACGCCTTCGCCGACATGGAATACACCGAAGACAAGGCCAAGATGGCCGAGTGGATGCCGTTGATGATGCCTGGCCGGCCAGACGATGAAGTCATCGCCGCCACCCGTGTCATGAACGGTACCGACGTCAATTTCGGCGCGCTGACCAACCAATTGCTCAAGCACCTGACCAGCGCCCCGGACACCCAAGTCAAATACTGCAAGCGCGTTACCGGGCTCAAGCGCAACGGCAGCGGCTGGACCGTGAGCATCAAGGACGTCAATTCCGGCAGCACCCGCGAAGTCGACGCCAAGTTTGTATTCCTCGGTGCCGGCGGCGCGGCGCTGCCGCTGCTGCAAGCCTCGGGCATCGAGGAAAGCAAGGGCTTCGGCGGCTTCCCGGTCAGCGGCCAGTGGCTGCGTTGCGACAACCCGGAAGTGGTCAAGCACCACCAGGCCAAGGTCTACAGCCAGGCCGCGGTGGGTTCGCCGCCCATGTCGGTGCCGCACCTGGACACCCGCGTGGTCGACGGCAAGAAATCCCTGCTGTTCGGACCCTACGCCGGTTTCACCACCAAGTTCCTCAAGCACGGCTCGATCATGGACTTGCCGCTGTCGGTACGTGCCGGCAACATCGGCCCGATGCTGGCCGTGGCCCGGGACAACATGGACCTGACCAAGTACCTGATCAGCGAAGTGATGCAGTCCATGGAACAGCGCCTGGAATCCCTGCGCCGCTTCTACCCCGAGGCGAAAGCCGAAGACTGGCGCCTGGAAGTGGCCGGCCAACGGGTGCAGATCATCAAGAAAGACCCAAAGAAAGGTGGCGTCCTGCAATTCGGCACCGAACTGGTGGCAGCCAAGGATGGCACCCTCGCCGCCCTGCTCGGCGCATCGCCGGGTGCATCGGTGACCGTGTCGATCATGCTGGAACTGATCGAACGTTGCTTCCCGGACAAGACCAAGGGCGAGTGGGCTACCAAGCTCGCGGAGATCTTTCCGGCTCGGGAAAAAGTGCTGGAAACCGACGCGGCGCTGTATCGCAAGATCAATGCGCAGAACAACATTGCGTTGGAGTTGGTCGAAGACAGCAAGGCGCACAGTTACGCCTGATACCTTGCCGTCAATATAAAAAGCCTCCCGTGCAAAACGGGAGGCTTTTTATTTTCCGCGGCGTTATTTCATGGTGAATTTGATGCGTGTTCCGCCGTTACGAACATAGTCGTCATCATCTTCTACATCAATCAATTGAGCGACACAATAATCCGTCGGCTCCGCGTTGACCCAGCGACGAAAAGGCATTGCCCCTTCGCTGATCGGTCTTCGTGCGACATGTCCAAAACTGAAATGGCAGATGCGACTGTCTTGCGTGTAGCTAAAAGCCTCTTCCTTGGAGCGTGACTGAGGCAGGTAGTACGTCAGCTCCTGGCTCTCACTCGGACTTATCCAAAAGTTGTGGCCCGAACCGGCCCAATAATCAGTCCAGCTAAAGCCGCTCCCAGGAACAATATCGTCTACCGTGGCATTGTGAATCTCGACATTGACAACTTCATCCCGCGCACAGGCCGCGGAACTTGCCAGACACGCCGCCAAGGACAATAGCACGCTTGCGATACACTTTTTTTGATCTTCCATGACCAATACAACTCCATTAAGACAATAACGTAAAAGCCACTTGGCTTCGAACGCAAAAGTAATGGAATTTCAAATAAAACAGAACAGCCCGAATGGTGACATAACCTTTCAGAGCGATGTAAAAAAGAAGAAGTTAATTGCGTTCAAGCGGAGTATTCAACGCTCCGAAGAGCGTTGATAGACGTTGATTCAGCCGCGCGCCTTGTTGATCAACGCGATGTATTCTTCGGCATTACGCTGGTCCTTGATCAGCGCAACGAAATCGTTGCCGTGCTCATCCTTGCCGTTGAGGTCATGGCCGGCCTCGACGAAGAACGTCAGGAAGCGCTCGAAATCGTCGACCCGCAGGCCACGGTAGGCCTTGATCAGTTTGTGCAGCGACGGCGAAGTGGCATCGACCGGTTCGAAATCGAGGAACAGCTTGATCTGTTCATCGCCAATCTCGTCGCCAATCACTTGTTTCTTGTCTTTACGCATTGCCGGCTCCAACTCGCACAATTCACGGGGCGGGCAGTTTACCCCCGGCAGGCCCCGGGGCTCAACGCGGGCGTTCGGCGCCGGTGTGCAGGTCGGCCCAGATATGGCCGTTGGCGTAAGTGAGGAACTGCACATAGACCGTGTTGTTGCGCAACAGATCGATGACCACCCGGTACTGGGCCTGTGGATAAGACAGCGTCAGGGTCTTGCTCGCCTCGTCGAAGGCCGGTTTTTTCAGGCTTTTGCTTTCGCCGTCGAAGTTGAGGATCACCTGGCTGACGGTCGCTCCTTTGTTCAAGGGCTTGCCCTTGAGACGGACCAGCAGGGGCGAAGTGACCGGGATCGGTTGCTGGTTGGACTGGCGCTGGTTACCCAGCACCACCGAATATTCGGTCACTTGCAGCAACTGCTGCTGTTCAGGTTGTTCCTGGCGCACCACCAGGTCATCCGGTGGCAGGAACTGGCTGTGCATCGGCGCGGCCACGGCCGTCAAAGGCAGACTGGCGATCAACAACAAAATGGCGCAACGGCGGATCGATACACGCATGGCAAGCTCCAGGGTCTTGGCCGGGCACTCTAGCATGAGCACCGACGGTAAAAATAAGCGATCCGGATCAATACATCCGGGCAGCGGGCGCGGCATACTCAAAGAGCCATCAGCGTCGATCTCACTGGCGCATGCCTGTGTGGCGAGGGAGCTTGCTCCCGCTGGGTGGCGCAGCCGCCCCAACAACAGGCGACTGCGATTCCCCTGGCAAACCGCGTCGACCCGTTTTACGACGGCTGCGCCGCCGAGCGGGAGCAAGCTCCCTCGCCACAGGGATCGTTGTTCGGCAGGTCCAGATGTAACGCCCGTTCATTTTGTGTGGAGTGCCCATGTCCTTCTCCGCCCCACCGCTGTTCGCCGCCTGGCGCCAAACCTGGCGGGCCGGTTACACCCTCGAACGCCTGCGCGGCGATCTGGTGGCCGGGCTGACCGTCGGCATCATCGCCATCCCCCTGGCCATGGCCCTGGCGATTGCCGTCGGCGTGCCGCCGCAGCACGGCCTGTACACGGTGTTGGTGGCAGCGCCGCTGATCGCCCTCACCGGCGGCTCACGCTTCAACGTGAGCGGGCCGACAGCGGCGTTCGTGGTCATCCTGCTGCCCATCACCCAGCAATACGGCCTGGGCGGCCTCTTGTTGTGCACCATGCTCGCCGGCCTGATCCTGATCGCCCTGGGCCTGATCCGCGCCGGCCGCTTGATCCAGTACATTCCCTACCCGGTCATCCTCGGTTTCACCGCGGGCATTGGCGTGGTCATTGCTACCCTGCAACTGAAGGACCTGCTGGGGCTGACCACCGCAGGCCAAGCCAAACACTACATCGAACAACTGGGGGAATTGATCGTGGCGCTGCCCGGTGCCCGTCTCGGCGATGGGCTCATCGGCGCCGCGTGCCTGGCGGTACTGATTGCCTGGCCGCGCTGGGTGCCCCGGGTGCCCGGGCATCTGGTGGCCCTGCTGGTGGGTACGCTGCTGGGGCTGGCGATGGAACGCGGCGGATGGCCGATCGCGACGCTTGGCGAACGGTTCAGCTACGTTGTCGATGGCATCGCTCACCCGGGCATTCCGCCCTTTCTACCGAGCTTCGACTGGCCCTGGAACCTGCCGGACGGCCAGGGGCATCGGTTGATCCTGTCCTATGACCTGATCCGCCAACTGCTGGCGCCCGCCTTTGCCATCGCCATGCTCGGCGCCATCGAATCCTTGTTGTGCGCGGTGGTGGCGGATGGCATGACCGGCAGCAAGCACGACCCCAACGCCGAGCTGCTGGGCCAGGGCCTGGGCAATTTGGTGGCGCCGCTGTTCGGTGGCATCACCGCCACCGCCGCCATTGCCCGCAGCGCCACCAATGTGCGCAGCGGCGCCTCTTCACCGCTGGCCGCGATCATCCACAGCCTCGTGGTGCTGGTGGCGATTGTGCTGCTGGCGCCGCTGTTCAGTTACTTGCCCATGGCCGCACTGGCCGCGCTGTTGGTGATGGTCGCCTGGAACATGAGCGAAGCCGGGCATGTGCTGCACACCCTGCGCATCGCCCCGCGCAGCGACGTACTGGTGCTGCTGACCTGCCTGGGCCTGACGGTGCTGTTCGACATGGTCCTGGCCGTCGCCGTCGGCCTGCTGCTCGCCGCCGGGCTGTTCATCAAGCGCATGAGCGAACTGACCGACAGTGCCGAACTGCCGCGCCACTTCCACCAGGCCCTGCTGGACATGCCCGAACATGTACGCTGCTACGGGATTCGTGGGCCGCTGTTCTTCGGCGCGGCGGAAAAGGCCCTGGATGTGCTGCGCCGGTTCGACCCGGGCGTTCGTGTAGTGGTCGTGGACATGAGCGCCGTGCCGATGCTGGACATGACCGCCCTGGCCGCGCTGGAAAATATCCTGAAGGATTACCGCAAGCACGGCATCGGCCTGATCCTGGTCGCGACCGCACCCCGGGTACGCCTGAAATTGCGACGCGCCGGCATTCATCGCGAACAGCGGCAATTGGCGTATGTGCAGACTTTGGAGCAAGCGCGGGTCAAAAGCGAAAAATGGCTGGCTGCTGGCAGCACGGCCCATGCAAGACTGGCTTGATCGGTGGTCAGAGATTGCACGCACCAAGGGCGGATACGCCAACAACTGTGGGAGCGAGCTTGCTCGCGATGACGTCGGCACGTTCGACATCCAAGTAATCTGACACTCCGCTATCGCGAGCAAGCTCGCTCCCACCCAAGCGGGAGCAAGCTCCCTCGCCACAAAAGCAGGTGCTAGTCGAACTGGGCGCGCATCCAGCCGTGGTATTGCGCCGCGCCGGCCTCGCCTTCGCGGGGCGCCCAGTGAGCCAGTTCGCCCTCGCCCACGGGCCGGTAAGGGCCGGCCTTGCATTCGAACATCAGGCTGTCGGCTTCCAGCACCACCAAGCCGTGATACACGCCAGCCGGCAAGTCGACACCGAGGCAATCGCCGCCGGCCTGCAGGATGCGCTTGTCCACCACCGCACCGGCCTCGTCAAAAATCAACACCCCCAATCGGCCCTTGAGCACCAGCAAGGTTTCCGCCTTGTCGGCGCTCAGGTGACGGTGCGGCGGGATGTAGGTCGAAGGCTGCAGCCCCACCGCCATGCGATGGCACGGCTCATCCATCCCATGGAAATTATGGTGCTGCCGCCCGCGAGGATTGGCCGCGGCTTTCTCGGCCAACTCATCGAACAGCGCTTGTTCCAGAAAGCTTGGCCGAGTCATCGATTACATGCCCTTGACGGCGAAGATGCCATTGGCGTTGCGCCAGTAACCTTTGTAGTCCATGCCGTAGCCGAAGATGTAGCGGTCGATGCACGGCAGGCCGACGAAATCGGCTTTCAAGTCCGGCCGCGCCTTGCGGTCATGGTCCTTGTCGATCAGCACGGCGGTGTGCACGGCACGGGCGCCGGCGTGTTTGCAGAAGTCGATGATCGCGCCCAGGGTGTGCCCTTCGTCGAGGATGTCGTCGATGATCAGCACGTCGCGGTCGATGAACGAGACTTCTGGCTTGGCTTTCCAGAACAAGTCACCACCGCTGGTTTCGTTGCGATAACGAGTGGCGTGCAGGTAGGACGCTTCCAGGGGGAAGTTCAGGTAGGTCAACAGCTTGCCGGAGAAAATCAGCCCGCCGTTCATCACGCAGAACACCACCGGATTGGCATCGGCCAGTTGCTCGTTGATTTGCGCACCGACACGGGCGATGGCCGCTTCGACTTCGGCTTCGGTGTACAGGCAGTCAGCCTCTCGCATGATTTGACGGATATGCTCGAGATCAGCGGACATGGCGCTCTCCAAGGGGCAGGGTTCGGAAAAGCCGGCAAAGGTACGCATCCCGCCCGGCCAGATCAAGCGTTTGTGGACTAACGTTCTGTATTGTCTATAGGACAACACCCTCGGATAGATTAATCTAGGCCGGTTTTTTTGCCCGCCGCCGGAGCCTTCCCCATGCCCATCCTCGAGATCCGCCACCCGCTGATCAGACACAAACTCGGCCTGATGCGCCGCGCCGACATCAGCACGAAGAACTTCCGTGAACTGGCCCAGGAAGTCGGTGCCCTGCTCACCTACGAAGCCACCAAGGACCTGCCGCTGGAATCCTATGACATCGACGGTTGGGCCGGGACGGTCCAGGTCGAGAAAATCGCTGGCAAGAAAATCACCGTGGTGCCGATCCTGCGCGCCGGCATCGGCATGCTCGAGGGCGTCCTGAGCCTGATCCCCGGGGCCAAGGTCAGCGCCGTGGGCGTGGCTCGCAACGAGCAGACCCTGCAAGCGCACACCTACCTGGAAAAACTGGTGCCGGAAATCGACGAGCGCCTGGCGATGATCATCGACCCGATGCTCGCCACTGGCAGCTCCATGGTCGCCACCATCGACCTGCTGAAAAAAGCCGGTTGCCGGGACATCCGCGCCATGGTGCTGGTCGCGGCCCCCGAAGGCATCAAGGCCGTGCAGGACGCCCACCCGGACGTGACCATCTACACCGCGTCCATCGACCAGAAACTCAACGAACATGGCTACATCATCCCGGGCCTGGGCGATGCCGGCGACAAGATCTTCGGCACCAAGCAGAAGGACGCTTGAGCATGCAAGACGAGTTCAACGATCCGCTCTGGCGCCAGATCCTGTCCGGTGCCCAGATGCTGTTCGTCGCCTTCGGCGCGCTGGTATTGATGCCGCTGATCACCGGGCTGGACCCTAACGTGGCGCTGTTCACCGCCGGCCTGGGAACGATCCTGTTCCAGGTCGTCACTGGGCGCCAGGTACCGGTGTTCCTGGCCTCGAGCTTTGCCTTCATCACCCCGATCATCCTCGCCAAGGGCCAGTTCGGCCTGGCCGCGACCATGGGCGGCGTGATGGCGGCGGGTTTCGTCTACACCTTCTTGGGCCTGGCGGTGAAGATCAAGGGCACCGGGTTCATCGATCGGCTGCTGCCGCCGGTGGTGATTGGCCCGGTGATCATCTCCATCGGCCTGGCCATGGCGCCGATTGCCGCCAACATGGCGATGGGCAAGGCCGGCGACGGCACCGAGCTGATTCATTATCAGACCGCGATGATGATTTCGATGCCGGCCCTGCTCACGACCTTGATCGTCGCGGTGTTCGGCAAAGGTATTTTCCGCCTGGTGCCGATCATTTCCGGCGTGCTGGTGGGCTTTGCCATGGCGTTTTTCTTCGGCGTCGTGGATACCGCGAAAATCGCCGCCGCGCCATGGTTCGCCCTGCCGGCCTTCACCGCGCCGGAGTTCAACTGGCAGGCGATCCTGTTCATCGTGCCGGTCGCCCTGGCACCGGCCATCGAGCACATCGGTGGGGTGATTGCCGTGGGCAGCGTGACCGGTCGCGACTACCTGAAAAAACCCGGCCTGCATCGCACGTTGCTAGGTGACGGCATTGCCACCACCGCCGCCGGCCTGTTCGGCGGCCCGCCCAACACCACCTACGCCGAAGTGACCGGCGCGGTGATGCTGACCAAGAACTACAACCCGAAGATCATGACCTGGGCGGCGATCTTTGCCATCAGCCTGGCGTTCATCGGCAAATTCGGCGCGCTGCTGCAAAGCATTCCGGTGCCGGTGATGGGCGGGATCCTGTGCCTGTTGTTCGGTTCGATTGCGGCGGTGGGCATGAACACGCTGATCCGCCACAAGATCGACCTGGGCGAGGCACGCAACCTGGTGATCGTTTCGGTGACGCTGGTGTTCGGCATCGGCGGCGTGCTGGTGGGCACCGGCACCGGCCCGGACGACTTCGGCCTCAAAGGCATCGCGCTGTGCGCGGTGGTGGCGATCGCGCTGAACCTGCTGCTGCCGGGTAATGACGGTTGGAAGCAAAAGAAGGTGGATGAGCCGCTGATCTGACTCAAGCTTGAAGGCTTTGTTGTCAGTCAGATAGCCATCGCGAGCAAGCTCGCTCCCACAAGGGGATCTGTTGTGAACACAAATTTTGTGACCACTCGAGATCCACTGTGGGAGCGAGCTTGCTCGCGATGAGGCCCTAGAACCTCACAAAGCTATCGGCGCCCGTTCACAGAGGGTGCTCAACGCCTTCGCCCACTGCGGCTCATCATTGAGGCAAGGCACCAGCACCAACTCCTCCCCTCCCGCTTCGCGGAACTGCTCGCGGCCGCGATCGCCGATTTCCTCCAGGGTTTCAATGCAGTCGGCGACGAACGCCGGGCACATCACCAACACTTTCTTCACGCCGCTTTTAGCCAGTTCTTCCAGGCGCGCCTCGGTGTAGGGTTCGATCCACTTGGCCCGTCCCAAGCGCGACTGGAACGACACCGACCATTTGCCGTCCGCCAGCCCCATGCGTTGGGCGAACAGTTCGGCGGTGCGGATGCATTGCGCGCGATAACAGGTTGCCATCACCTCCGGCGGCGCGTTCTTGCAGCAATCAGCATCCTTGAAGCAATGGAACCCCGTTGGGTCGAGCTTGGTCAGGTGCCGTTCCGGCAGGCCGTGGAAACTCAACAACAGATGATCGTGTTCCTGCATCAGGTACGGCTTGGCGCTGGTCACCAGGGCGTCGAGGTATTCCGGCTGATCGTAGAACGGCTGGAGGATCGAAAACTGCACATCGAGTTTCTTTTCCCGCACGACCCGCTTGGCCTCCTCGATCACCGTGGTCACGGTGCTGTCGGCGAACTGCGGGTACAACGGCGCCAAGGTGATCTTCTTGTGTCCCTGGCTCGCCAGCCGCACGAGCGCCGATTCAATGGACGGCTCGCCATAACGCATCGCCAGTTCCACCGGACCCTGGGTCCACTGCGCGGTCATGGCCTGTTGCAGCCGGCGACTGAGCACCACCAGCGGCGAACCCTCCTCCCACCAGATCGAGGCGTAGGCATGGGCCGACTGCTCGGGACGCTTGATCAGGATCAGCGATACCAGCAAGCGCCGCACCGGCCATGGCAGGTCGATGACATACGGATCCATCAGGAATTGATTGAGGTAGCGGCGCACATCGGCCACCGAGGTGGAGGCAGGCGAACCCAGATTCACCAGAAGCAACGCGTGATCGGTCATGCAACGTCCTATTTCAAAGGCGGCTGGACAAGTCTTCCAGGGCCGCAGGCAAATCAGTGAACCGGAATGTGAAACCCGCCGCCTGCAATCGGGCCGGCGTGGCGCGCTGGCCGCCGAGCAACAGCAAGGACAACTCCCCCAGCGTGACCTTCAGCGCAAGCTCTGGCATCGGCACCACGGCCGGCCGATGCAAGACGCGCCCCAGGGCCTTGGCAAAATCGCGGTTGCGCACCGGGTTCGGCGCGCACGCATTATAAGGACCGCTGGCATCGGTGCGGTGCAGAAGAAAATCAATCAGGGCGATTTGATCGTCAATGTGAACCCACGGCATCCACTGCCGACCATTGCCGATACGCCCGCCCAACGCCAGTTTGAACGGCAGCAACAGCCGCGACAAAAAGCCGCCCTCGGCAGACAGGACCAGGCCGGTACGCACCAGCACCACGCGCAGGCCCAAGGCCTCGGCCCGTTGCGCGGTTTCTTCCCAGGCGATGCACAACTGGCTGGCGAAATCTTCGCTCACCGGTCCCGACTCCTCGGTCAACTCACGCTCGCCACCGTCGCCGTACCAACCCACCGCGGAACCGGAAATCAACACCTGCGGTTTCTGCTCGCAACGCTCCAGCCACGCCAGCAAAACTTCGGTCAACGTGATGCGACTGCTCCACAACAACATCTTGCGTTTGTGGCTCCAGGGACGGTCGGCAATCGGCGCCCCCGCAAGGTTGACCACTGCATCCACCGGCTCGTCAATTTCGTCCAGCCTGGCAATACCTCGCACCGATGTCCCGCAGATTTTTGCCACCTCTTCGGGTCGGCGACTCCATACCGTCAAGCGATGTCCCTGCTGCAACCAGAGGCGGCAGAGCTGACCTCCGATCAAACCAGTACCGCCGGTCAGCAATATGTGCATGAGATGTTCCTCGCATCGCGTTTTACCCGGCCCATTAGTCTATTTTTATAGGTAGGGATTTTTCGTATCGGACAGGGTCTGTGTTTAACAATAGGACAACCTGTCCAAACGCGAACGGTAAAACTTATACCAAAAACCCAGATCGTACAGGTTTAAACGACGGCGTAGTCTGTACAGAAAGGTAAACGAGGCCCTCATGACTGTACCTATCGCAATCATCGGCACCGGCATCGCCGGACTTTCAGCCGCCCAGGCCCTGACGGAGGCCGGGCATGTCGTTCAACTCTTCGATAAAAGCCATGGCAGTGGCGGACGCATGTCGAGCAAGCGCAGCGATGCCGGCGCGCTGGACATGGGCGCGCAATACTTCACCGCCCGTGACCGCCGCTTTGTCACGGAGGTCCAGCGCTGGCAAGCCAACGGCTGGGCCGCGGAATGGAACCCGCAGCTCTACAACTTCCAGAATGGACAACTGAGCCCATCGCCGGACGAGCAGACCCGCTGGGTCGGCACCCCGCGCATGAGCGCCATCACCCGCGCTTTGCTCGACAAGTTGCAAGTGCAGTTTTCCTGCCGGATCACCGAGGTGTACCGCGGCCAGGAACATTGGCATCTGCAGGACGCGGAAGGTTTCACCCATGGCCCCTTTGGCCAAGTGGTGATTGCCACACCCGCGCCCCAGGCCACCGCATTGCTGGCGGCCGTACCGAAACTGGCCGCGGTGGCCGCCGGCGTGAAGATGGACCCGACCTGGGCCGTGGCGCTGGCTTTCGAAGCACCGCTGGATACGCCCATGGAGGGCTGCTTCGTGCAGGACAGTCCGCTGGATTGGCTGGCACGCAACCGCAGCAAACCGGGACGCGACAGCAAGCTCGACACTTGGGTGCTGCACGCCACCAGCGACTGGAGCCGGCAGCACATCGACCTGTCCAAGGAAGCGGTGATCGAACACCTGCACGGCGCGTTCGCTGAACTGCTGCACAGTGCGATGCCCGCCCCGAGCTTCAGCGTGGCCCATCGCTGGCTCTACGCCCGCCCCGCCGGCAGCCATGAATGGGGCGCCCTGGCCGATGCCGACCTGGGCCTGTATGTATGCGGCGACTGGTGCCTGTCCGGCCGGGTCGAAGGCGCATGGCTCAGCGGCCAGGAGGCAGCACGCCGCCTGCATGCCAGCCTGCAGTAAGATCGCGCGTTAACGCTCATCATCCGCTGCTGTCGAACGAGACAGCAGCCTGCCTGCGACACTCATTGCGTCACCCCCTTGGATAAATCCGGTTGACTTGCACACATTCGGACCTATGATGAAAATATTGTACAGATCAAATAATTTGTACAAGATTTAGCTATCAGAGGTCGCCCATGTCCAAAGCAGCCATCGCCAAACCCAGAATCGCCATCAGCGCCTGCCTGATGGGGGCTGAAGTTCGCTTCAATGGCGGGCACAAGCAATCGCCATTGTGCAGCCGCACCCTCGTCGAGTATTTCGATTTCGTGTCGGTGTGCCCTGAAGTCGCTATCGGCCTGGGCATTCCTCGGGAACCGATCCGCCTGGTGGGCGACCCCGAACACCCCGAGGCGCTCGGCACGGTGAATCGCGACCTCGACGTGACCCGACCACTGGCCGACTACGGGCGGCAGATGGCGGGTGAACTGGAGGACATCTGCGGCTACATCTTCATGCAGAAATCGCCCTCCTGCGGACTGGAGCGGGTCAAGGTCTATGACCACAACGGCGTGACCCAGGACGGCGGCGGGCGCGGCATCTATGCCAAGGCCTTTTGCGAACGCCATCCCGACCTGCCGGTGGAGGAAGACGGTCGCCTCAACGACCCGGTACTACGGGAAAACTTCCTGACCCGGGTGTTTGCCTATGCCGCTTGGCAATCCTTGCGCCGCCAGGGCCTGACCCGTCGCGACCTGATCGAATTTCACTCGCGCTACAAATACCTGCTCATGGCCCACAACCCGGAGCAGTACAAAGCCCTGGGCAAACTGCTGGGCACCATGGGCAAGGCCGATGCCAACGAGCTAGGCCCACGCTATTTCAGCGCATTGATGGCCGCCCTGAAGAAGTGCGCCACCCGCCGCACCCACACCAATGTGCTGCAACACCTGAGCGGGTATCTCAAGCGCGACATCGACGCCGAGGACAAACAAGAGGTGCAGCACCTCATCGGGCAATATCGCCTCGGCATCGTGCCCTTGGTGGTGCCGCTGACGTTGCTCAAGCATCACCTGCGCCAGCACCCCGATCCTTACCTGGCGCAGCAGGTCTACCTGCAACCGCACCCGGAAAACCTCAGCTTGCGAAACGCTATCTAATGAAGCACGACCCCGACGCCAGCGCCCGCGAAGACCTGGGGGCCGATTTTGCCAAGGCCTTGGCCCAAGGCTGGCTGCCCATTCGCGAAGTCGCCCGGCAGACCGGGGTCAACGCCATCACGCTACGGGCCTGGGAGCGCCGGTACGGCCTGATCGTGCCGCACCGCACACCCAAGGGTCACCGACTGTTCAATGCCGAGCATGTACAACGGATCCGGCACATCCTCACGTGGATCGATCGTGGCGTTGCGGTGAGCAAGATCAAGCCGTTGCTGGACACGCCAGCGCCGACCGAAACCACACAGCCGGCAGAGAACGACTGGCAGCGTCAGCGCCACGCCCTGGTGCTGGCGGTGACGCAACTGGCCGAGCGCCAGATCGACGACCTGGTCAACCAGGCGATGGCGCTGTATCCGCCCTGGACCGTGTGCGAGCAATTGCTCCTGCCATTGCTGGCCGACCTGCACCTGCGCTGGCAAGGCCAGTTCGGCGCGCAGTTGGAACGCGTCTTCCTGTACTCGTGGCTGCGCAGCAAGTTCGGCAGCCGGATCTATCACAACAACCGCCAGCTGCACGGCGCGCCCCTGTTGCTGGTCAATCAATCGGACGTACCCCTGGAGCCGCACCTGTGGCTCACCGCCTGGCTGGCCAGCAGCGCCGACTGCCCGGTGGAAGTGTTCGACAGCCCGCTGCCGGCGGGTGAGCTGGCCTTGGCGGTCGAACGCCTCAAGGCCCGTGGCGTCCTGCTGTATTCCAGTCACGCCCTCAATCTGTCCCAACTGCCCAGGCTACTGGGCGCAATTGATTGCCCTATCATCATTGCCGGCCCGGCCGCGTCGATCCACCACGCCCGGCTATCCACAGGCGTCTCGATGATCGAGGTGTCCTGGGCCGAAGACCCGCTATCGGCTCACCGCGAACTGAGTCGCCGAGAACTCCTTTAGATGAAAAACAGCATGCGATTGATCTGGCTGCGCAGCGACTTGCGCCTGCGCGACAACACCGCCCTGGCGGCCGCCGCAGCCCAAGGGCCCTGCGTGGCGGTGTACCTGACCAGCCCCGAGCAATGGCGCGCCCACGACGACGCACCGTGCAAGATCGATTTCTGGCTGCGCAACCTCGGCGCGTTGAGCGCGGCCCTGGATGAATTGAACGTCCCACTCTTGATCCGCGAGGCAGCGCATTGGCACCAGGCGCCACACGTATTGCTCACGCTATGTCGCGAACTGAATGTGAGCGCCGTGCATGTCAATGAAGAGTACGGCGTGAATGAAACGCGACGCGACGCCGAGGTCGCCCATGCCTTGAATGACCAGGGCATCGAGTTTCACAGTCACCTCGATCAACTGCTGTTCAAGCCCGGCAGCGTACTGACCAAGACCGGCAATTATTTCCAGGTGTTCAGTCAGTTCCGCAAGGTCTGCTACAACCGCCTGCATTTCTCATTGCCGAGCCTGGTCGCCACTCCGCCGAGGCAGGCGCCCACCGGCATTGCCCGCGACCCGGTGCCGATGCAAGTCGATGGATTCGCCCCGCCCAGTGAAGCATTGCGAGCCCTCTGGCCCGCCGGTGAAACCGAGGCCCGGCGGCGCCTGGACAGTTTTGTCGACCAGCACCTCGACGATTACCAGCACGAACGGGACTTCCCGGCCCGGCCCGGCACCAGCCAACTCTCGGCGTACCTGGTGGCTGGGGTGATGTCGCCGCGTCAGTGCCTGCATGCCGCGCTGCAAGCCAACCAGGGAGAATTCGAAAGCGGAAGTGCCGGTGTTGTGACCTGGATCAATGAATTGCTCTGGCGAGAGTTCTATAAACACATTTTGGTGGGTTACCCCCGGGTATCACGCCACCGAGCGTTCCGCCCGGAAACCGAGGCGCTGGCCTGGCGCAAGGCTCCTGCGGAACTGGAGGCCTGGAAACAGGCACGCACCGGCTTGCCGATCATCGATGCGGCCATGCGTCAATTGCTGGAGACCGGCTGGATGCACAATCGCTTGCGGATGGTGGTCGCCATGTTCCTGACCAAGAACCTGTTGATCGATTGGCGCGAAGGCGAGCGCTTTTTCATGCGGCACCTGATTGATGGCGACTTGGCCGCCAACAATGGCGGCTGGCAGTGGAGCGCCTCCACCGGCACCGATTCGGCGCCCTGGTTCCGTATCTTCAACCCGTTGAGCCAGTCGGAAAAGTTCGACCGCGACGGGCTTTTCATCAAGCGCTGGTTACCCGAACTGAACGACCTCGATAAGCAAAGTGTCCACCACCCTAATGTGCAAGGCGAATTGTTTGGCAATACAACGTACCCGGCACCGATTGTTGATCTGGCCCAATCCCGGGCACGTGCGCTGGCAGCGTTCAGAAACCTGCCGACGCGACAGGACGCAGCCCTTGAAGGGACCGGCGATTAGCGAACATTAAATTGCTGGCCTCCTGGATGCATTATTCGCCCGATGACATATAGTCCTACTAATCGCAGGAGCTCGACTGAAGCAGTGTATCCAAGCCCTGCGCAAGCGAAAGGAGCATGAAATGGGTCTACGACCGCCACGGCGCTATTGGCTTACCGGGGCAAGCAACGGAATCGGCGCTTCGTTGGCTGAAGCGATACTCGAGTCAGGTGCCTACCTGGCAGTCAGTTCGTGCTCGGCCCGATCGTGCGAACCCCTTTCGATACGTTATCCAGGACAAGTGCTGGCAGTGCCCGGCAATTTGACCGACAGCCAGACCGTGCGCGAGATCGGCGAACACATCACTCGACAATGGGGCGCCCTGGATCAGGTGATCCTCAATGCCGGGACCACTGAGTACGTTGACGGGCAAGCCGCCGATCACCTATCGATCGAGCATATCGTGCGCAGCAACCTGCTCGCCGCCAGTTTCTGCATCGAAGTGGCAATGCCCTTGTTACGCGCCGGGATCGAACCTCACCTGGTGGGTATCGCCAGCCCGGCAACCTACCTGGCGCCTTCGCAAATCGAAGCGGGGGGCAACGGGATGCGTCATCTGTTTGAGTCGGCCCGGGCAGAACTGGCCCCCGCCGGCATCGATGTGACGTTGGTGCACCCGGGGTTCGACGGCCCATCGCTGGAGCCCGACGATTGCTTCCCGGCCCCGCGCCACTGGTCGCCAGAGGAAGCGGCGCGACAGGTGCTGAATCATTTGGTCGAACGCCCCCGGGAAGTTGCGCTCCCCATTGCCTCCATGACCGCGCTCTGGCCCCTGCCTTCATCCACCGACCCCCTGCCGGCCGACTCGGACTCATGCCAGGCAAAAAACGGCTATCCGATCAAGGGACGCCCCTGAGCCGCCGATTGCCTTACACTGCGCGCCATGAAAACCATCCCCCTCCGTGAAATCCAGGCACCGGCGGTTACGTGCTCGACGTGCGCGGCGTGCTGCTGTCAGTTGGAAGTGATGCTGATCACCGACACCGGGGTCCCGGAGCGTTTTATCGACACGGACGATTGGGGTGGGGAAGTGATGCTGCGGCTTGACGACGGATGGTGCGCGGCCCTGGATCGCGACAGCATGATGTGCACCATCTACGAAAAGCGCCCGCTGATCTGCCGCGAGTTCGAGATGGGCGCACCGGAATGCCTGGAAGAACGCCAGGGCATTGCGACGGCGTATCGATAACAGAATGATCTGACTGATTTCTGCTGGATATCACTGTGGGAGCGAGCTTGCTCGCGATGACGGTGGACCAGGCACTACAGGGTGGCTGGTCGATCGCTATCGCGAGCAAGCTCGCTCCCACAGTTTTTCTGCTGTTACAACGGCATCGTGTAATGCAGCGCGTAACTTTCCACACCGTCGTTGGTCGACTTGATACCCGCGTTGGAGTAGTGAGTGGCGCGAATGCCCACTTCATGCCCACCATTGAAGCGCAGGCCGAACCCGATGCGATCTTCGAACTGGAAGGCCGTGCCGAGCTTGTTGTCTTCCACTTGGGTATTGGCGAACAACGCCACACCGACACCCGCCTCGATATAAGGCTTCACGTTCTGGCCGGAAAATTCATACACGAACACGGGCGAGAACGACAGGCTGTGGTTGCTGGATGCTTCGTCCCCGTCCCAATAGGTATAGGCGCCGCTCCAGTAGCCGGTCAGGCGGCCGACGTCACTTTGCAACCAACTCTTGTCCCAGTCGAACTGCATGCCCAGGCGATAGGTCATGGTCGAGTCGCTGGTCTGGCCCACCCCAAACTCCACACCCGCTGCCTGCGCAGTGTAAGTGTGCCCCAACAACGCAGCCGCAAACGCGGCAAAGCAGAATAAGCGCTTCATTAGAAACATCCTTTTCCGAACAGACTTAGTAGATTTTGTTACAAACACTCAAAGCTATAGAAATCCACGCTAAAACAGAAGTTCAGCAGGAATTACATAATTTTCACGTTTTTTTTACAGATCGAAGCTTCGCACAACGCCAGACGAATGCCATAGCGTTGGTAGGATTTTTCTTAGATGTATCGGATCGGCACTCGTCCAGAAGTGCGTTTCACTGGCAGGTCCTTCAGCCAGCAGACCTCGTTCAATCAACAGGCGTTGAAGTTGCCGGGCCACCGCCGCCCCCGTGTCGATGAGGCTGATATGTTCAGGAATCATCCTCTCGAGCAATGGCTTGAGGAACGGATAGTGCGTGCACCCCAGGATCAGCGTATCGCAGCCGGCCGCCAGCAACGGCTCGATGTACTGTTGCAGCAGTTGATACAGGGCCGTGCTTTGCAGGTCACCCGTTTCGATCAGTTCCACCAAACCCGGACACGGCTGCGTGATGACCCGCACATCGTTGGCGAAACGGTCGAGCAACGCGGCGAACTTGGCGCTCTGCAAAGTGCCGGTGGTGGCCAATACGCCGACGATACCGCTGCGGGTCGCGGCGGCCGCCGGCTTGACCGCCGGCTCCATGCCAACGATGGGCCAATGGGGAAAATCACGGCGCAGGTCGGCAACGGCAGCCACCGTTGCGGTGTTGCAGGCAACAACCAGCGCCTTGGCGCCCTGGCCCAGGAGAAAGTCAGCAATGATCGCGCAGCGTTGTCGGATGTATTCCGGAGTCTTCTCGCCGTAGGGAATATGCCCACAGTCTGCCACGTACAACAGCGATTCATTGGGCAGCAGTCGACGGATCTCCCCCAGCACCGACAGCCCGCCGACACCCGAGTCGAGCACACCAACCGGCGCTTCACTCATGTGGATCACCGCAGACGCTGCAACCTGGGTCACGCTTGACCCGCAGTTCACGGAACCGTGTACCCAAGGCATCGATCAACAGCAGGCGCCCCACCAGCGGCTCACCGAAGCCGGCGAGCAACTTCAAGGCTTCAAGGGCTTGCAAGCTGCCCACCAAGCCCACCAGCGGCCCGATCACACCGGCTTCGCTGCAGGTCAGCTCGGCTTCGCTGCCGTGGCCGTAGAGGCAGTGGTAGCAAGGGCTTTCGGGGCGGCGCGGGTCGAAGACCGACAACTGCCCTTCCAGGCGAATCGCCGCACCGCTGACCAGCGGCTTGCCCGCCGCGACACAGGCCGCGTTCACCGCTTCGCGGGTCGAAAAATTGTCCGAGCAGTCGAGCACCACATCCACCGCCCCGACCGCCGCGGCCAGGCTGTCTTCGTCCATGGCCGCTCGGTGAGGCACCAGCCGAACCTCGGGATTGATCGCCCCCAGGCGCCGCATCGCCGAATCGACCTTGCTCAGGCCGACGCTGTCGGTGTCGTGGATGATCTGGCGTTGCAGGTTGGTCAGGTCGACGCTGTCGAAATCCGCCAGGTGCATCTCGCCCACGCCAGCGGCAGCCAGGTACAACGCCACCGGGGCGCCGAGCCCGCCGAGCCCGATGATCAACACCCGGCTTTGCTTGAGACGCAACTGGCCGTCGATGTCGACGTGCTGCAACAGAATCTGCCGGCTGTAGCGCAACAGCTCCTGATCGTTCAGCACGGCAGGCACCCCAGGCTGATGCGCTCATGAGCGCCGAGGTCCTTGCGGCTGTGGACTTGCGTGAAACCTTGGGCGCTCAGCAAATCGCGCACCGCTTCGGCCTGATCGTATCCGTGCTCTAGCATCAGCCAGCCACCCGGTTCCAGGTGAGCCGGGGCCTCGGCCACGATCTGGCGTAGATCATCGAGCCCGTCGGGCCCGGCCACCAAGGCACTGGCCGGCTCGAAACGCACGTCGCCCTCGGCCAGGTGCGGATCGCTGGCCGCGATGTACGGCGGGTTGCTGATGATCAACTGGAAACGCTCGCCTTCCAAAGCACTGAACCAGTGGCTGCTCAACACCGTGACGTTGCGCAGGTCCAGGCGCTGGCGATTGCGTTCGGCCAGGGCTACGGCTTCCAACACCCGGTCGACCGCCGTGACCTTCCAGGCCGGGCGCTCGCTGGCCAAGGCCAGGGCAATCGCGCCGCTGCCGGTGCCCAGGTCCAGGACCCGGGCCGGTGTCGCCAGCAACAAGGCCAACGCGGTTTCCACCAGCAGCTCGGTGTCGGGACGCGGGATCAGGGTATGGGGCGCGACTTCCAGGTCGAGCTTCCAGAAGCCCTGTTGCCCGAGAATGTAGGCCACCGGCTCGCCGGAACGCCGCCGCCGCAAGTATTCGGAGAACAGCAACGCTGCCTCGCTGGGCACGATCCGCTCGGGCCAGGTGTGCAGGAAGCTGCGGGACTTGCCCAGGGCAGCGGCCAGCAACAACTCGGCGTCCAGCCGTGGCGTGGGTGAATCCGGCAGTTCGGCGGCGCGTAACAGACTGGCGATGATGGTCATTTATTCACCTGTGCTTACTCGCCAATCGCCGCCAATTGGTCGGCCTGGTATTCGGCCAACAACGGCTCGATCACCGCATCGACACCACCGGCAAGTATCTCGTCCAGGGAATACAGGGTCAGGTTGACGCGATGGTCGGTGACCCGGCCCTGGGCGAAGTTGTAGGTACGGATCCGCTCGGAACGATCGCCCGAGCCCACCAGCAACTTGCGCTCGCTGGCGATGGCGTTGGCGGCGGCACTGGTCTGTTGGTCGTTGAGCTTGGCCGACAACCAGGCCATGGCCCGCGCACGGTTCTTGTGCTGGGAACGTTCTTCCTGGCACTCGACCACGATGCCCGAGGGCAAGTGCGTGATACGGATCGCCGAGTCGGTCTTGTTGACGTGCTGGCCGCCCGCGCCGGAGGAACGGTACGTGTCGACCCGCAGGTCCGCCGGGTTGATCTCGATGGCTTCCTGCTCGTCCGGCTCAGGCAATACCGCCACGGTGCAGGCAGAGGTGTGGATGCGTCCCTGGGATTCGGTGGCCGGCACGCGTTGCACGCGGTGGGCGCCGGATTCGAACTTCAGCTTGCCGTAGACATTGTCGCCCTCGACCCGGGCGATGACTTCTTTATAGCCGCCGTGTTCGCCCTCGTTCTCCGAGAGAATTTCCACCCGCCAACCGCGACGCTCGGCATAACGCGAATACATGCGGAACAGGTCGCCAGAAAAAATCGCCGCCTCGTCGCCGCCGGTGCCGGCACGGATCTCCAGGAACACGTTGCGCCCGTCATTCGGGTCCTTGGGCAGCAACATGCGTTGCAGGCTGCTTTCCAGTTCGAGCAGTTGTTCCTTGGCTTCGCGGACTTCCTCCACGGCCATTTCGCGCATGTCCGGGTCGCTGTCCTTGAGCAGCGCCTGGGCGCCTTCGAGATCGCCCTGCACTTTAAGCAGCTGTTTATAGGTGGCGACAATCGGCTCGACTTCCGCGTATTCCTTGGAATAGGTGCGGAATTTGTTCTGGTCGGAAATAACTTCGCCATCGCCCAGCAAGGCGGTCAGTTCTTCGAAACGGTCCTGGAGGATGTCCAGCTTGTTGAGCAGTGACGCTTTCATTGCGGTTTTTTATCCGAAAAGCTATCCGGTGAGCCCTCACCGAGGGCAAAGAGTTCCTGGGCCATGGCCAGCGCATCGAGGCGGCCCTCGGCGGTCAGCTTCTTGAGCTGGACACTGGGGGCATGGAGCAACTTGTTGGTAAGGCCGCGGGCCAGTTGCACCAGCACCTCTTCGGCACTGCCGCCGTTGGCCAGCAGGCGCTGGGCCTTTTGCAGTTCCTCGTCGCGCAGGCGCTCGCTCTGTTGACGATACGCCTTGAGCACATCCACCGCAGCCAGCTCGCGCAGGCGCACCATGAAGTCCTCGGCGCCGACACTGATCATCTCCTCCGCCGCCTGGGCCGCGCCCTGCCGGCTCTTGAGGTTCTCGGCGACCACCTCGTGCAAGTCGTCGACGCTGTAGAGGTAAACGTCGTCCAACTCGCCGACTTCCGGCTCGATGTCCCGGGGAACGGCGATGTCCACCATGAAAATCGGCTTGTGCTTGCGCAGCTTCAGGGCACTTTCCACGGCGCCCTTGCCAAGAATCGGCAACTGGCTGGCGGTGGAACTGATGACGATGTCGCTGTGCACCAACTCGGCGGGAATGTCCGACAGCAGCACCGCATGGGCACCGAACTGTTCGGCCAGGGTACTGGCCCGTTCCAGGGTGCGGTTGGCAACGACGATACGTTTCACACCCAGGTCATGGAGATGGCGAGCGACCAGGGTGATGGTCTCGCCGGCGCCGATCAGCAGCGCCTGGCTGCGTTGCAAATCACTGAAAATCTGTTTCGCCAGGCTGACCGCGGCAAACGCCACGGACACCGGGTTCTCGCCAATGGCGGTGTCGGTGCGCACCTGTTTGGCGGCGTTGAACGTTGCCTGGAACAGGCGCCCCAGCAGCGGGCCGACGGTGCCGGCCTCGCGGGCCACGGCGTAGGCCGACTTCATCTGGCCGAGAATCTGTGGCTCGCCCAGCACCAGCGAATCGAGCCCCGAGGCAACGCGCATCATGTGACGAACGGCCGCATCGTCTTCATGCACATAGGCGCTGGCGCGCAGCTCTTCAAGGCTCAAATCATGGTATTCGGCCAACCAGCGCAGCACTGAATCGGACGAAACGTGATCCTGTTCTATATAGAGCTCGCTGCGATTGCAGGTGGAGAGGATCGCAGCTTCGCGGCTGTCGGTCAGTCGGCAGAGCTGCTGCAAGGCCTCGACCAGCTGCTCAGGCGTAAAGGCCACGCGCTCGCGGACGTCTACTGAAGCAGTCTTGTGGTTGATACCGAGTGCAAGGAAGGCCATTCAAGGTCGCTGATGGTGACGTGAAGCCGGCAATTGTCCTACTTCGTCAGATCCAGAACAACTACTCCATCTCTATCGCCTGGCCCTGGAGGGTAAATCGACGGGGCGGTTATGTTTGCCCCAAGGCTTGTGTCATGATGATCCGACCGCAGGTTAGTCGTCCTCTTCCTATATGAATAGATCTTCCGCGTTGCTCCTCGCCCTCGCCGTGCTCAGCGGCTGCCAGTCCATGGCCCCCGTTTCGACGGACGGTACGCCGCCCGTCGAAGACAGCGTGCAGGCCCCTGAAAAACCCAAGGTCTACGGCTCCTTCAGCGAAGAAACCATCTTCAGCCTGTTGAGCGCCGAACTGGCAGGCCAGCGCAATCGCTTCGACATTGCGCTGGACAACTACGTGACCCAGGCCATCAATACCCAGGACCCGGGCATCTCCGAGCGGGCATTTCGCATTGCCGAATACCTGGGCGCCGACCAACCCGCGCTCGATACGGCGCTGATCTGGGCCAGGAATGCCCCCGACGACCTCGAAGCGCAGCGCGCCGCCGCCGTGCAACTGGCCAGGGCCGGGCGCTACGACGACTCCATGGTGTATATGGAGAAAGTCCTGCTGGGCAAGGGCGACACTCATTTCGATTTCCTGGCGCTGTCCGCCGCCGATACCGACCAGGAAACCCGCAACGGCCTGATGAAAAGCTTCGATCGCCTGTTGCAGCGCCACCCGAACAACGGCCAGCTGATTTTCGGCAAGGCCCTGCTGTTGCAACAGGACGGTGACGCCCAGGGTGCCCTCACCCTGCTGGAAGACAACCCGCCGGAAGCCGGCGAAGTGGCGCCTATCCTGTTACGGGCACGCCTGCTGCAAGGCTTGAACCGTGGCGACGAAGCGCTGCCGCTGCTGCAAAAAAGCATCAAGAAGTATCCGGACGACAAGCGCCTGCGCCTCACCTACGCCCGCATGCTGGTGGAAAACAACCGCATGGACGACGCCAAGGTGGAGTTCTCCAGCCTGGTCCAGCAATACCCGGAAGACGACGAGTTGCGCTATTCCCTGGCGCTGGTCTGCCTGGAAGCCAAGGCCTGGGAAGAGGCCAAGGGTTACCTGGAAGACCTGATCGCCCGGGAAAGCCATGTCGACTCGGCCCACCTGAACCTGGGTCGCATCGCCGAGGAACGCAACGACCCCGAGAGCGCACTGATCGAGTACGCGCAGGTCGGCCCGGGCAACGATTATCTGCCGGCGCAGTTGCGCCAGGCCGATATCCTGATCAGCAATGGCAAGACCGCCGATGCCCAGAGCCGCCTCGCGGTACAACGTGATTCCCAGCCCGACTACGGGATCCAGCTGTACCTGATCGAAGCCGAAACCCTGTCGGCCAACAATCAGGGCGACAAGGCCTGGAACGTACTGCAACAAGCCTTGAAGCAATACCCGGACGATCTGAACCTGCTGTATACCCGTGCCATGCTGGCGGAAAAACGCAATGACCTGGCCCAGATGGAAAAAGACCTGCGCCTGATCATCCAGCGTGACCCGGACAACGCCATGGCCCTTAACGCCCTGGGCTATACGTTGTCGGATCGCACCACCCGCTACGACGAGGCCAAGCTGCTGATCGAACAGGCCCACCAGATCAATCCGGAAGACCCGGCGGTACTCGACAGCCTTGGCTGGGTGAATTACCGCCTGGGTAATCTCGACGAAGCCGAACGCCTGTTGCGCCAGGCCCTGGAGCGCTTTCCCGACCAGGAAGTCGCCGCTCACCTGGGCGAGGTCCTGTGGGCCAACGGCAAACAACGCGAAGCCCGGCAGATCTGGAGCCGATTCCTCAAGGATCAGCCCGACAGCCCTATCTTGCGCAGCACCATCAAACGCCTGACCGGATCCGAGACTCTTTAAGATTATGTTTTTGCGCCATCTCATCGTTTTCAGTTTCATTGCCCTGCTCGCCGGTTGCGCGGGCTTCGGCGCCCGTGAATCCGTCCAAGGCCAGGGCAACCAGGCCCAGTGGCGCGAGCACAAGCAGCAACTGAGCGGCCTGGACGGCTGGCAGATCGACGGCAAGATCGGCATCCGCGCCCCGAAAGACTCGGGCAGTGGCACGCTGTTCTGGCTGCAACGCCAGGACTATTACGATATTCGCCTGTCGGGCCCGCTGGGTCGCGGTGCGGCCCGCCTGACCGGCCGGCCGGGCCAGGTTTCGCTGGAAGTCGCCAACCAGGGGCGCTACGAGGCGCCCAGCCCCGAAGCGCTGCTGGAAGAACAACTGGGCTGGAAACTGCCGGTTTCCCACCTGACCTGGTGGGTTCGTGGATTGCCGGCACCGGACAGTAAAAGTCGCCTGACACTCGACGCCGACAGCCGCCTGTCCAACCTGGAACAGGACGACTGGCAGATCGAATACCTCAGTTATGCCCAGCAGAACGGCTACTGGCTGCCCGAACGCATCAAGCTGCACGGCAGCAACCTCGACGTCACACTGGTGATCAAGCAATGGCAGCCGCGCAAGCTGGGGCAATGACATGACCGCTGCACGCCTGACCCTGCCCTCTCCGGCCAAGCTCAACCTGATGCTGCACATCCTCGGCCGCCGCCCGGACGGCTACCACGAGTTGCAGACGATTTTTCAGTTCCTGGACTACGGCGACGAGATCACCTTTGCCGTGCGCGACGACGGCGTGATTCGCCTGCACACCGAATTCGAAGGCGTCCCCCACGACAGCAACCTGATCGTCAAGGCCGCGCAAAAACTCCAGGCGCAATCCGGTTGTGCGCTAGGCATCGATATCTGGATCGAAAAAATCCTGCCCATGGGCGGCGGCATTGGTGGCGGCAGCTCGAATGCGGCGACGACTTTACTGGGCCTCAATCACTTGTGGCAGTTGGACTGGGACATCGATCGCCTCGCGGCGCTGGGCCTTTCCCTGGGCGCCGACGTGCCGGTTTTCGTGCGTGGCCACGCCGCTTTTGCCGAAGGCGTTGGGGAAAAACTCACCCCCGTGGAACCCGAAGAACCCTGGTACGTGGTGCTGGTGCCGCAAGTCTCTGTAAGTACAGCAGAAATTTTTTCAGATCCACTGTTGACACGTAACTCTCCTCCCATTAAAGTGCGCCCCGTTCCCAAGGGAAACAGTCGAAATGACTGCTTACCGGTGGTAGCAAGGCGTTATCCAGATGTTCGTAACGCTTTGAATTTGTTAGGTAAATTTACCGAAGCAAAACTCACCGGAACTGGAAGTTGTGTGTTTGGGGGCTTCCCAAGCAAAGCTGAAGCTGATAAAGTCTCGGCCCTTCTGACAGAGACCCTTACAGGGTTTGTAGCAAAAGGAAGCAACGTTTCGATGTTGCATCGCAAGCTGCAAGACCTGCTCTAAAAGGAATCGAGTGCTGGGCACTCGCAGCAACAGATACAGGGGCGTCGCCAAGCGGTAAGGCAGCAGGTTTTGATCCTGCCATGCGTTGGTTCGAATCCAGCCGCCCCTGCCATTTTCCTATACTCATCCAGGTATACCCTCAGCCTTCAGGTACTGCGCGTGTCCAAGATGATGGTCTTTACGGGGAACGCTAACCCCGATCTGGCTCGGCGTGTCGTACGTCAGCTGCATATCCCTCTCGGTGACATTTCTGTCGGTAAGTTCTCCGACGGCGAAATCACTGCCGAGATCAATGAAAACGTTCGCGGTAAAGACGTCTTCATTATTCAGCCGACTTGCGCTCCGACCAACGATAACCTGATGGAACTCGTCGTGATGGCTGATGCCTTCCGCCGCTCCTCGGCTACTCGTATCACTGCTGTTATTCCTTACTTTGGTTATGCCCGTCAGGATCGCCGTCCGCGTTCCGCACGTGTGGCGATCAGCGCGAAAGTCGTGGCTGATATGCTGACCGTAGTCGGCATCGACCGTGTCCTCACGGTTGATTTGCATGCTGACCAGATCCAGGGTTTCTTCGATATCCCCGTGGATAACATCTACGGTTCCCCGGTCCTGGTGGATGATATTGAAGATCAGCGCTTCGAAAACCTGATGATCGTGTCCCCGGACATTGGTGGCGTCGTGCGTGCACGGGCTGTTGCCAAATCCCTGGGAGTGGATCTGGGTATCATCGACAAACGTCGTGAGAAAGCCAATCACTCCGAAGTGATGCATATCATCGGCGACGTCGAAGGGCGCACCTGTATCCTGGTCGATGACATGGTCGATACCGCCGGCACCCTGTGCCACGCGGCCAAGGCCCTGAAAGAGCATGGCGCTGCCAAGGTCTTTGCCTACTGCACACACCCTGTGCTGTCGGGTCGAGCGATCGAGAACATTGAAAATTCCGTGCTGGACGAGCTGGTGGTGACCAACACCATCCCGCTGTCCGCTGCAGCACAAGCCTGTGCGCGTATCCGCCAACTGGATATCGCACCGGTAGTTGCCGAAGCGGTTCGCCGCATCAGCAATGAAGAATCGATCAGTGCGATGTTCCGTTAAGGGCCCTGCCCTTTCCAGAAGATCTCGTTGACGAAAAGCGCCCCGCCCCAACACTCATGTTGGGGCGGGGCTTTTTTGCCCATACCGCTTTGGCGTCGGTCGCAGACGTCATTCGGAAATGGCTATTTTGGAGATACAACATGAACGATTTTACTCTGAATGCTGAAGTGCGTTCCGACCTGGGGAAAGGTGCGAGCCGCCGCCTGCGTCGTCTCGCAAGCCTGGTTCCAGCTGTAGTCTACGGTGGCGACAAAGCCCCTGAGTCCATCAGCATGCTGGCCAAAGAAGTTGCCAAACTGCTCGAAAACGAAGCGGCCTACAGCCACATCATCGAGCTGAACGTTGGCGGCACCAAGCAAAACGTCGTGATCAAAGCCCTGCAGCGTCACCCGGCCAAAGGCCACGTGATGCACGCTGACTTCGTCCGCGTTGTTGCCGGTCAGAAGCTGACTGCTGTTGTTCCAGTGCACTTCATCAACGAAGCTGCCCCGGTCAAGAAAGGCGGCGAGATCTCGCACGTGACTTCCGAGCTGGAAGTGTCCTGCCTGCCGAAAGACCTGCCTGAATTCATCGAAGTCGACCTGGCTGACGCCGAAGTCGGCACGATCATTCACCTGTCCGACCTCAAGGCCCCTAAAGGCGTTGAGTTTGTTGCTCTGGCACACGGCGATGACAAGGCTGTTGCCAACGTCCACGCTCCACGTGTTGCTCCAGAAGCCACTGAAGAAGGCGCTGCAGAGTAATTTCACTCTGTCGCCGGAGTGACCGGAAACATCGCGGACTGGAACGTAGCGAGACAGCGGGCGAGAACGCGAAGTTTACTTAACGGTAGATCCGCCATTTTCGTCCACTGTCGCAACACCGCCTGATTGCGACATTGTTATCCACACTCCAGGAAGGGCCCCTATCGTGACTGCCATTAAACTGATCGTTGGCCTGGGAAATCCAGGCGCTGAATACGAACAGACCCGGCATAACGCAGGGGCCCTTTTTGTTGAGCGCATCGCGCACGCACAAGGCGTCAGCCTGGCCGCCGATCGCAAGTATTTCGGCCTGACCGGGCGCTTCTCGCACCAGGGTCAGGATGTTCGCCTGTTGATTCCCACCACCTACATGAACCGCAGCGGCCAGGCCGTGGCGGCATTGGCCGGTTTCTTCCGCATCAAGCCTGAAGAAATCCTGGTGGCCCACGACGAACTCGACCTGCCTCCGGGCGTTGCCAAGCTCAAGCAAGGCGGCGGCCATGGCGGTCACAACGGCTTGCGCGACATCATCGCGCAACTGGGTAATCAGAATACCTTTCACCGCCTGCGGCTCGGCATTGGCCACCCGGGCGTTGCCAGTATGGTTTCAAACTTTGTCCTGGGTCGTGCGCCTCGCGCCGAACAGGAAAAACTCGATGCCAGCATCGACTTTGCCCTCGGCGTGCTGCCGGATATCCTCGCCGGTGAATGGAACCGTGCGATGAAAAACCTGCACAGCCAGAAGGCCTGACACTTATCCGAGGGGAAACACCATGGGATTCAATTGCGGCATCGTCGGCCTGCCTAACGTCGGCAAGTCCACCCTGTTCAACGCCCTGACCAAATCCGGTATCGCGGCCGAGAACTTCCCCTTCTGCACCATCGAGCCGAACAGCGGCATCGTACCGATGCCCGATCCGCGCCTGGAAGCCTTGGCGGCGATCGTCAACCCCAAGCGGATCCTGCCGACCACCATGGAATTCGTCGACATCGCCGGCCTCGTGGCCGGTGCGTCGAAAGGCGAAGGCCTGGGTAACAAGTTTTTGGCCAACATCCGTGAAACCGATGCCATCGCCCACGTCGTGCGCTGCTTCGAAGACGAGAACGTGATTCACGTCTCCAACAGCGTCGACCCGAAACGCGACATCGAAATCATCGACCTGGAACTGATTTTCGCCGACCTCGACAGCTGTGAAAAACAACTGCAGAAAGTCGCCCGCAACGCCAAGGGCGGCGACAAGGACGCGGTCGTCCAGAAAGGCCTGCTGGAGCAGTTGATCGCCCACTTCACCGAAGGCAAGCCTGCACGCAGCCTGATGAAGAACATGAGCACTGACGAGAAGTTGGTGATCAAGGGCTTCCACCTGCTGACCACCAAACCGGTCATGTACATCGCCAACGTCGCTGAAGACGGTTTCGAGAACAACCCGCACCTGGACGTGGTCAGGGCCATCGCCGAAGAAGAAGGCGCCATGGTCGTGCCGGTCTGCAACAAGATCGAAGCGGAAATTGCCGAGCTGGACGACGGTGAAGAGAAAGACATGTTCCTCGAGGCCCTCGGCCTGGAAGAGCCTGGCCTGAACCGCGTGATCCGCGCGGGCTACGAGATGCTCCACCTGCAGACCTACTTCACCGCTGGCGTTGAAGAAGTCCGCGCATGGACCGTCCGCGTCGGTGCTACTGCACCGCAAGCCGCTGGCGTGATCCATACCGACTTCGAGAAAGGCTTCATCCGCGCCGAAGTCATCGCCTACTCGGATTTCATCCAGTACAAGGGCGAAGCAGGCGCCAAGGAAGCGGGTAAATGGCGTTTGGAAGGTAAGGAATACATCGTCAAGGATGGCGACGTTATGCATTTCCGCTTCAACGTCTGACGTTTTTTCGCATCAGGTTATTGGAGGCGATCAAAGTCCTCAGCCCCCATCGCGTGGCAGCTACTCGCTGCCACGCGACCGTCTGGAGCCGACGTCAGGTCAATAAATGCCCTGGATCGGCCTCGGGCGCTACCCCGATCAGCCCTATCTCGGCGTCGGGAGCAAAGATCATGTCATCCTCATCAAGGCTTTCTCGCCAGTCCCCAGCAAGCCCGACCTGGAATCGGTGGCCTTGTGCATCCGCCTCCACATCCCTCAGGTAAGTGCGGTCCAGTTCGTTGTTATAAACCATCTCCAGCGTAGTACCCGTACCCTCTCCGAAGCCGGTATAGCCCAGGGCCGATACATCGATCTTGTCGTCAACGGTAAAGCCTTCGATAAGATCGGCAAAGCTATGGCTGTCCGTACGATAGCTGTCCTCGGTAGAGAGATAGCGGAACACGTCGGCGTTTTCACGGTTATCTGTCCACAACGAAATGTCGGTTCTATCTCCGCCGTTGAGACGGTCTGCGCCCGCGCCACCGATGATGACATCAGCGCCAGCACCGCCGTTGATACGGTCATTGCCATCCAGGCCATAGATGATTTCCGACAAGGCAGAACCGGTCATCGTGTCTTTACCAGACGTCCCTTCGACAGTGGGTGCGGTGAACACCACGTTAGAGCTGTCCAATTGCCCCGACAGGTTGCCGTCCAAGATCAGTTCAAACCGCTGTCCAGAGCCATCCGCGTCGTAGTTCTTGAGGTAGGTGCGAGTGCCGTCTGAGCTTGCCATGACAGCCAAGGTGCCGCCATGGCCGTCGCCAATGCCGGTGAAGCCCAGGCCAATCAGGTCGATGCGGTCCTGAGAGGCGTCGAAGTCCATGACCCGGTCGCTGTTGTTTTGCGTGGTCGTGCGGAAACTGTCGTTCAGTTCGGTGAAGCGGAAAATGTCAGCGCCAGCGCCTCCCTGCAGAACGTCGCGTCCGCCGTTGCCTTGGAGCACATCATCACCCGCCAAGCCGTGGATGATTTCAGCGGCATCGCTCCCCTGCAGGATTTCTTCGCCGGCGTATCCGTCCACATGGAGTTTGCCATCCTGGCTGCCGAAGCCGGTATCCACACTGCCATCCGCGTTCAAACGGATGACGCTGAAATCTCCGTTGCTCGTGCCCGCGGCGAGGATCTTGCCATCGTCTTGTACCGTCAACGCCACAGGCGTGTCGGCCTCGAAGGTCACCCTACCCATGGAGCCAAAGCTGGCATCGAAGGAGCCATCAGCGTTAAGCCGTGCGAGAGTAACCAAAGCCTCGCCTTCGCCATGACCCATCACGATAATCTTGCCGTCAGCCTGTACGGTGACCACGGAGTCTTCGCCAAAACCCATGGCAGCGTTCAAGGAGAGGACACCATCATCACCGAAGCGGGTATCCAGCTGACCGTCGGGGTTGAAGCGCTGTAGGGTGTACGTCGGATCACCCACGCCGGCGGCATTGTATGCAGCCCCGACCACAACACTTCCATCTGCCTGCACCGCAGTAGAAATCCCTCCGTTGTAGTAAGCGTCTTCGGGAATCTTGACAGTCAGCACGCCATTTTCGCCAAAGCCATCGACGAAAGTGCCGTCATTGCCGATCCTTGTCACTGTGGCCTGATCAAATCCACGGGCGCTGACCTGGAATGTGCCATCCGTATTCGCCGTCAGGTCGATGTCCTTGAAGTCGTGGCTGATGTCGACCGTAATAGCGCCATTTTGGCCAAAGCTGGCATCGCGCGTCCCGTCGCTGTTGAAGCGCTCCACCTGTACGCCGGTGTTCAACGCAACGGCGACAAGCACCTTGCCATCGGTCTGCACCGCCGTCAGCTCGTAGCGCGACGCCGGGGCTATCGCAGCAGGTACGATGTCGATGCCACCTTCATGGAAGCTGGTGTCCAGGCTACCATCGGCGTTTAGCCGGACAACGGAATGCTTCTGTTCGTAACCGTAGCTTTCCTCACCTGGCGCTCCGGGGTATCCCCATGCCAGGTACTCGGTATAGCCTCCAACCAATATCTTGCCGTCCGGTTGGATAATGATGCTCTGGTTATTATCGAACTGGCCGGTGAGGTCGACCTGGACAGTGCCCGGGCCAGTTATCACGGTATGGGTATTTGCCATCGTGCTATCGCTGGTTGCCATGGGTTAATCCTTTAACGGGTGTTGGATTCGTCACTCTAGTAGAGCAGTAAGGATTTGCACGCCGCCCCAGCGTTGGCATGAGCAGAGTTCGACCGGTGGTTTGTGGAAGCCGAAGGAAAGGGGCACTTCCGCTTTAACGTCTGAGTTGTATAAGACGGTGTTGGTGATGGTGGTGATGGTGGTGGTGATGGTGGTGATGGTGGTGATGGTGTGTATATCCGTTATTCAGGTAACGGCTACTTATGGTTCCGCTCTTACAGCGGGTCACTTTTGAGAAGCGCAAAAGTAACCAAAACGCTTCTGCCCCACCACTCGGCACCTCGCCTAGGCTCGGTGTGCCCTCACTCCGGCATTGCTCCGTGGGCCGCCGCGAAGGGCCATCCATGGCCCAGCGCGGCTACCTCGGCATCCATGCCGAGGTGCCCACTGCGCAATACCTGCGTTCGGCCAGCGTGGTTTAACGGGGCATCCAGATCAAGATCAAGATCAAAAGCAAGAGCAAGAGCAAGAGCAAGAGCAAGAGCAAGAGCAAGAGCAAGAGCAAGAGCAAGAGCAAGAGCAAGAGCAAGAGCAAGAGCAAGAGCAAGAGCAAGAGACACATGCCAGCACTATTTGTCTGAGCCTCCGCTATCGCGAGCAAGCTCGCTCCCACACTTAATCTTCAGCAGACACAAAACTCATGTACGCCACAAAACTTGTGGGAGCGAGCTTGCTCGCGAAGAGGCCTGTACATTCACACAACTTCATTGGCTGTGATACCGCTTTCGCGAGCGGGCTCGCCCCCACAGGGGAAACTCGGTCCCACCAGAACCAGGTCGGCTATAAGGCCGCCTCGGGGAGGATGTTGATCTCGGACGCCCCGTTAACCACGATGGCTGAACGGAGGTGTTGTGGAGTGGGCATCCCGGCATGGATGCCGGGATAGCCGCGCTGGGCCATGGATGGCCCTTCGCGGCGGCCCACGGAGCAATGCCTTCGTTCAGGCATGCCGAGCCCTAGCGAGGCACCGAGTGGTGGGGCAGAAGCGTTTTGGTTACTTTTGACTGGGCCGGCTTCCGGGCTCTTCAAAAGTGACCCGCTGTAAGAGCGGAACCATAATTAGCCGTTACCTAGATAACGGATATACACACAAGATCATCAACAACACGAAAAAAAGCCCCGAAAGTCACCGACCTTTGAAAACCACACCACTCATATACTGATTCAAATCGCGAAAGTCCTTAACGCCCCAATCAAACGGCACCAACTTCACACCATTCTCTTTCAACGTCCTGGGAATCAAATCTCCATTGGGACGAAGTATTACCGACGACACAATAACACCCGGATAAACCCTCAAACGTTCCTTGAAAGCCGCAGTCGTAAGATCAGGCGTAGGAGGATTGCTCTTATGAGCCAAAGGCCCCGTCCCCTTGAGGTCCACCCCATGGCACATCACACATCGCTGCAAATAGATATTTTTCCCATTGGCATTATCCGCAAAGGACAGCGATGTTTGAATCAGCGACAAAATCCCTAGCGAAGCAATGACTGACATTCTCACTAGAACAGGTAACCCATGTAGATCGCCGCACCACCACCGGCCTGCAACCCAGCGTTCACACCCGCCATGACCACCGCCCCCTTGGCCGAGCGCGCCAGTTGCCGGTTGACCGTGGTCGCCGCAATGAGCGAAGTCGCCGGGTTGGAACTCAGCGCCACCGATAACGCCAGCAACTTGGGATCGAGCCCGAACAGCAGGGCCGTGGCCGAACCGCCGACCACCAGGCCCACGCCCACTTCGGTATACATGCAAGGACCCGTGATGTCGTCGCTGGTCAGGTCGCGATTGACCAAGGCATCGCTGACAAACACCTTGCCGGTGCTGGGAAACGCCTCCGCCGCGCCGGCCGCAGCCACACCCTTGCCCTTGATCTGGATATTGATCTTGCCGAAACGCGGCAGCCGTGCGCCAAACCCGACACCCACGCCAACCCCGCCATAGCGGTAGCTGACGTCCTCGCCCTGGGGCGAGCGCAGGATAATCGAGCCGCCGCTGCCCGCCACCATGACCACGGTCAGGCCACCGCCGCTGGCGGTCTGGTACTGCCAGCGACTTTCATTGACCGGGAGTGGGATGTTGTAGCTCATACGTTCAAAGTCCTTTATGTGAATGAGCCGCACCGCGGCCGCGTTGACGGAAAGCTTTTAGAAGGCCGACAAGGGTGAACACCAGGCCGATGACCCCCAGCACCCCGGAGGTACCCCATAGTGCGGACGGGGCATCGACGATGGCGCTGCCAGCCGGCTGCTCGGGCAGGTAATGCACGCGCACCGGTTGGTCTTTCTGATAACCGAAGATAAAGCCGCCCTGGGGATAGGAAATTTTTTCGCCGCTGACGGTGGTGAAGGCGATTTCAGGATGCGAACCACCAGCATTCAAATGGCTGACGATGCCATCGGCGGTCTGTGCCCGGGCGAGAAAGTCGCGTCGATCAAGGGTGAGGTTGACGGCAATGCCCAACAAGCCAACGCCAATCAGAGAAAAAAGCAGGCCCAGCAGTATGGTCCCGATGCGTGACGGGGTGTCGTTAGCCATGGCTTGTCCCGGTATTCGTCCATGAAAGAAGGCGGCGAGAATAACAAAAAGCCGGGCTATGGCGTAATGCTGGATTTAAATGCGGGCTACGGTGTTGGGTCAGTTTGAAATGATGCTGGAGGTACCGACACCTTCGCGAGCAAGCGCGTGAACACCACTGAACCTGTGGGAGCGAGCTTGCTCGCGATAGCGGCGGCTCAGCCCACATGGATGTTCAAACCTCCCGCCCCTCTCAAGCCTTCCGGGCCCTCGGCAAGAAAATCGCCAACACCCCGAGCAACGGCAGGAACGAGCACAGCCAGTACACATACTCGATACCACGGATGTCCGCCAGGTGCCCGAGCAACGCGGCGCCAATCCCGCCGAAACCAAACATCAGCCCGAAGAACACGCCGGCGATCATCCCGACGTTGCCCGGCACCAGTTCCTGGGCGTACACGACGATGGCCGAGAACGCCGAGGCCAGGATGAAACCGATGACCATGCTGAGGATGCTGGTCCACAGCAGGTCAACGTGAGGCAGAATCAGGGTGAACGGTGCCACGCCGAGGATCGAGAACCAGATCACCGCCTTGCGCCCGATCCTGTCGCCAATCGGCCCGCCAAAAAAGGTCCCCGCCGCCACCGAGCCGAGAAACAGGAACAGGTGCAACTGCGAAGAGGCCACCGACAGGTCGAACTTCTCGATCAGGTAGAACGTGAAGTAGCTGGTAAAACTGGCCATGTAGAAATACTTGGAAAACACCAGCAGCCCCAGCACCACTAGAGCACTCAAGACTCGGCCCTTGGACAACCCATGAGTGGCCGCCTGGCCTTGCTTGAGCTTGAACAGGTTCAGGTGGTTGGCGTACCAGCGGCTGATGCGGTACAGCACGTACAACGCAAACAGGGCGAACAGCCCGAACCAGGCCACATTGCCCTGCCCGTAGGGAATGATGATCGCCGCCGCCAGCAGCGGGCCGAAGGCGGAGCCGGCATTACCGCCCACCTGGAACGTCGATTGCGCCAGCCCATAGCGGCCACCCGAGGCCAGTCGCGCCACCCGCGACGCTTCCGGGTGGAAGGTCGACGAACCAATGCCGATCAACGCAGCCGCCAACAGGATCAAGGCAAAACTGCCGACCATGGACATCATCACAATGCCGATCAGCGTGCACACCGTCCCGGCCGGCAACAGCCACGGCTTGGGGTGCCGGTCGGTGTGATAGCCGACCCACGGCTGCAACAAAGATGCGGTCAATTGGAACGTCAGGGTGATCAGGCCAACTTGGGTGAAGGTCAGGCCATAGCTGTCCTTGAGCATTGGATAGATCGACGGCAGCACCGCCTGGATCAAGTCATTGATCAAGTGCGCCAGCGCCACGGCGCCGATGATGCGCATGACCAATGGGCTGCTTTGCGCCGGGGCGGCAACGGCCGAGGTGTCGGCTTGGGTATTGCTGATAGCCATGGGGTTTCCATACGACAGAGGGTGCACACGGGCAGGTGCGTCAATGTGCCATTTTTCGGTGCGACAAGGCTATCCCCTTAGCTTGCTATCGACCTTGAAAAATTGTCGAATTCCAAGGTGATAGCCCAACGCCATGGTCTGAATCTTGCCTTGTTAATGAGCTACAACGCGGCTCCTTACAAAGGGGACCGAGAATGGGAAGTTTCGCTACAGAGCTGGCCTACCGAGCCGATTTGGACAAACTTTCGAGGCCTTTTAAAAGGGCACCCGTTTTAGCACTGTGTAGAAACGCACAGAAACAGTGCAGGGGTGTTCAGGGGAGTATGGGCATGCAGGCTTTTCTATCACCGGGAATCAGGTTGTTGGGGCGTTTCGGCTTCGCCCGCAAATTCCAATTGCTGTTCCTGCTTTTTATCCTGCCGCTCATGGGCAGCCTGTGGCTCATTGGCCAGGATTATCGCGACAAACTCAGCCTGATTTCCGGGGAACGCGCCGGGGTGCGCCAATTGCTGGCCCTGGATAACCTCGACAACCTGCTCACCGCCCAGCGCAACCGCGCCGCCCGCTGGCGTGCCACCGAGACCAATCGGCAGCCGACACCCGCGACGCTGGCCGCCATGGCGGCGTACGATGCAGTGCAGCCGGCCCTCAACCAGGCCGCCAGTGACCTGGCCAATACCCTGCAAACCGCAGGGGCCGAAGCCGACACCCTCGCCCGTTACCAAACCCTGCAAACCAGCCTCAACGGCCTGGATTCGAAAAGCCTGGGCAGCGTGGGTTGGTGGCCGGATGGCTATGACCGCTTCACCGCAGCGCTCAGCGCCCTGCAAGCGTTGCGCGAACAAATGGTCATGGATAACCGCCTGACCCTCGCCTCCTGGCTGGAGACTTATCTGCTGACCCAGATTTCCACCCAGCAGACGCCGGACCTGATCGAACGGGTCGGCCGTCTGGCCAGCGTCGGCCAGGCCTCCGTGGTGTCGGGCCAATTCACTTTGCAGAGCCGCCTGCAACTGCGGGACCTGCGCAGCCGTATCGGCGACGCCCGGGATCAACTGGTCAAGACTGGAACATTGCTGGAAACCCGCCTGCCCAGCGACCTGCAGACGTGGGCTGGACAATTCCAAGGCAGCCTCAAGCACTTGGACGCCGGCCTCAAAGTCCTGGATGACGGCGTGTTCGGCGGCGCCATCAATCTGAAGCCGGAAGACTTCGAAAAACACATGGATGCCCTCCTCGCCGACCTGGCGACCCTGCGGCAACAATCGCTGGTGGCGCTGGATACGCGACTGGACCACTACTACGGCTCGGCGATTCGCCAGTTCATCCTGGTCGCGACGATCCTCGGCTGCCTGCTGCTGGCCGCGCTGTATCTTTTTGTCTGCCTGCAAGCGTCGATCCGGCGCAGCGCCAGCGGTATCACCCTACTGGCCGAGGCCCTGCGCGACGGCAATCTCAGCTTGCAAGTACCGGTGCAAGGGCGCGATGAACTAGCGGCCATCAGCACCGCCCTCAACGTCGCCGTGGTGCAGTTGCGCAACAGCCTGCTGGGGGTGGATCACGAGACGTTGCAGTTGAGCAACGCCGTGCGCACCCTCAATACACACTCCAGCGGCGCCCTGGGAGAAGTCGAGGCCCAGCAAATACAGATCAGCCAGATCGCCGCCGCCGCGACGCAACTGGCCGCCACCTCCCAAGGCGTGGCAAAGAGCTGTGAACAAGCTTCCGACAGCGCCCAGCAAACCCGGCGCATCGCCGCCGACAGCAGCCGCGACAGCCAGCGCACCACGGCGAGTATCCAGCAGCTCAACCAACGGCTCAACGAAACCGCCGCCGCACTGGGACGGGTCAGCGAACAGGGGCAACAGATCCAACTGGTGGTCGATACCATTCGTGGCGTCGCCGAGCAGACCAATCTCCTGGCCCTCAATGCCGCTATCGAAGCGGCTCGCGCCGGCGAACAAGGCCGCGGTTTCGCGGTGGTCGCCGATGAAGTGCGCAGCCTGTCGCAACGCACCCAGTCCTCCACGCAACAGATTGCCGGCACCGTCGACAGCCTGCGCGCCACGGTCAACGAAGCCGTCAGCCTGATGGAAGCCGCCTGCGGCCAAGCCCAGACCGACGCCCAAGCCGTCACTGGCCTCGGCGAGCGATTGGGCGAAATTGCCAGCGCCGTGCAAAGCGTCACCGACACCCTGGCGCAAATCGCCACTGCCGTGGATGAACAAGCCAGCACCGCCGACGAAGTCAGCGGCAACATCCAACAGGTCGACCAGGCGGCCATGCGCTTGCTCGAAGGCGCACGGGCCGTGAACGTGGCGGCCGATACCTTGAGCCAGGGAAGCCAGGCCTTGAGTGCCAACACAGGGAGATTTCAGCTCGGCTGACGGGGATTTGCAGTGAGGATGGTTAAGCGGTTGAAAGCGCAGAGAAATATTTCAGATTTACGCTTGACACATCGTCGTTACCGGCGAATAATGCGCGCCACTTGGCTACATAGCTCAGTTGGTTAGAGCATAGCATTCATAATGCTGGGGTCCGGGGTTCAAGTCCCTGTGTAGCCACCAAGTACTAAAAACGGCTTATCGAAAGATAAGCCGTTTTTTTATGCCTTGAAAAAAACCGCTCTCTCAGAAATTGTTTATGCCCCTGCGATCAGGGACAGACAGGGCTTTGCTCAGTCTCGTGTCGATTTGCGCCACACGCCTCGCATCGCTACAGTCGATCCTATATCCCAAGCCCACGGATGGAGCGACACGTGCTCACAGATCTGAAACCGAACCTTCATCGCCTGTCAGCCGTTTCGTTGCTGGCTGTCGCGTTAACGCTTGGCGCCTGCAAGGCCCCGCCCTCCTCCACCGCCACACCAGCACTGCCCGCCCCGCCGGAGATCACGTCCGGCTACCGCACCGACGTGCAGACGCGTTACGCCGACAAGCACATGGCGGCCGCGGCCAACCCGCTGGCGGCCGAAGCCGGGCGGGAGATGTTGCGGCGCGGCGGCTCGGCCATCGACGCGGCGATTGCGATGCAAGCGGTGCTGACCCTGGTGGAGCCGCAATCGTCGGGCATTGGCGGCGGCGCGTTCATCGTTCTGTGGGATGGCAAGGCTGTGCGCACCTACGACGGTCGCGAAACGGCACCGGCCGGCGCCACCGAAAGACTTTTCCTGCAAGCCGACGGCAAACCCATGCCGTTTACCGCCGCCCAAATTGGCGGCCGCTCCGTAGGCACTCCCGGGGTGTTGCGTGGACTGGAACTGGCCCACCGTAAACACGGGCGCCTGAAATGGGCGACGTTGTTCGAACCAGCCATTGCGTTGGCCGAACAAGGTTTTGCGATTTCGCCCAGGCTGCATTCATTGATCGCGACCGACCCGTCTTTGCCGGGCTCGCCGGACATGGCGGCATACTTTCTCAATGCCGATGGCAGTCCGAAGGCAGTTGGCACCATCCTGAAAAACCCGGCATTGGCAGGGGTGCTCAAGCGCATCGCCAACGAAGGTCCCGATGCGTTGTACAAAGGGCCGGTTGCCGAGGAGATCGTCGCCAAGGTGCAGGGTCACGCCAACCCCGGCAGCCTTTCGCTGAGCGACCTCCAGGGCTACACCGCACGGGAGCGGCCCGCGTTGTGCACCGACTACAAGCGCTGGCAAATCTGCGGCATGCCACCACCGTCTTCGGGCGGGGTTGCCGTGGCACAGATCCTCGGGACGTTGCAGGCCCTGGAACAGCGCGACAGCAATGCGGCCCTCGCCCCCTTGAAACCCCTCAAGACCGATAAACCCGCCGGCATTGAACCCTCTCCCGAAGCGGTGCACCTGATCGCCGAAGCCGAGCGCCTGGCCTACGCCGACCGCGCCCAATACATCGCCGACCCGAATTTTGTAGCCGTGCCGCTCAACGGACTGGTAAATCAAGGTTACCTGGCCAGCCGAGCCAGCCTGATCGGCCCTCGTAGCATGGGTGTCGCCAAGCCCGGCACACCACCGGGCATCCAGGTAGCCTACGCCCCGGACCGTTCACCGCTGCGTATTTCCACCTCGCAAGTGGTGGCGGTGGATGACCAGGGTGGTGCGGTGTCCATGACCACGACGGTGGAATCGGCGTTCGGCTCGCACCTGATGGTCCAGGGTTTCATGCTCAACAACCAGATGACTGATTTCTCGTTCATCCCTGAAGAAAACGGGCAAAAAGTCGCCAACCGCGTCGAACCCGGCAAACGCCCACGCTCATCCATGGCGCCGACACTGGTCTTCGACCATCAGGGTAGACTGCTGGCCGCTGTCGGCTCCCCCGGCGGCTCGCAGATCATCGAATACGTCGCCAAGTCAGTGATTGGCCTGCTGGACTGGAACCTGGATCCGCAGACCGCCATCAACCTTCCCAACTTCGGCAGCCGCAATGGCCCCACCGAACTGGAGAAAGGACAGTTCAGCCCGACGCTGGTCCAGGCGCTGAAAGACAAGGGCCACACGGTGAGCGAAATCGACATGAACAGCGGCACCCAGGCTATTGTCCGGGTGCGTGATGCTCAGGGGAAAACCTCACTGGCCGGCGGTGCGGACCCAAGACGCGAAGGTCAGGCACTGGGCGACTGATCCAATTCGCTCTGCGGTTGATAGATCAGTAGATCTGCGGGCTGGCATTGCAGGTAGCTGCAAATGGCTTCGAGCGTTGCCAGGCGGATACCCTTGACCTTTCCTTGTTTCAACAAGGAAAGGTTGGCCTCGGTAATGCCGATTGCAGCCGCAAGGTCCTTGGATTTGACCTTGCGCATGGCCAGCATCACATCAAGTTGAATAACTATGGGCATGACGATCTCAAACGAAAGTTCTGTTTTCTGAATCGACTTCACTGGCCTGGGACAGTATCCGGGCAATGATCGCAATGCAGGCGGCGAGAAATAAAGCGACGAAAGATGGCGCGGTAATACTGAAGCTGAGCAATCGCTGGCCGACCGGCGCATTGATCGTCACCAGCAGGCTGAGGAACGGCTCGCAGATGAAGTCCAGCAGCACCCACACCGCCACCGCGCGCCCCGCATTTCCCAGGTAAACCGCCGCGGCGCTGGAAAAGTACTGCCCTTGGGCGTAGTGCTTGAAGAGCCTGCGCAAGTTGGTAAGCCCGACCGCCAGGGCCAGCAAGGGAATGCTCGTCAACAGTGCTCCACCCAGGCATTGCCACCCCGTCAACCGCAGCGCCTCTTCAGGCAGACTCGACAGCTGCCGCTCGGTCAGGGCAAACCCCAGGCCGTATCGCGAGGTCGCCTCAGGATACAGCCAGGCCACAGCGTTGACGGCCATCATCGCGACCATGAAAACAAGGGTGATGGCTGCCATCCGCTGGCTATACAAGGCAAGACGATTCGAGTGCATGTGAGGCTCCAATAGAATAAAGGAGCCCAGAACATAACCAACAAATTATCTCAAAACAATAATTAATATGTAAAAAACGATAATAACAGACCTTACGTGGAAAGCTGATTAGCGAACTGGCTCACCGCATCGACCACTTTTTTCGCCCCGTCCTGGATCTCAACGATCACCGTCCCCGCCTCGGCGGCCAAGGCCAGTCCGTGTTCGGCCTGGTGCTGGCCGTCGGTCATCAGCGCTACGGCGTTGCGGGCCATGTCCTGGTTCTGGCGAACCACGCCGACGATTTCATCGGTGGCCTGGCTGGTACGCGATGCCAATTGGCGCACCTCATCGGCCACCACCGCAAAGCCCCGGCCCTGCTCGCCGGCCCGGGCCGCTTCGATCGCGGCGTTGAGCGCCAGCAGGTTGGTCTGTTCGGCGATGCCGCTGATGGTCTTGACGATGGTGCCGATCACCAGGGATTGCTCGTTCAACGCCTCGATGCCTTGACCGGCGGTTTGCATGTGCCGGGCCAAGTCGCGCATCACGTCCACGGCCTGGGTCACCACCGTCGTGCCGCGCTGGGCGCTGTTGTCGGTCTGCAGCGAGGTGCTGTAGGCAATGTTGGCCGCCTCGGCGACGGCTTTTTCCTGGTTGACCTGGTCGGTGATGTTGGTCGCGAACTTCACGACTTTATACAGTCGGTCGTTGGCATCGACCACCGGGTTATAGGACGCCTCCAACCATACTTCACGACCGCTGCTATCAATGCGCTTGAAGCGCCCGGCCACGAATTCCCCACTGTTCAAGCGTTTCCAGAAATGCTGATAGCCCGCGCTGTTGTATTCCTCAGGCTCACAAAACGTGCGGTGGTGCTTGCCCTTGATCTGCGCGAGGCTGTAACCCATGGCATTGAGGAAGCGATCATTGGCCGTCAGCACGTGCCCGCCCAGATCGAACTCAATCACTGCCGTTGAACGCACCAACGCGCCGATGAGGTTCTCGTGTTCCCGGGACGCTTCGATGGTGCGGGTCAGGTCATTGGAGTACATCGAAAAATAGCGGATCCGCCCGTCAGCATTCCGTACGGGCTGGAGGATCGAACGCAGCCAGGCTTCCTGGCCGTTGCCCCGCAGCAAGCGCACGGCACCGGAAAAGTGCTCGCCACGGGTCAGCGCCGACTTGAAGCGAACCTGGAATTCATTGGATCTCAGATACGCGGGAACCAGCTCATCCACAGCCCGGCCGATCAGGTCCTGGCTCTTGTAGCGCATCTCGTCGAGGAAATTCTGATTGACCGATTGAATCCGTCCGTCGGCATCCAGGGTGAGGCCAAGCATTTCGCGATCCAGGCTTTCCTTGACTTGCACAAGGCTGGACAGTTCTTGGCGAAGAGCCAGTAGCTCCTGCTTCAGGCGGTGGTTGAACATGGGCAGCTCCGACAGCAGAAGAATTGAATAGGCTGTTCCCTTGCCATCGGCCCGGCGTTTTTTTTCTAAAGAGCGCCGCGAGCCGGTACTGAAAATATACCGTCGCCCGCCGAACCCGATCAGCCTCCCACGGTCACTGGATTGTTCTACTGTTGCGCCTGGCTTTCGAAGCAGCCTTGAATATTCATAATCATAAAAACGAGGTAATTGCCGTGACCACTGACATCGAAGACAGCCGTTCCGCCCGCTTCGCCTTGCGCTGTTCCAGTTTCGCCGAGCGCTGGTTTCCCGACTCCTGGGTCTTCGCCGCGCTGGCGGTGCTGGTGGTCGCCGTGGCGACGCAATTCATCGGTGCCACGCCCACGGCAGCGGCCATGGCGTTCGGCGACGGCTTCTGGAGCCTGATCCCGTTCACCATGCAAATGGCCTTCGTGGTGATTGGCGGTTACGTGGTGGCCAGCTCGCCGCCGGCCGTCAAATTGATCGATCGCCTGGCGCGCATTCCGACCAACGGTCGCTCTGCGGTGGCGTGGGTGGCCCTGATTTCCATGGTCGCGTCGTTGCTCAATTGGGGCCTGTCATTGGTATTTGGCGGTTTGCTGGTGCGCGCCCTCGCCCGGCGCACCGACCTGAAGATGGATTACCGCGCCGCCGGCGCCGCCGCTTACCTGGGCCTCGGCGCGGTATGGGCCCTGGGGCTGTCTTCGTCGGCGGCGCAATTACAGGCCAACCCGGCCAGCCTGCCATCCTCGATCCTGTCGATTACCGGCGTCATTCCTTTCACCCAGACCATTTTTCTCTGGCAGTCCGGCGTGATGCTGCTGGCGCTGATCGTGATCTCGCTGATTGTCGCCTACGCCACCGCTCCCGGCCCCAACAGCGCCCGTGATGCCGCCGCGTGTGGAATCGATCCGAGTTTCAGCATGCCGGCATTGCAGCCCCGTACCCGCCCGGGAGAATGGCTGGAGCACAGCCCACTGCTGACCATCGCCCTGGTGCTACTGGCCGCCGGCTGGCTGTTCCATGAATTTTCGACCAAGCCTGCGATCAGCGCCATTTCCGGGCTCAACACCTATAACTTCCTGTTCATCATGCTCGGCGCCTTGCTGCACTGGCGGCCGCGCAGCTTTCTCGACGCCGTGGCCCGCGCGGTGCCGACCACCACGGGCGTGTTGATCCAGTTCCCGTTGTACGGCTCGATCGCCGCGCTGCTGACCACGGTCAAAGGCAGCGATGCCCAGACCCTGGCTCACCACATCTCGACCTTTTTCGTCCAGATCGCCTCCCATGACACGTACGCTTTGCTGATGGGCGTCTATTCGGCGGTGCTGGGCTTTTTCATTCCTTCCGGTGGCGGCAAGTGGATCATCGAGGCGCCCTACGTCATGCAAGTGGCTAACGACCTGAACTATCACCTCGGTTGGGCGGTGCAGATCTATAACGCCGCCGAAGCGCTGCCGAACCTCATCAACCCGTTCTACATGCTGCCGTTGCTGGGGGTGTTGGGGCTGAAGGCCAGGGACTTGATCGGGTTTTCCTTTGTACAGTTGCTGGTGCACACGCCGTTGGTACTGGCGCTGCTGTGGGCGCTCGGGACGACATTGACGTATTTGCCGCCAGTGATGCCATAAAGCCACAAAACAGGGCCGATATTTCCATCGGCCCACTTCTTCTTCGGCTCGGTCTGTTTCAGTATGGATACACCCTGTTTTCCTGGGGCCCCCACGCTGAAAAGGATCTGAGCATGTTCAAACTCGCTGTACTTCCCCTTGCCGCCCTCACCCTGAGCGCCGCCGCCCACGCCGCCGACATCGACGTAAATCTTGGCAGCACCGAACGCGTCACCCGTCTCTTCGCTTATCCCAACAACTGCAACGTCATTTGTTTTCGCGACTGGACGCTGGAACAGACCGTCGAGCATTACCTGACGCAAAGTGTCCAGCGCGACGGCTACGACGCGGCCAAGGTCAGCGTCAAAAGCGATAACGGCACCGTCTACGCCAACATCAGCGGCGTGCCGAAAAGCTATGGCCAACCGCTGAAGGCCCTACTCGACGCTGGGGACCTGGCGTACAACGGCGCAACCAAACTCAACAACGACAAGAAATGGTCCTACAACTGGTACCTGTTCCTGCCGCTGGGCATGGCCTTGGAGAACCGCAAGAGCGTCGAGTTACTGCACTTCCCGCCGGATTACTCCCTGACCCAGGCCCAGGATTACTTGGAATCGGCCACCACCGACCGCTGGGCCACGCTGCTCACCGTCAACGGCATCGCCGCGCCAAACACACCCGCCTACCAGACCATCATCGACATCGCGCCCATCGCGGCGCCGTCCAATGCTGGCAGCACCTTGGAGGGGCTCTACAGCTACTTCAACGATTACCAGACCACCATGGTCAAAGAGGTTACCCAAACCGCCAGCGGCGCCGCATTGCCGATGGTGGCCTTCGGAGCGCCCGTTCGGAACTGGATCAAGACCCAGTACGGCCAGACCATAGGCGTGCTCGGCCTGGCAACCATCACGCCGACGGCGGGGGTCAAGGTGCCGGTCCTGGGTTCCAACCACCCGAGCTATATCTGGTACGCCGCTGACAAGGAAAACTACGACGGTGACGAAGCCAAGGCGGATGCCGCCGGCTTGAAAGTCATGGGCCAGGACTTGAGTGCTGCCTGCTGGCAGGCCGGCATGGGCAGCAAGCCGGGCACCGACCCAAGCACCCTGCTGAACCAGTGCACGCAGACCTGGCAGGTCACGGAAAAGGAAAAGACCTGCGAGTTGTTCTACACCTCGGTGCGTAAACTGAGCGAGGCAGACGCGGCGAAGAAATGCGAAACACCGGCGATCAAGTCGCAACTTCCACAATTGAAGGAGCCCATGCCGCTGCCTGCCGAGGCGGTGTAAACCTTGAGGCGCTTTCCCGCGTAAGCCTGCGCTAACGCGGGAAAGCGCCTTTGGCTCCTGTCAGAGTCGACAGTAGATGTCGCCCCCGACTTGGGCGAAGCTATCAAGAGCGTCTTTCAACCACCACATTTCCACGGCACTGGCGTCGTCAATGTCAGTGCGACTGACAAGCCTAAGTCAGGGCGCGCCAACCGGGCGCAGCCGATACTGCGGCGGCAATTGCTCGAAACCGCTGATCGTGGTGTCCAGGCTCTTCCAGCGTCCGTCCTTGATGCCGTAGATGCAGCCATGAATCGACAGTTTCTGCCCACGGTGCCAGGCGTTCTGCACGATGCTGGTATGGCCGACATTGGCGACCTGCTGGATCACGTTGAGTTCGCACAGGCGATCCACACGTTCCTCTTCGGTCGGCAACTGGCCCAACGCCTCGCGATGCTCGTAGTACAGGTCGCGAATCGAGCGCAGCCAGCCGTCGATCAGGCCCAATTGCCGGTCCTGCATCGAGGCGCGCACACCGCCACAGCCGTAATGGCCGGTGACCAGGATGTGTTTGACCTTGAGCACGTCCACGGCGTACTGGATCACCGACAGGCAGTTGAGGTCGGTGTGCAGCACCACGTTGGCCACGTTGCGGTGCACGAACAGATCACCCGGCAGCATGCCAACGATCTCGTTGGCGGGCACCCGCGCATCGGAACAGCCGATCCACAGATACTCCGGGGTTTGCTGACGAGCCAGCTTGGCGAAAAAGTCAGGATCCTCCTGCTTGATCGCATCGGCCCAACGCGCGTTGTTATCAATCAGATCTTGTAATTCGTTCATGCTGTCTAGCCTCGATAGAGAGTGCGCAACTGTGACAGACGACCGCCGGTCGGGGTCACGTCGGTGATGCATTGGAATTCCTGGCTGCGCTGCCGGTCGACACCAGTAAGGCCCACAGTATGAGGAATTGCCATGAATGATTCACGACGCCCCTTCGATGCGACGCAACCGGAACCCATCGACGACAACGAGGATCGCATGGGCTCGATGCATGAGTTGGAGTTCGACGACGAACAGCCCAGCGCGAAAATCGGCGACGAATTGCCACAAGGCGAACGCGAACAGCTGATGCCGCGTGAGCGCGTGCGTGAAGCGGGCATGACCGGCGCCTCGACGGATGACCATCAATCCACCGATGACGACATGAGCCCGGAAACCCTCATCCGCGAAGACGGCGCCCGGGACGCCTCCGAGGCCGGCGACGACGAGCAGGCGGATTGGGACCTGAGCGTCGTGCATGAAAATGATATTGGCGGAGGCGATGGGCTGGATGAAGCGGAAATGGCCGATATCGATCCATTGGATGGCAAGCGCTGACCCGCCCTGTGGGAGCGAGCCCGCTCGCGATAGCGGTGGATCAGCTTGCATCAATGTCGAATGTGCCGCCGTCTTCGCGAGCAAGCTCGCTCCCACATGGATTTGGGTTTGATCGCAAATTTGATGCACACCGCCGAGCCCCTGTGGGAGCGAGCTTGCTCGCGATGGCGGTGGATCAGTTTGCATCAATGTCGGATGTGCCGAAGCCGAAGCCATCGCGAGCAAGCTCGCTCCCACAAGGGGTCGTGGCCGTTCAGTCCACCAAGGTACATGCCATGACCACCGCATCCTCGCGCCCACCCACTGCCGGGTAGTAATCCCGGCGCCGGCCCACTTCGTTGAAGCCATAGCGCTCATACAGCCGGAACGCCGTGCGATTGCTGTCGCGCACTTCCAGGAAACATTCCCGGGCCTCGGCCTTGTAGGCGATCGACATCAGGTGTTCCAGCAGGCACAAGCCCAGGCCACGGCCCTGGTTTTCCGGCTTGACGGTGATGTTGAGCAGGTGCGCCTCGTCCAGGATGATCTGCACCACCCCATGGCCCACTTGCTGCTGGCCTTCGAACATCAGCCATATCTGGTATTTGCCCAGTCCGTCGAGAAATATCCCGCGGGTCCAGGGGTGGCTGTAGGCCGCGTATTCGATTTTCAGTACAGCGTCGAGGTCCGCCTCGGTCATCGGGCGGAACGATACAGCGTCACTCATTCGATTCTTTCCAGCGCGCCATCAGCCGGCGCATGGCTTGCCAGACATCAGCCTTGCGCTGTGGCGTTTCCATTAACAATTCCAGCCCGGGCAACGCCCAGGCCGAGCCCAGGCCTTCGACCTGCAGTTCGCGATTGAACGCCTCGGCATCCGCCTCGCCGGCAAACTTCACCGCCGGCAGGCCGATCAGCCACAGGCACACGCAGGGCTCGTCTTCGAGCCGCGCCGAAACGAAGCCTTGGACGAAATCCCGCGCCGCTTCCGGCCCCTGGTCCATGGTGCCTCGCGACAACAGCGGCCAACGCACCGGTTCGCCAATGATCTGCGGGCTGTCCGGCAGACCGGCGGCGCGCAGCATGTCCTTGAGCAGCAGGTAGGCCGGATCGCGACTTTGAAACGGCTCGCCCGTGGGCAACTCCACCAACAGCAGGCAACGCCCGGCCCGCAGCAGTTGCAGGGCGAAACGCGGCGGGGCGACATAGGGGGCCTTGGGCGGCGCCTCGACCACCTCTTCCACCGGTTTGGCATTGGTGCGGGTCGAGGCCAGGCTCGGGCGCGGCACTTCGATCTTGGGCCGCTCGGGTGCGGCGGCTGGCGCCTCGGCGACCGTCTTGGCCACAGGCGCCGTCACGACCGGCGCGACGTACTCGGGCTCGGGCGTTTCCAACAGCTCGGGCCGCGACGGGGCGGCGAACGGCAATTCGGTACGCGGCAGCCAGTTGACCACCTGCATGGCGGTCAGATAGGCGCGGCGACGGGACTCGATAAGCAAGGGTCGGCCACTTGTGGATAACTGAAAGTGGAAGCGATTCTACCGCCCTTCGACGCGGATCGCTGCCCTGTGAGTCAATTATCGATCAATAGGGAGCGACAGTCCGTCCAAGGGGTGAATCGCAACCGGCCCGATGCAGTACAATCGCCGCTTTTAATTGCCAACCCGACGGCCATTGCGATGATCGAACCCAAGCGCGTCTTGCGCGCCCTCGCCGAACACTGGGCATTGCTGGAACCTTTGTGCGAGCACTTCGACCAGGGCACCCTGAGCCTCAACGAATTGCGTTCACAGCTGGCCGCCCAACAACTGGACAGCACGCCCCAGGACATCACCAACCTGCTGGACGTGTGGATCCGCCTGGACATCCTCGTACCGGTGGCGAAAAGCCCGAACCGCTTCGAGCTCAACGCCCAGATCCATGACTTCCTCGCCTACCTGCGCCGCGAGCACCGCCTGGGCCTGTGCCTGGAGATCGAAGCCTACCTGCGTCACCTCGAACGCCTGGCCGGCTACATCCAGGATGCCTTCGATGTGCGCGACGGCAACGACCTGGCCCGCCAGTTGCGCCTGCTGGACATGCGCGTGCGCGACGTCCTGAAGAAACTGGCCAACGACGAACAGGCGCTGGTGGCCGTCGCCGAACGGGCCAAGACCAGTGACCGGCAGATCCCGCTGCGCCAGCGCTATGCCGAAGTGCTGGCGACCTGGGACGAATACGTCGAGCCGATGATCCAGTTGGTGAACGCTGATGGCGCGTTCGAGCAAGGCGTGCGCAAGGTCGAGAACGTGCTGTTGCGCATGCTCACCGAACAGCAGCGCCTCGGCCACCTGGTGGACGACGACATGCTGCTGCGCACCCACGCGCGCATCCTGGAGATGCAGACCAGCGCCCAGCTGACCCTGCGCCACGCCCGGGAACTGCTTTTGCCGTTGCGCGAAGAGGCCCGCCGCCATAACGCCGTGACCCGTGGCGCGGCGCTGGCCCTGGCGGCCATTCGCCGCAAAGGCATTGACGCTGTGCCGCAAGCGGCCATGCCGCTGTTCACCCGGCCGCAAAGCACCTTCCTGGGCAGCGCCAGCCAGGTTGAAGCCTACGTCTATGCCCTGGCCCGCTTCGAACCGAAACCGGCGCGTTTCCCCAAGTCCCACAAGACCCACAAGGGCGGCGAAGCACCACGTGCGCCGCGCACCGTGCGCGAGATGGTCGAGCGCTGCGAAGACGCCCTGCCGATGCCGGACTTGATGACCTGGCTGCTGGAGCAAGAGCCGGACGGCGCCACCGACGAATTGCTGTACTGGTTCTCGCGCCTGTCGCGGGAAAAACGTTTCAAGCGCGAGCGTCTGGAACGCCGCGAATACCACACTCACGAGCATCAGGTCAGCCTGCGCTCCTTCGCCCTGCTCTCGGCCGGCGACACCGCCGCCGAGGATTCTGCGAGCATCCCCCATGCATCTTGATCTATCCGAACTGTCCCAGCTGGCGCCGATCTTCCGCGAGCTGTTCAAGGGTTACCACGTCAGCCGCCGCGACCCGGAACTGTACGCGCAGTTGTCGAACTTCCAGGACCAGTACCGCACGCTGTTCAAGGCCCTGGGCTTCGAACTGGTCTGCGACACCCGTGGCTTCTACTACTTCGTGCCGGACCTGGCCGCCGCCGCGGTGAACAAGACCGCCCAGCGCCTGGCCCTGTTCACCTTCATCCTGGTCGAGCACCTGGCCGACCAGGGCCGCGACCCCATCGCCGTGCTCGACGGCGGCAGCCTGGGCCGCGATGAGCTGCCTTCATTGCTGGAGAAATACCGCGACCTGTTCATCCAGGCCGAAGTACAGACCCAGGAAGAGCTGGAAGAAAAAATCATGCGCCGCATGACCCAACTGGGTTTTGCCAGCGAAGAAAACGGCGTGTACCGCTTCCTGCCGCCGATGCATCGCTTCCTCGACGTCTGCCTGTCCGTCCAGCAGGACCGCGACCTCGCCGCCAGCCTGCACAGCGTGCTGCCGCTACCGGCACCGGTATTGATCGATGAAGACAGCGACGAAAAACTGCTGCAGACCGATGATCCGCTGGACCTCAGCGAATTCGAAGGCGAAAGCGAAGAAGACGCACTGGCCCGCGCCATTGCCGAAGAACAGGAGACCGACGCATGAGCAAGGAACGCTACGGCATCCGCCGCTTCGCCCTTTTGAACACCGCCGGCTACAGCCTGGGCTTGTTCCCCCTGGAAGAACCGCTGTCGGTGTATGGCGCGAACAACCTGGGTAAATCCGCCTCGATCAACGCCTTGCAGTTCCCGATCCTGGCGCGCATGTCGGACATGAGCTTCGGCAAGTACAGCCTGGAACAATCCCGGCGTTTCTACTTTGCCTCGGACACCAGCTACATCCTGGTTGAAGTCGCCCTGCCCCACGGCCCACACGTGATTGGCGTGGTCGGTCGCGGCCCTGGCGGTGGTTTCGGCCACCAGTTCTTTGCCTATGCCGGCAAACTGGACCTGGCCCACTATCAGAAAAATGACACCTGCCTGCGCCAGAAAGAGCTGTTCACCAACCTGGAGCGCGAAGGCCTGAAAGCCTACGAACTCAAGCCGGATGAACTGCGCCGCCTGCTGGTGGGTGGTCACACCTCGATCCCGCTGGACCTGACGCTGATCCCGCTGCGCTCCACCAGCGAGCAAAGCCTCAAGACCTTCCGCGCGCTGTTTATCAACCTGCTGCACATGCGCGAAATCACCGCAGCCAAGCTCAAGCAACTGTTCCTCGATGCGTTCGAACACAGCCTGCGCTCCGGCAGCGTGGACTACATCGCCGCGTGCGAAGAAGCCTTCCGCGATGTACGACGCATGGAGCAGGACTACAACTCCCTGGTGGCAGCCGGTCCGCTGGTGGAAGCCCTGGCCAATGGCGTGAAGCAGCGCGACATCCTGCGCGGCAAATTGCATCGCCTCTCGCCGTTGCTCGACTCGCTGCTGGGCACCTGGTCGGACTACGCCAGCGCGCGCAAGGAAGAGCTGACCATCCAGGCCGAACACTACCGCAACGAGCAGGATTCGCTGCAGAACGACCAGCGCGGCGGCACCCAGGAACTGATGCGCCTGGAACGGGAAATCAGCGGTATCCAGCGCTGGATCGGCGAGCTGTCGGTGCTCAAGAATCGCTTTGCCCTGGTGGATGACGTCAAGGTCCTGGAGCAACAACTGCTCGCCGCCAAGGACGCCCACGACGAACTGGCCGGCGCCCTGGCCCAGTCCCGGCAGTTCAGCGCCGAAGACTTGGAAGAACGTCTGCGCGACCTGGAAAAGCGCCTGAAGTCGGTCAAGCAGCAACTCGATCACGCCGACAACAACAGCTATGCCCGCCTGCGGGAAGAGTTCTCCCAGCAGGACGTGGAACGCCTGATGCGCTTGTTCAACAGCGCCCTGTTCAGCCTGCCGCTGGGCGAGCACGGCATCGCGCTGGACGAGAACGGCGAGTGGGTCAAATCCATGGAGCTGATCCTCGACGGCTTCAAGGGCGAGCGTTTCGAAGTGCCGGGCCTGTCCATCGACCTGTCCCACATCGAGCCGCCGGCCCTGCAAGCCCTGGCCGACCGTGCCGCACTGCGGGACCAGAAAGAACGCTTGGAAAAAGAGCTCAAGCAGCTCAAGACCCAGCAAGCCGTGGCCGCCGACCGCGCCGCGAGCAAGACCCAGACCGAGGCGCTGTACCAGCAGGTCCTGGACGCACAGAAAGCCCTGGAAGATTTCCGTCGCACCCAGACCTTGAGCGCAGAGGAAGGCGAGAAACTCGAGCAACTGGCGCAGATGGAAGCCGCCCAGGACGAACTCAAGCGCTCCAGCGATGCGTTCACCGAACGCGTCCAGCAGCTGTCCGCCAAGTTGCAACTGGTGGGCCGGCAGATCGCCGACATGGAAGCCAAGCAGCGCACCCTCGACGACGCCCTGCGCCGTCGCCAATTGCTGCCGGCGGACCTGCCGTTCGGCACGCCGTTCATGGACCCAGTCGATGACTCCATGGACAACCTGCTGCCGCTGCTCAACGATTACCAGGACAGCTGGCAAGGACTGCTGCGGGTCGACGGCCAGATCGAAGCGCTGTATGCCCAAGTGCGCCTCAAGGGCGTGGCCAAGTTCGACAGCGAAGACGACATGGAACGGCGCCTGCAGCTGCTGATCAACGCCTACGCCCACCGCACCGACGAGGCCCTGACCCTGGGCAAGGCGCGTCGTGCTGCCGTGACCGATATCGCCCGGACCTTGCGCAACATCCGCAGCGACTACGACAGCCTCGAGCATCAACTGGCGCTGTTCAACCGCGAGATCAACAAGCGCCAGGTGTCCAACCTGCAGAGCTTCCGTATCGTCCTGGCGCCGAACAAGGAAGCGCTCAAGCACATCGACCAGATCATCCACAGCGCCGGCCAGTACGAAGAAGGCGAGACGCTGTCGGTGTTCGATCTCAGCCAGAGCGCCGAGCAGGACAACAAGAACGAAGAAGCCAAGGAATACCTGGCGCGGCTGGTGGCGGCGAACCACAACCAGCTCGGCCTCAAGGACCTGTTCGAACTGGCGTTCGAGATCACCAAGGTCAACGGCCAGCCGGTGATTCACACCGACATCGACGGTGCGGCGTCCAACGGCACCACCATGACCATCAAGGCGCTGACCAACATGTACTTGTTGCTGCACCTGATGGACCGCGAACAGGCCGGTCGCGTGCGCCTGCCGTACTACCTGGACGAAGCGGCGGACATCGACGAGAAAAACCAGGCCGCACTGCTGGAAACCAGTCTGCAACTGGGCTTCGTGCCGATCCTCGCCAGTGTGAAGCCGCAAGTCTGCGCCAGTGTCGCCATCGACCTGGAAGGCGGCAGCGGCCCGAACGGCATTTACATCGACGAAGCGGACTGGAAATACATCCGTCGTCACGATGCGGTGAAGGCCACGGTGAATGTCCAGGCCGATGAGCCGGAGCTGGATTCGGTGTGATGTGAATCTCAGGATGTGAAAAAGGCCGCGATCCATTGGATCGCGGCCTTTTTTATTGCGCTGGTTTTGAGTCCGTAGGAGCTGTCGAGTGCAACGAGGCTGCGATCTTTCCACTGCCATTGAGTCCAGAGCGAAAGATCAAGATCAAAAGATCGTCCGAACGCGGCCCGAGCCTTCGCCAGCTCCTACAGAGCCCAGCGGGAGCAAGCTCCCTCGCCACAGGTATCACATTCAAATAGCTTACTTGCCAAGACTGATCTTCGGTGCCCAGGTCAGCCATTCATCTTCAAACTTGTCGAACAACGGGAAGGTTTGCTCCGGTCGCGCCGGGTTGCCCATCCGCTCACCATCCGGCGTTGCGAACGCAATGCCGCCCTGGATCAAGGTTTCAAGGGACTCGGTTCGCACCGTCGCGCCCTTGAACAGACCGAAGTCCAGACCGAAGCCACTGCTATTCCAGAAGCGGCTGCCGCTGCGCACCAGCGGTGCATACTTGGGCTCGATCAGGATATGGATCAGCACCCGGTCCGCCGTCTGGCCGAGCTCATAACCTGTGACCTTGCCCACCGTGATTTCCCGATAGGTGACCGGCACGCCGATCTTCAACGAACCACGGCGGGCCGCGCTCAGCACCAGGCTGAGACCGGCTTGGGGTATCGCGCTTTCCGGCGGGTTGGCCAGGGCCACGAAGCTTTTCTGCGGCCCAAGGTTTTTCACCGAAGGCTGCACTTCAACGTATTGGCCTGTGACCAGCGTCTCCAGGTTGGAGGTCTTCATCAACCCCAACTCAGGCTTGACCACCCAGAACTGGGACCCGACCCGGGCGATGCGCTCAGGCACTTCGGTGATACGCGCAGTGAGCAACACCGATTGCATGTCGGCGCTGAGATCGACACCTTCGATCTTGCCGACGTCCAACCCTTTGAAACGGATCGGCGTACCACTGCGCAAGCCATCGGCGCGGTCGACCTTGATCGTCACCACGGTGCCGCGCTGTTGTGCGGCTTCGTGATCGGCAAACAGCCGGAAACGCGGAATGCGTCTTTTCAGCGGCACATTGGGTTCCGGCGTTTCGAAGGCAATCCCGCCGGCCATCAGGCTTTGCAAGGACTCGCTCTTGACCTGGATCCCCCCTGTCAAACCGCCCGTGAGCGTGATGCCACTGGCGTTCCAGAACCGTGTCGAGCCGTTGACCAGCCCTTCATATTCCTTCTCGATGTGTACACCAATGATCAGTTGCTTCTTTTTGCGAGAAAACTGGTAGCTCTGCACCGAGCCGACCTTGACCTGCTTGTAGAGAATCGGACTGCCGACTTCCAGGGAACCGAGGTTTTCGGTCAGCAGGACCAAATGCAGGCCCGGTGAACGCAAGTCCAGCGGTGGCGCCTTGGCCCGGGCTTCGTACTCGCGCTGCGGCGCGCCACCCTTGTCACCCGGCCGCACGGCAATGTAGTTGCCCTTGACCAAGGCTTCCAGGCCGGTGATACCCGCCAGGGAGATCGACGGCTTGACGACCCAGAACTGCGTGCCGGTCACCAGGTAATCTTCGGCCAACGGGTCCAGGGTCAGTTCGGCCGTGGCACTGGCCAGATCCGGATCGACCTTGAGGGTCTTCAGACTGCCGACCTGAATGCCTTTGTACATCACAGGTGTGCGACCGGCCTGCAAGCCTTCGAAGTCGCTGAGCTTGACCTTCACGCGAATGCCCGCTGCCGCTGCATCGAAGTCTTCGTAAAGGCGGAAGGGCAGGCTTGGATCCGTCGGCGGACTGTCCTTGCGGCTTTCCGGCGTGGCGAAGGCGATGCCTCCGGCCACGATGCTGGCCAGGGACTCACTGCGCACTTTGACGCCCGAGAGGTTGGCATCGATGCTGATGCCACTGGCGTTCCAGAAACGCGTGTGTTTACGCACCAGGCTGGCGTAGGTCGGCTCGATGAAGATCTTGATTTCAACAGTGCGCTGGTCTTCGGACAACAGGTAGCTTTTCACCTGGCCAACCTGGATCTGCTTGTAGAAAACCGGACTGCCGCGGTCCAGCGACCCCAAGCGCTCAGCCTTCACAGTCAGGTGCAAACCCGGCTTGGAATCCGACAGCGGCGGCTCTTCGACCAAGGCTTTGAATTTACGGGTCGACTCGCCTTCACCCGGACTGATCGCCACGTAGTTGCCCGATACCAGGGTTTCCAGGCCAGTGATCCCGGCCAGGCTCACGCTCGGCTTGACCAGCCAGAAACGTGTTCCGCTCTTGAGGTACTGCCCGACATCCTTGTTCATCTCGATGGTTGCGATAACGCCCTTCGAGCTGCCTTCATCATCGAGCGTGAGGTCTTTGACTTTGCCAACCGTCATACCTTTGTAGACGACCTCGGTCTTGTTGACCTGAATCCCTTCACCGCTCTCAAAGCGCACATTGATTTCGATTCCGGTCTCGTTATAAGCCCGCCAGCCGAGCCAGCCGCCGATGATCAACGCAATCAGCGGCAGGACCCAGATGGCCGACCAGTTCGAAGCCGGTCGGGTTTTAGCGGTAGGCAAATCAGTCATGGTCGTTATCCGACTCCGTGTTATCCCAAATCAGTCGGGGATCGAAGGTTACTGCGGCAATCATTGTCAAAATCACTACGCTGGCGAAAGCAATCGCACCGAGACCGGCTTCGACACTGGCGAGTCGTCCAAAATTCACCACCGCCACCAGGATGGCGATCACGAAAATATCCAGCATCGACCAACGCCCAATGAACTCGATGAAACGGTACATCAGGATGCGTTGCCGCGCCGACATGGGCTGGTGCCGCTGTACGGAAAACAGTAACAAGGCGATGCCCACCAGTTTGAAGGTGGGCACGAGGATACTGGCGATGAACACCACGGCGGCGATAGGGATCATGCCGTGCTGAACCAACTCAATGACACCGGCCATGATGGTGCTCGGAGCGCCTTGGCCCAATGAGTTGATGGTCATGATCGGCAGCATATTGGCCGGGATATAAAGAATCGCGGCAGTGATCAACAACGCCCAGGTCCGCACCAAGCTGTTCGGGCGACGGGGATGGACCCGTGCGCCGCAGCGAGTACAGGTTTGGTTGTCGGTTTCGGCGTCTTGCCGATTCAACTCATGGCATTCCGTACAAACCAGAATGCCGGCATCAATCGCCCGCATGGGCATCTTCTCCTGATAACGCCTGCCAGATCTGATGCGGTGACATCACCACCTCCAGCCAGACCTGAACAAGTAACAAACTGATGAAGCACACCAAACCAAGGCCTACGGTGATGGCCGCCATGTCTGCCAACTTGACGATGGCCACCAACACGCCCATGAGGTAAACCTCGAGCATCCCCCAATCCCGTAGATGGTGATAAATGCGGTACAGCAACAAACCGTAGCTACGGCCAATATCCAAGCGAATGGTCAGCAATACCGCCAACTGACAAAGCAACTTGAGCAGTGGAATGCCCATGCTGCACAGGAACACGACGACCGAGACGCCTTGCATGCCGGTATCGAACAGACCCACTACTCCGCTCCAAACGGTGTCCAGGGAGGACTGCCCGAGCAGATTGAGTTGCATGATGGGTAAGAAGTTGGCCGGCACAAATAACAGCAAGGCAGCGATCACCAAGGCAAGGCTGCGTTCGACTACATTGTGTCTGTGGGCATACAGCTCATAACCACAGCGGGGGCACTCGGCTTTTTCGCCATGGGCCAGTTGGGGCTTGCGCATCAACAGGTCGCACTCATGACACGCCACCAGATCGCTCAGGGGTAGATCTGACAACCTATCAGTGTCTGACGGATCGGGCATAAACAGCTCTGGCTCAGCTAAGGTGGGGCTATTCTAGTGCTCCAGCTCGAAAATAACTGTGCAAATTTATCACGAGCTTTCGCAGCGTTTTATGACGGGCAAAACAAAACCCCTACCTGCATCAGCAGATAGGGGTTTCGGAATTTAATCTTGACGATGACCTACTCTCACATGGGGAAACCCCACACTACCATCGGCGATGCATCGTTTCACTGCTGAGTTCGGGATGGGATCAGGTGGTTCCAATGCT
>NZ_JBIXJT010000009.1:0-320336 GCF_052871455.1 Pseudomonas sp. LARHCG127
CCGCTGATCCTTTGTGGGAGCGAGCCTGCTCGCGATGGTGGTGGGTCAGTTGAGGGAGATGTCGGCTGGACCGCCGCCTTCGCGAGCAGGCTCGCTCCCACAGTGGTTTTGAGGGGGTCTCAGGTATCGCTGCACCGCTGATCCCTTGTGGGAGCGAGCTTGCTCGCGATGGTGGTGGGTCAGTTGAGGGAGATGTCGGCTGTACCGCCGCCTTCGCGAGCAGGCTCGCTCCCACAGTGGTTTTGAGGGGGCTCAGGTATCGCTGCACCGCTGATCCTTTGTGGGAGCGAGCCTGCTCGCGAAGGCGGTGGGTCAGGCTCCCGCGCCGAATCGGTCACGGCTGTTGGTCAGGTGCAGCCACATGGCGGCGCGGGCGGCGTCCGGGTCCTGGCGCTTGATGGCGTTGAAGATCGCCTCGTGCTCAAGGCTGGCAAACTGCGCCAGCTTGCCCAGATCCGCCTGGCCGCGCTCGGCCACGTTCACACGGGTCCTGGGAATCATCGCGCTGCCCAGGTGCTGCATGATCTCGACAAAACAGGCGTTGTCCGTGGCTTCGGCGATGAGCAGATGGAAACGCCGGTCAGCTTCGACACAGCTGTCGTTGTTGCTGGACAACCGCTGGTAATCCTCCAACGCCTGGCGCATCTGCTGCAGTTGGTGTTCGCTGCGACGCTGGGCCGCCAAGGCGACGGCCTGGGTTTCCAGGCCCAGACGCAGTTCCAGCATCGCCCGCACCCCCGCAGCGGTGTCGACATTCAGCCGCAGCCCCTGCTCGCCAGTTTGCGCCAGCACAAAGGTGCCGATGCCGTGGCGAGTCTCCACCAGCCCCGAGGCCTGCAATTTGGAAATCGCCTCACGGACCACCGTACGACTGACGCCATGGGCCTGCACGATGGCACCTTCCGACGGCAACTTCTCGCCCGGTTTCAACTGCCCCAGCAGGATGCTCTGGCTCAGCTTCGCCACCAGGTCATGGGCCAGGTTGTGGGTGCGCTTGCGCAGGGGCGCTTCGGTATCTTGCGGCATCGCCGGGGTTCCTTGAAAACAGGCTGGCTGATCGTATCACCAGCGGGCGCGGGAAATCTCCTCGGCGAACCCTCAACTTGTATGACAACACTCAAGATCAATCGATTTTCATTGAAATCCGCACTCATTAGATAGTGCTACCGATACCTTCAAAAACCCTGAATAAAATCGACGACTTCGGCAAAAGCCAACAAACACGCAATAAAAACCTTTCCCACCCAATCCAATCATGCTGAAAAACTGCTTGTCATCCAAAAAAATCAAGTTGTATGATGTCTATCAACATCGACACATAGACGATGCCCCGCATAAAAATAACGAGTGGGAGAGAAACCAGTGAACACATCCAGCCCCAAGGCGAATGCCGGAGCGGATCCGGTGCTGCTGTCGGCCATCGCCAAGGTCAAGCGCCATATCCTGCCGCTGTTCGTCATCATGTTTATCGTCAACTACATCGACCGCGTGAACATCGGCTTCGTGCGTGCCCACATGGAGCACGACCTGGGCATCGGTGCGGCGGCCTATGGCTTTGGCGCCGGCCTGTTCTTCATCGGCTATGCGCTGTTCGAAGTGCCGTCCAACATCCTCTTGCAACGAATCGGTGCACGCATCTGGCTGACCCGCATCATGCTCACCTGGGGCCTGGTGGCTGCGGGCATGGCCTTCATCCAGAACGAAACCCATTTCTACATCCTGCGCTTCTTGCTGGGCGTGGCCGAAGCCGGGTTTTTCCCCGGGGTCATCTACTACTTCACTCGCTGGCTGCCCGGCGTCGAGCGCGGCAAAGCCATCGCCATCTTCCTCAGCGGTTCGGCCATTGCCTCGCTGATCTCCGGCCCGCTGTCGGGGCTGCTGCTGCAAATCAATGGCCTGGGCATGCACGGCTGGCAATGGATGTACTTCATCGAAGGGATGTTTTCCGTCTGCCTGTGCGTCTTCGTCTGGTTCTGGCTGGATTCCAAGCCCCACGACGCCAAATGGCTGAGCCGTGAAGAGCAGGATGTGCTGGTCAAGGCCATCGACGATGAACAGCGCGCTCGGGAAGCCGCCTCGCCGATCAAGCTGTCCATCGGCCAGTTGCTCAAGGACCGCCAGATCATCCTGTTTTGCCTGATCTACTTCTTCATCCAATTGACGATCTATGCCGCCACGTTCTGGCTGCCGAGCATCATCAAGAAAATGGGCGAACTGAGCGACATTCAGGTCGGGCTGTTCAACTCGATCCCGTGGCTGCTGTCGATCGTCGGCATGTACGCCTTCGCCTCGCTGTCGGCCAAATGGAAGTTCCAGCAGGCCTGGGTCGCTGCGGCCCTGTTGATCGCCGCGGCGGGGATGTTCATGTCCACCACCGGCGGGCCGATCTTTGCCTTCGTCGCCATCTGCTTCGCGGCCCTGGGCTTCAAGTCGGCGTCGTCGCTGTTCTGGCCGATTCCCCAGGCCTACCTGGACGCCCGCATCGCCGCCGGGGTGATTGCCCTGATCAACTCGGTGGGCAACCTCGGCGGGTTCGTCGCCCCAACCACGTTCGGCCTGCTGGAAGAGCACACCGGCTCGATCCAGGGTGGCCTCTACGGCTTGGCGGCCACCTCGATCATTGCCGCGATCATCGTGTTTGCCGCACGCAACACGCCCAAGCCCAAAGCGGTGACAACGCCGGTCGACCCGGCCACCAGCCACGTCTGATCATTCGATTGTCCAAGGATTAAGTACAAATGAGCCTTCCAGAAACCAGCAAAGCCCCGATCATCACCAGCATGCAGGTCGTACCCGTGGCCGGCCACGACGGCATGCTGCTGAACCTCAGCGGCGCCCACGGTCCGTTCTTCACCCGCAACATCGTCATTCTCAAGGACAACGCCGGTCACACCGGCGTGGGCGAAGTACCCGGCGGCGAGCGCATTCGCCAGACCCTCGAAGACGCCCGTTCGCTGGTGGTCGGCAGCCCTATCGGGACGTACCAGAAGATCCTCAACACCGTGCGCCAAGCCTTTGCCGACCGCGATGCCGGCGGCCGTGGCCTGCAGACCTTCGACCTGCGCATCACTATCCATGCGGTCACTGGCCTGGAAGCGGCCTTGCTGGACCTGCTCGGCCAACACCTGGACGTACCGGTCGCCGCGCTGCTCGGCGAAGGCCAGCAGCGTGATGAAGTGAAGATGCTCGGCTATCTGTTTTACGTCGGCGATCGCCAGCAGACCGACCTGCCCTATCGCAACGAACCGGACGCCGACAACGACTGGTTCCGCGTGCGCCACGAAAAAGCCCTGGACGCCGACGCCGTGGTGCGCCTGGCCGAAGCGGCCCAGGCTCGTTATGGCTTCCAGGACTTCAAGCTCAAGGGCGGCGTGCTCCAAGGCGACGCAGAAATCGAAGCGGTCACGGCCCTGGCCGAGCGCTTTCCACAGGCGCGCATCACCCTGGATCCGAACGGCGCCTGGTCACTCAAGGAGGCGATCCGTTTGTGCCGCGACCAGCACAAAGTGCTGGCCTATGCCGAAGACCCTTGCGGTGCCGAGAACGGCTATTCCGGGCGCGAGGTCATGGCCGAATTCCGCCGCGCCACGGGCCTGAAGACCGCCACCAACATGATCGCCACCGATTGGCGCGAAATGGGTCACGCCATCACCTTGCAGTCCGTGGACATTCCCCTGGCCGACCCGCATTTCTGGACGATGCAGGGCTCCGTGCGCGTGGCGCAGATGTGCAACGAGTGGGGCCTGACCTGGGGTTCCCATTCCAACAACCACTTCGATATTTCCCTGGCGATGTTCACGCATGTAGCCGCCGCGGCACCGGGCGACATCACGGCCATCGACACCCACTGGATCTGGCAGGACGGCCAGCGGTTGACCAAGGCGCCGCTGCAGATCCAGGGCGGTTGCGTGCAAGTGCCGAAAAAACCAGGGTTGGGGATCGAGTTGGACACCGACCAACTGGCCAAGGCCCATGAGCTGTACAAAGGCATGGGCCTGGGTGCGCGGGACGATGCGGTGGCGATGCAGTTCCTGATCCCGGGCTGGACGTTCAACAACAAGCAACCGTGCCTGGTGCGCTGAGTCGACTCTCCCCTGTGGGAGCGGGCTTGCTCGCGAAAGCGGTCTGGCAGTCAACATCGAGGGCGACTATCAGCCCCCTTCGCGAGCAAGCCCGCTCCCACATTTGGATTTAGGGTGGCCTTTTATTTTATGAGCGCCACAAACACCTGTGGCGAGGGAGCTTGCTCCCGCTGGACTGCGTAGCGGCCCCCTTCCGGCGGTTGCTGCGCAACCGAGCGGGAGCAAGCTCCCTCGCCACAGTCATCATCGCCTTCAAGCATCACCCAATCAGTTGCCAGCTCTCCGCTCGGCCTCGGGCATTCAGGCTCAACCCTCCGGCCGCAGGATCAACACCGCCAACGGCGGCAGGTTGAGCTCCAGCGACAAGGCCTGGCCATGGCTGGGCACTTCTTCGGTGGAGGCTCCGCCGCCGTTGCCGTAGTTGGAACCGGCGTAGGTGTCGGCATCGCTGTTGAGCAATTCGACCCAGCGCCCGCCGAACGGCACGCCGACCCGGTAGGCCTCGCGTGGCACCGGGGTGAAGTTGGCGACCACCAGCACCGGCCGGCCATCCTTGCTCCAGCGCAGCCAGGCGTAGACGCTGTTGAGGGCATCGTCACCGATCAGCCATTGGAAACCCTGGGGCGCGTCATCCTGGTCATGCAGCGCCGGTTCTTCGCGGTACAGCCGGTTCAGATCGCTCACCAACTTCTGCACGCCCCGGTGCTCCGGGTATTGCAGCAGGTACCAATCCAGCTGCTGGTCGTGGTTCCACTCGCGCCATTGGCCGAACTCACAGCCCATGAACAACAATTTCTTGCCGGGATGGCCCCACATGAAACTCAGGTAGGCCCTGAGGTTGGCGAACTTCTGCCAGCGGTCACCGGGCATCTTGTCGATCAGCGAGCGTTTGCCATGGACCACTTCGTCGTGGGAAATCGGTAGCACGAAACGCTCGGACCAGGCATACACCAGGCCAAAGCTCAGTTCGTTGTGGTGATGGGCGCGGTACACCGGGTCTTGCTGGATGTAGTGCAGTGAGTCGTGCATCCAGCCCATGTTCCACTTGTAGGCGAAACCCAGGCCGCCCTGCTGGGTGCTCTGGCTGACGCCCGGCCACGCGGTGGACTCTTCGGCGATGACCAAGGCACCGGGGGTTTCCAGCGCCACCACATCGTTGAGGTGCCGCAGGAAATCGATGGCTTCGAGATTTTCCCGCCCGCCGTGACGGTTGGGCACCCACTCACCGGCCTTGCGCGAATAGTCGCGGTACAACATCGAGGCCACGGCATCCACCCGCAGGCCATCGACGTGGAAATGCTTGAGCCAGTGCAACGCCGACGCCAGCATGAAGCCGTGCACTTCGGTGCGGCCCAGGTTGTAGATCAGCGTGTCCCAATCCTGGTGGAAGCCTTCCAGCGGGTTGCCGTATTCGTACAGAGCGGTGCCGTCGAACTGGGCCAGGCCGTGGGTATCGGTGGGGAAATGCGCCGGCACCCAGTCGAGGATGACGCCGATATTGGCCTGGTGGCAGGCGTTGACGAACGCAGCGAAATCGTCCGGCGAACCAAAGCGTGCCGTCGGCGCGAACTGTGACAACGGCTGATAGCCCCAGGAGCCGCCGAACGGGTGCTCCATGATCGGCATCAGCTCGATGTGGGTGAAGCCCAGGTCCTTGACATACGGAATCAACCGCTCGGCCATTTCATGCCAGTTGTATTGCCGGGCCACCTCCCCCGCCTCGTCGATTTCGCACTGCCAGGAGCCAGCGTGCAATTCATAGATCGACAACGGCGCGCCCGGTAGCTGGCGTTCGCGCCGGCTTTGCATCCACTCATCGTCGTGCCATTCGATGTTCAGCGGCGAGGCGACCTTGGAAGCGGTGTCCGGCGGCATCTGCGTGGCCAGCGCCACCGGGTCGGCCTTGAGGGGCAGGATGCCGTGGGCGCCGAGGATTTCATACTTGTAGCCTTCGCCAGCACCGAGCCTCGGGATGAAGATCTCCCACACGCCGGATGGATAACGGATGCGCATCGGATGCCGCCGTCCGTCCCAGACGTTGAAGTCCCCCACCACCGACACCCGTCGCGCGTTCGGTGCCCAGACCGCGAAGCGCACGCCGTCGACGCCATCGACGGTCTTCAACTGCGCCCCCAGGCAGGCGCTGAGATCACGATGGTTACCCTCGGCGAACAGGTAAAGGTCCATCTCCCCCAGCAACGGGCCGAAGCTGTAGGGGTCTTCGGCAACCTGCTCGCCGCCAGCCCAACGGGTGCGCAGCAAGTACGCCTGGGCGCGAGGGAAATGGCCGACGAACAGCCCCGGGGTTTCGGTGACTTGCAGCTCACCCAGTTCTTCGCCGCTGTCCCGGGCCAACACATGTACGCTCAGGGCACCGGGCAGGTAGGCACGGATGAACTGGCCGCCGGCGCCGTCGCCATGGGGCCCAAGGATGGAAAACGGGTCGTGATGTTCGGCACGCACCAGCGCGTCGATGTCATGGGGCGCCGGCAACAAGGACTCCTTGGCCTGCCCCTGGGGTTCTTTATTCGAGACACTCATGATTCTCTCCACTAAATCGGTCCGGCTACGTCGGAAAAGGGTTGCAGCCCCTTCAACAACCCGACCAGGCCGTGCAGCGGCACGGGCAGCCAGGTGGGGCGATTCTCGGCTTCATAGGCCACTTCATAGGCCGCCTTCTCCAGGCCGAACAACGCCAGCGCGGCGTCTTCGCCTTCAGCATCCTTCCACTCATGGGCAAGACTAGCTGCCGCCAGCCGATATGCCTCGACAAATGCCTGGCGAGCCTCTTTCAAATAACGATCGGCGACCCGTTGCCGCGCCGCATCGGCATCGGCCGTGCTGTCGACGGTGTGCAAATGAATCGCCATGGCCGCCGCATAATCGAAGGAACGCAACACGCCACTGACATCCTTGTACGGGCTGTGCTTGCCCCGTCGCTCATGCAATGGCCGCGCCGGCTCACCTTCGAAGTCGATCAGGTAAGCATCGCCCTTGATCACCAGGACTTGGCCCAGGTGCAGGTCGCCATGGACGCGAATGCGCAAGCCACCCGCGGCCTTGCCGGCCAGTTCCTGGACATGGGCCAGGACGGTTTTCTTGTGCTCCAGCAAGCGTGCGACCATGGCCTGGTCGGCGGGGTTCAATTGGCCTTGGTTCTGCTTGAGCAGGCGCAAGGCGTTTTCCACCTGGGCGGCCACGTCCTTGCCGATGGCCTGGGCTTCCTTGACGTTGGTGGTTTGCGGTGCGAAGTCCGGGTCGTCGGTGGCCTGGGCCAATACCTGGTGCATTTCCCCCAGGCGTTGGCCGAGCATGCCGGCGAAATCCTTCAGCTCGCCCAAGGCGTTGTAATGCTGCTCCTGCTCGGACACAGCGTCCGCCAGCTCATCGCGCAAGGCGCGTTCGAGGTTGTTCTGAGTCCATTCCCAGGCGTCGCCCTGGTTGCTCAGGTAGCCTTGGGCGATCATCAGCAACGCATCTTGGCCTTGGGCGTCGCGGCGAATCACCGAGCCCAGCAGCGGTGAAATATTGCTGAAGCCGGCAGCGGTCAGGTAGGCACTCATTTCCAGTTCCGGGTGCACACCCGAGGCGACCTTGCGGATCAGCTTGAGGACGAGGCTGCCCCCCACCACCACCGAACTGTTGGATTGTTCGGCGGACAGGTAGCGCACCTCCGGCTCGTCTCCCAGGTTCAACGCGGCCAGGCCTTCGGTCGGCTCGAAACGCAACTCACCTTCGGCGAACGGCAGCACCGTGGCGGCCTGCATGCTGTGCAGCACCGCGCGCACGAAGCTTTCCAGGCTGAAGGCATCGGTGATCAAGCCCACCTGGCGCACCCGGCGTACCCGGGACAAGGCCAGTTGCTGCGGCAACGCGGCGCCGACCTGGTCCTCGGCAAGCAAGCCGAACGGCAATTGGTAACGCAGGGTCTGGCCGCCACTGGTGACATCGATTTCACTGAGCAACACCGGATGCTGTGGATCGCCGAAGCGCACCCCATAGACAATATCGACCTTCTCGATCGCGCTGTCCTTGCCGGCGAACCAGCGCCGGTTCTGCAACCAGGTCGGCAGGATGGTTTGCTCCAACGTGGTGCGCGATGGCGCTTCGAGCAATTCTTCCAGGCGTTTTTTCAGCACCAACGTGGTGAAGTCCGGCAGGCTCTGGGCCGGCTCCACGTGCCAGCTCGGCATCTGGTTTTCTGCCGCCAGGGCGAACCAATAGAAGCCGTACGGCGCCAGGGTCAACAGAAAGTTCAACTGGCCGATGGGCGGGAAGGCATTACCGCCGAGCATCTCCACCGGGACCATGCCGGCGTAGGCCGACAGGTCCAGCTCGGCGGCTTGGGCGCTGCGGGATACGTTGGCCACGCACAGGATGATTTCGTGCTTGCCGTCGGGCCCAGTGTATTCGCGGGTATAGGCCAGGATTCGACGGTTGCTCGGCGAGAGCATCTTCAGCGTGCCACGGCCGAAGGCCTTGGACTGCTTGCGCACCGCCAGCATGCGCCGGTTCCAGTTGAGCAGCGAGTGCGGGTCGCCGGCCTGGGTCTCGACGTTGACCGACTGGTAGCCGTACAGCGGGTCCATGATCGGCGGCAGCACCAGGCTGGCCGGGTCGGCGCGGGAGAAACCACCGTTGCGGTCGATGGACCACTGCATCGGCGTACGCACCCCATCGCGGTCGCCCAGGTAGATGTTGTCGCCCATGCCGATTTCATCGCCGTAGTACAACGTCGGCGTACCGGGCATCGACAGCAGCAAGCTGTTGAGCAGCTCGACGCGACGACGATCGCGCTCCAGCAGCGGCGCCAGGCGCCGGCGAATGCCCAGGTTGATACGCGCCCGACGGTCGGCCGCATAGTAATTCCACAGGTAGTCGCGTTCCTTGTCGGTGACCATTTCCAGGGTCAGCTCATCGTGGTTGCGCAGGAAAATTGCCCACTGGCAATTGGCCGGAATCTCCGGGGTCTGGCGCAAAATGTCGGTGATCGGGAAACGATCTTCCTGGGCCAGGGCCATGTACATGCGTGGCATCAGCGGGAAATGGAAAGCCATGTGGCATTCATCACCGTTCAGCCCTTGGGCGTCGACATCGCCAAAGTACAACTGGGTGTCTTCCGGCCATTGGTTGGCCTCGGCCAGCAACATGCGGTCGGGGTAGTTGGCGTCGATCTCGGCGCGGATCAGCTTCAGGACGTCATGAGTCTCGGGCAGGTTTTCGTTATTGGTGCCGTCGCGCTCGATCAGATACGGGATGGCATCCAGGCGCAGGCCGTCGATGCCCATGTCCAGCCAGTAGCGCATCACCGACAACACGGCCTTGATGACCTGCGGGTTGTCGAAATTGAGGTCGGGTTGGTGGGAGTAGAAACGGTGCCAGAAGTACTGGCCCGCCACCGGGTCCCAGGTCCAGTTGGACTTCTCGGTGTCGAGGAAGATGATGCGCGTGCCGTCGTACTTGTGGTCGTCATCGGACCAGACGTAGAAGTCCCGCGCCTTCGAACCTTTCTTGGCTTTGCGCGCGCGCTGGAACCAGGGGTGTTGGTCGGAGGTGTGGTTGATGACCAACTCGGTGATCACCCGCAGGTTGCGCTTGTGGGCTTCGGCAATGAACCGCCGGGCATCGGCCATTGTGCCGTAGTCGGGGCTGACGCCGCGGTATTCGGCGATGTCATAACCGTCGTCGCGCCGGGGGGAAGGATAGAACGGCAGCAGCCAGATGGTGTTGACGCCCAAGTCGGCGATGTAGTCGAGTTTTTCGATCAGGCCGGGAAAGTCGCCGATCCCGTCGTTATTGGAGTCGTAATAGGATTTAACGTGAACCTGATAAATCACCGCATCCTTGTACCAGAGCGGATCCTTGATAAAGGTGGCAGACCGGGGTTTCTTCGCCATGTGCAACTCCTGATAATTCATTAAAGCCGCGGGATACAGGCTTGTGGGGTCTTGTTATGCGGCGAGGCCTTGTTCTGTGATGAGGTCTATGTGGCGGGGGGGGGGTGGGCCCCGGGGGGGGGAGCGGGCCCCCCCCCCCCCCCCCTACACACCCCGCCTGCCCCCCCGCGGCGCGTGCCCCCCCCCCCCCGCCACAACAGTCCTCACTCGACATCGCGCGGCATCACGCCACGCTGATCCGCCAAATCCCGAACGGCTGGTACGCCGGGTCGATCCGCATGAACTGGTACTTGCCGTACCAGGTCCAGCGGTGTCCGTTCATCAGGTCCTCGCCCTGGGTCTGGGCGTCGTCGGGCAGGCCCATTTCCCACAGCGGCAATTCGAAATTGGCTTCCTGCGGGTTGTGCGGGTCGAGGCTCACCGCCACCAGGATGAAATTGCTGCCATCGGCCGTGCGCTTGCCGAAATAGAGAATGTTGTCGTTCCAGGCGTTGTAGATCCTCAGGCCCAGATGGGTATGCAGCGCCGGGTTCTGCCGACGAATGCGGTTGAGCTGGGCGATCTCGGCAATGATGTTGCCCGGGGCGGTGAAGTCCCGGGGACGGATCTCATACTTCTCCGAGTCGAGGTATTCCTCCTTGCCCGGTACCGGGGCCGACTCGCACAGTTCGAAGCCCGAATACATGCCCCACAGGCCTGAGCCCATGGTCGCCAGCGCCGCGCGGATCAAGAAACCCGGGCGCCCCGACTCATGGAGAAAGGCCGGGTTGATGTCTGGCGTATTCACGAAGAAATTCGGTCGGTAGCACTCGCGTAACGGCGACTCGTTGAGCTCGCTCAAATAGGTCGCCAGTTCGGCCTTGGTATTGCGCCAGGTGAAATAGGTGTAGCTCTGGGAATACCCGACCTTGCCCAGCCGCGCCATCATCGCCGGCGTGGTGAACGCTTCAGCCAGGAAGATCACTTCAGGGTATTGGGCCCGGACATCGGCGATCAGCCATTGCCAGAACGGCAGAGGCTTGGTGTGCGGGTTGTCGACCCGGAAAATCTTCACGCCTTCCTCGACCCAGCCCACCACAATGTCCCGCAGTTCTTCCCACAGGCTGGGGATCGCATCGGCCGCGTAGAAATCGACGTTGACGATGTCCTGGTATTTCTTCGGCGGGTTTTCCGCATATTTGATCGTGCCGTCCGGCCGCCAGCTGAACCAGCCGGGATGCTGCTTGAGCCAGGGGTGGTCCTGGGAACACTGGATGGCGAAGTCGAGGGCGATCTCAAGGCCGTGCTCAGCGGCCGCCGCCACCAGGCGCCGGAAGTCCTCGCGGCTGCCCAATTGCGGGTGGATGGCCTCGTGCCCGCCCTCCTCGCTGCCGATGGCATAGGGGCTGCCTGGATCGTCGGGGCCGGCGGTGAGGGAATTGTTCGGGCCTTTGCGGAAACTGCGGCCGATGGGGTGGATTGGCGGGAAATACAGCACATCGAAGCCCATGTCCTGGATCACCGCCAAGCGTGAATGCACGTCGTTGAAGGTGCCGTGGCGCTGGGGATCGTCGGTGATCGAGCGGGGAAACAGTTCATACCAACTGGCAAACTCGGCCAGTTTTCGCTCCACATCCAACGGGTATTCGGGGCTGATGCTCAAGTAGGGTCGATGATCGGCCAGGGACATCAGGTCGGCACTGCGTGGAGCCAGGAACAGCGCCACCTGTTCGTTCGGCAACAGGCCGGAGAGTTCGTGGTGCAAGGCCGCCAGTTGCTCGCTCAGTTCACCGCTGCTGCGCTCGGCCGCCATGTGCACGTGATTGCGCCCCTCCTGCAATTCCAGGCTGATGGGCACCCCGGCAGCGAACTTCTTCTCCAGCTCGTAGCGAAAACTGGCGAACTGGTCGATCCAGGCCTCAATGCAGAACACATAGCGGCCTTGCTCCGGCACGGTGAACTGGCCGCGCCAGCCGTTATTGCCCAGGTCGCTCATGACCTCGCTGTTCCATACGTCATCCTGAAGCGAGCGCCAGCGAATGCGCACCGCCAGCTTGTCGTGACCGTCGGCGAACACTTTGCTGGTCACCGTCACGTCCTGCCCAGCCACGGCCTTGGCGGCGAATTGCCCGCCGTCGATCACCGGCATGGTGTTTTCAATCGCGATACGCGGCAACAACAAGGCCTGAGACAACGGCAAATGCGGGTTGTAGGCCAGGTCAGACGGGTGTTCGGCAGTCATCGAGCATCGCTCCTTTTACGCCCCATGGACGCGCTTGTGGCGGTAAAGGCCCAACGGGTCCCTGAAAAAACTCACTTAAACTCCGAACCGGAACGACGGCTAAAAGTTCAGCGGGATTTGCCCCGGGATGCATCCGGGATCAAACCCGGCGCTGGGTGGTCAACAACCATAAGCACGACTCAAGCCATGTGCGTTACGGAGACCCGTCCCGATGAATATTCCCATCCCGGCCGAAACACCCGATCCGAACATCGACGACCCCAACTTGCCCCCGCCCAGCCCTGATCCCGAGCCGATTCCCGAGAAAGACCCGCCGCTGGACCCGCAGCCGCCCAAGGGTGACCCGCCCAGCGAGAAGCCGCCGGAGCGGGTTTGATTCAAGCGTAGTAATAAAGGAACTGGATGACGAAAAAACCTGTGGGAGCGGGGGGGGGGGGGGGGGGGGGGGGGGGGGGGGGGGGGGGGTGGTGGGGGGGGGGGGGGGGGGGGGGGGGGCCCCGCGGCCCCCTCTCAAATACACAAAAGCTCCCCCCCCACCCCCCCCCCCCCCCCCCCCCCCCCCCCGCTCCCACAGGGTTTTGTGTGTGTGTGTTCAGGCTGGTTCTCGTGTCACAGCTTGTCGTCCTTCTCCAGCGCCCGGACGATCATCGGCATCACACTGAAGATCGCCAGGGCCAGCACTGTGCTGAGGACTGCCGTGGCTTCCCGCCCCAGCCCAGCCGCAACGCCGATGGCGGCTGTCATCCAGAGGCCGGCCGCCGTGGTCAGGCCCTTGACGTGACTTTCGTCGCCGTCGTTGTTTTTCAGGATGGTGCCAGCACCGAGAAAACCGATGCCGGCGACCACACCCTGAATCACCCGGCTCATGGCATCGGCCTGGGACCCGGACATCTGCGGCACCAGGACGAACAACGCCGCCCCCAGAGCCACGAGCATGTGGGTCCGCACACCGGCCGCCTTGCCCTTGTGTTCGCGCTCGAAACCCAGGATGCCGCCCAGCAGCGCGGCCATGACCAGCCGCACCGTGACCCGGGTCATCTGCTGGGCATCGGTGATGTCGGCGAATTCCGCCTGCAGGGTTATCCAGACTTCATGCCACCAGGCGTTCATTGACAGTCCTCTTTTGCGTTGGATAAACGATGGACCGCAAGCGAAGCCAGAGGTGCAGCCGACCGCTGATCAGGCGCGACGAACCCTGGCTTGGCCGAGGGACCTAACATTCATGATCCCAGAAGGAGCAACGCCATGACTGTCCGTATCGATGACAACCAGACCTGCCATTTCGAAACCCCCAACGGCACCGAACAGCGCCCCGCCAGCGAGCTGACCATCATCACCGACCCGGACAAAGCCATGTCGGTCGTGGAACTCAATGGCGACCGGGTCTACATCACCGAGGCTGAAGCCGATGCCCTGACCGTGGCCGGTGCGGTCGATGAGCGCAAGCACCTCAAGGCCACGGACAGCGGCTCGGCGATCTGAGCCCACCTGCCAGAGCAATAAAATCCCAGTGCTCAGAGCAATGTATCCCTTGTGGCGAGGGAGCTTGCTCCCGCTGGGCTCTGTAGGAGCTGGCGAAGCCTGCGATCTTTTGATCTTTCGCTCTCGACTCAATTGTCAGTGGAAAGATCGCAGCCTCGTTGCACTCGACAGCACCTACAACCCAGCGGGAGCAAGCTCCCTTGCCACAAAGTGTTGAACGCCCAACCGTCGGTGCGTCAGCCAAAAGGCGTTGTTTGTCCATCCATGGGTGCATCAAAGTGTCGCAGCGCCTGGGTTTCGCGGCATCTGATCCGGTTTTTATCGAAACACCTGAGTCTGTTATGCAAACAGTTCCATGGTCATAGTGCGCCGGCCAGATAGAGGCTGATGAGCGACCGACCATGAGCGATAGAATCCCCGTCCAGTTGATACAGACGTTCGAACCTGCGCCAACCAAGATCAAGGCCAGGACCACCGACGCCCTGATCCACACCCGCAGCTTCACCGGCTTGTTCCGCACCTTGCGCATCAGCGGTGCGGGGATTCTGTTCCTGCTGTTCTTCGGCACGGTGTGGTTGAACTGGGGCGGCCGCCAGGCAGTGCTCTGGGACCTTTCCGAAAGCAAATTCCATATCTTCGGCGCGACCTTCTGGCCCCAGGATTTCATCCTGCTGTCGGCGCTGTTGATCATCGCTGCCTTCGGCCTGTTCGCGATCACCGTGTTTGCCGGTCGCGTGTGGTGCGGCTACACCTGCCCACAGAGCTCCTGGACCTGGCTGTTCATGTGGTGCGAGAAAATCACCGAAGGCGAACGCAACCAGCGGATCAAACTGCAAGCGGCGCCGTGGGGCCTGAACAAACTGTTGCGCCGTAGCGCCAAGCACACCTTGTGGCTGGCCATCAGCCTGCTCACCGGCCTGACGTTCGTGGGCTACTTCACGCCGATCCGCCCCTTGGCCGAGGAACTGCTGACCCTGCAAATGGCGGGCGTGAGCTTGTTCTGGGTGCTGTTCTTTACTGCCGCCACCTACCTCAACGCCGGTTGGCTGCGTGAGGCGGTGTGCATGCACATGTGCCCTTATGCACGCTTTCAGAGCGTGATGTTCGACAAGGACACCTTGACCATTTCCTACGACACGGCCCGCGGCGAAATCCGCGGCCCGCGCAAACGCGAGGTGAATCCGGCCAATATTGGCCTGGGCGATTGCATCGACTGCCAGATGTGCGTGCAGGTCTGCCCCACCGGCATCGACATCCGCGACGGCTTGCAGATGGAATGCATTGGCTGCGCGGCCTGCATCGATGCCTGCGACTCGATCATGGACAAGATGGGTTACGCCCGTGGCCTGATCAAATACACCTCCGAACATCAATTGCAGGGGGGCAAGACTCACCTGCTGCGCCCGCGACTGATCGGCTATACCGCCGTGCTCCTGGTGATGATCGGCGCGCTGGCCGTGGCGCTGGTGCAACGGCCCATGGTGTCGCTGGACGTCAGCAAGGACCGCGGCCTGTTCCGCGAAAACAGCGCCGGCCAGATCGAGAATATCTACAGCCTGAAAATCATCAACAAGACCCAGCAGCGCCAGGCCTATCAGCTGTCCCTGGTGGACGGCGACGGCTTCGTCCTGCAGGGCAAGACCCGGTTGAGCCTGGCCCCGGGGGAAATCGTCGATGTCCCGGTGTCGGTGGCGATGCTCAGCGAACGGCCCGGCAAAGGTTCCCTGGAAATGACCTTCAAGGTCGCCGACAGTGACGAGCCCGACAACTACAGCGTGGCCAAGAGCCGTTTTGTCGCACCGATGAATCGGTGAAGCTTTAAGATGCAGGGTAACTGTGGGAGCGAGCTTGCTCCGGGCGGCGTTCCGACGATAGCAGTGGGTCAGTTTGCATCAATGTTGGATATGCCACCGCGATCGCGAGCAAGCTCGCTCCCACAGTCAAGTTCACAAATGTCACTGGGCCCACCATGAAACGCTACGAGAAATTCGCCGACGACATCGCTGAACTGATCCGCTCGGGCATGCTGGGGCCGGGCCAGCGCGTGCCGTCGGTGCGCTACGCCAGCCAGACCTACGGCGTCAGCCCGTCCACGGTGTTCCAGGCCTATTACCTGTTGGAGCGACGCGGCATGATCCGGGCCCGGCCGCGCTCCGGCTACTTCGTCAACACCCATGCACCGAGCCCGTTTTCCGAGCCGGCGATCAGCAGCCAAGTGCACGAGTCCACCGAAGTCGACGTCAGCGAGCTGGTGTTTTCAGTCCTGGATTCGATCAAGGACCCGAACACCGTACCGTTCGGCTCGGCATTCCCCAGCCCGACGCTGTTCCCGTTGCAACGGCTGTCCCGCTCGCTGTCCAGTGCAACACGGGACATGGACCCGCGGGTGGTGGTCACGGACATGTCACCGGGCAATCCGCAACTGCGTCGCCAGATCGCCCTGCGCTACATGGTTGGCGGGCTGATGCTGCCCATGGAAGAACTGCTGGTCACCAACGGTGCCCTGGAAGCCTTGAACCTGTGCCTCCAAGCCGTGACCGAGCCCGGCGACCTGGTGGCGATCGAGGCGCCGGCATTTTATGCCAGCCTGCAGGTACTGGAACGGCTCAAGCTCAAGGCGGTGGAGATTCCGGTCCACCCGCGCGACGGCATCGACCTGGACGTGCTGGAGCAGACGCTGGAGCGTCACCCGATCAAGGCCTGCTGGTGCATGACCAGTTTTCAGAACCCCATGGGCGCGACCATGCCCGAGGAACGGAAACAGGCGCTGGTGGCGTTGCTGCGTCGCCATCAGGTGCCGCTGATCGAGGACGACGTCTACGCCGAACTTTATTACGGCCAGCAGGCGCCCAAGCCCGCCAAGGCGTTCGACACTGAAGGATGGGTGATGCATTGCGGTTCGTTCGCCAAGAGCCTGGCCCCGGGTTATCGCATCGGCTGGGTCGCCGCCGGGCGCTACGCGCAGAAGATCGAACGGCTCAAGCTCATGACCTCGCTGTGCGCCTCGATGCCGGCCCAGGCCGCCATTGCCGACTACCTGCAACACGGTGGCTACGACCGTCACCTGCGCAAACTGCGCTACGCCCTGGAAGAACAGCAAAACGCGATGCTTGCCGCCATCGCCCGCTATTTCCCGGCCCAGACCCGGGTCAGCCAGCCCGCGGGCGGCTACTTCCTGTGGCTGGAGCTGCCCGAGCAGATGGATTCGCTGAAACTGTTCCAGATGGCTCTGGCCCAAGGCATCAGCATTGCCCCGGGCCCGATCTTTTCACCGACCCGGCGCTTCAGGAATTGCATCCGCTTGAACTATGGCAGCCCGTGGACCGAAGCCTCGGAAAAGGCCATGGAGACGTTGGGGCGGATTATCCGGTCGTTTTGATAGTGGGGTGTCTGTTATTGCCCCATCGCGAGCAGGCTCGCTCCCACATGAGATCTGCTGAGTTCCTGAGATATTCGTCTCTACGCAAATCCACTGTGGGAGCGAGCCTGCTCGCGATGGCGGCAGAACAGGCGACCCGCACTCCAGGACTCAGCGCCCGCCCCCCAGATCCACAAACGTCCCGGTCGCATACGAAGCCTTGTCCGACAGCAGCCAGATAATCGCCTCGGCCACTTCATCCGGACGCCCGCCACGGGCCATGGGAATCGCCGACTCCAGTTTGCTGACCCGGTCCGGGTCGCCGCTCAGGGCGTGGAAATCGGTATAGATATAGCCGGGACGCACCGCATTGACGCGAATGCCTTCGCCGGCCACTTCCTTGGACAGGCCGACGGTGAAGGTGTCCAGCGCGCCCTTGGAGGCCGCGTAGTCGACGTATTCTCCCGGCGAGCCCAGGCGGGCGGCCACCGACGAGACGTTGACGATGCTGCCGCCCTGCCCGCCATGTTTGGGCGACATGCGCAGCACCGCGTGCTTGGCGCACAGGATCGGCCCCAGCACGTTGGTCTTCAGTATCTTGAGGATGCGGAATTCGGACATTTCATCGAGTCGGGACTTATGGGCAACCGTACCGGCGTTATTCACCAGGGCGGTGACACGTCCCAGTTCGGCATCCACCCGATTGAACAGGCCGATGACTTCATCTTCAATGCTCACGTCGGCCCGCACGGCAATTGCCTGTGCGCCCTTGGCCCGAACCTGTTCGAGCACCTCTTGCGCGGCACTTTCATCAGACTGGTAATTGATGCAGATCCGATAGCCCGCTTCGGCAGCCAACAGCGCCGTGGCCGCCCCAATTCCGCGGCCGCCACCGGTGATGACGATGACTTTATCCACGCTTGCTTCTCCCTTCCACGGATAGACGTGCGGCCCAAGAATAGCGTTCGCGTCACGCTTTGCACATACCGCTGCGTCTACCGGGCCAGGGCGCGCAGATCCAGGCGTCCTTCCAACAGCGGCGGGCACCAGTAATAGCCGCCGGTGATCGGGCGGCTCATGCGATACAGACCGTCGGTAATGCCATCTTCCAGGCCACTCATGCGCCGCAATTGCGCCTCGAAGGCGTCAAGGGAGAAACCGAACGCCAGGAACATCAGCCCGGCACGGTCGCCTTCGATCCAAGGCATGGAACGCCGGACCACGAAGGCCTCCGGGGCGAAGCTCTCCTGGGCGGTGCGCTTGACGTGGGCCGATTCCGGCGCGTCGTCGAGTTCTTCGTTGTCGCTCAGGCGCCGGCCCATGATGTTGTCGCGCTCATGGGGCTGCATCGCCGCGAAACCGTCCAGGTCGTGCTGCCACTGCTGGATCGCGGCGAAACTGCCTCCGCGCAGCCCATCGGCACCCGGGGCCAGGGCGGCGGCGACGGCCGCTTCGTCGTGGGGGTTTTCGGTGCCGTCTTCATAGCCGGTCAAGTCGTGGCCGGTCATGTGGCGGAAGGTTTCGTTCATCTGCACCAGGCGCAGTGCCGGGGCCAGCACCGCTTCGATGGCGCGACTGCGGTGCATCAGCTCGCCGCGGTCTTCACCGTGCAACCAGCACCACAGGGCATGCTGGGTCGAGGGGTTGTCCACGCCGACGCCGGCCAACGCAGGAAAAGCCCGCAGGCCATCGACCTCGGCGCCTAGCGCCTGGACCAGCGATTCGCCGAAGCCAACCACGGCCCGGCCATCGAGCAGCAACAGGAGCTTGTCTAGCGCAGCCGGCAGTGCCTCGACCGATTCCAAGGCAAAAAACAAATGACGGGCCTGAGGCGGAACAGGGGTGGCGAGAATGCCGGGCTGGTAGTAACTCATGTGAACTCCTTTAGAAAGAGCGCAAGTTTACCCGGCAGCCGCCGCTTTGTGTGGTTTGGCTTGAAGCCTGACCGCGTCGGGCAACCGGCGATTTTGTGGGAAGGTTCCCCCCGCCCTATCGGAAGACTCAGAAACATGCCTCAGCCTTGATAGCCTCGGATTGCCGGACAGCCAAAAACGCCCTAGATTGACCACCCCTCAAGGAAGGTCAACGAGAGCGCTGCACCATGCACATTGCCAGATCGATACTCGCCGGGACTCTTCTCCTGGCCTGCGGGACGTCCACAGGCTTTGCCCAGGAGCCCATTGAAGACACGGTCAATGCCGTCATCCAGCCGCTGATGAAACAACAGGACATCGCCGGCATGGCCGTGGCGATCACCTACAACGGCCAACGGCATTATTTCAACTACGGCGTGGCCGCCAAGGACACGAAAAAGCCGGTCACCGACCAGACCCTTTTCGAAATCGGCTCGGTCAGCAAGACCTTCACCGCCACCCTCGGCGCCTATGCCCAGGCCCGGGGCAAACTGTCCCTGACGGATCCGGCCAGTCGCTTTGCCCCTGAGCTGCGCGACAGCGCCCTGGAGGGCAGCCGCCTGCTCGATCTCGTTACCTACACCGCCGGTGGCCTGCCCTTGCAGTTTCCCGACGAGGCGGACCATCCGGACCGGATGTTCAGTTATTACACGACCTGGAAGCCGCTCTACCCGGCCGGCACCCAGCGACTTTATTCAAACCCGAGCATCGGTCTGTTCGGTTATCTGGCGGCCCGCAGCCTGGGGCAACCTTTTGACGAAGTGATGGAGCGCACGCTGATGCCAGGGTTGGGCCTCCAGCACAGCTATGTCCGGGTACCGCAGGATCAGATGGACCGATACGCCCAAGGCTATGCAAAAGACGGCAAGCCCGTGCGGGTCGGCCCTGGCGCCCTGGACGCCGAGGCTTACGGGGTGAAAACCAGCTCGTCGGACCTGCTTCGTTTCATCGAGGCCAACCTGCGACCTGAAAAACTGGACGCGGATCTGAAGCAGGCCATCGCCACGACCCATACCGGTTTCTACAGGGTGGGCGGGATGAACCAGGGACTGGGCTGGGAGTTCTACCCCGCGCCGTTCAGCTTGGATGACCTGCTCGCCGGCAACACACCGCAGATGGCCCTGACGCCTCAAAAAGTCGAACCTTTGAACCCACCCCTTCCAGCGCCGGACGGCGCCTGGATCAACAAGACCGGCTCCACCAACGGTTTTGGCGCGTACGCGGCGTTCGTGCCTGGCAAGGACATGGGCATCGTCATGCTTGCCAACAAGAACTACCCGATCGAGGAGCGGGTGAAGGCGGCGCATCGGATCCTGATGGCGTTGGAACACCAATAACTCATGACGCCTCGGGGTGATGAGTTTCTCTGTGGCGAGGGAGCTTGCTCCCGCTGGGTCGCGCAGCGGCCCCAAACCAGTCATTCGATAATCCATTGAAAAAAAGCAAAGGGCTGCTGCGCAGCCCAGCGGGAGCAAGCTCCCTCGCCACAAAAGCGGCCTCGGCGCTAGCGGGAGTCAATCCTCCAATGGCTTCGGCGCCGCCGCCGGCTTGGCGGCCTTGCCAGGCTTGGTGCCTTTCGCATCCTTGACCGGTGCAGGCTCGGGGGCGGGAGGGGGCGCTGGTGGCGTTGCTTCTTTTTCCGCGGCGGGGAGCTTATCGACGGTGTCGAAGAGGTCCTTCAATTCAATCGCGCCGGAATGCTCGAGTTTCTTTTCCCCGTCCTTGCCCACCAGGATGATCTTGGTCTGGGCACCGGCGCCCAGCTTGAGGGAGCGAATCAGTGCCATGGTGCTTTGCGGGTCCAGGTCCTTGCCATCGCGCTGGCCGATGGTATTGAGCACGGTGTAGAGCACCATGTTGCGCTCGGAAAAACCCTGCTTGCCCGCCGGTTCATCCAAGGCCTTTTTCAGGTTGATCCAGGCCGGATCGACCGTGCTGGGCGCAATGACGATCAGGGAACGTGACTTGCCGACTTCCGCCACCAGAGGGGAGTCGCCATCGGCAGCGAACAGGGGGCCGGCGATGGCCAGCAAGGTAGCGAAGGTCAACGACCGAATGAGCATGCGCCTCTCCTTTTGATAGTTACGCTGTACTGATTGCACAGGGCGGCGATTGTTCCGCGAGCGTCGCCCGATACTGCGCCTGCCTGCCTTGAAGCTTAGGCGAGCACGTTCATTGCGCAACCGCCCTGCACAGCGTTCAGAGGCCAAACGGGAACGTATCCTCCTCGTGCTCCAGGACCTGCGGCGCCGGCAATGGCGTAACGGCTTCGCTCTGTTCGAACCAGAGCCAGGCGTCGAACTGTTCCGCCAGCACCGCTTCGAAATAATGGCTCTGACGCTCGGTTTCAGGGCGGTAGATCACACCAATCGCGCGTTCGAGCAGGGGTTCGGACAGCGCGTCCAGGAGTGCCTCGTCAGGATGGGTGCGCCATTGCGTCAACGAGGCATGAACTCCGGCCTGGAGGAATTGGTGCTCCCAACTGCCGTGCAGCGCTGGCCGAACCTGTTTGATCTTCATCGGCGCATCCCAGTCGTCCGCCGCCGCGACACTGCCACGGTCGGTGCCCATGCCCAGCAACACCGCGCTGCGGCCATAAGCCATGCGGCATAGCTGACCAATATTAAACTCCCCTTCCCAGCCCATGCGTGTCGCGGCGGCATTGCCGATGTGGGAGTTATGCGCCCAGACCAACGCCTTCGCATCAGTGCCCCGATGCTCCAACAAGGTTTGAAGGGTGTCGAACATGTGCCGGTCCCGCAGGTTCCACGATGACTTGCCGCCGCGGTACATGGCCCGGTAGTACTGTTCGGCGGAGCGCACGACCCGGGCGTTCTGGGTGGCGCTGAAGAAGGCCTCATCATCACTGATCATCGGATCCAGGCGTTTGGCCAACAAGCTGTTGAGCTGCTCGACCACGGCGTCTTCACACGTCGCCAGGTTGCCGCGCTCGGTGAAATGACCATACAGCGCCGGGTCGTCGTGCCAGGGCGTGAGGCAGCCATAACGGTGACGGGCATCACGGGCCATGTCCGGATGGCTGGTATCCAGGTAGTTCAGCACCTCATCGATGGAGTGACGCAGGCTGTAGACGTCCAAGCCGCGAAACTCCACCCTCTGCCCCATGGGCTGCTCCAGATTGTAATCGCGCAACCAACGGACGAAGCCTTGGACTTCGCAATTGCGCCACATCCAGGTTGGGAATCGGGCGAATGCCTGCTGCTTCCACGCCGACGGCCCCAAGTCGCGTACACAGCGGTCGATTTGCCCGGCATCGGGCCAGTCCGCTTCGACGGCAACGATATTGAAACCGTGGCGCTCTATCAGGTGTCGGGTAATGGCGGCACGGGTCCGATAGAACTCATGGGTGCCGTGGCTGGCCTCGCCAATCAACACGACCTTGGCATCAGCGAAGCGATCGAACATCTCACCAAAGGCCGGGCTGTCCTCGGCAGGCAATGGCTCGGCGTGGTGACGCAGGATATCGGCAATGTCGGTGCGAGGCTCGGCGCCACGCCGGCGTAGTCGTTGCAGCAGATCTCTGGCTGGGCTGTTCATGGGTCTTGGCCTCATCAGTACCTGGTTTACAGGTATGACTGTGGCTATGGACCCATGACTCCGATCAAATCAGAACGCGAGTTTGAAGCCGATCATCGCCAGCATCACCGCCAGGCAAGGCCGTAGGACCTCATCGGAGATGCGTCCCGACAAATGGCTGCCCAGGTAGATCCCCGGCAACGAACCGATCAGCAGGAAACCCAGGATATGCCAATCCATGTTGCCCATGCTCGCATGGCCCAGGCCAGCCACCAGGGTCAGCGGCACGGCGTGGGCGATCTCGGTGCCCACCAGGCGCTTGGTGACCAGGAACGGATAAAGAATGAACAGCGCCACAGTGCCAAGGGCACCAGCACCGATGGAGGTCAACGCGACCATCGTGCCCAGCACGAGGCCGGTGATGACCGTCAGCACATTGAGTCGTGAACCGGAGGGGTTGTAATGACCGCCGGCACGATCATGGGCGAATTGCAGCAGGCGCTTCTTGAACAGGATCGCCAGGGCGGTGGCGAACAACACAAAGCCCAAGGCTTGTTTGATCACCGCGTTCATAGCGTCGGGCGAGCTGTGCAGGCTGCTGAGAAACCACAGCGTCAAGCCGACCGCCGGCACGCTGCCCAGGGTCAACCAGCCGGTGATTGCCCAATCGATATTGCGGTTTTTTGCGTGAACCAGGACTCCGCCAGACTTGGTAATGGCCGCGTACAGCAGGTCGGTGCCCACCGCTGTCGCGGGGTTGATACCAAACCACAACAGGATCGGGGTCATCAGTGAACCACCGCCAACGCCGGTCATTCCAACGATGAAGCCGACCACCAGGCCCGCAACGACTAAACCGACATTACCGAAATCCATTGAACCCGTCTCGACACGACCGCGTGAAAAATCTGGCCGCGAGCATAGCGATTTTTCTTATAACCCCCTATATCGATGTGATCTATCTTTATTCCTTTTTCTCAGCTCACTGGACAGGCAGGAAGTTGAGGAACAGCAGGCTCTGGGCGTAATTCAAGCCGATGCGCCGGTAACGCTCATCGAGCATCTGGGTCAGCAGGTCCAATCGGGCGACGATTTTGCCGAACTCCACGGCGAAACTCAGGTTGCTGCCCTCCTCCGAAATCTCGTTGGAAAACAGCAACGGCGTGCCGTCCTTGTTCTGCCGCTGACTGAGCAGCCAAGTGGCTTTTTCGATGTTGCGCGCCGCATTGCTGACAAAACGCGGGTCGATGGTATCGGTCATGTAGAACTCGAGGCGATTGCCGTGAGCCGTGACCAACATGCTGCCGATGGCATAGATGAACGCCCCGACCCGATCACCGAGAAATTCCGGGCTCATGGCATAGCTGAGGGCGGCCAAGTCCTTCTTGCCCCCCAACGTCGGCAAGGGTTGTTGCTGCTCGATGGCCATGCGCACCTGTTTTTCCGCGGTGCGGGCGTCGAGAAAGCCGGACTTGCGCAGTTCCTCGGGGTTGCGCAGGTACAGCTTGCTCATCAGCAGGTAAAGGCTTTGCAAATTGTCGTGCATCGACAACGTCGCCATGCGGTCGACGCTGGTCTGCAAGAACTCCTGGGGCCTGGCTTCGCTGAACTGCGTGACCATGTCCTGCCCCTGTTGATGGCTGCAGCCGCCGCTGAACAGCATCGACACACCAACCAATCCGGCCATGCAGGCCTGGCGCAACCTCGTCACAGAAGAAAAAACACCGGCCATCGAGTCTCAATCTAGGCATGGGGAAGCGATGGGGGTCGCCGCTTCCAGGCCAAGGATAGAGCTGTAAAAACCGCAAAAGTGCGACGCCCGAGGTGAAAGCGTTCGCTTGGGCAAGCCTCGCCTCGCTCAATTAGTCTTACTTTTTAATTGATAAATCCCGATTTATAGCTATAAATCCCTTTCCAGCCCTCAAATAGAAAGACTACTGAACAGAAAAACCTTCATCGCTGTCCGACCAAGTAACGGACTCGACCGCGTTAAAACAACAACAAAACAACAGGAAGGAAGGTCACACCATGCTTGAATCCAGACATCTGCTCACGGCCCTCGGAGTCTCTCTGATGATTGCCACCTCCTCCCAGGCCGCCGGCCTGACCAATGAACGCGTTGCCTTCGGCAAGACCGACGACGGCACCGCGGTTGAGAAATTCGTCCTGCGCAACAGCCACGGCATCGAGGCGACCGTCATCACCTATGGCGGGATCCTCCAGTCGCTGATCGTGCCGGACAAAAACGGCATGACCGCTGATGTCGTGCTCGGCTTCGACGATGTGCAGGGCTACCAGAAGAACGGCAGCGTGTATTTCGGCGCGACCATCGGCCGCTTTGGCAATCGCCTGGCCGGTGGGGCGTTCGAGCTGGATGGCAAGCGTTACCAGGTGCCGCAGAACGACAAGGACAATTCCTTGCACGGTGGGCCACAAGGGTTCGACAAACGTGTTTGGAAAGCCGAACCGAGCAATGACAAGGATTCGGTGGGCGTGACCCTGACGTACCTGTCGGCGGATGGCGAAATGGGCTTTCCCGGCAACCTGAAGACGGATGTCACCTACAGCCTCAACGACAAGAACGAGCTGCGCATCGACTACAAGGCCACCACCGACAAGCCGACCGTGTTGAACCTGACCAACCACAGCTATTTCAACCTGGCGGGTGCAGGCAACGGTGACATCCTCAAACAAGTCGCGACCCTGCACGCGGCCCGTTACACCCCGGTCACCGGCAAACTCATTCCCACCGGCGAGCTAGCCCCCGTGGCCGGCACACCGATGGATTTCACCAAGCCCACCGCCATCGGCACGCACATCAAGGCTGATCACCCACAACTCAAGTTCGCCGAACCGAAACAGGGCGGCTTCGATTTCAACTGGGTGCTGGATGCCAAGGGCGATGTGGACAAACTGGCCGCCGAGGTGCATGACCCGCAGTCCGGACGACTCCTGCAGCTCTACACCAGCGAGCCGGGCGTGCAGTTCTACACCAGCAACTTCCTCGACGGCACCGTCAAGGGCAAGCAGGACAAGGTGTATCCGCATTGGGGCGCGTTCACCCTGGAAACCCAGCATTACCCCGACTCGCCAAACCAGCCGGACTTCCCTTCGACGCGGCTTGATCCGGGCCAGACCTATACCCAGACGATGGTGTTGAAGTTCTCCACGAAATAGAAAAGCTGCGCAACACCCGTAGGAGCTGTCGAGCGAAGCGAGGCTGCGATCTTTCCCCAGCCAATTGAGTCTGGAGCGAAACATCAAAAGATCGCAGGCTTCGCCAGCTCCTACTATCCTGCTGTCCATTGGATGATGGATCAGCACAACAGGAGAGAGCCATGAGGACGCTGGAATTGGCGGGGGTGTCCGTACCGGTCATTGGCCAGGGCACCTGGCGCATGGGTGAAGAACCGTCCCATCACAAAAAAGAAGTGGCCGCCCTGCGGTTAGGGATCGAACTGGGCATGACCCTGATCGACACTGCAGAGATGTATGCCGAAGGCGGCGCAGAGACCGTCGTCGGCGAAGCGATCACCGGCCTGCGCGACCAGGTGTTCCTGGTGAGCAAGGTCTATCCCCACAACGCCAGCCGCAAAGGCATTCCCCTCGCCTGCGAACGCAGCTTGCGCCGGCTCGACACCGATTACATTGATCTTTACCTGCTGCACTGGCGCGGCCAGTACCCCTTGGAAGAAACCGTCGAAGCGTTCGAGCGTCTGCGCGAAGAAGGCAAGATCGGCCGTTGGGGGGTGTCGAACCTTGACGTCGATGACCTTGAGGAGCTGGCTTCTCCGGTCTGCGCCACCAATCAAGTGCTGTACAACCTGCAGGAACGCGGCATCGAATTCGACCTGCTGCCTTGGTGCCAGCAACAACGCATGCCGATCATGGCTTACTGTCCGGTCGGCCAGGGCGGGCACTTGCTCAAGGATCACACCCTGGGGCAAATTGCCGAGCGCCATCGCGCAACGTCGGCCCAGATAGCACTGGCCTGGTTGCTGCGCCAGGACAACGTGATTGCCATTCCCAAGGCTGTGAAGCCTGAGCATGTGCGCCTGAATGCCGAAGCGGCCAACCTCAGGCTCGATCCCCAGGACCTGGCCGCCCTCGACCTGATCTTTCCCCAGCCCCAGGGCAAGCAGCGGCTGGCGATGGTCTGACCCTCGCGATCAGAAGCTTTTTGTGGCGAGGGAGCTTGCTCCCGCTGGGTCGCGTAGCGGCCCCATTATCCTTGCGATCGCTGCGCAATCGAGAGGGAGCAAGCGGCCGGGCCCCAAAAGCAGTCAGGCGCCACGCAAACGACAGCCGTTAGAACAACCCCATCTGCCCCCCCACCAACGTCGAAAAGTCATCATCCACAAACGGCAGGATCGCGTCCGCCACCGGCTGCAGTTGCTTGGTCACGTAGTGGTCGTAATCGATTGGCGCGCAGCGGGTTTCCAGCGGTTCGGGACCGGCGACAGTGATGACATAGCTGATCCAGCCGCCATTCTGGTATTGCCGCGGACGGCCCTGGCGCTGGTTGAACTCATCGGCCAGCCGCGCGGCCCGTACATGGGGCGGGACGTTGCGTTCATAGTCGTCCAGCGGTCGACGCAGGCGCTTGCGGTAGACCAGCCGCTCATCGAAGGCACCGGACAGGGTCTGCTGCACATAATCGCGCACATAGTCCTGGTAGGGCTTGCGGTGGAAGATCCGCCCGTACAACTCCTGCTGGAACTGCCGGGCCAGCGGCGACCAATCGGTCCGCACGGTTTCCAAACCCTTGTAGACGATTTCATCGCTGCCGTCGGCGCGGGTCACCAGCCCGGCGTAGCGTTTCTTGCTGCCCTCCTCGGCACCTCGGATGGTCGGCATCAGGAAGCGCTTGAAATGCGTTTCGAACTGCAGCTCCAGCGCGCTTTCCAGCCCGAACTCGGTACGCACCTGTTCACGCCACCATTGGTTGACGTGCGCCACCAGCTCGCGACCAATCTTGGCCGCCTCCTCCTGGCCGTGGGCACGGCGCAGCCAGACGAAAGTGGAATCGGTATCGCCGTAGATCACCGAATGCCCCTGGGCTTCGATCAACTGGCGGGTGTGCTGCATGATCTGGTGGCCACGCAGGGTGATGGACGAAGCCAGGCGTGTGTCGAAGAAGCGACAGCCACTGGAACCGAGCACGCCATAGAATGCGTTCATGATGATTTTCAACGCCTGGGACAGCGGCGCATTGTGTTCACGCTTGGCGGTTTCCCGGCCTTCGGCGACCCGCGCAACGATGGCCGGCAGGCAGTGCCGAGTACGGGAGAAGCGCGCCCCGCGAAAGCCAGGTACCGACTCGTCGTCATCCGGGTGGCGCAGCCCTTCGATCAAGCCCACCGGGTCGATCAGGAAGGTGCGGATGATCGACGGATACAGGCTTTTGTAGTCCAGCACCAGCACCGACTCGTAGAGCCCCGGTTGAGAGTCCATGACAAACCCGCCCGGGCTGGCCTCGGGCGGGCGCTGGCCAAGATTGGGGGCAACGAAGCCCTGGCGGTGCATCAGCGGCATGTACAGGTGCGTGAAGGCCGCCACCGAACCACCGCTGCGGTCCGCTGGCAGGCCGGTGACGCTGGCCCGCTCCAAGAGGAACTTGAGCAGTTCGGTCTTGGCGAAGATCCGCGTCACCAGCTCGCAGTCCTTGAGGTTGTAGCGGGCCAGGGCCGGCTTGTCCTCGGCGAACATGCGATTGATCTCGTCCATGCGCTGGTACGGGTTGTCGATGGACTTGCCCTCCCCCAGTAGCGTCTGGGCGACGTTTTCAAGGCTGAACGACGGAAAACTCCAGGTGGCCGAGCGCAGGGACTCGATACCGTCGATGATCAGCCGACCGGCCGCCGAGGCGAAGAAGTGGTTGTTGCGCGCACCGTGCTCACGCCATTGCATTTCTTCGCCACCACGCCCCAGGCGCAACGGTACCGCCAGCCGCCGGGCATGTTCATGCAACACCCGCAGGTCGAACTGCACCAGGTTCCAGCCAATGATCGCGTCGGGGTCGAAACGGGCGAACCAGTCGTTGAGTTTCTTCAGCAGCAGCGTTCGCGATTCGCAATATTCCAGCTGGAAATCCACGCCGGTCTCGTCGCCGTTAGGTGGCCCGAGCATGTAGACCTGGCGCTCGCCGCAGCCTTCCAGGGCAATGGAATACAACTCGCCCTGGGCGGTGGTTTCGATGTCCAGGGACACCAGGCGCAACGGTGGACGGTAATCGGGCGCCGGTTTCATCTGGGCATCTGCCAGCAGGCCATCCGCGGCCGGGGTACCGCCGAACCAGACCGGGGCGGTGATGAAACGCTCCATCAGGTAGCGCTCCGGCGGCCGGATGTCCGCTTCGAACACCTCCACACCGGCGCGGCGCAAGGTGGTGTCCAGGCGCATCAGCTGGGCATGTTGCTGGCAATACAGGCCCAGCACCGGGCGATGCTCGAAATCCAGCAGGTCAAGGGGGCGCAGTTCTATGTCCTTCTCCCCTTGCAGCAAGGCTTCGAGCTGGCCGCGCTGGACCTGCGGCACAAAGGCCACCGACGTTTGCACGGGCAGGCGCACGCGCCGGGGACCGGCGTCGGTCGCCAGCCAGAACTCGACTTCGGTGCCGGCCGAGGTGTCGCGCCAATGCCGGGTCAGGACGAAGCCCTGCTGTAGATCCACCGCTGCAACCTCGAATTTTGCGTAGGCGACGATTCTACCTGTGGCGGGGGAACTTCACCTGCCCAACTGACACACCACCCACCTGCTTAACTGACACCCACCTGCTTTTTGTGGCGAGGGAGCTTGCTCCCGCTGGGGTGCGCAGCAGCCCCAAAACCGACCACCTCGGTATATCGGGCGAATGCCAACAACCAGGGGCTGCTGCGCAGCCCAGCGGGAGCAAGCTCCCTCGCCACAGGGTGCATGGCGTCACTTCGGTGGTGAATTCACCGGCAATGACGTTTTTGGACGATTGGCCGCCGCTTTACCGCTTGCTCTGCGCCGTTGGGTCTACGATGCTTTAACCACCTGCAAAAACAACACCCGAGGCTCCCCATGAAAACCGTCGCGCAGTTGCTCCGGATAAAAGACGAGAAGAACCAGCAAGTGCACACCATCTCACCGGACGACATGGTATTGCAGGCCCTGATGCGCATGGCCGAGAAGAACGTCGGTGCCTTGCTGGTGGTGAAGAACGATGAGGTGCTGGGAATCATCAGCGAGCGCGACTATGCGCGCAAAATGGTCCTGCACGGGCGCTCGTCGGTGGGCACGAAGGTCAGTGACATCATGGTCTCCCCGGTGATCACCATCGACCCGCACCAGAATGTCGAGACCTGCCTGAGCATCATGACCGAGAAGCACTTGCGCCATTTGCCGGTGGTAGAAGACGGCAAACTCGTCGGGCTGCTGTCCATCGGTGACCTGGTCAAGGAAGCCATCGCCGAACAGGCCGACCTGATCCGACAACTGGAGCAATACATTCGCGGCGAATGATCTTGTCCAACGGGTTGCTCATTCTCAACGCACTTCTATATTGAAGGGGTTGTTCCTGCGAGCATCCCGATGGCCGCCACCGACCGACTGATCATTTGTGAACATTGCGATGCGGTGTACGAGCCGGTTGTGCTCGCTCCGCACCAGAAAGCCGCGTGCGTGCGCTGTCACGCGGTGATCCAGCGCTACAACGGCCTGACCATCGAACAGCGCCTGGCCTTGAGCGTGACGGCCGCGGTGTTGTGGGCTTTCGCCAACATTTATCCGGTGATGAGCATCCGCCTCCAGGGCCTGAGCAACAGCGCGACGTTGTGGGACTCCATCGTGGCGCTGAGCCAGGGCCCCATCACTTTCATCGCCCTGGTGACAGCGGTGGCAATCATCATTGCACCGGCCTTCCAACTGGCGCTGCTGCTCTGGGTCCTGGGCCATGCCTACCTCCAGCGGCGGGCACCGGGGTTCGCCCTGTGCATGCGCAGCCTGGAAACCCTGCGGCCCTGGAGCATGCTGGAGGTGTGCCTGCTGGGCGCACTGGTGGCGGTGATCAAGCTCGCCGGCCTGCTGGATGTACTCCCAGGCATCGGCCTGTTCGCCCTCGCGGCCTTGAGCCTGTTGATGATCCGCATTGCCGGACGTGATGTCCGCGACCTGTGGGACAGCCTATGAGCGGCCAGCCGCTGGACACCCCGCCCGAGGCCCGCGACCTGAACCTGTGCCTGTGCCACAGTTGCGGCCTGGCCTGCGACATGACCGACGAACCCGATACCTGCCCCCGTTGCGACGCCGCCCTGCACCGACGCAAACCCAATGCCATCACCCGCACCTGGGCCTACATGCTCGCCGCGCTGGTGTTCTACATCCCGGCCAACCTGCTTCCGGTCATGAACACCCAGATGCTCGGCGAAGGCGCCGACAGCACGATCATCAGCGGCGTCATCGAGTTCTGGCAAGGCGGCGCCTGGGATATCGCCCTGATCATTTTCATCGCCAGCATCGCGGTGCCCGGCATCAAGTTCGTCGTGCTGACCCTGCTGCTGGTGACCGCACAGCGGCGCAGCACCTGGGCCCAGGTCCAACGGGCGAAGCTGTACCGACTGGTGGAAGTCATCGGCTACTGGTCGATGCTCGACGTGCTGGTGGTGGCCCTGGTGGCGGCCCTGGTCAAGTTCCAGGCACTGAGCGATATCGAACCGCGACCGGGTATCCTGTTTTTCGGCCTCGTGGTGTTGTTCACCATGCTGTCGGCCATGAGTTTCGACCCCCGGCTGATCTGGGACACCCAACCTTCCGAGGAGACCATGGATGAAGTCGCAAGTCACTGACGGGCAACAACCCGCACCCGGTCGGGCTCACGTCAGCACCCGTCGCTGGACGGTGTCGCTGGTGTGGATCGTGCCGATCATCGCGGTGCTGGTGGGCATTTCCCTGGTGGTCAACAACTGGCTGCAGGAAGGCCCGACCATCACCATCACCTTCAAGACCGGCCAGGGCCTGACCGCCAACAAGACCCAGGTGAAATACCGCAACGTGGTCATCGGCCAGGTCACCGACGTGCAATTGAGTGAAGACCAGAAGAACGTCACCGCCACGGTCAAGCTCGCCAAGACCGCCGACACCTTCACCCACGAAGACTCGGTGTTCTGGGTCGTGCGGCCACGTATCGGGGCCGGTGGGATCTCGGGAATCGACACGCTGCTGTCCGGCGATTTCATCGGTGCCGACGCTGGCCAGTCGAAAGTGCGCGCCAAATCCTTCACCGGCCTGGAAGCCCCGCCGCCGATCACCTATGGCGAACCGGGCAAACGCTTCACCCTGCACTCCCAGGACCTCGGTTCGCTGGACATTGGCTCACCGGTGTACCTGCGCAAGATCCCTGTGGGCCAGGTCGTGTCCTATGCGCTGGACGCCGAGGGCAAAGGCGTCAACATCGACGTGTTCGTCAACGCGCCCAACGACCGGTACGTCACCGAAAACACCCGGTTCTGGAACGTCAGCGGCGTGGACGTGAACGTCGGCGCCAACGGGTTCGCCGTCAAGACCGAGTCGCTCTCGGCCTTGCTGCTAGGCGGCATCGCGTTCAGGGCACCGGAATACAGTCCAAACGACACCATTGCCAGCGAAGACAAGACCTTCGAATTGTTTGCCGACCAGCAGAGCGCCCTCGCTCCACCCGACGGCAAGGGACAATACCTGGCCCTGCGTTTTGACCAGGCACTGCGCGGGTTGCGAGTCGGGGCACCGGTGGAGTTCCTAGGCGTTGAAGTCGGCCGGGTGGTGGCCATCAACCTGGATTTCGATGAGAAACAACGCAGCTTTCCGGTCAACGTCGGCGTGGTGATCTACCCTCAGCGCCTGGGCAAGGCTCATGAAAAACTGCTCAAGTCGCTCAACCACGATCCGGAAGACGAAGCCGCCGGTGCCCGCCTGATCGGCAGCTTTGTCGAGCGCGGCCTGCGGGCCCAAGCCCGCAGCGGCAACCTGCTGACCGGGCAGTTGTACATCTCGCTGGACTTTTACCCCAAGGCGGAAAAAGTGGCCTTCGACCCCAGCGCCCGCCCCGTGCGGATTCCAACCCTCCCGGGCAGCCTGCAGCAATTGCAGGAACAACTGCAGACGATGGTCGAGCGGATCAACAAGCTGCCATTGGAGAGCATCGCCGGCAACCTGGATGGCAACCTGGTGGAGTTGCGCAAAGGCCTGGCCCAGTTCAACAGCAAGACCCTGCCCGGCGTGCAAAGCACCTTGCAGGACGTCAGCAAGACCCTGCAATCGGCCAACTCGACCCTGGCCGAAGACTCGCCGCAGCGTGAACAACTGACCCAGACCTTGGACGACCTGGGCCGCATGTCGCGCTCGTTGCGCGAGCTGTCGGACTACCTGAGTCGCCATCCCGAATCGCTGCTTCGCGGTCGTCCCAAGGACGCACCGGCACAGAACCTGACCTTGCCGGTGAAAGAATGATCACAGGAGCCCGCCCCATGCCACTGACGCTGAAACTCTCCCTGGTTGCCGTGGCCCTGCTGCTCGGTGCCTGTCGCAGCGATCCGATCCATTACCACACCCTGAGCCCGGTCCAGCCGGAAGGCCAGTCACGCTCTGGCATGGACATCCAGATCGAACAGGTGAGCGTTCCTCCCCAGGTGGATCGCACCCAGATGGTCATTCGCCAAGGCAGCAGCGGGTTGGCGATCCTCGAAACCGAATGGTGGGGCGCCAGCCTGGCGGATGAGCTGCACAGCAGCCTGGACGAACAACTGAGCAACCCTGGCGCGCCGAAATCATCGCTGCGGGTGGATGTGCAGCGCTTTGACTCGATCCCGGGCCGCTACGCCCGCATGGACGTGCAATGGCGGCTGCGAAGCCTGGGCGGCGATACCCGCCCCCTCGTTTGTCGCAGCAGCCTGCAGACACCGTCGGGCGCCAGTATCGACGACCTGGTGACAGCCCATCAGCGGAACGTCCGGCAATTTGTCGACCTTGTCGAGCAGGCGGCTGCGCGCAAGGTCTGTCCTTGACCTGTAGGAGCTGTCGAGCGAAGCGAGGCTGCGATCTTTTGATCTTTCGCTTGAGATTCAAGCGTCAGGGGAAAGATCGCAGCCTCGCTTCGCTCGGCAGCTCCTACAACGGCCAATGCAGCGACAGTATCGGCGCCACGCGTGGATGGCGGTCGATGCGCTCCAACAATCCGTGGAATTGCGGGCGGGCGTTGAGCATCGCCTCTCGCGTATTTCTCCACTTGGTGATCACAGCCGCCAGGATATCCAACGCCCCCGGCTCGGCACCGCCGAGAAACGGCTGGGCCGGGAATTGGTCGGCAAACAGCGCCCAGTTGCGGTAGAGCCGTTGCTGGGTACCTGATACCAAGCGCTGCCGAGTCTCTTCGTCTGCATCGTCCAGCCAGCGCTCCGGAAAATCGATGATGCCGATGGGGGTGTAGCAGTTGGCCGCGATGTAAACCAGGCCTCGTATGGCTTGCGCACGTTGGGCTGCGTCGTCAGGGAGCAGCTTCGAGGCGGGAAAGGTCAGCCCGAGGTGAATCAGAATCGCCGATGCCTCGGTCAGCACCGAGCCATCCGGCAGTTGCAGCGTCGGAACCTGCTTCAGGGGGTTGAGGGCCTCGAGCTCTTTCGCTGCTTCACTTTCTTCCGTCGAATAGGCATCGACCCGCCGATAAGCCACATCACAAAGGTCCAGGGCCACCTCCACTGCCGACGAGCCGGATTGCCTGTGACCGAATAACTGATACATGAGCTTGCCTCCTGCCTGTGGGTTACCCGGTAGAGCCTACAAACCTGGCAGTGTTCCACCCGAAGGACGACGCGCACGCCAGGGGACACCCTCACTGGATCAACCGACATCGAGCTATCACTGCCGTCGATGTTCACCATCATGCCAATGAAGTTCTCTTGATGATCGCCCGGGACAACAATGGCCCCACACAAACCACTGCACCCCCGGAGCACACCATCATGAAACGCCAAGTCATCCTCAGCCTCGCTTTCTCCGTACTGGCCGCCAACGTATTCGCCGCCTCCTCGCAACCCGTCGTCGCCGAAGGCGGTTCTGATCGCCTGATCGAAAACCGCGTCGCTGAAGGTGGCGCTGATCGCCTGCTGGATCGCCGCGTTGCCGAAGGTGGCTCCGACCGCCTGATCGAAAACCGCGTAGCTGAAGGTGGCGCTGATCGTCTGCTGGATCGCCGCGTTGCCGAAGGTGGCTCCGACCGCCTGATCGAAAACCGCGTAGCTGAAGGTGGCGCTGATCGTCTGCTGGATCGCCGCGTCGCTGAAGGTGGCTCTGATCGCCTGATCGAAAACCGCGTTGCCGAAGGTGGTTCCGACCGCCTGATCGAAAACCGCGTAGCTGAAGGTGGTTCTGATCGCCTGTTGGAACGCCGCGTTGCCGAAGGGGGCTCTGATCGCCTGATCGAAAACCACGCATGAGTTGCTTGACCGTAATACCTGAAAACATCGCAAGTCATAGGCAACACACCCCGTGGCGAGGGAGCTTGCTCCCGCTCGGGCGCGCAGCGGCCGCAACGATCGACAAGCCGCTGCGTAGCCCGCCCGACACACCAATCAAGACGACTCCCCCCTAAAAGCCCGGCCTCATCCACCGGGCTTTTTTTTGCCCCGACATCTGCTAACGCCCCGCCGCCCGCGCCATGCAGCGCTGATAACGCTCATCCACCCGCTTGGCAAACCACGCCGTGGTCAGCTTGCGCGTTATCTTCGGGCTCTTGAGCACGATCCCCGGCAATATCGCCCGCGGCAACGGCTTGCCCTCGGCGCGCTCAGCCAGTTCGAACACCCGCTTGTAGAGCTTGCTGTCCTCGAACGCCAGGCTGTCGCCCTGCTCCAACTGATCACGAATGGTCGGGTTGCGCATCCCCAACGACTTGCCCAGCGTGCGAACCGCCAGCTCCGTGCTGCCCGGCATGATCGAGTCATGGGCAACCAGATCGCCATCCAGCGCCAGGGGAATGCCCGACGCCACACTCACCGCATGCTGGAAAGCCGCATTGCGACTGGCGTACCACCCAGCATTGAAATCGGCGAAACGATACAACGGCTCGGTATAGCTCACCGCATAACCCAGCAGATGCGCGATACCGAAGTACATCCCGCCACGGCGACTGAACACTTCGCGACGAATCGAACCATCCACCGTATAGGGGTAATCCCGCGCATTGGCTTGGGCAAACGCGATGCTGACCTGCATCGGGCCACCGGTGTGCACCGGATTGAAACCGCCGAACAGCGTCTTGCCCAGCGGCACCATGCCGATGAAATCATCGAAAATCCCGCTCAGCTCTTTCTCGCTACGCGCCGCATTGAGTCGATCGCTGTAGCTTTTGCCGTTGGGCGAACGCACCTGGAGCGCGCCGCTGACCAACAGCTCCGGAATGTGCACCTTCGCCGCACGGCGGTTGATCTCTTGACGAGCGATCTTGCCCAGCCCTGGCACTGGCGGGTCGGCCTGGAACGTCGACTCCTGTTCGGTCACCGCCAGGACCGCACAGATATTCTGCGTCGTGGACGGAATCTGCTGGGCCGCAAAGGCCACGTAGATGTCAGTCGCCCAACCTTGGCGATCCGTCGTCTTGGCCGGCAACAATTGCACGATCTGCTTCTTGACCTCAGCAGGCTGGCGCTCGGGCTCCTGGGCCTGACGACTGCCACAACCGGCCAGGGCCAGCAACGCCGCGAGGCTGATCATCAATCGGTTGAATTGCATGGGGCTCCATCGGGTTTGTTATTCCGGAGCAACCATACGATCAAAAGTGAATGCGAGCTACAGCCCACTGTGGGAGCGAGCCTGCTCGCGATGACGGCGGCACTGGCACCTTCGATGCAAGCTGGCCCACCGCTTTCGCGAGCAGGCTCGCTCCCACAGGAGAATGGCGGTGTACCAAGATATCCCATCCAACCCAAAACCACTGTGGGAGCGAGCCTGCTCGCGAAGGCGGTGGCACTGGCAATATTGATACAAGCTGACCCACCGCTATCGCGAGCAGGCTCGCTCCCACAGGACAATGGCGGTGTGCCTGGATTTCCCATCCAACCCAAAACCACTGTGGGAGCGAGCCTGCTCGCGAAGGCGGCGGCACTGGCAACATTGATACAAGCTGACCCACCGCTATCGCGAGCAAGCTCGCTCCCACAGGGGAATGGCGGTGGACCTGGATTTCCCATCCAGCCCAAAACCACTGTGGGAGCGAGCTTGCTCGCGAAGGCGGCGGCATTGGCAACATTGATGCAGGCGGATCAGATCCCGCTCAGCGCCAGGTCCATGGCGAAGTAAGTGAAGATCAGATCCGCCCCTGCCCGCTTGATTGCGCCAAGGCTCTCGCGGACCACGCGGGCTTCGTCGATGGCGCCGGCCTGGGCGGCGAATTTGATCATCGCGTATTCGCCACTGACCTGATACGCCGACAGCGGCAGGTTCGACGCCTGGCGAATGTCGCGGATGATATCGAGGTAGGCACCGGCCGGCTTGACCATCAGCGCATCGGCACCTTCCTGCTCGTCGAGCAGGGATTCGCGCAAGGCTTCGCGGCGGTTCATCGGGTTCATCTGATAGCTCTTGCGGTCGCCTTTGAGCGCGCTACCGCCGGCCTCGCGGAACGGGCCATAGAGCGCCGAAGCGAATTTGGTGGAATAGGCCATGATTGCCGTCTGGCTGAAACCGGCGTCATCCAGGGCCTTGCGAATCGCCTGCACCTGCCCGTCCATGGCTGCCGACGGCGCGATCACATCGGCACCGGCGCGGGCCGCCGCCACGGCTTGCTTACCCAGGTTGACCAAGGTCCGGTCGTTGTCCACTTCATCGCCGTGGAGGACACCGCAATGACCATGATCGGTGTATTCACAGAAGCAGGTGTCGGACATCACGATCATTTCCGGCACCGCGTCCTTGCAGATCCCGGCCATGCGCGACACCAGGCCGCGCTCGCTCCAAGTGTCGCTGCCGTCGTTGTCCAAGTGATGGGACACACCAAAAGTCATTACCGACCTGATGCCGGCACGGGCATAGCGCTCGATCTCACTGGCCAGCTTCGACTCAGGGATGCGCACCACGCCGGGCATGCTCTTGATCGGCACAAAATCATCGATTTCTTCTTCGACGAAAATCGGCAGCACCAGGTCGTTCAAGGTGAACTCGGTTTCCTGGAACAGGCTGCGCAAGCTTGCATTGCGACGCAGGCGGCGTGGACGTGCTTCGGGGAACTGGCTGGACATGGGACTCCTGGGCAAAAAAGGGTGCTCGATCACAAAGCGCAAAGCTTATGCCCTGGCCAGCCAGGGCACAAACGCCTGCTGGAAAACAGAGTGTTACCAGCCGAGCAATAATCGCCTCACAAGGTCAACGAGCCATTGATGCACGTCACGACTGCGCCGCCAATCCAGACCTCCTCCCCCACCTGCTCGACATGAATGCGCCCGGCCCGGCCCATCGTCAGTCCCTGACTGACCACGTAGGACGCCGGCGCCAGGCCTTTGTCCAGCATCCATTGCGCGAGCCCGGCGTTCAGGCTTCCGGTGGCCGGATCCTCGGGCATGCCATCACCGGCGATGAAGCCGCGCACTTCAAAGTGGGCCTCAGCGCCGTCCACGGCCCGATCCCAGGGGGCAATCACGCCCACGGCCAGATCCAACAACCGTTGATAATCAGGCTCAAGCGTCAGCACCTGCTGGCGATCCTTGAGCATCACCGCCAGCCAGCCGGCACCGTTGTCGACCCATTGCGCCTCGACAATCGCCTCCGCGGCAAGCCCCAGCCCCTTGCGCACCCGCTCCAGCAGCTCGGCGTCCAGCGGACCGGACTTGAGCAAGGGCGGCGCGAGGAACGCCAACCCATGATCGCTGCGGCGAATCCTGACCAGGCCGACGCCGCACTCCTGCACGATCTCCTGCCCTTTTGGCACGCCGCCGGCTTCCAGCCAGGCGTGACAACTGCCCAAGGTCGGATGCCCGGCAAACGGCAACTCGGTCGAGGTGGTGAAGATACGCACCCGGTAATCGGCTTCCGGGTGCCGCGGCGCCAACAGGAACGTGGTTTCGCTGAGGTTGGTCCAATTGGCAAAAGCCGCCATGTGCCCGTCACCGAGCCCATCGGCCCCCAGCACCACCGCCAGTGGATTGCCTTTGAGCGGCACGTCGCTGAACACATCCAGTTGCTTGTAATCGAAACGGCGGGACGTCGGGCCACTCATTCCGGAATTTTCAACCCGCGCGCCACAGCCGGTCGCGCCAGGAAGCGCTCCAATACCCGCGTCACATTGGGGAAGTTCTGGATACCTACCAGATCACCGGCCTCATAAAAACCGATCAAGTTGCGCACCCAGGGAAACGTGGCGATATCGGCGATGGTGTAGCGCTCGCCCATGATCCAGTCCCGGCCTTGCAGACGGCCATCGAGGACCTTGAGCAGGCGCTTGCTCTCCTCGACATACCGATCCCGCGGCCGCTTGTCCTCGTAGTCCTTGCCGGCGAACTTGTTGAAGAACCCCAACTGCCCGAACATCGGCCCGACCCCACCCATCTGGAACATCAGCCACTGGATCGTCTCGTAGCGCGCCGCCGATTCCTGGGCCAGCAACTGCCCGCTCTTGTCCGCCAGATAAATCAGGATCGCCCCCGACTCGAACAGCGCCAACGGCTGGTCTCCCGGCCCATGGGGATCGAGAATCGCCGGGATCTTGTTGTTGGGATTCAGGGAAAGGAACTCAGGCGACAACTGGTCGTTGCTGGCGAAGTCCACTTTGTGAGGCTCGTACGGCAGGCCGATCTCCTCCAGCATGATCGAGACCTTCAGGCCGTTGGGGGTAGGCAGCGAGTAGAGCTGGAGCCACTCCGGGTATTGGGCGGGCCATTTTTCGGTGATGGGGAACGGGGTCAAGTCGGGCATGGGGTCGGCTCCAGGTGTTTATCTAAAGAACTGGAGCTTAAATCAGAAGGCTCAGCTTTTGGATCCGGAATTTTTCGTTGGATGAATTGGTAGGCCCGTGGCTCTGAGCCGAGCCACGGGCCTATGGAGTTATCCTTTGGAGTAAATCAGAAGCGGAGAAAGCTGATCCTCCTCAGTCAAGGCCCCGTGATGCCCTTTCCATGACGTTTGTTTTTTCTCCGTAAGGCTCTGTACGATGCCACCGCGTCCTGTCGGATATACAATCAGATCTCCCAAGCGCTGTTCGAAGGAGGCTCTCACAGGCCCTCCGAACAAACCCTCATCAACCGCTTGGCTGCGAGAAAGCACCATGAAATCGTCGCCGAGCTTGTTCTTCCAGCGCTCTAATACGGCCGACGTTTTTCCAGCCTCCGCGTAAATGTGCCGGGCACGAATATCACCCGCAATCCACGACACGTCCTCTTGAAGACCGGGGTCGGTATCGAAGTCGAAAATGGCTTCAGAAGAAAGAGTTGTCATGCCGTGGTCGGCAGCGACAAGTAGCTTTGTTCCTCGAACAAGCGCGCTGGCCGTTGAGGAGATCAGAGTATCCACCTGTCGCAGGCTGTCGAGCCAAGCTTCTGAGTTCGTACCATAGACATGACCCACGTAATCCAACTCACCCAAATAAACGTAAATCAACCGTCGCGATGATTTTTTTAACGCCCCTCTAATTTTAAAACCACAATGCCAATAGTCCATATAGGGAGTGATTGTGGCCCCTTTATAAATGGCTTTACTGTAATAGGAGTTAGCAATTTTTAACGGGAGTATGCATTCTATTTTCAGCCCCAGCTCACTGGCACTTTCCCAAGCTGTCTTTTCGACTGTAAAAATTGGAAGGTCAACGGAATGAGCACCGTTTGTCTGACTACGACAAATGCTGCCCGTTTGCCATGACAACGGGGAAAATGCGGTCTGATTATCCAACGCAAAGCGACTCCCAACTATGCCATGCTGACCGCTTCCTTGACCGAGAGCAAAAGAAGCCAAACTGGCCGCGGTAGTGGCAGGGAATCCGACTCCAAAAGACTGACCTGTGCGAAGCAGTGTTTTCAGGAATGGTGCATGGGACTGATACTCGTCGAGCAATAGCTGACCCAAACCGTCAACGATAAAAATGACCAGTCCATTTGTAGGTTGGAGACCGAATCCAGAATCAAATGAGGAAACACCCAGACTCGCCAAAATGGCATGTGACAGTTGAGACAATCCGGACTTTTGAGCGTGACACGCGTTTTGAGTCGATATCTTCATGTCAGCGGTCTCAAGAAAGAATAGCGGAACTGGCAGCGACGCTGTGCATGACGTTGCGTACTACATCGGTGGTTGCCAGAAACTCTCCCTTCGTCAAATCACCCACGACAAAGAGCCCTGGAACCTCATTATTACGATTGGAAAGTGCTTGATAAGTTAGTGGATTGATGGAGAGACCACCCAATGGGTTGATCGTGATCGAGCCATTGGCTAACATACTCCTCAACAAGGGCACCTCTTTTAAGTCCTTATCTCCATAACCAACACCACGCCCATCGATCAAGTACTGAACATTCAAGCATTCGTTTCGACCATGATAGATATCAAAACCCTGCTCAGTTGTTTCGATTCCCTGTAAGTCAGCGTGATTCTCTAACTGCGCACTCTGCATCAATTGCAGTATACGTACAGCACTAGAGGCAGGAAACGCCGCTAAATACGTCATCCAAGGTCCATAGTATTTTTCCATGAACGCAGCTTTCTCTGGATCACTTAGCTTCGCCCACAACTTATCTATGATCGAATAAGAGGCCAACAAAACGCTTTGCCACAGATGATTACCCTGCGAGCAACTGCTTATTTCTCGCTCAAGCTCCTCCATCCGTGTCGCTCCGGGTTTTGCTAGGGTATCCCAGTCAATGAGACCATTTGTGACCCTATCGAGTTCTTTTTTATGGTGCGCAAGAATGGACTCAAGTGTTTGGTCTTTTTCATTCAGCAGAGCTGTGATAAACGTGCTTGGATCATAGCCAGAGTGCTCAGCAATAACCTTGGGTAGTTTGCCGGTTCTGGATACCATGGTTATTTTTCCAGTATGACCTTTTTCTTGTAGTGCCAGCGCTGCATCAATCGCCGTTAACCGAGAACCAATAATCCCCACCGTGGCGTGGGTCGGTATATCCATAGTTTGGTAGGGAGAGCAGAATAGCTTTTGGGGGGCATTGGGTAGCAACGGAAACCTAGGCGCATGCCCGATACAAATAATAACCTTGTCAAAAATTTCTTTGGTGCCGTTGCTAAACTCCACGGAAAACTTTCCAACAGACTGAATAGGTGTTACACAGGAAACCGACGTATTAATAAGTTCCGCAAAAGAGGCGCCGTTCAGCGCGCTTTGTAACTGGTGACCTACATACAATCCAAATAAACGCCGCGATGGAAACTCTGACCATGCCTGTTCTTTATCCGAGAACGCTTCTTGCCATAACGATTGATTTTTTGCGCGCCACTCGACAAACTCTAAAGAATTATCAGGATTAATGCTCATGACTGAAGCAGGCAGATTGATCAGATGACTGCTATAGCCGGTACCAAAAGCCAGACCCGAGCCCGGTTTTCGCCCATCGGCTATAACGTACTCAAGTACAGAATATTGTGTTTCGAGGTGAGAGCATAGCTGAATAAACAGACTAACTCCGGTAGGCCCCGCACCCACTTGAAGAATTCTCATTTGGCCGCTCCTGCTTGCAACGTGATAGCTATCCTATTCGCTTCAACTCGATCTATCTTGCCACTCATGGTCACCGGCAAATCCTTAGCAAAGTAAATATCATTACTGCTGACAGGATAATCCTCAAGACTGGAAACATGCTGGGCGATTGCTTCGCGCTTTAGTTTGGCACTCGTCGGCTTTAGTTTTACCAGCAAAAGTATTTTTTTATTTAAATCGTGTGGTGTTGTGGTAGCAACGCACTCCAAAATATCTTCATGGGCGCGCAAGTGCGCCTCTAACTCTGTGAGGTCTATGAGTTTTCCGTGTACTTTAATCCGAGCATCGGCGCGGCCATGAAGATTGAAATTTTGCCCATCATATGAAGCCAGGTCGCCCGTCCGGTACCATCGAGCATGGCGACCAAGCGGTAGACGACGCAGATATCGACCTGATGTTCTGACGTCATTGTGCAAATACCCCTGACCAACACCACCTCCGCCAATATAGAGTTCTCCCACCTCATGGAGATCAGTATGCGTACCGTCATCTTTTAGAATCGTAATTAAAGTACACGGAAAGGGCACACCAATAGGAAGAGGAGCATCATTTTGGAGCTTACTCAGCGCTTCATGGGTAGCCTCAAAATAGGTGCTATCTATAGTTGTTTCGGTCGTCCCATATGAAAACACCAAGCGACAGTCATCAGAAATTATTTTACGAACATCCTTAAACTCCCTAACACGCATAACATCAGACCCAGCAATCAGCAGTTTGAAACTACTCAGTTTTACGTCATTTCTCAATGCATAACCGCAGAGCTCCCTAAGAATTATTGGAGTAAACTCGGCGCACTCTATTTGGTGGGCAACAATAAAGTCAGCTAGACTTTCAACAACATGTTTCTCGGTTGAAGAAGGCACGTAGATTATGGCTCCGGAACAAAGCCCACGAAGCCAGTCACCAGCAAACACGTCAAAGGAGAGGCTGGCGATTGAAGATGCCTTTTGAGTTTTTTTAATTGATAGACCGCGTCCCACCCCTTGAATATCTCAATCAGATTGGCATGCCCAATAGCTACTCCCTTGGGGTCTCCAGTTGATCCAGAGGTGAACATAATGTAGGCCAAGGGATGGTAGCGTTGCGTGAGGGCAGCACAGGATGCAGGTGTAGGCAGTTCCTTATAGTGGACAAACTCAGGATCATTGATTTTCCAAATATAAGGAAGGCCTTGTTCGGATAGAACGAACTCGACATTGGCTACGGCCAAGGTACGTTGTATTTTTGCAGAAGGCATAAAGGGGTCTATTGGGCAGTAAATGCATCCCGCGTGGAGACACCCCAACATAGAGGCAAGCGCATCACCAATATTATTTTGTATAATCGCAATGACACTACCGATCGCTACACCTCTGCCTTGAATATAAGCCGACACCTTATATATTTTATTTCTGAGCTCTTGATATGTGACAACATCATCACCTACCACAATAGCTGTCGCATCAGGTGAGGAGTAGCAGTGATCCAGTACAAGATCAAGTATCGAATCATGAGGAACTGCCTGAGACATAAATAAACCCTTATATTTATAATTTGGCGCATCAAGCTTTAAGCGTGACGCCGTCAACCAAAGAACACCATGATCTAGAAATTGGAAACAAGGCGCACCAATGCCAGGCTTGATTTTACTAAAGGCATATCTGAATCATATATTTCGTGAAAAACATAAGATTCCGAAGGCCGCAGCAAATTATCCACCACTGAGAGTGGTGTTCCGTAGACACACATCGATGTAAATAATCAGGGAGAGAGTTTGTTAAGACAACAAACATACGCGAGACGAAACCCAGGCGTTATCCTAATCATTTTCCGCCTTCCTTGGCTGTCATCTGAACTCAATGTTTAGCGACTGTTGATCCCCCTGTCAACCCTCAACTGTTTGTTTAGGCGAACTAACCATACGCAGTGGGCGTTTCAAAGTTATTCGCAAAAGCCACAAAATGTAACAGCACCTTCGCAAACTACTTAGGAGTCGCCACACTCCATGCAAAAGATATATCGAAAGTAAGCATCATCAAAAAAATACAGCACCAATATTTTGCAGGCCTAGGTAAGACACCTGTCAGATAAGTACGACACCTAATTAAACAAAAGAGCAGTCAGTAGCTGAGATGCAGAACCTTGCAGTGCCGGACGAACATGAGACTTCTGTCGAGGCTGAGGAGATGAGTCAGGGAAAGAAGCGGTGAACGCAGACGATTCGCTAAATTCAAATTTCCATGGCCCCGTCACAGAATTCACACCACCCCTTCTTAAATCCGCAACATCCTGTCGCTAACATTCGCCCTACCTCCTCGCAGGAGGCCTTACAGTGCAGCCAAAATCGAACCAAAGCGCTCAAAGGGACTCTGAGCAATGCCCCCGAGAATTCGACGAGGCGTAACGACAGGGAAAACACCCGAAGCCAGGCGCCTCGCGGTGCCAGGGTTTGTCAGCCTGACTCACGCGTGCCGAAGACTATTTATTCGATGATGAACCCACTGAATTTCGCCAGACGTTTCAAACACCGTTCGTGGCTGATGCTGCCGACGCTGCTTGTGGTCTGTGGCCTGGTGTTGTCGCTGGAGTCCAGCGTCAGTCGTGCCCAGCCAGCCGACGGTGTACAGACCCTGGTGTTCCTGCGCCACGCGGAGAAACCCGCCGGCGGCCTGGGCCAGCTCAACTGCCAGGGCCTCAACCGCGCCATCGACCTGGCCACCCTGTTGCCGGAAAAATTCGGCAAGGCCGATTACGTGTTCGCGGCCAACCCTACCCGCAATGTCGAGGAGGGCGAGCTGGACAACTCCTACAGCTACATTCGCCCGCTGATGACCATCAGCCCCAGCGCCATCAAGCTCGGGTTGCCGGTGAACATCAATTATTCGGCCAACGACACCAGCGACCTGGCTGATGAACTGCTGGACGACAAGTACCACAACGCCACCATCTACACCGCCTGGTCCCATGGTTACCTGCCGGAGCTGATCAACGAAGTCGCCGGGGAGGCCTTGGGCAAGAAGCAGACCATTACCGATGACTGGGCCTCGGGAGACTTCGATTCGCTGTATGTGCTGACCCTGACCTGGCACAACGGCAAGGCCAGCCTCACCAGCCAGAGCTATAAGCAGGGGTTGGATAATGGCCAGGAGACCTGCCCGACCTGATCAGCGAGCCTCTCCCACAGGGGAATTGGGCAAGGCATCAATATCTGGCAGCACCACAGAACAGTGTGGGAGCGAGCTTGCTCGCGATAGCGGTGTATCAGCCAACATCACCGCCACTGATCCACCGCTATCGTCGGATCGCCGCCCGGAGCAAGCTCGCTCCCACAGGGGATTTTCGGTGGTCACCCGCCCCTCAGCGCCCGCTCGCGCAAGTACGCCAGCACCGCCGCCTGCTCCCCCGAGAACTCGATCCGCAGCCCTTTCTTTTCCCGCTGGAACACGTACATCGGGTCGTAATACTCACGCAACAGACCTTCGATCCACCCGCGATGCAAATCGACGGCGCCGCTGTTGGCCTGTTCGGCCAAGGCGGCTTCCAGGATGTCCTTCAGGCGTCGGTGGCGGTCGCCGCCCAGGCGTTTGTGGATGTTGTCCAGGCTTGCCAGCAGTCGCTCGGAAAACAGCGAGAAGCCTTCGTCGCCGTGCACCGCGACAAATTCCGCGCAAAGATCGACGACGTAATCCTGCAGGATCCGCTCGACCCGACGCTCCACGCTGTCCTCCAGCCAGACCATCGGAACCTGCTGCATGCGCTGATACAAGGACAGCGGCAAGGCGCAACTGCCGACCGCACGACTCTCATCTTCCAGCACAAATTGCCCGATACCGGCGGCGCGCTTTTTCAGCACGTCCACGGCCAGGCGATTCTCGAAATCGATGTTGGACGGCTGGCCCGTGGCGCGTTTGCCGAAGCTCGAACCGCGATGGTTGGCATACCCTTCCAGGTCCAGGCTGTTGCCCAGTTGGCCCAGCACTTGGGTCTTGCCGGTGCCGGTCATGCCGCCCAGCAGCACCAGGTCGCACTGGGCGACTGCCTGCTCGATGGTGTCCAGCAAGAACGTGCGCATCGCCTTGTAGCCACCGCCAACCCGAGGGTAGTCGATGCCCGCTTCGTCCTTGAGCCACTGTTGGACGATCTGCGAACGCAAGCCGCCGCGAAAGCAATACAGCAAGCCTTCGGGATGGGCCTTGGCGAACGCGGCCCAAGCCTGGATGCGCTGGGCCTTGGTCTCGCCGGACACCAGTTGATGGCCCAGGACGATGGCGGCCTGCTGCCCCTGCTGCTTGTAACAGGTACCGACGCGTTGCCGTTCGTTGTCGGTCATCAACGGCAAATTGACCACGCCGGGAAAGGCACCCTTGATGAATTCCACCGGGGCGCGCGTGTCCATCATCGGTAAATCATTGAGGAAGATGTCGCGGTAATCGGTGATGTCATGGCTCATCAAGACACCTCGACCGCGTGACTCTGTCGCTCGACCAACTCGCCGATGGGTTCCAGCGCCAGACCGAGTTCAGCGGCCACCCGCAGGAACTCGCCCTCGCCTTCGGGGGTGACGGCAACCAACAAACCGCCGCTGGTCTGCGGGTCGCACAGCACACGCTTGTGCAGTTCCTGGACCCGACCGACCTTGCTGGCGTAGCTGTCGTAGTTGCGCAGCGTTCCGCCCGGCACGCAGCCCAGGTCGAGGTAGTACTCGACGCCTGGCAAACGCGGCACCGCGTCGTAGCGGATGCGCGCGGTCAGTTGGCTGCCGTCGGCCATTTCCACCAAGTGCCCGAGCAGGCCGAAACCGGTGACATCGGTCATCGCGGTCACGCCGTCGAGCTTGCCGAAGCGGCTGCCAGGCTTGTTGAGGGTGCACATCCAGTCACGGGCCAGGCCAACATCGGCGGCGCGCAGCTTGCCCTTCTTTTCCGCCGTGGTGAGGATACCGATGCCCAGGGGCTTGGTCAGGTACAAGCGGCAACCAGCGGTGGCTGTGTCGTTGCGCTTCATGTGGCGCTTTTGCACCAGGCCTGTCACCGCCAGGCCGAACATCGGCTCAGGCGCATCGATCGAGTGCCCGCCCGCCAGGGGGATACCGGCCTCGTCGCACACGGAACGACCGCCGCGAATCACTTCCCGGGCGATTTCCGGGGCCAACACGTTGACTGGCCAGCCGAGAATCGCGATGGCCATCAGCGGGTCACCGCCCATGGCATAGATGTCGCTGATGGCATTGGTGGCAGCGATGCGGCCGAAATCGAAGGGATCATCGACAATCGGCATGAAAAAATCGGTGGTCGAAACCACTCCACGCTCCTCGTCGATGGCGTACACCGCCGCGTCGTCGCGAGAAGCATTGCCGACCCACAGCTTCGGATCGAGGTTCTGCGCACCACTGCCGGCGAGGATCACTTCCAGCACTTGGGGCGAAATCTTGCAGCCGCAACCGGCGCCGTGGCTGTACTGGGTCAGGCGAATCGGCTCGCTCATGGGCATCCCTCTATTCAGTCAATGGGCCGATTCTAGCAGCAACGCCACCGACTCAGTGCCGCGCCGAGCATTCACCCATACAACAGGTTGGGGCGATTCCCCCCTCAGCCCATCAGATGGAATTTTCCATTTCTGAAGGGATCACTTGAACATCACCCCCGCTTATCCACCCAGGAGACTGCCGATGCGCCTCGCACCCGCTGCTGCCGACAGCACTCATATCGATTACGGCCTCGACACGCTATTTGGTCGCGAAACCAAAAGCGTCCACTGCCAGTTCGATGTCAAACGCCTCGACGACGGCGAACCGCCCTGGTTCGCGCTGCACCTGCGCCCGCCATTGCCGACGGATCTGGAAAAGGCCCAGATCGTGGTATTCAGCGCCGAAGGCAAACGCATCAGCGGCATTGTCCGGCGAGCCGAACGCCTGGCTGATGACAGCCTGCTACTGGACGTGGAACCCGACTGAGGTTTCCCAGGCACCGCGGCCTGATAAGCGTCATGGCCGTCCCGCCGCTATCGCGAGCAAGCTCGCTCCCACAGGGGCAATGGCGAGATCCACACCGCCTCACTGTGGGAGCGAGCTTGCTCGCGATGACGTTAGCCCAGACGCCCCAATCCTGTGGGAGTGCGCTGTATAGGGCATTGAGCCAGACGGTGCTAACGTGGCGCTTCTACCACAGACAAGGATGACCGCGTGCTGCTGCTCAAATTGCTGGTGATTCCCATGTTCCTGCTGCTGATTTCCCGGGCTGGCAGGCGCTGGGGGCCGAGCGTGGCCGGCTGGCTGTCGGGGTTGCCAGTGGTAGTGGGGCCGATTCTGTTGTTCCTGGCCGTGGAACAGGGCGAGCTGTTTGCCGCGCAGTCGGCGACCGCGGCATTGGCGGCCATGTTTGCGATGATTGCCTTCTGCGTGGTGTACGCCCAAGTCGCCCAGCGCCGTAACTGGCCGTGGGCGCTGGGCACCGCGTTGGGCGTCTGGGCCGTGGTGGCGTTGATCCTGTCCTGGCTACCGGCTTCACTGCCGTTGTCGAGCCTGATCGCCTTGGTCGCGCTGTTGGCGGCGCCGTATCTGTTTCCGACGGTCCGACCGGCGATGAACGGGCCGGCGGTAAAATCCGACAAGTTGCTGCTGCGCATGATCGCCGGCGCACTGTTGACCCTGGCGGTGACGCTGCTGGCCAGCACCGTGGGCGAACGCTGGAGCGGGCTGCTCGCGGTGTTCCCGGTGCTGGGCAGCGTCATGGCGGTGTTCTCCCAACACACCCGCGGGCCGGCCTTCACCGTCACGCTGCTGCGAGCGACGGCCACCGGCATGTATTGCTTCGCCGCCTTCTGCCTGACCCTGGCCCTCGCCCTGCCTGTGATGGGCATGCCGGCTTTTGCCTTGGGCGTCGCGGTGTCGGTGGCCATGTTGCTGGTGACCCGACGCCTGCTGGCGCGGGCACCCTCCGGCGTTACCACACTCCTTTCGCCGAAATGACGCCTCTTCGGCACTGGCGCTGGAGTCCGGTGCGACGCCCATGGGATGATCGGCCTTCAAGCGCGACCATCCGTGGAGAGTTTCAATGTCATTGCTGAGTAAACAAGCCGCCGCCCTGTTGCTGGGGGCCATCGCCAGCCTGGTCGTGGCATCCGCCCAGGCGGCCCCGGCCAAACCTGCCAGTGATGCGCCGGCGCAGAAGGTATCGATGCTCGGCGGCAAGTTCATCTTCACCTTGCCCAAGGGCTTCACGGCAATGCCATTGCCCGCCGGCGAGGCTGCCCAGGGCACCGCCGGGGCGACGGGGACGATGTACAGCAATGCCACCAGCAGGACCGTGGTGATCGCAGCGGAAAACGTCATCATCAACGGCGCGAATGTGAAGGATGACGATGGTGCGTTCCTCGACACCACCATGGCCGACTTCGCCGTTCAGCGCCTCAAGTCCCTGCCGGACGCCAAGATCCTCAGCGAAAAAAGCCTGAAGCAAAAAGGCACCGGCCTGGGCCTGCGACAGCTCGACACCCAGGCGACCCAGGGCGGTGGGCCGACCCTCGACAGCACCTTGCTGGCTGCCTCCGGCACTCGCATGGCGGCGGTGCAAATCATCTCCCGGGCCAGCGACAAGGCAGGTCATGAAGCGTTGGTGAAACAGATCGCCAGCGGTCAATAAGCGCCCCGGAACCTGTGGGAGCCGGGCTTGCTCGCGATGGCGGCGGCCCACATGGCATCGATGCAAGGTGACACACCGCTATCGCGAGCAGGCTCGCTCCCACAGTGGACTTGGGTGTACGCAACATCTAAGTCGGTCGCTGAACCTTGTGGGAGCCGGACTTGCCCGCGATGGGCCTCAACAGTCAGCATCTTAGTGACAGACACACCGCTATCGCGAGCAAGCTCGCTCCCACAGTGGACTTGGGTGTACGCAATATCTAAGTCCGTCGCTGAACCCTGTGGGAGCCGAGCTTGCTCGCGATGGCGTCGGCCCACATGGCATCGATACAAGCTGACCCACCGCTATCGCGAGCAAGCTCAGCTCCCACAGTGGACCTTCTTGCAGTCAGGGATTGAGCCGTTCCAGCCAGGCCCGCAGGTCTTGGACTTCCAAGGCAGTGATGCTGTGGCCGACGCCCGGGTAGGCATGGAATTCCGGTTCCAGCGCCAGCGTTTTCAGGAAACTGTTGGCCTCGGTGCCATCGTGATACGGGATGATCGGGTCTGCCGTGCCATGACCGATGAACACCGCCAGCGTCCGGCGTGACTCGTCGGGGGTCAGCTCCGCCCGCAGCACCGACAGGACCCGCCCGCCCATCGCTGCAATGCCGCCGACGGCTTCAGGGTGTCGCAAGGCCACTTCATAGCTCATCATCGCCCCCTGGCTGAACCCCACCAGGTAGACCTTGCTTGCATCGGTCGAATATTTGGCCCGGGCCTTGTCGATGAAGTCCAGCAGCATCTGGCCGCTGGCCTTCAGGTCCGAAGTGTCACCGTCATAAGCGCCGTCGCCCTTTTTCGCGAACCACTGGTAACGGTCCTGCTCCATGCTCTTCGGCGCGCGCACCGAGAGGTAGTTGTAGTCACGGGGTAGCTCGTCCTTGAGTTCGAACAGGTCCTGCTCGTTACTGCCGGAACCGTGCAGGAAGATCACCAGCGGTCGGTTCCGGGCGTGCTCATCGGCTTGGGCCAGGTAGTTGAGCGGCAAGTCCGTGTGCAACGAGGGTTGGGCCTGCAACCCGGATGAGACCAGCAACAGAAACAGGGCGAGCGCTTTGAACATCGATCTTCCTCCATCGTTTCGACAGCCGCACGGCAAGGCGCGTGCGGTGAGGTAGACAGCAGTTATCAGTCGTTGATCAATTTCCCCGTACGAATCGGTTCACGCCCGGCGACTTTAGCCTGCCAGATACCCGGCTGCGTATAACGTCCACGGTCCAGGGCGAACAACACACCGCTGGTGCCGGCCCGCACGGTGGTGACCAGATCGCCCAAAGGGTCGACCACTTCAAACAGCGGATCGCCCCGCTCCACCCATTCGCCGGCCTCCCGCAGAAAACTCACCACGCCATGGTGCGGCGCGAACAGGTATTGCGTGCCTTCGAACGGAAAGCCTTCACAGCACTGCTCTGGCGCGGGCGGCCATTCCCCGGCGATGAAACCTTGCTCGGCCAGGAACCCGAGGATGGCTTCACAATTGGCCTGGGCCTGCTCCACCCGGGTATCGCCCATGCTGCCCAGCTCCAGCGTTGTCGCCAGGTTCGCCGGTGGGATTGCCGCCACGGGAAAGGCCTTGGCCAGGCGCAGCCAGGGCGCGGAGCAGGATTCATCGAACGAACTGCCGCCCGAATCCTCGCACAGCAACGCCACACCCGCTTTCAAGCGTGCGGCCAGGGAACGCCATTGCGGCCACTGTTGCGGCAAGGCGTACAAGTGGATAGCGGCCTCGAAATCGCAATGCAGATCCAGGGTAATGTCGGCGTCGCAGGCGTGGCGCAGCAGCAGGCGATGCAGCGCTTCGAGTTGCGAGGGAGGTGGCGGCAGGTCGTCGAGGACCTCGGTCATGGCCTGGCGGATCAAGGTGATATTGGCAGCCGGATCGTCGCCCAGGCGCTCACCGATACGCTGCGCCACCGGTGCGCTGAGCTCCACGAAGGAACGGTTGAAATTCTTGCCGCTGCCCAGTTCGAAACGCCCCATGTGGGCACTTTGCAGATGTTGATCCAGGCCGATGGGGTTGGCCACCGGCACCAGCTCGATCACGCCCTTGAGCATGCCCTGGGCCTCCAGGTCGTTGAGCCGCTGCTTCAGCTCCCAGGCGGTACGCATGCCCGGCAGTTCATCGGCGTGCAGGCTGGCCTGGATGTAGGCCTTGCGCGGGCCGTGGCCGTAACGAAACACACTGAGCCGGCGTTCGGTGCCCAGGTGACTCCATGGCAGGGTATGGTCGATGCGTTGCATGAGGAACTCCGAATGGCGGCATGACGATAGGCGCAGGGTAAACAATCGCCCATGAAAAAGGTGGCCGGCCGGGTCAACGGCGGGCCACCTTGGGGTTCAGCGATTAATGCCCGTAGACGTCAAAGGCGAAGTATTTGTCCTGCACCTTCTTGTACGTGCCGTTGGCGCGGATCTCGCTGATGGCGGTGTTGAATTTGTCGGCCAGGGCCTTATCGCCCTTGCGCACCGCTATGCCGGCGCCGCCGCCGAAGTATTTCGCGTCTTCATAGGTCGGGCCGACGAAGGCGAAGCCTTTGCCGGCGTCGGTTTTCAGGAAGCCTTCGTCGAGGTTGACCGAGTCGGCCAGCATGGCGTCGAGGCGACCGGAGACCATGTCCAGGTTGGCTTCCTGCTGGGAGCCGTAGCGCACCAGGTCGATCCCGGCGGGTACCAGCACTTCGGTAGCGAAACGGTCGTGGGTGCTGGCGCGCAGCACACCGACTTTCTTGCCCTTGAGTTCGGTCAGCGGATCCTTGACCGCGGTGCCCTCCTTCATCACGAAGCGGGCCGGGGTGTGGTAGTACTTGATGGTGAAATCAACGTTTTTCTTGCGATCGTCGGTGATGGTCATGGACGACAGGACCGCGTCGATTTTCTTCACTTTCAGCGCGGGGATCAGGCCATCGAACTCCTGCTCGACCCAGACGCACTTGACCTTCATCTGTTCACACAAGGCATCGCCGATATCGACGTCGAAGCCGGCCAGCTTGCCGTCGGGGGTTTTCATCGAAAAAGGTGGGTAACCGGCTTCGATCCCGAGGCGGATCAGCTTGGCGTCTTCGGCCACGGCCGACAGGGACAATACGGACAGTGCCAAAGCACCGAACATGGCTAGCTTCTTCATTTTCGCTCCTGAGTGCGCAGGTATTTTATTGGATCGTTATAGGCAGATTCATAGCAGCATTCGGTCAGCAAAAACCGAAGTGGCCGGGAGTCTAGAGGGGCACTCAGGAGGGGAATTATGTTGAGGCGACAAATAGTTATAAAAACAGCCAGGTGCGGCTGGCGGTCAAGGGATTTGCGAAAAGCCTGACAGGGAAACACTCCAAAGGCAGGTAAACACCCTGTGGCAGATACCCCCTGTGGCGAGGGAGCTTGCTCCCGCTGGGGCGCGCAGCGGCCCCAATAAAGGCGAGGCACCAAGGGGCTGCTGCGCAGCCCAGCGGGAGCAAGCTCCCTCGCCACAAAAGCCTGGTTGCAGGAGGCATCAGCAATCGCAGCTGATCGCCTCGTCCGCCACGCGCTCCACCGAGCCGGTCAGGCGAAAGCCTTCGTCGAGCCAGCCCATGATGCCGCCGATCATTTCCTTGACCGGGTAGCCCAAGGTTGCCAGGCGCACCGCCGCCTTGTTCGCGCCATTGCAATGGGGGCCGGCGCAATACACCACGAACAAGGTGGTCCTGGCATAGGCCGCCAGTGCCTGGGCGGTGAGCGTGCGGGTCGGCAGGTTGATCGCCCCGGGGACATGGCCGCGCTCATAGGCCAGCGGTCCGCGAACATCCACCAGCACAAAATCGACATGACCGGCCTGTTGACTGGCGTGAACGTCGGAACAATCCGTTTCGAACGACAAGCGACGGCTGAAATGCTCCAGGGCAATATCGGAAGGGGCGGCAGGCACTTCGCGAACCAGGCTGGTCATGGGTGTGTACTCCAAGGGTAGATAAAGGCGTGGAGAGACTTTATCCCCCCGATGCTTGCCGCTACAGTGGCGTACAAGACACTCTGTGGGAACTTTCCGACAAATGCAGCCTATCCCGGGTTTGGTCGCGATCCTCGCCTACGACGGCCTGTGCACCTTCGAATTCGGTGTCGCCGTCGAGATTTTCGGATTGGAACGGCCGGAATTCAATTTCCCTTGGTACGAGCATCGGATCGTCGCGGTCGATGATGGCCCGATGCGCGCCATGGGCGGCTTCCAGGTATTGGCCGATGGCGGCATGGAATTGCTCGAAACCGCCCGGACCATCGTCATACCAGGCTGGCGCAGCCGCAGCGAGCCACCGTCCCAGGCACTGCTCGACGCATTGCGCAGGGCCCATGCCCGTGGGGCGCGCCTGTTGTCGATCTGCTCCGGTGCCTTCGTGCTGGCCGCCGCCGGCCTGCTCGATGGTCTCGGCGCCACGACTCACTGGCGCTACACCGACGAACTGGCCAAGAGCTTTCCCGCCGTGCGGGTCGACCCGGATGTGTTGTACGTCGACTCGGGGCAGGTCATTACTTCGGCGGGCAGCGCCGCCGGCATCGACGCCTGTCTGCATCTGGTGGCACGGGACTATGGTCTTCAGGTCGCCAACACCGTGGCGCGCCGGTTGGTGATGACACCGCAACGGACCGGCGGCCAGGCGCAGTTCATCCCCTCGCCGGTCAGCCGTACGCCACGCAGCGACCTGTCGAGCGTCATGCAATGGGCCCGCGAGCGCCTGCACGAACCCCTCGGCGTGCGCGAGCTGGCCAGCCAGGCGGCCATGAGCGAACGCACTTTCCTGCGTCACTTCACCCAGGCCTGCGGTGTGTCGCCCAAGGCCTGGCTGCAACACGAGCGCCTGGCCCGGGCCCGCGAGCTGCTGGAAAGCACCGGCGACAACACCGACAACATTGCGCAACTGTGTGGTTATCGCTCGGTGGAAAGCTTTCGCGTGGCGTTTCGCAGCGTGGTGGGGTTGGCGCCGTCGGTGTATCGGGAACGGTTTGGGCGGGGATAAAGATGCCGGGAAATCATGCCCCTCCGTGGCGAGGGAGCTTGCTCCCGCTCGACTGCGCAGCAGGCGCTGTAGGAGCTGCCGAAGGCTGCGATCTTTTATCTTTCCCTTGGGACTCAAGTGCCTAGGGAAAGATCGCAGCCTCGTTGCACTCGACAGCTCCTACAGACCCAGCGGGAGCAAGCTCCCTCGCCACAGGGTGAGGTGCAAGCGTCATCGTGGCTTACGCAACAAATACGTATCCATGATCCACCCATTGGCCTCTCGCGCGGCCTTGCGGGTGCGTTCGATATCATCGGCCACATCTCCCAGCCGGCCGGCGATCAGGATTTCCTCCGGCATTCCCACATAGGCGCCCCAATAAATCTGCGTATCGGGATCGCTGACGTGGCGATAGCCATCCTCGGCATCGAGCATCACCACCACACTGGCCGCATCGCCCACCTGCCCCGCCACCAAACGGCGTCCGGTGGTGATTTCCAGCGAACCGCCAATGGTGTTCAACGGCACTTTGTGCCGGGCGGCCAAGGCCTGGACACTGGTGATGCCGGGGATCACCTCGAATTCGAAAGCGCAGCGGCCCGCCTCGAGAATCGCCTGCAGGATGCGCACGGTACTGTCGTATAACGCCGGATCGCCCCACACCAGAAAACCGCCCTGCTGGCCGCAGGACAGTTCTTCATTGATCAGCCGTTCGAAGGTGGCCTGTTTGGCGCGATTCAGCGCTTCGACGCTGTCCTTGTAGTCCACGTCGCCGCGTTGGCGTTCCGGGCTGTAGGCTTCGACGAAACGGTAGGGGCGATCAACGATGTAGCGTCGACAGATTTCACGCCGCAGGTCCAACAGTTTGTCCTTGGCCGGGCCCTTGTCCATGAGGAAGACCACGTCCAAGCGGTTCAAGGCTTTCACTGCCTGCATCGTCAAGTGGTCCGGATCGCCGGCCCCGATACCAATGACGGATAACTGCTTCATCGCGGCGACTCCTGGCCAGGTTCCTGGGCGCGCAATCGCCATACGCCGTTGAAACGCAACTCCAGGGTGGACAACGGTTCGATGTCGATCCGGTTGAACGTGGCGGCCGGGCAACCCAAGACGGTCATCAGCGCGGCACGAATCACGAAGGGGTGGGTGACGGCCAGCAGATGCCCCGGTCGGGCTTCCAGACTGGCCAGCCAGTCTGCGACACGGCGACACAACCGGGCGACGGATTCACCGCCATGGGGAGCCGCCTCGGCATCGTCGAGCCAGGTTTGCAGGGCCTGCGGTTCAACCTTGAGCAATTCATCGATGGACAATCCGCGCCAGCGTCCAAGGTCACAATCGGCCAGGGCCGGGTCCACCTGAGGCTCGTCGCCGAACAGCGCGGCGGTCTGGCGAGTGCGCAGCTCCGGCCCGCAGAGCAGTTGCCTGACGTTTCCATAGCCATGCTCGATCTGCCCACGGCGCCCCAGCCAGCCGGCGTCCAGTGCTTCGTCCAGACCGAAGCGCGCCTGCTTCTGGGCAACGGTGCGGGCGTGGCAGATCAACGTCAGGCGAGTGGTTTGCACACTGGATTCTCGGGTAATCGGACGGGGCCCATGGGCTGAATGTTCACGGGGTTTAGTTGTACAGCACCTTATACGAAATCAAATAACTGAGACAAAAAGGCGTTATTTCCGACAACTTCATGAGCAACGACTGACATACCAGGCCCAGCTGACCAAGACCAATTCCTACAGGGCTTTCGCACAACTTTGGAGCATTTTAAACGGAACGTAAAAACCACTGGACATGTAGCACTAGCTACATAAATACTGTTTTCAGGAGTTATGAAAGAAAACCAACATTCATCCAGGCAAGGAGCACGGATGCCGCCCCTCAGAGACCTGATCACCGATCCCGGCCTGGTATTGACGCCGTCGGAACGCAAGGTCGTACGTGCCCTGCTCGATCATTACCCACGCAACGGCCTCGGTCCGATGTCACGCCTGGCAGACCATGCCGGTGTCAGCGACCCGACCATCGTGCGGCTGGTGAAAAAACTCGGGTTTGGCGGTTATGCCGAATTCCAGGATGCGCTGCTCAGCGACATGGACCATCGCCTGCGCTCCCCCCGCACCCTGTTGCAACCACGGGCCAAATTGCAGCAAGGCGATACCTGGAGCCAATACCTGGCCGCCAGCCAACGCAACCTCAACGACACCCAGGCGCTGACGCAACCCGAAGACGTGCGCATTCTCGTGCAGTGGTTGCTCGACAGCCGCCATCAGGTGCATTGTTTCGGCGGCCGCTTCAGCAGCTTTCTAGCCCATTACTTGCTCAACCATTTGCGGCTGCTACGTGCCGGCTGTTTTGCCCTGGAAGACAACGCCCAACTGCCTGACCGGCTGTTCGACGTGCAGCGCCAGGACGTGGTGCTGATCTTCGATTACCGTCGCTACCAGGCCCAGGCCCTGCGCGTGGCCAGCGCGGCCAAGGCGCGGCACGCCCGGGTCGTGCTGTTCAGCGACGTCTATGCTTCGCCGTTGCGCGAGCTGGCGGACCTGATCATCAGCGCCCCGGTGGAATCGGTCTCGGCCTTTGACAGCCTGGTGCCGGCGCTGGCCCAGGTCGAGGCCCTGATCGCCTGCCTGACGCTGCAATGCCCTGAGCTGGCCGAACGCCTGGAAGGCATCGACGCCTTGCGCACGGAATTCAACACGCACCTGTTGGAGGAAAAATAAGGATGTTCTCGCTCCCCCACCGCTCGCCTCGGGATCTGCCATTCACCCGCCAACACACGGCATTGCTGTTGGTGGACATGCAGCGCGCCTGGCTGGAACCGCAATTCGATGCCCACCTGAACAGCCCCGAGGCCGCGTACTTCCTCCAGCGGGCCCGCCAGCAGGTCATTCCCAACCAGCAGCGCTTGCTCAACGCTATGCGAGAGGCGCGGCAAAACGTATTGCACACCCACATCGAAAGCCTCACCGCCGATGGCCGCGACCGCTCCCTGGATCACAAGCTGTCGGACATGCACCTGCCCAAGGGCAGCCCTGAAGCGCAGATCATTGCCGAGCTGACGCCGCAGGAAAACGACATCGTGCTGCCCAAGACCTCCTCCGGGGTGTTCAATTCCACCAACATCGACTACGTGCTGCGCAACCTGGAGACCCGGCACTTGATCGTCGCCGGAATCGTCACCGACCAGTGCGTCGACATGGCCGTGCGCGACGCCGCCGACCGCGGCTACCTGGTCACGCTGGTGGAAGATGCCTGCGCCACTTACACCGAACAACGGCACCTGGCGTGCCTGAACGCGATCAAGGGCTACTGCTGGATCACCGATACCGACACGGTACTCGCTCGCCTGCAGGAGATGCAGCCATGAGCCGCCCCGATGCCGCCGCCCTCCTCGCACCCCTGCCGGTCACGACCCTGGTGACCACCGACCTGATCGGCGTGACCCGTGGGCGCTCGTTTCCCAGCGATGAATTGCCCCACTACGTCGCTGCCGGCTGTGGCTGGGTGCCGGCCAACAGCGCGTTGACGCCCCAGGACATCATCGCCTCGACCAACCCCTGGGGCGCCTATGGCGACCTGCGGCTGGTACCGGACCTGTCCAGCCGGGTGACTGTCAATAATGGCCCAGACGCCCAGGCACCGGCCCTGGACTTCATCCATTGCGACATTCGAGAGACCGACGGCCGGCCCTGGAGCGCCTGTCCGCGCACGCTGCTGCAGGATGAAGTGGAGCGTTATCGCAGCGAACTGGGCCTGCAAGTTTTCGCCGCCTTCGAGCATGAGTTCAACCTGGCTGCCACCCCTGCGCAGCCTGATCGCCTGGCCTTCAGCCTCCAGGCCCAGCGCCAGCAAGCCGGGTTCGCCGGGTGGTTGCTCAGCGCCCTGCGGGCCGGCGGCGTCGAGCCGGAAATGTTCCTGCCCGAATACGGCAAGCAACAATACGAAATCACCTGCCGCCCGACCCTGGGCGTGGCCGCTGCCGACCGGGCGGTGAACGTCCGGGAAATCACCCGCGAGATCGCCCGGCAGATGGGCCTGGACGTGAGTTTCGCCCCCAAGACCTCGGAACATGCCGTGTGCAACGGCGTGCATCTGCACCTGAGCCTGCAGAACCTGAGCGCGGATCCGGTGCTGCATGACGCCGCCAGCAGCAATGGCTTGTCCAGCCTCGGCCAGCATTGGGCCGCGGGTATGTTGCATTATCTGCCGGCGCTGTGTGCGCTGACCGCGCCGACGCCGCTGTCCTACGAGCGCCTGCAACCTCATCACTGGAGCGCCTCTTATGCGTGCCTGGGACAGCGCAACCGCGAAGCGGCGCTGCGCATCTGCCCCACCGTGAGCCTGGGCGGGAAACCACTGGCGAACCAGTACAACCTGGAGTTCCGCGCCATGGACGCCACCGCCTCGCCGCACCTGGCGATGGCCGCGCTGTTGATCGCCGGGCGGCTGGGCATCCAGCAACGGCTGCCATTGCAGGCGGTCACCGATGAAATACCCGATGAGCTGGATGAAACACAACGCCGCGCCCGTGGCATTATCGCCCTGCCGACAACCCTGGCACAGGCACTGGACTGCCTGCGCCACAGCGGGGCATTGCTCGAGACCCTGCCCGGCCCGCTGGTCGAAACCTATTTCGCCTTGAAGGCCCAGGAATTGGCCTTGACCCAGGCGCTCTCACCTGTCGAGCGTTGCGAGCACTATGCACGAATCTATTGAATGTGCTGAAACGGGCCTCTACACCAGGCCAGCCTATCGATTGACCCGGGAAGACTCCGACCACCCGGTGCTGCTGGTGTGCGAACACGCCAGCCGTTTCATTCCCGTGGCGCTGAACGACCTGGGCCTGGATGAAACCGCGTCCCAGGAACACATCGCCTGGGACATCGGCGCCCTGCTGCTGGCCGAACGCCTGTCCGAAACCCTGGGCGCGACCTTGCTGTCGGCCAATTACTCACGGCTGTTGATCGACCTCAACCGCCCGCTGCACGTGCCCGACAGCATTCCGGCCCAGAGCGAGATCTACCAGGTCCCGGGCAACCACGATCTGGACGAGGCCACCCGCGAATATCGCCAGCAGTGCCTGTTCCATCCCTTCCATGATCGGTTGCGAGCGTTGATCGACCAGCGCCTGGCGGCCAACCGGCCGGTGCGCGTGGTAGGCATCCACAGTTTCACCCCGGTGTTCTATGGCCAGCCACGCGCACTGGAAGCCGGCGTGCTGTTCGGCGAAGCCAAGGAATACGCCCAGCACATCGTCGACGGGCTGAGCCGGCATTCGCTGCGGGCAGCGGGCAACCAGCCCTACAAGATCAACCCCCTGACCGACATGACAGTCCCGGTGCACGGCGATGGCCGTGGCCTGGATTCGGTGTTGATCGAAGTGCGCAACGACCAACTGCGCAGCCCAGAATCGGTACGGACCTGGAGCGCCTACCTGGCGCCCCTGCTGTAGCGGCAGGCTTCCAGCGACAGACAGCAAGCAAGCGCAATCCACACAGCTGAAAAGGAAAACGGCTCATGAGCATCGAGGCATTTGGCTACAAACAGGAATTGAAACGCGGCCTGTCACTGACAGACCTGGTGGTCTACGGGATGATCTTCATGATCCCCATCGCACCGTTCGGCGTGTATGGCTACGTCAACGCCGAAGCACCGGGGATGGTGCCGCTGGCCTACATCATCGGCATGGTGGCGATGCTGTTTACCGCGTTGAGCTACGGCAGCATGGCCCGGGCCTTTCCGGTGGCAGGTTCGGTCTATTCCTACGCACAACGGGGCCTTAACCCACACGTTGGGTTCATTGCCGGCTGGCTGATGCTGCTGGACTACCTGCTGATCCCGCCACTGCTCTATGTCTACGCCGCCATGGCGCTGAACCATTTGTACCCGGACATTCCCAAGGTCGGTTTCATCCTGGCCTTCCTGGTGAGCGCGACCTTCGTCAACCTGCGGGGCATCACCTTCACCGCGCGGATGAATATCATCTTCCTGCTGGCACAGCTGGTGGTGCTGGGGATTTTCCTGTTCTACGCCTGGAACGCCCTGCAGGGTGGGGCCGGTCACGGCCAACTGACCCTGGCGCCGCTGTACAGCCCGGAACACTTCAACTTCGCCCTGCTGATGCAAGCCGTGTCCATCGCGGTGCTGTCGTTCCTGGGGTTCGACGCCATTTCCACCCTGGCTGAAGAGGTCAAGGGTGACCCGGGGCGCAGCGTCGGCAAGGCGGCACTGGTGACCTTGCTGGTGATGGGGGCGATTTTCGTGGTGCAGACCTGGATCGCCACCGACCTGGCGGCCGGCATGGGCTTCAAATCCGCCGACACCGCGTTCTATGAAATCGCCGAGCTGGCGGCCGGCAGTTGGCTGGCCACGTTGACCGCGGTGGCCACGGCCCTGGCCTGGGGCGTGGCGGTGGCGATCACCTCCCAGGCAGCGGTGTCGAGACTGTTGTTCGGCATGGCCCGGGACGGCCAGTTACCCAAGGTGTTGGCCAAGGTCCATCCGAAACACAACACCCCCTACATGAGCATCTACCTGGTGGCGGTGCTGTCGTTGCTGATCTGCTACCTGTTCATCAACGCCGTGGACACCCTCACCTCCCTGGTCAATTTCGGCGCCCTGAGCGGCTTCATGTTGCTGCACATCACGGTCATCAACCATTACTGGCGCCGCCAACAGTCCGGCCAACTGATTCGCCACGTGATCTGCCCGCTGGTCGGCTTCGTGATCGTCGCGGCCATCATGTACAACATGGGCGTGGCTGCGCAGAAACTCGGCCTGATCTGGATTGCCGCGGGTGTGGTCTATCTGTGCCTGCTCAACAAATTCGGCAGTCGTACCGCCCTGCCCGATCCAGCAGGTCAATGAGGAGCGGCGGTCGAAAGGGTTCGGCCAGCCGTGGTTAAAACGCGTGGACATCGACAGTGATCGTCAAGCCCGGTGCCAGTCACGGGCTCCCTGGAACAGGAGTGCAATCCATGCTGGCCTTACGTCCAGTTCAATTAGCCGATCTGCCGCAGCTGCAACAATTGGCCCGTGACAGCCTGGTGGGCGTCACGTCGCTGCCGGACGATACCGGGCGTCTTGAGGAAAAAATCCTCGACTCGTGCGCCTCGTTCGCAGCCGATGTGCAGGGGCCGGGGGCGGAAAATTATTTTTTCGTCCTGCAGGACTTGGAGTCCGGGCGCCTGGTGGGTTGTTCGGAGATCCTCTCCAGCACCGGTTGCAACGAGCCGTTCTACAGCCTGCGCAACCGGCCGTTTTCCAGCGAGTCCCGGGAGCTGAACATCCAGCATGGCGTGCCCGCGCTGTCGTTGTGCCAGGACCTCAACGGGCAGACGCTGCTGCGTGGCTTCCACATTGACGCCGAGCGGGTGCGCACGCCGGCATCGGAGCTGCTGTCCCGAGCCCGGCTGATGTTCATCGCCGCCCACCCCCAGCGCTTTGCCGAATCGGTCATCACTGAAATCGTCGGTTTCAGCAGCGAAGACGGCCAGTCGCCCTTCTGGGACGCCATTGGCCAGCACTTCTTCGACCTGCCCTATGTCGAAGCCGAACGATTGTGTGGCTTGCAGAGCCGGACCTTTCTCGCCGAACTGATGCCGCAGTACCCGATCTACGTGCCCATGCTCCCGCCAGCGGCCCAGGCCTGCATCGGCCGGGTGCATCCCGACGGCCAGGAAGCCTTCGATATCCTCGAACGCGAGGGTTTCGAAACCAACAGCTACGTCGATATCTTCGACGGCGGGCCGACCTTGCATGCCCGTATCGCCCATATCCGTTCCATCACGCAAAGTCGCCTCACCACCGCCAGGCAGAGCCTGCAGATTGACGCCCGCGGCTTGTACCTGGTGAGCAACGAGCACTTGGGCAGCTACCGGGCCATTATTGCCGAGCTGGACGTCAACGCCGACGGCCCGGTGGCCCTGTCACCCGCCATGCTGACCGCCCTGGACATCCAGGACGGCGCACGGATCCGGGTGGTTGCCCTATGAGCCTCATTCGAACCCATGGCTTGCACCGACGTTTGGACCGACACGACAAAGGAGCTGCAGCATGATTGTTCGTCCGGTGGCCATCACCGATCTGCCTGCCTTGCTGGACCTGGCCCGTTGCGCGGGGCCCGGGTTCACCAGCCTGCCGGCCAACGAAGAGCGCCTCGCCCATCGTGTTCGCTGGGCCCAGCGGACCTTTGCCGGGCAAGTCGAACGCGCCGACGCCGACTACCTGTTCGTGCTCGAAGACGACGACCGGCAGGTGGTGGGCATCAGCGCCTTGACCGGGGCGGTGGGACTGCGTGAGCCCTGGTACAACTATCGGGTCGGGGTCACGGTCAGCTCGGCGCCGGAGCTGGGCATCCAACGACAGCTCCCGACGCTGTTTCTCAACAACGAGATGTCCGGGCAATCGGAAATCTGCTCATTGTTCCTGCACCCCGAGCAACGCCACGGCCACAACGGCCGCTTGCTGTCCCTGGCACGCCTGCTGTTCGTGGCCGAGTTTCCCCATCTGTTCGGCGAAAAACTGATCGCCGAACTGCGGGGCCACGCCGACGAACAGGGCTGTTCGCCGTTCTGGGACAGCCTGGGACGGCACTTTTTCAAGAAGGACTTCAGCTACGCCGACCAGTTGTCCGGCATGGGCAACAAGTCGTTCATCGCCGAGCTGATGCCACGCCAGCCGCTGTACACCTGCCTGCTCACCGAACAGGCCCAGGCGGTGATCGGCAAGGCTCATCCGAACACCGAGCCGGCCCTGAAGATCCTCAGTGCCGAGGGTTTCAGCCATAAGGGCTACATCGACATTTTTGACGGTGGCCCGGTGATCGAGGCGCCGGTGTCGAAGATTCGCAGTGTACGCGACAGCCAGGCGCTGACCCTGGCCATTGGCACCCCGGATGAACGCGCACCGGTCTGGCTGATTCACAACCGGCGCCTGGAAAACTGCCGTGTGACCAGCGCCCGCGCGCACTTGCATGGCCACACCTTGGTGGTCGATCGCCTCATCGCCAAACGCCTGCAAGTGCAACCGGGTGACACCGTGCGCGCCGTGGCATTGCCTAGGCAGGGACAACAGGCGGTGGCGGCATAGCCCGCGTATCCGTCGGCTACCGGCCTTCGGGACTTGGGACCGTTGCGCTGATGCCATAACGGCATCGTCCATACGCATTCGTCATCATCTTTGCGCTTGCCACGTGATAGCCTTTGGATCTTTCGGCGTTGACACTTTTGCTCAAGCCTTTCCATTCCATTGGTGGAACTCATATGTCCAGGCTTTCCCATCAAGATTTGCGTCGTAACTTTCGTCAACTACTGGCTTCCAAGACCTGCTACCACACCGCCTCGGTGTTTGACCCGATGTCGGCGCGCATTGCCGCTGACCTGGGTTTTGAAGTCGGCATCCTCGGAGGCTCGGTGGCGTCGTTGCAAGTATTGGGCGCGCCGGACTTCGCCCTGATCACCCTCAGCGAATTCGCCGAACAGGCCACCCGTATCGGTCGCGTGGCCCAACTGCCATTCATTGCCGACGCCGATCATGGCTATGGCAACGCCCTGAACGTGATGCGCACCATCATCGAACTGGAGCGGGCCGGCGTTGCGGCGTTGACCATCGAGGACACCTTGCTGCCGGCCCAGTTCGGGCGTAAATCCACCGACTTGATCGGCGTGGCCGAGGGCGTCGGCAAGATTCGGGCGGCGCTGGAAGCGCGAGTCGACCCCGAAATGGCAATCATCGCCCGGACTAATGCGGGGATCCTGCCGGTGCAGGAAATCATCAGCCGGACCCAGCAATATGAACGTGCCGGGGCGGACGGGATTTGCATGGTGGGCGTGCAAGACTTCGATCATCTGGAGAAAATCAGCGAAAACCTGACGGTGCCGCTGATGCTCGTCACCTATGGCAACCCATTGCTGCGCGACGACAAGCGCCTGGCCGAACTGGGCGTGCGCGTGACCATCGACGGCCACGGCGCCTACTTCGCCGCGATCAAGGCGACTTACGACAGCCTTCGCGAACAACGGCAGATCTTCACCCAGGCCTCGGACCTCAGCGCCACCGAGCTGACGCACACCTACACCCAGCCCGAGGACTACATCCGCTGGGCCGAGGAGTACATGAGCGTCAAGGAGTAAGCTGATTCAGCTGTCCTGGAGGCCGTCATCGCGAGCAAGCTCGCTCCCACAGTGGGTCTGCGGTGAGACGTATATCTGGCCCGCACGTCCATTCCTGTGGGAGCGAGCTTGCTCGCGATAGCGGTGCAAGCATGACGAACCTTCAGCGCCCGCTGCGCAGCATTTCCTTGGGCACGTACTTGCCGATCTCGAACTTGCCAATCGCGGCGCGGTGGACTTCATCCGGGCCGTCGGCCAGGCGCAGGGTGCGTTGCATGGCGTACATGTAGGCCAGCGGGAAATCGTTGGAAACCCCAGCGCCACCGTGGATCTGGATCGCCCGGTCGATGACCTTCAAAGCCACGTTCGGCGCGACGACCTTGATCTGGGCGATTTCGCTTTTCGCCACTTTATTGCCCACGGTGTCCATCATGTACGCCGCCTTCAACGTCAGCAGGCGCGCCATGTCGATTTCCATCCGCGAGTCGGCGATCTTGTCGATGTTACCGCCCAGGCGCGCCAACGGCTGGCCGAAAGCGGTGCGGCTGACGGCCCGCTTGCACATCAACTCCAAGGCGCGCTCGGCCATGCCGATGGAGCGCATGCAGTGGTGGATCCGGCCCGGGCCGAGGCGGCCCTGGGCAATCTCGAAGCCACGGCCTTCACCCAGCAGGACGTTTTCGTACGGCACCCGCACGTTATCGAACAGCACCTCGGCATGGCCGTGAGGCGCATCGTCGTAGCCGAACACCGGCAGCGGCCGGACGATCTTGACCCCGGGGGTGTCCACCGGAACCAGAATCATCGAATGCTGGGCATGCCGTGGTGCATCGGGGTTGCTCAAGCCCATGAAGATCAAGATCTTGCAGCGCGGATCGCAGGCGCCTGAGGTCCACCATTTCTTGCCATTGATCACCCACTGGTCGCCGTCACGCTCGGCGCGGGCCGCCATATTGGTGGCGTCCGAAGAAGCCACGTCCGGCTCGGTCATGGCAAAGGCCGAACGAATCTCGCCGCGCAGCAGGGGTTCGAGCCAGCGCTGCTTTTGTTCTTCATTGGCGTAGCGCACCAGCACTTCCATGTTGCCGGTGTCCGGTGCCGAACAGTTGAACGGCTCCGGCCCCAACAACGAGCGCCCCATGATCTCTGCCAGCGGCGCGTATTCCAGGTTGGTCAGGCCGGCGCCCAGCTCGGACTCTGGCAGGAACAGGTTCCACAGGCCTTCTGCCTTGGCCTTGGCCTTGAGCTCTTCCATGATGGCCGTGGGTTGCCAGCGGTCGCCTTCGGCCACTTGTCGTTCGAACACCGCTTCGGCCGGGTAGACGTAGGCGTCCATGAACGCTGTGACGCGTTCACGCAGTTCCTGAACCTTGGGGGAATAGGCAAAATCCATGGGCAGCACCTTCTTGGCAGAGGTTGTTTTAGGTCATGAAATCGATGCTAGTTCAGCTACGAAAATTTACCTAACCTATTCTCAGCGTGTATTAACATTCATCACCGATATATGTTTCACTGATTCTCATCGCCACCCGGCACCTCACAACAAGCCCAAGAACAAGAGTGCAGCGCCATGAATCTGAGCAAGGTCGACCTCAACCTTTTCATTGTCTTCGATGCGATCTACACCGAAGCCAACCTGACCCGCGCCGGGCAGATCGTCGGCATCACTCAGCCAGCCGTGTCCAATGCCCTGGCCCGTCTGCGCGAGACCTTCAACGACCCTCTCTTCGTGCGCACCGCCCAAGGCATGGTGCCGACGCCCATGGCCCAGAACATCATCGGCCCGGTGCGCAACGCCTTGTCATTGCTGCGGGTGTCAGTGCAGGAAAGCCGGATCTTCAACCCGCTGCAGGCCGTCAAGACCTATCGCATCAGCATGACCGACCTCACCGAAGGCGTGATCCTGCCGCTGCTGTTTCAACGCCTGCGCCGCCTGGCGCCGACCGTGGCGATCGAGAGTTTCCTGTCCAAGCGCCGTGAAACCACCAAGGAACTGGCCGCCGGCCGCCTCGATTTCGCCGTGGACGCACCGCTCAACACCGACCCGCAGGTGCGCCACGTCAAGTTAATGGAAGATCGCTACGTATGCGCCATGCGCAAGGGCCATCCCCTGGCGGGCAAGGAAAAGATCAGCCTCGACGATTACCTGGCCCAGACCCACGTGCACATTTCCAGCCGCCGTAACGGCCTGGGTTACGTTGACCTGGCCCTCGGCAAGATGGGCATCCAACGCAAGATCGCCTTGCGCTCCCAGCATTACTTGATGGCCTCCCAAGTGCTGCAGCAGACCGACATGGTCATGACCGTCCCCGAGCGCTTTGCCCGGCGTCACGATTTGCACGCCTTCCTGCTCCCGGTGAACGACGTGCCACCGGTGGAAACCCATCTCTACTGGCACGAAAGCACCGACCAGGACCCGGCCAACCGCTGGATGCGCGAGCAGATGATCGAGCTGTGCCAGCAGGTGACAGCCCATGAGAAGAAGCTCGATCAGGTTTAGCCTGATCCCATTGTGGGAGCGAGCTTGCTCGCGATAGCGTCAGATCAGTCGCCATTGATATTGACTGGTCTACCGCTATCGCGAGCAAGCTCGCTCCCACAGGTTTTATGTGCAAGAACCGCACTGCTTGACGCGCACGTCAACCTGCCTTTAGCTTAGCGCCAACCCTTTCGTTTCGAGCGCTTCCATGAGCAGCCAGACCTACAGCATCTCCGACCTCGCCCGCGAATTGGATATCACGACACGGGCCATCCGTTTCTACGAAGAACAAGGCCTGTTGAGCCCGGAGCGACGGGGTCAGGAGCGCATTTACTCGCCGCGGGACAAGGTCAGCCTGAAGCTGATCCTGCGTGGCAAGCGCATTGGTTTTTCCCTCGCTGAGTGCCGCGAGCTGATCGAACTCTACGACCCCACCAGCGGCAACCAGAAACAACTGCACAGCATGCTGGCAAAAATCGCCGAGCGCCGGGAACAGCTCGAACAGCAATTGCTGGACATCGAACAGATGAAGCTGGAACTCGACACCGCCGAAGAACGCTGTATCCAGGCGCTGGAGCAGACGCTCAAGGGCGAGGAAATCGCCCAGTAACACTTCATGCCCCTTGTGGGAGCGAGCTTGCTCGCGATAGCGGTAGACCGGCCAATATCAATGGCGACTGATCCGACGCTATCGCGAGCAAGCTCGCTCCCACAGGGGGACATCATCGCTCTCGATATTTTGGCAATTCATTACAGGTCACTCCCCATGCCCCTCCCCTCCTTTGTACGCTTGATCGAAGTCGGCCCCCGCGACGGGCTGCAGAATGAAGCCCAGCCCATCAGCGTCGCCGACAAGGTGCGCCTGGTGGATGCCCTGAGTGCAGCCGGCCTGGGTTACATCGAAGTCGGCAGTTTCGTCTCGCCCAAGTGGGTGCCGCAAATGGCCGGGTCCGCCGAGGTATTCGCGCAGATCCAGCGCAAGCCCGGTGTGACCTATGGCGCCCTGGCGCCGAACCTGCGGGGTTTTGAGGATGCACTGGCGGCCGGCGTAAAAGAAGTGGCGGTGTTCGCCGCCGCGTCCGAAGCGTTTTCCCAGCGCAACATCAATTGCTCCATCAAGGAAAGCCTGGAGCGCTTCGCGCCGATCATGGACGCCGCCAGACAGCACGGCGTCAGTGTGCGCGGCTACGTTTCTTGCGTGCTGGGCTGCCCTTATGAAGGGGCGGTCAAGCCTGAGCAGGTCGCGTGGGTCGCTCGGGAGTTGTATGCGATGGGCTGCTACGAAGTCTCCCTGGGTGACACCATCGGCACGGGCACCGCTGGCGCCACCCGCAGGATGTTCGAGGTGGTGGGCGCCGAAGTGCCGCGGGACAAACTCGCCGGACATTTCCACGACACCTACGGCCAAGCCATGGCCAATGTGTACGCCAGCCTGCAGGAAGGCATCGCGGTGTTCGACAGTTCCATCGCCGGCCTGGGCGGTTGCCCGTACGCCAAGGGTGCCAGCGGTAACGTCGCCACCGAAGACGTGCTGTACCTGCTCAATGGGTTGGGTATCGAAACCGGTGTCGACCTGGACGCATTGATCGCCGCGGGGCGGCAAATCTGTGACGTGCTCGGCCGCCCCAGCGGTTCGCGCGTGGCCAAGGCCCGCAGCGCACACTGAGGTGTTACCGCTGGCTTTGTAACAGCGGCGAAACGAGTAACACGGAAACAATTTGTCAGGTTTGGTCCGACAGGTTTTTCAGCTGAAAATCACAACATATTGATTTATATAGATTTTTAAAAGTTGGCACGCCACCTGCTATATCTCTGGCATAACAAGAATAAAAAAACGCAGCAAACCCAATAAAAACAAGACGAAACGACTCTGACATAACAAAAACAACACGGCAGAGACGCAGCTAACAGATTTTTTTGGAGAAGATGGGCTTTTCAGGGTGCTTTCAGGAGCAACCCGCAACCGGGCAGAGAACAATAAAACTACCTTCAGGTAGCTCCCGAATCGGTTGGATCGCAAAGCGAAAAAGCAAATCAGCGCTCAAAAAAATACGTTTGCTCTTGATCCCGGATGGGGATCGCCAAAAACAGCAGTAAAGGGCCACGGCTGCCAATAACAACAACAGGCCGCCCCTCAATAATAAAAAAGAGCACGCGACGACAAAATTAAAGGGGAGCTTCGGCTCCCCTTTGTGCTGTCTGGCGTTTGGGTTTTTCGTGTGGGAGCGAGCTTGCTCGCGAAGGGGCCCGGACAGTCAATATCAATGTCGACTGACACACCGCTTTCGCGAGCAAGCTCGCTCCCACAGGAGATTTTGCTCAGCCTTCTCTATCACGCAGTTCTTCGATGCTGATTTCGCGCATGCGGAATTTCTGGATCTTGCCGGTGACCGTCATCGGGAATTCTTCGACGAACTTGAAATGACGCGGCGTCTTGAAATGGGCGATGCGTTCCTTGCACCAGGCTTGCAGCGCTTGCTCGGAGGCGCTGTGGCCGGGGTGGAACTTGATCCACGCCACGATTTCTTCGCCATAGCGCGAACACGGAATGCCGATCACTTGCACATCCGCCACCGCCGGATGGGTGAAGAAGAACTCCTCCAGCTCGCGCGGGTAAATATTCTCCCCGCCACGAATGATCATGTCCTTGTTGCGCCCGACGATGCAGACGTAACCCTGCTCGTCCATGGTCGCCAGGTCGCCGGTGTGCATCCAGCCCTGGGCGTCGATGGCATCGGCGGTGCCCTTGGGGTTGTTCCAGTAGCCGAGCATCACACTGTAGCCACGGGTACACAATTCGCCGACCGCGCCATGCGGGACGACCTGGCCTGCCTCATCGATAATCTTGCTTTCCAGGTGTGGCTGGGTGCGGCCGACGGTGGTCACCCGCAGCTCCAGTTCGTCTGAAGGACCGGTCTGCAACGACACCGGACTGGTTTCCGTCATGCCGTAGGCAATCTGCACCTCAGCCATGTGCATCTCGTTGATGACCCGCCGCATCACTTCGATCGGACATGTAGCCCCAGCCATGATGCCCGTGCGTAGGCTGGACAGGTCGAAGTCGCCCCGCTGCGGCTGGTCCAGCAGGGCGATGAACATGGTCGGCACGCCATACAGCGCGGTGGCTTTCTCCTCGGCCACGGCCTTTAGCGTCAGCAACGGGTCGAAGGCATCGTTGGGGTAGATCATGGTGCTGCCATGGGTCATGCAGCCCAGGTTGCCCATGACCATGCCGAAGCAATGGTAGAGCGGCACCGGGATCACCAGCCGGTCGCCAGCCGTCAGGCCCAGGCTTTCGCCGACCATGTAACCGTTGTTGAGAATGTTGTGGTGGCTGAGGGTCGCGCCCTTGGGAAAGCCGGTGGTGCCGGAGGTGTATTGGATATTCACTGGCTGATCGAAGTGCAGGCTGGATTGGCGCTCGGCCAGTTGTCCTGGCGTCACCGCCGCCCCCAGGGCGGCCAGTTGTGACCAAGGCAGAAAGCCTGACGGGGGTTGGGGATCGAGGCTGACTACACCGCGTAAATCCGGCAGGCGTTCGCTCTGCAACTGGCCGATGGATTGTTCCGCCAGCTCCGGTGCCAGCGCTTGCAACATGGCGTGGTAATCCGAGGTCTTGAACGCCCCGGCACACACCAGCCACTGGCACCCGGACTGTTTGAGCACGTATTCGAGTTCGGAGACCCGATAGGCCGGATTGATATTGACCAGAATGACGCCGATCTTCGCACTGGCGAACTGGCTGATGCACCACTGGGCGCAATTGGGCGCCCACACGCCGAGACGGTCGCCGGTTTTCAAGCCCAGCGCCAACAAGGCCCGGGCGTGCAGATCGACGGCCTCAGCCAGTTGCCGCCAGGTGTAACGCAACGATTGATGACGAACCACCAACGCCTCGCCCTCTGGATAACGGGCCACGGTCTGGTCGAAAACCTCGCCAATGGTTTGTGCCAGCAAGGCCTTGTCCTGCGAGCCGCGGGTGTAGCTGAACTGCGAATGCGAACCGGGTTGATCCATGACGCCCCCTCTTGTCTTTATTAGTGGGTGTAGCGGTGGAACCTCATGCACAAATGCCGTTGTGGCTGGTAGGAGCTGTGTAGGAGCTGTCGAGTGCAACGAGGCTGCGATCTTTTCCAAAGACACTTGAATCCCAAGCGAAAGATCAAAAGATCGCAGCCTTCGGCAGCTCCTACACGCGCTCGAGCGGGAGCAAGCTCCCTCGCCACAAAAGCTGATCCAAAACACCCGTACTCTGGCTTAAGTTGACGTTAACGTAAAGGGCGATTGACAGCCTCTCGTCGCAGGCTTACGTTAACGTAAAGGTAGAGCATTTTCCGCTCTCCGCACCCGATAAAAAAGCCAAAGGTGTCCCATGAGCTACCCATCCCTGAATTTTGCCCTCGGCGAAACCATCGACATGTTGCGCGACCAGGTGCAGGCCTTCGTCAAGGCCGAACTGGCGCCTCGCGCAGCGCAGATCGATATCGACAATCTGTTTCCCGCTGACATGTGGCGCAAATTCGGTGACATGGGCCTGCTGGGCATCACCGTACCGGAAGAATATGGCGGCGCCGGCCTGGGCTACCTGGCCCACGTGGTGGCGATGGAAGAAATCAGCCGCGGCTCGGCCTCGGTCGCCCTCTCCTATGGCGCCCATTCCAACCTCTGCGTGAACCAGATCAACCGCAACGGCACTCACGAACAGAAAACCAAGTACCTGCCCAAGCTGATCAGCGGCGAACACATCGGCGCCCTGGCGATGAGCGAACCGAACGCCGGCTCCGACGTGGTCTCCATGAAACTGCGGGCCGACAAGCGCGGTGACAAATACGTCCTCAACGGCAGCAAGACCTGGATCACCAATGGTCCCGATGCCAACACCTACGTGATCTACGCCAAGACCGACCTGGAAAAAGGCGCCCACGGCATCACTGCTTTCATCGTCGAGCGCGACTGGAAAGGCTTCAGCCGCAGCAACAAGTTCGACAAGCTCGGCATGCGCGGCTCCAACACGTGCGAGCTGTTTTTCGATGACGTCGAAGTGCCGGAAGAAAACATCCTCGGCGCCCTCAACGGTGGCGTGAAAGTCCTGATGAGCGGCCTCGACTACGAGCGCGTGGTGCTGTCCGGCGGCCCGACCGGGATCATGCAAGCCTGCATGGACCTGATCGTGCCCTACATCCACGACCGCAAACAGTTCGGCCAAAGCATCGGCGAATTCCAGCTGATCCAAGGCAAGGTCGCCGACATGTACACCCAGCTCAACGCCAGCCGCGCCTACCTGTATGCGGTGGCCCAGGCTTGCGAGCGCGGCGAAACCACCCGCAAGGACGCCGCCGGGGTGATCCTCTACAGCGCCGAGCGCGCCACGCAAATGGCCCTCGACGCGATCCAGATCCTGGGGGGCAATGGCTACATCAATGAATTCCCCGCCGGTCGTCTGCTGCGGGACGCCAAGCTGTATGAAATTGGTGCTGGCACCAGTGAGATTCGTCGGATGTTGATCGGCCGCGAACTGTTTAACGAAACCCGCTAACGGAGCTGACCATGGCCACGCTGCACACTCAGCTCAACCCACGTTCGCCGGAGTTCATCGCCAACCGCGATGCGATGCTCGGACACGTCGAAGCCCTGCGCACCCTGCTCGCGCACATTCGCCAGGGCGGCGGACCCAAGGCTCAGGAACGGCATACTTCGCGAGGCAAATTGCTGCCCCGTGAGCGCATCAACCGATTGCTGGATCCGGGCTCGCCGTTCCTGGAGATCAGTCCATTGGCGGCCCATGAAGTCTATGGCGAAGACGTGCCGGCGGCCGGCGTGATTGCCGGCATTGGCCGAGTGGAAGGCGTCGAATGCATGATTGTCGCCAATGACGCGACGGTCAAAGGTGGCTCCTACTATCCGTTGACGGTGAAAAAACACCTGCGCGCCCAGACCATCGCCCAGCAGAATCGCCTGCCGTGCATTTACCTGGTGGATTCAGGCGGCGCCAACCTGCCGCGCCAGGATGAAGTGTTCCCGGACCGCGAGCACTTCGGCCGGATCTTCTTCAACCAGGCCAACATGAGCGCCCTGGGTATTCCGCAGATTGCCGTGGTCATGGGTTCCTGCACCGCTGGCGGCGCTTATGTGCCGGCCATGGCGGACGAGGCGATCATGGTCCGCCAGCAAGCGACGATTTTTCTTGCCGGCCCGCCACTGGTAAAAGCCGCCACCGGTGAAGTGGTCAGCGCCGAAGACTTGGGCGGCGCCGATGTGCACTGCAAGATTTCCGGCGTGGCGGATCACTATGCCGACAGCGACGAACATGCCCTGGCCCTGGCCCGGCGCAGCGTGGCCAACCTCAATTGGCGCAAACTCGGTGAGTTGCAGCGTCGCCAGCCCATCGCCCCGCTGTATTGCAGCGATGAGCTGTACGGCGTGGTGTCGGCCGATGCCAAGCAGCCGTTCGATGTGCGGGAAGTGATCGCGCGCCTGGTGGACGGTTCGGTGTTCGATGAGTTCAAGGCGCTGTTCGGCACGACCCTGGTGTGCGGTTTCGCTCATTTGCACGGCTACCCGATCGCAATCCTGGCCAACAATGGCATCCTCTTCGCCGAGGCCGCGCAGAAAGGCGCGCACTTCATCGAACTGGCCTGTCAGCGCGGGATCCCGCTGCTGTTCTTGCAGAACATCACCGGTTTCATGGTCGGGCAGAAATACGAAGCCGGTGGCATCGCCAAGCACGGCGCAAAACTGGTGACCGCGGTGGCCTGCGCCAAGGTGCCGAAATTCACCGTGATCATCGGCGGCAGTTTCGGCGCGGGCAACTACGGCATGTGCGGCCGCGCCTATGATCCACGGTTCCTGTGGATGTGGCCGAACGCGCGAATTGGCGTGATGGGGGCCGAGCAGGCGGCCGGCGTGCTGGTGCAAGTCAAGCGTGAACAAGCCGAACGCAGTGGCCAGCCCTTCAGCGCCGAGCAGGAAGCGGAGATCAAGCAACCGATCCTCGATCAGTACGAAGAACAGGGTCACCCCTATTACTCCAGCGCACGGCTGTGGGACGACGGCGTCATCGACCCGGCCCAGACCCGCGATGTACTGGGCCTGGCCTTGTCCGCGTCACTGAACGCGCCTATCGAACCGAGCCGCTTCGGCGTGTTCCGGATGTAAACGGGGAATGACCATGGAAAACTTCAACACCCTCGAACTGCACACCGACCCACGGGGCGTCGCCACCCTGTGGCTCAGTCGCGAGTCGAAGAACAACGCGTTCAACGCGGAAATGATCCGCGAACTGATCCTCGCCCTCGATCACGTCGGCAGCGATCCAAACCTGCGTTTCCTGCTGATCCGCGGTCGCGGCAAGCATTTCAGCGCTGGCGCCGACCTGGCCTGGATGCAGCAATCGGCCGAGCTCGACTACCACACCAATCTCGACGACGCCCGGGAACTGGCTGAGCTCATGTACAACCTGGCCAAGCTGAAGATCCCAACGCTGGCCGTCGTCCAGGGTGCGGCGTTCGGTGGCGCGCTGGGGCTTATCAGTGCCTGTGACATGGCCATTGGCGCCAATGAAGCACAGTTTTGCCTGTCGGAAGTGCGCATTGGCCTGGCGCCGGCGGTAATCAGCCCGTTCGTGGTGCAAGCCATCGGCGAGCGGGCGGCGCGTCGGTATGCCCTGACAGCAGAACGCTTCGACGGGCAACGTGCGAAAGAGATCGGTTTGCTGTCGGACAGTTACCCTGCCGAGACCCTGGCCCAGCAGGTCGAACAGTGGATCGACAACCTGTTGCTCAATAGCCCGGCGGCCATGCGCGCCAGCAAGGAACTGCTGCGTGAAGTCGGCAACGGCGCCCTGACCCCGGCGCTGCGACGCTATACCGAAAACGCCATCGCCCGCATCCGCGTCAGCCCGGAGGGCCAGGAAGGCCTGCGGGCCTTTTTGCAAAAGCGTGCGCCGAACTGGCAAGCCGAATCGAATAACAAGGAGTCGCGTCGATGAGCGCCCCTGCCCTCACCACGTTGCTGGTGGCCAATCGCGGCGAAATCGCCTGCCGCGTGATGCGCACCGCCAAGGCCATGGGCCTGGCCACCGTTGCCGTCCACAGCGCCACCGACCGTGATGCCCGCCACAGCCGTGAAGCCGACATTCGCGTGGACCTGGGCGGCAGCAAGGCTGCCGACAGTTACCTGCAAATCGACAAATTGATCGCTGCAGCGAAAGCCAGCGGTGCCCAAGCCATCCATCCCGGTTATGGCTTTCTGTCCGAGAACGCCGGATTCGCCCGGGCGATTGAAAACGCCGGGCTGATTTTCCTCGGCCCACCGGCCTCGGCCATCGACGCCATGGGCAGCAAATCGGCGGCCAAGGCCTTGATGGAGACCGCCGGCGTGCCGCTGGTGCCCGGCTATCACGGCGAAGCCCAGGACCTGGAGACCTTTCGCGACGCCGCCGAGCGCATCGGCTACCCCGTATTGCTCAAGGCCACCGCCGGCGGTGGCGGCAAGGGTATGAAAGTCGTCGAAGACGTCAGCCAACTGGCCGAAGCCCTGGCCTCGGCCCAGCGTGAAGCGCTGTCCTCGTTCGGCGATTCACGGATGCTGGTGGAAAAATACCTGCTCAAGCCGCGCCATGTGGAAATCCAGGTATTTGCCGACCAACACGGCAACTGCCTGTACCTCAACGAGCGCGATTGCTCGATCCAGCGCCGCCACCAGAAAGTCGTGGAAGAAGCCCCCGCGCCCGGCCTGACCCCGCAACTGCGCCGGGCCATGGGTGAAGCCGCGGTGCGCGCGGCCCAGGCGATCGGTTATGTCGGGGCCGGTACGGTGGAGTTCCTGCTGGATGCCCGGGGCGAATTTTTCTTCATGGAGATGAACACCCGGTTGCAGGTCGAGCACCCGGTCACCGAAGCGATCACTGGGCTGGACCTGGTGGCCTGGCAGATTCGCGTCGCCCAAGGCGAGCCATTGTCGCTCACTCAGGCGCAAGTACCGCTGCGCGGCCACGCCATCGAAGTGCGGTTGTATGCCGAAGACCCGGCCAACGATTTCCTGCCCGCCACCGGGCGGCTGGCGTTGTATCGCGAGTCGGCCGAGGGGCCGGGGCGGCGAGTCGACAGCGGGGTTGAAGAAGGCGATGAAATCTCGCCGTTCTACGACCCGATGCTCGGCAAGCTGATCGCCTGGGGTGAAGACCGCGAGCAGGCGCGCTTGCGGCTGTTGAGCATGCTCGACGAATTTGCCATTGGCGGGCTGAAGACCAACATCGGCTTCCTGCGACGGATCATCGCCCACCCCGCCTTCGCAACGGCGGAACTGGACACCGGATTTATCCCACGTTACCAGACGCAATTACTGCCAGAGCCCGGCGAATTGGATGACGCGTTCTGGTTCGCCGCCGCCCAAGGGTTCGCCTTGAGCCTGACCCCACGTGTACGCGGCGATGATGCCGGCTCACCCTGGGCCAGCACCACCGGGTTGCGTCTGGGGCTGCCCAGGGAAACCAGCTTGCACCTGAGCTGCGAAGGCCAGGATCGCGCACTGACGCTGGACAGCACCGTCTGTTGCGCGGAACTCAAGGGTGAGCAACTGACGGTCGAGCACCACGGCCTGCGCCGCAACCATCGGGCCATTCGCCAGGGCGACAGCTTGTACCTGCAATGGGAAGGTGACCTGCACCGGATCGACCTGTACGACCCGCTGGCCGTCGCCGAAGCCAGCCACAGCCATCAAGGCGGCCTGGTGGCGCCCATGAACGGCAGTATCGTGCGGGTATTGGTGAATGTCGGCCAGACTGTGGAGGCCGGGGCTCAACTGGTGGTGCTGGAAGCCATGAAAATGGAGAACAGCATTCGTGCGCCCCAGGCTGGCGTGATCAAGGCGCTGTACTGCCAGGAAGGCGAAATGGTCAACGAGGGTAGTGCCTTGGTGGCGTTCGAAGAATAGGCATCGGCCCGCTCCCCGGGCCGATCCAGTCAGAACCTGATGGTGGCCTGTACCACCACACCGATGATGCGGCATTGCTCGGTGTACAGGTTTTTCGGGTAAGTCGGATTGAGCGGAACCAGGTAACGCTGCCCGCTCTCTTCGATCAATTTGCGAAAGGTCGCGTCACTGCTGCCGGGTAGGCAGGCGACCACCAATTTGCCGGGCACCGCCTCGATGGCCGGATCCACCAGGATCGACATGCCCTCGGGAATGCTCAACCCGCTGGGTGCGGTCATCGCATCGCCCATCACCACCAGCCAGAATGCATCGCCCAGGGCGTGGTAGTCCGTCAGTTCGTAGCGCGCCTGGCTGTAAGCGCCAGGATCACCTTCACGAACTTCGCCCACCTCGTGCCACTCACTGACCGGGTAGCGGAAGTACGGGTTGTACTTCTGCGCCAGGGCCATGCCTTCTTCGGTGGAGGTGTCCGGCTCGCGGATCACCATCGCCACTTCCAGAAACTCCAGCCCCAGCTCCCGCAGGACCCGGTTCATGTCTGCGACACTGGGCTGCCGGCGCTTGGTCAGCCAATGGCCGACGCCGCCCTGGGACATGCCCAACCGCTCTGCGAGCACCACTTGCGTGATGTGCAGCTCCTTCATCTTGGCCTTGACCAACTCTATCCATTTATCCATGTGCGGCACGATACGTGGGTGACCCCGACCCTCAAAACACAAATTGTAGTATTTAAATTGTCGTCACAATTACGGTAAGTACTATTCTGGATTCAGGAGTTCAGCCCCACACACGGAGATTTTCATCACAATGGACACACCCAATACAGACCAGCCCAGCAGCCCTTTCGACGGTACATTCCCTTCGCTGCAGGATTGCCCGGCGGCCAAACGTGCCCTCGACTACTACTTGAAACCAGGTGTTTCACCAGCCCAGACAGAACATCGCTTCTTCGAGGTCAGCCGCAGCGTCAGCGCGGAAGAAGCCCTTGTGCACGCCTGCGACCTGTTGCGCTGCGCAGCGGCGACCGCCCATGAGTCGGCCAGCCAGTTGGAGGGTTCGAGTCGTGACCTGGCGTTTTCGGTGGTGCACATGATCGATCTGGTCAAGGTGATGCTTGACCGATCCCTGGATGGCTACCCTACTCGCTAGCGGTAACCCTTTGGAATGTCGTCGCGAATGCGGACGAAGAGAAAAAATTTCCAATCGATGCGATCAAATCATTTGACTTCCAAATGATAATGATTATTATTGCATCAGCTGGTCGCGAGATCAGTCGATAGGCCAGAAGACCTTAGGTCGGACTTCTGGAATATCTCCTCATCAGGCTAATCACGGTTTTTGACCCGGCTTTTTGCCGGGTCTTTTTTTGCCGATTTTTCGGCTTATGTCTTCAGGCTAATGAAGTCTTTCAGGGTGCTGCCAATTCGATGGCGGCGATCATAACAAATGAATATCTGTTTACAAGAGTCCCCTCGCCACACCGGCGAAACTATCGACAACCAGCACTTGAGAATCAATTGCAGACTCTCTAAGCTGGCTTCGCGTCCAGGGAGGACGCCCCCTCCTTTACCTGATGCAAATCGTCCCGGTTTCGCCTTTCTTGCGTGTAAAGTAACGGTCATGTAAATCCTTTCCAGGAACCGTGACCGTGGCTAAATCTTCCTTTGATATCAGTGCCAATTTCGACAGCGGCAACATCGAGGTCGTCGACATCAGCAACCCGTTGCAGTCGTTGCTCAAGATCAGGCCCGACACCCGCAGCGCCCATTTCCAGTGGTTCCATTTCAAGGCCAGCGGCTTGCACGTCGGCCAGGAATATTCCTTCCGCCTGCTCAACGCCAGTCAATCGTCCTATAACAAGGCCTGGACGGGCTACCAGACCGTTGCCTCCTACGATCACGTCAATTGGTTCCGCATTCCGACCCAGTTTGAAGGCGACGCCCTGCGCTTTCACCTGGAGGCCGAACAACCCCACGCCTGGTTCGCCTACTTCGAACCCTACAGCCGTGGCCGCCATGACTGGCTGATCGAGCAGGCGCAGCACAAGTCCGGCACCGAGCTGTTGGCCGTCGGTAAAAGCGTGGAAGGCCGGGACATTCAACTGCTGCGCAAGGGCAGCGGCGCCGAAGGCCGGCGCAAAGTCTGGATCATCGCCCAGCAGCACCCCGGCGAGCACATGGCCGAATGGTTCATGGAAGGCGTGATCGAACGCCTCCAACAGCATGACGATGCGCAACTGAACCGGTTGCTCGCCAAGGCCGATTTGTACCTGGTGCCGAACATGAATCCGGACGGCGCCTTCCATGGTCATCTGCGGACCAACGCAATGGGCCAGGACCTCAACCGTGCCTGGCAGAACGCCAGTCCGGAAATCAGCCCTGAGGTCTTTTTCGTCCAGCAGCAAATGGAAAAGTATGGCGTCGATCTGTTTCTCGATGCGCACGGCGATGAGGAAATTCCCCACGTCTTCACCGCCGGTTGTGAAGGTAACCCGGGCTACACGCCACGCATCGCTGAGCTCGAAGAGCGCTTTCGCAGCCAACTCAAGCACCAGACCAAAGACTTCCAGACCGCTCACGGCTACACCCGCGACGAACCGGGCCAGGCCAACATGACCCTGGCCTGCAACGCAATCGGGCAAAAATATGACTGCCTGTCCCTGACCCTGGAAATGCCATTCAAGGACCACAACGATCACCCGAACCCGATCACCGGTTGGTCCGGCAAACGCTCGATGCAACTGGGCAAGGATGTGTTGAGCACCATCGAGGCCATGGTTGACGAATTGCGCTGAGCCAACGACCTGATCATCTCCCTGGTCTAAGGTGAACACCTGTGGCGAGGGTGCTTGCTCCCGCTCGGCGGCGCAGCCGTCGTAAACCGGCTGACGCAATCTGCCTGAAAGATTGCGTCAGCCCATTTGGGGCGGCTGCGCCACCCAGCGGGAGCAAGCTCCCTCGCCACAGGGTTCATCAACCCTTGCCGCGCAACATACTGTCCAACACCTCATCCCGGCGCACCCACGCGTGAAACAGCGCCGCCGCCAGATGCACCACCACGGTCACGAACAACAAATAAGCCAGGTACCCATGGGCCTTGCGCAGCAGCGCGAACGTCTGGGCGTGGGCAGGCAGGATTGAAGGCAGTTGCAACGAGTCGCTGAGCATCACCGGGTCCCCCGCCGCCGAAATCATGCCCCAGCCCAACAGCGGCAGGATCAGCATCAAGGCGTACAACAACACATGGGAGGCGTTTGCCGCCAGCACTTGCCAGCCCGGCAGATCCGCCGGCAGCGGCGGTTGACGAGTGGTAAAGCGCACCAGCAGACGGACGATCACCAGCAGCAAAATCGCGATCCCCAATGGCTTGTGCAATTGCAGCAGCCATTCATGGCGTTCGGACACCGAGGCGACCATGCCCGCGCCGATAAACAGCATGGCGATGATCATCAGAGCCATCAACCAGTGGAGCAGTCGGGCCAGCGGAACAAAGTGACGAGGGGCGCTCATGGGCGGGACTCCTGGGTGGCGGGCAATTGGCTCACTTCGCTGGTACGGCGCAGATAGGAACTGGCATAGGCGGCGGAGCGCGCGACCAGCAGCGGATCGTCAGAACCTTCGATCCCTTGGGGCAGGATCAGCGGGTCATAGTTGATGTCGCGGCATTCGCCGTTGTCCTGGGCCTGGGTGCGCTCCAGCACCAGCGTGCCGGCATTGACCACCTTGCGGTCAGCGGGCCAGGCCTTGCTGGCGTCGTTCACCGGATCCCCCGGGTTGGCCAGGGTGATGTTCAACTGCCAACGCAACGGCCCGGCGGCAAGACGCTTCGCCAAGTCTTGTTCGAGGAAATCAGCACCCTGGGGCGGCGTCGCATCCGCTGCGTCCTGGCTCAGCGGCACCACGCCCCAGCGCACGGCCTGGCGCTGGCCGGCGGAGTTGACCAGATAGAACGCGTTAATGCCGTTGTAGGTTTCGGTGGCATAGCTGGCCGACGGCTTGGCGGTCTTGATCCATTGCAGGAACGGCACCGCTTCGGGGTGCGCGGCAAAAAACGCCGGCACGGCCGCAGGGTTCGGTTTTCCAGTGGCAGGGTCCGGCGACTGGGCTTGCTGGAATTGGTAGAACGCTTCGACCGTGCCCACCGGAAACACCGGCATGCTGTTCATGCCGGTGCGCCATTGTTGGCCGTTGGCCTGGGTAAAACGCAGCGCCAGGCTGCGAATCGGCACACTGCCGTCCGGTGCATAGGGGTTGCCACTGGGCAAGGCAAAACGCCCGATTACCGGCGTCTGCGGCTGCGTGAACACCTGGGCACTGGAATAGGCGCTGGCCTCGCCCGTGCTTTGGAAATAGCCCGCGACACAGACACCTTTGGAGTGGTTGCGTCGAAAGCCCGGATGCGTGCCATTGTTTTTTTCCAGGACATTGACCAGCGCGTCCGGCGTCAAGCGCTGCGGGTCGAGGCTGCCATTGACGTAGGCAAACGCCCCGGCCAGCGCGGCAACAATCACCGCGATACCGCTCAGACGCAGGGTCAGGGCGGCGGCACTCAAGGGCGGCCGGCTCGATGAGGGTGAAGGATCAACCATGAGAAAGCTCCAGGGCGTGAGGCCGTTCGTTGGAAAGGACCCGTCAGACGAAGGCCCGCCAGGTTTATTCCCACGCCTCGTATTTATTTTTCCTGCACTGGAATAATCTCGTTCGCGGGGCGTCTTTCCAGTCCCGGCGCAGTGACTGCCTACAGAAACCACACTTTCATGAACGCACTTGACGAACAGTTGCGCGAACTCATCCCCAGGCTACGGCGTTTTGCCGTGTCGCTGACGCGCAACCCGAGCAACGCCGACGACCTGGTGCAGATGTGCCTGGAACGGGCGTTGTCCAAATGGAACGACAAGCGCCCGGACGGCGATCTGCGGGCCTGGCTGTTTTCGATCCTGTATCGGCAGTTTCTCGACGGCCATCGCCGCTCCCGGCGCTATGCGCGCATGCTGGCGTTCTTCACCGGCCGCGACGACGCCCACCCTTCGGCCGAGCGCAGCGTGATCGCGCAATCGTCCCTGCAAGCCTTCGATCAGCTCACGACGGAACAGCGCGCGCTGTTGCTCTGGGTGTCGGTGGAAGGCTTGAGTTACCAGCAAGTCGCCGACATCCTCGGCGTACCGACCGGCACGGTGATGTCGCGCCTGTCCCGCGCCCGCCAGGCCCTGCGCCAACTCAGCGATGGCGAAATCACCCGCCCCACCCTGCGGATACTCAAATGATCAGCATGCCCCCCAGCGACAGCGACCTGCACGCCTACGTCGATCGTCAACTGAGCGAAGCCGACCAGCGCCTGGTCGAGACCTACCTGGCCAACCAGCCTGACGTCGCCGCCCAGGTGCGCGCCTGGCAACAGGACGCGCAGCACTTGCGCACGGCCCTAAGCGGCGCCTTGCAACAGCCACCCAACCCGGACCTCGACCCGGCCATGATTCGCCAGCGCCTGAAACATCGCTCCCGCCGCCACCTGGCCAACGCCGCGGTGTTGCTGCTGGCCGTCAGCGTGGGTGGCTTCAGTGGCTGGCAGGCGCGGCAGATGACCCTGCTCAGCGCCGCCGCTCCCATGGCCGATGCCCTGCAGGCGTACCGGTTGATTGCTCAACAGGGCATCCTCCCAGCCGACTACCAGAGCGGCGACGAACAACACATGCAAGATTGGCTCGACCGTTACTTCACCCAGGCCGACCGGTTGCCCGACCTGTCCAGCGCCGGGTTCAAGCCGGTCAGCGGGCGCTTGCTCAGCACCGAGCAAGGCGCGGCGGCGATGGTGGTCTATCAGGATCCGAGCGGCCAGAAGATCAGCTTCTACGTGCGCCCTCCCGGCCCGAAGAATTTCCTGCTGCCCCGGGGCAGTCGCCGCGATGGCGAGCTGCAGGCCGAGTACTGGTCCGGGCCGGGCTACAACTATGCGATGGTCATACCGAGTGATACGCCGACGACGCAGCGGCTCAAGCAGACCCTGAACTTCTGAACCCCCTGCCCTGTGGGAATCTCTGTGGGAGCGAGCTTGCTCGCGATGGCGGTGTATCAGTCGACATCATTTCTAACTGAACCACCGCCATCGCGAGCAAGCTCGCTCCCACAGGGGATACAGGCTGCTCTTGAGAGTGTATTCACCCCTGCCCAAACACCTGCGAAGGCCTTCGCAGCAACGGATCGAACGGGTTGATCCGCGGCCCGATCAGCGCCGCTTCGCGCTTGAGCATATCCACCACCGTCGGCAGGCGATCGGGGCCCAACCGGTCGCTCACGGTGGCCACGCTCAAGGCCGCCACAGCCCGACCTTCGCGATCAAGAATCGGCACGGCCACCCCGGCCATGCCCTGCAATACGCCGGTGTTGCGTCCGGCGTAGCCCAGCGCGCGCACGTTCTCCACTTCCGTGCGCAGGAAAACTTCGTCGTACAAATGGAAATCCTTGAGCCGCGGCAGGTTGTATTGAATCACCGTGTCGCGCTCTTCTTCCGGAAGGAACGCCAGGATCGCCAGGCTGCCCTGCCCCACGCCCAACGCCACGCGGCCACCGATGTCGCCGGTGAATGTGCGGATCGGAAACGGCCCCTCGCTGCGGTCCAGGCAGATGGCATCGAAACCACTGCGGGCGAGCAAAAACAGCGAGTCCCCCAAGGACGCCGACAACCGCAGCATGGCAGGGCGCACCAGCTCGCGCAGGTTGCCGGTGTTCCCGGCCCGGGCCGCCAGGGCGAAAAAATCCAAGCTCAGGCGATAGCGTTTGCTGCGCGCGTCCTGCTCGACCATGCCCTCGTCCATCAGGCTGCGCAGCAGGCGATGCGTGGTGGGCTGGGACAGGCCGATGCGCTGGGCCAGTTGCGTCACCCGCTCACCGCCCTCCACCGTGTCGCCCAAGCTGCGCAACACGGCAAACAGCCTGGAGACTGCGCCGACACCGACTTCGCCCCTCTCATTATTCCGATCAGTGGAATTATTCATCAAGTTTCTCATTCTTCAATTTATCCACTGAATGAAACTGAAAATAGTCTTCGCTTCAGTGAAATAGTCCATTGAGCCCATCCTATTCTTCGTCCTACTCTTCGTCCATACAGGGGCGATTCGAACAACAGCGGCAGCCGACTTGAGGTCGAGCGCCAACGCACCCCAGCAGCACCCTTTCGTATCTGCCCATACAAAAAAGCGCGCCTTGCGGCGACGCATAACAATCCCAGGTGGAGCGCAGCGATGGCTTTTTTGCAACTTGAAGGGCTTGGCAAACGTTACGGCGATATCGACGCCGTGGTCGCCACCTATCTGTCGGTGGAAAAAGGCGAGTTCGTCTCGCTACTGGGGCCTTCCGGCTGCGGCAAGACCACGACCTTGCAGATGATCGCCGGCTTCGTCGACGTCAGCAGCGGGCGCATCCTGCTGGACGGCCGCGACATCACCCACGCCAAGCCCGCAAGCCGCGGCCTGGGGGTGGTGTTCCAGAGCTACGCGCTGTTCCCCCACATGACCGTCAAGGACAACGTCGCCTTCGGCCTGCGCATGCGCAAAGTGGCCAACGCCGAGTTGCAACAACGGGTGGACCGGGTGTTGAAACTGGTCCGCCTGGACCGTCACGCCGACCGTTATCCACGCGAACTCTCGGGTGGCCAGCGCCAACGCGTGGCACTGGCCCGGGCGCTGGTGATCGAACCGCCGGTGCTGTTGCTCGACGAGCCGCTGTCCAACCTCGACGCCAATTTGCGCGAAGAGATGCAGTTCGAAATACGCCGCATCCAGCGCGAAGTCGGCATCACCACGCTGATGGTGACCCATGACCAATCCGAAGCCCTGTCGATCAGCGACCGGGTCGTGGTGATGCAGGCCGGGCGCATCACCCAGATCGACGCGCCGTACACCCTTTACGAGCACCCGCGCACCGAGTTCATTTCAGGTTTCGTCGGCAAAGCCAACCTGCTGGCCGGCAGACGCGACAGCGCGGGTATGGTTCAAGCCTGTAGCCCGGCCGAGGGTGAGCTGACACTGAGTTTGCGTCCGGAAAAGATCGACCTGTGCGAGGTCGGTTCAGGGCGACTGCAAGGCACCCTCACCAGCCGCTTCTTTCTCGGCAGCCAATGGCTGTACGGCGTCTCCACCCGCCTGGGTGAACTCTGCGTGGTGCGCCGCAACGATGGCTCCGCGCCCCTGGCCGAAGGCACGGCGGTGGGCCTGGATTGGGATCCGGCCCTGCTGCGGGTATTGAGCGCGGACGAGGTACCGGCATGAAGCTGATCGATGCGATGCGCCGCGGCCGGCAAGGCTACCTGATGTCCGCGCCGGCCCTGGCCCTGTACCTGGGCTTGCTGGTCATTCCCTTGGGCTTGACCTTGGTCTTGTCATTCAACGTATTCGACTACAGCTCGGGCATCAACGGCGATGCCTACACCTTCGAGCACTACACCAGCCTGTTGGGCGATCCGTACTTCTACGAGATCTTTTTGCGCACGTTCTGGATCAGCGCCCTGACCACCCTCCTGTGCGTGCTGATCGGCGTGCCCGAGGCGTACATTCTCAGCCGCATGGGCACACCGTGGCGCTCGATTTTCCTGATCCTGATCCTCACGCCGCTGCTGATTTCGGTGGTGGTGCGGGCGTTCGGCTGGAGCCTCTTGCTCGGTGCCGACGGCCTGGTCAACCAGGCCCTGCAAGCCCTCGGCGGCGCGCCGGTGAAGCTGCTCTATACGCCGTTCGCCGTGGTCATCGCCCTGGTCCACGTGATGTTGCCGTTCATGATCATTCCGGTCTGGACCTCGCTGCAGAAACTCGACCCGGCCGCCGAGCAGGCCGCGCTATCCCTTGGGGCGAGCCAGTTCACGGTGATCCGCAAGGTGGTACTGCCGCAGATCATGCCCGGCGTTCTGTCCGGCACGCTGATTGTGTTCGGTCTCGCCGCCAGCTCCTTCGCGATTCCCGGCCTGCTCGGCGGACGGCGCTTGAAGATGGTCGCCACGTTGATCTACGACCAGTACCTGTCGGAGCTGAACTGGCCGATGGGCGCGGCCATTGCCGTCGCGCTGCTGCTGCTCAACCTGCTGATCATGCTGTCGTGGAACCGGATGATCGAAGGCCGCTACAAGAAGTCATTGGGGTAATGGGTCATGTCTAGAAACGGTCCTTTCGCGCTGTTGTTCCACGCCTTGGTGGTGATCTTCATGCTCGCGCCGCTGGTGGTGGTCTGCCTCGTCGCCTTCACCCCGGAAAACACCCTGAGCCTGCCGACCACCGAGTTTTCCCTGCGCTGGTTCCGCGCGGTGTTCGAGCGGGCGGATTTTGTCGACGCGTTCTACAACAGCCTGGTCCTGGCGTTCTGCGCGGCCTCGCTGGCGACCTTGATCGCGGTGCCGGCGGCCCTGGCGATCACCCGGCTCGAGTTCCCGGGCCGGGACTTCTTCAACGGCCTGTTCCTGTCGCCGATCATCATTCCGCACCTGGTGCTCGGGGTGGCGTTGCTGCGCCTGTTTGCATTGATGGGCGTGAACGGCAGCTTCGCCTGGCTGATCTTCGCCCATGTGCTGGTGATCACGCCGTATGTGCTGCGCCTGGTGCTGGCCTCGGCCATCGGCCTGGACCGCAGCGCCGAGCAGGCCGCGCAATCGCTGGGCGCCGGACGCTTCACGCTGTTCCGGCAAATCACCTTGCCGATGATCCTGCCGGGGGTGGCCGGAGGCTGGCTGCTGGCGTTCATCAACAGTTTCGATGAGGTCACGCTGTCGATCTTCGTCACCTCGCCGGCCACGCAAACCTTGCCGGTGCGCATGTACGTGTACGCCACCGAATCCATCGATCCGATGATGGCGGCAGTGTCGGCGCTGGTCATCGGGCTCACCGCGCTGACCATGATTCTGCTCGATCGGGTCTATGGCCTGGATCGAGTCCTGGTAGGCAAACAATGAGGGTGTCATGGCACTGCTGAAACGACTGGCCGAAGGCGACCGCCCGGCCCTGGACTTTACCCTCGACGGCCAGCCTGCCACCGGCCTGCTGGGCGATACCCTGCTGACCGCCGTGCTGACCTGCAGCGAACACTTGCGCGGCAGTGACTTCAGTGCCGAACCCCGCGCCGGCTTCTGCCTGATGGGTGCCTGCCAGGATTGCTGGGTGCGCCTGGGCGACGGCCGTCGCGTACGCGCCTGCTCGACCTTGCTCGAAGCCGGACAGCACATCAGCCGCGAACCGGGGCGCCAGGTATGAAAAGTATCGACTGGCACGGCCTCATCGCGAGCAAGCTCGCTCCCACAGGGGAACTGCGGCGCTCACAAAACCAGCATCCACAACCGATTCAATGTGGGAGCGAGCTTGCTCGCGATGACGGCTTCGACAACAGCACAAATCCCCCGGCCCTGCCCGTGAGGTGGCGATGAAACCGATAACCATCATCGGCGCCGGCCCGGCGGGTATCCGTGCCGCGCAGGCCCTGGTCGCCCATGGCCTGTACCCCGTGCTGCTGGACGAAGCCGCCCGCGGTGGCGGGCAGATCTATCGACGCCAACCGGCCAATTTCAAGCGCCCGTCGAACAAGCTCTATGGCTTCGAAGCACACAAGGCCAACGCCATCCACCAGACCCTCGACCAATTGCGCGGACAGCTCGATTACCGTCCCGATACGCTGGTGTGGAATGCCGAGGCCGGCCTGCTCGATACCTTGCATGAAGGCCGCGCCGATCGCCTCGAATACTCCAGCGTGATTGTCGCAACCGGTGCCACCGACCGGGTCCTGCCCGTGCCAGGATGGACCCTGCCCGGGGTGTACAGTCTGGGCGCGGCGCAGATCGCCCTGAAGTTCCAGGGGTGCGCCATCGGCGAACGGGTGGTGTTCGCCGGCAGCGGCCCCTTGTTGTACCTGGTGGCCTATCAATACGCCCGAGCCGGCGCCAACGTGGTCGCAGTCCTCGACAGCTCACCTTTTAGCGCCCAGGTCCGCGCCCTGCCCGACCTGCTGGTACAACCGACCACCCTCGCCAAAGGCCTGTATTACCGTGCCTGGCTGACCGCCCATGGCATCGCCGTGCATCAAGGGGCGAGCCTGGCGCGAGTCGAAGGAGAACGCCGGGTGCAGTCGCTGGCATGGCGCAACGCAAGCGGCGAACACACGCTCGATTGTGACGCGGTGGCCTTCGCCCACGGCTTGCGCAGCGAAACCCAACTGGCCGACCTGTTGGGCTGCGAGTTTGCCTGGAATATCCTCAACCGCGCGTGGCTGCCCCAACGGGACCGCGCCGGACGCAGCAGCGTGCCGGGGGTTTATCTGGCCGGTGACGGTGCCGGCATCATGGGCGCCGACGCGGCAGAGCTGGCCGGTGAACGGGCGGCCCTGGCCTTGCTTGAAGACCTCGGCTACGCCACCGACCCGCAGCGTTGCACGCAGCTGGAACAAGCCCTTGAACGCATCGGCCGGTTTCGCGAAGGGCTGGAGCGCGCATTTGCCTTTCCTGAACAGTGGGCTGCCGACGCCGCCGATCAACTGATGATCTGCCGCTGCGAAGAAGTCAGCGTTGGCGACATCCGCCGCGTGGTGAACGAAGGCCATTGGGAAATCAATCGGGTCAAGGCCCATTGCCGGGTCGGCATGGGCCGTTGCCAGGGACGGATGTGCGGCAGCGCGGCTGCGGAAATCATTGCCTGCGAAAGTGGCCGCGCCATCGCCAGCATCGGCCGCTTGCGGGCCCAGGCGCCGATCAAACCCGTGCCGTTCGGCCTGGAGGTCGAGCCATGATCGAAGTGGATGCGGTGATCATTGGCGGCGGTATCGTCGGCGCCTCGGCGGCGCTGTTCCTGAGCCAGGCCGGACGCCGGGTGGCGCTGCTGGAACGCGACTTCTGCGGCTCGCACTCCAGCGGCGTGAACTACGGTGGCGTACGTCGCCAGGGTCGACCGCTGTCGCAATTGCCCTTGTCGCAACGGGCCCATGAAATCTGGCACCAGTTGCCCCAGTTGATCGGCATCGACGGCGAGTACCAGCGTAGCGGCCACTTGAAGCTGGCTCGCAGTGCCGCAGACCTGCAAGCGCTGCACGACTATGCGGCCGCCAGCCAAGGCTTTGGCCTGGATCTGCAACTGCTTGATCGCACGGCCCTGCGCGCGCGCTTTCCGTGGGTCGGCACCGTCGCGGTCGGGGCGTCGCTGTGCCCGGAAGACGGCCATGCCAATCCGCGCCTGGTGTCGCCAGCCTTCGCCCAAGCCGCGCGCCGACAGGGTGCGCAAGTCCACGAACAATGCGCCGTCAGCCATGTTGAGCACGACGGCCGGCGCTTTGTCGTACCCACCGCAACGGGCCTGACGTTCCACGCGCCCTGGCTGCTGAACTGCGCCGGTGCCTGGGCCAGCCAGTTCGCCGCGCAATTTGGCGAAGCGGTGCCGATGCACGCCGGGCACCCGGCGATGCTGGTCACCGAACCCTTGCCCTTGGTCATGGATGCCAGCACGGGCGTCGAGGGCGGTGGCATCTACGCCCGCCAGGTCTCGCGCGGCAATTGCGTGCTGGGAGGCGGCCAAGGTTTTGCGCTGGATGCCGCTCGCGCCCGGCCCGGCCAGAACGCCGTGCTGGACATCCTGCGCCAGGCCGTCGAGCTCTACCCGTTTTTGCAAGGCGCCCAGGCGATTCGTACCTGGAGCGGCACCGAAGGCTACCTGCCCGATCGCCAACCGGTGATCGGCCACAGCAGCACCCAGCCCGGTCTGTTGCACGCGTTCGGCTTTGCCGGCGCGGGCTTCCAGATCGGCCCGGCGGTGGGCCAGGCGCTCACCGAGATCATCTGCAGCGGGGCTTCGTCCACGCCGCTGGATGCGTTTTCCATCACCCGGTTTCACTCCATCTCCGTTGCTTGATAGAGGAAGGTCGCGCCAATGAATAACGTCAAACGCAGTGCACTGTTCGGTTTCTGCTCGCTGGGTTCCGCTTGCCTGGGCGCCCTGCTCCCGGTCACCCAGGCGTTGGCCGAGCCGACGCTTTACCTGGGCATGAACGGCGGCACCATGGAGCGGCTCTACGCCGACAAGGTCTTGCCGGCTTTCGAGAAAGCCAACAACGTCAAAGTGGTCATCGTGCCCGGCACCTCTGCCGACATCCTGGCGAAAGTCCAGGCCAGCAAGGGCAACCCGCAAATGCACGTGATGTTCCTCGATGACGGCATCATGTACCGCGCCATCGCGATGGGGCTGTGCGACAAACTCGAGGACAGCCCGACCCTGGCGCAGATCCCGGCCAAGGGACGCATCAAGGATCAGGCCGTGGCCGTCAGCCTCGGCGTGACGGGGCTGGCCTACAACACCCGGCTGTTCAAGGAAAAAGGCTGGAATACGCCCACCTCCTGGATGGACCTGGCCGATCCGCGCTTCAAGGACAAAGTGGTGTTCCAGTCGATGGCCTCGTCTACCTTCGGCCTGCACGGCTTCTTGATGTTCAACCGGATCCAGGGCGGCAGCGAAACCGACGTCGAGCCCGGCTTCAAGGCGTGGCCGAACACGGTGGGCCGCAACGTACTGGAGTACATCCCGAGCTCGGCGAAGATATCCGAAATGCTGCAGACCGACGAAGCCGCGCTGTTTCCGCTGACGCCGACCCAGGTAACCGCGTTGAAACTCAAGGGCATGCCGGTGGAATATGCCCAGCCGAAGGAAGGCGCCGTGGTCCTCAACGTCGCCGAATGCGCCATTGCGCAGAACACCCAACCGGAACTGGCGCAAAAACTTGCAGAGTTCCTGCTGACCCCGCAAGCCCAGGCCATCGCCCTGGAAGAAGGCGACCAGATTCCGTCCAACCCCAACACCCCGACCACCGACAAGACCCGTGGCCAGGTAGAGGCGATGAAGCAATACCTGGAGACAGCGATTGCCGTGGATTGGGACCAGGTCAACGAACAACGCCCGGCCTGGAACGCCCGCTGGAACCGCAGCATCGAGCGCTAGAACGCGCTTTGCAGTTATCATGCGGCCAATTCACACCGAATTGAACAGATAACCTGTGGCGAGGGAGCTTGCTCCCGCTGGGCTGCAAAGCAGCCCCCAAACCAGACACCAAGGTGTGTCAGACTGATTGCAGGGCCGCTTTTGGGGCTGCCATGCAGCCCAGCGGGAGCAAGCTCCCTCGCCACAGGTTCTGTGCTGGTTTCAGTATTTGTGCCCGCCCCTTGATCAACAGCGAACCCTCCCATGCACACCCTCGCCCAACTACGCGCCGGCCAGCTCTCGGGAATTACCCGGCTGGACTTGGCCTGCGGCTTGACGGAGTTTCCCCGGGAAATCTTCGAGCTGGCCGATTCCCTCGAGATCCTCAACCTCAGCGGCAATCAGCTGGACACGCTGCCCGACGACCTGCATCGGCTGCCCCACCTGCGTGTGCTGTTCTGCTCGGATAACCGCTTCACCGAACTGCCCGAATGCCTGGGCCGTTGCAGCGCGTTGACCATGGTTGGTTTCAAGGCCAACCGCATCGCCCGTGTCACGGGCGCCGCGCTGCCGCCAAGGCTGCGCTGGTTGATCCTGACCGATAACGACGTCGAAGAGTTGCCCGACGAGCTGGGCCAACGCCCACACCTGCAAAAACTGATGCTGGCCGGTAACCGTTTGCAGCAGTTGCCGGCGAGCCTGGGCCAGTGTCATCGCCTGGAACTGCTGCGCATCGCCGCCAATCAACTGACCGAACTGCCGCAATGGTTGTTGGAGCTACCGAGCCTCAGTTGGCTGGCCTACGCCGGCAACCCGCTGGAAGCCCAAGCGGAAGCGGCGGCCCTGAATACCACTGTGCCTATCGACTGGTCGCAACTGGCGCTGCAACAACCACTGGGTGAAGGGGCATCCGGGGTGATTCACCAGGCGCTCTGGCAAGCCCCCGGCCAGGTGGCGCGAAACGTCGCCGTGAAGCTGTACAAAGGCCAGATGACCAGCGACGGCTCGCCCCTGCATGAAATGCATGCCTGCATCACGGCCGGTCGACACCCGAACCTGATCGACGTGTTGGGCCAAGTCACCGGGCACCCCGAGCAACAGGCCGGGCTGGTGATGGCGCTGATCGACCCCAGCTACCGCAACCTCGCCGGGCTGCCGAGCCTGGCGTCATGCAGCCGCGACGTGTATGCCGATGATCTGCGCCTGAACGCCCCGGCGGCCTTGCGCATCGCTTACGGCATCGCCTCGGCGGCGGCGCACCTGCACCGCCAAGGCATCACCCACGGCGATCTCTACGGGCACAACATCCTGTGCAATGACCAGGGTGATTGCCTGCTGGGCGATTTTGGCGCGGCGTCGTTCCACGCCATCACGGATAACCTGCAAACCCGCGCACTGCAACGCATCGAGGTGCGGGCCTTCGGGATTCTGCTGGGGGAATTGCTGGCGCGGATCGAACCGGCGCTCGCGGCACAGGATCTTGCATGGCTGCAGGATTTGCAGGCGCGCTGCTGTCAGCCGGAGGTGCTGGCGCGGCCGGGGTTCGATGAGATTGAAGGTTTGCTCCGTGACCGTGGCGAGGGAGCTTGCTCCCGCTGGGCTGCGAAGCAGCCCTGATCCGGCACCGCGGTCTGTCAGTAAGACCGCGTCGGCCCATTTGCGACGGCTTCGCCGCCGAGCGGGAGCAAGCTCCCTCGCCACAGGGGTTGCGCGTATTCGCTTACCCCGCCAACCCGACAAACATGTCCTGCACGTCATCGTGGTTGTCGAGGCCTTCGAGGAAGGCTTCGACTTCGGCCATCTGCTCATCGGTCAAGCCGCTGACCGGGTTCTTCGGCTGGTAGCCCAGCTTGGCCGACAACACGGTGAAGCCTTGCTCCGGCAAGGCCTTCTGTACCGCATCGAGGTCGGCAGGGTCGGTGAGGAACAACGTCGCGCCTTCTTCACCCGGTTCGAAATCCTGGGCACCGGCCTCGATGGCGGCCATTTCCGGATCGGCATCCGGGCTGTCTGGCGCGGCTTCGATCATGCCGACATGGTTGAAATCCCACGCCACCGAACCCGAGGCGCCCAGTTGGCCCTTGCGGAAGGCGACGCGAATTTCGGCTACGGTACGGTTGATGTTATCGGTCACGCATTCAACGATCAGCGGCACCTGGTGCGGCGCGAACCCTTCGTAGGTGACACGGTGGTATTGCACGGTTTCACCGAGCTGGCCAGAACCTTTCTTGATCGCACGTTCCAGGGTCTCGCGGGGCATCGAGGCCTTTTTCGCCTGCTCGACCACCAGCCGCAGGTGCGCGTTGGTCGCGGTATCAGCGCCGTTGCGCGCGGCAATGGTGATTTCCTTCACCAGCTTGCCGAAGATCTTGCCCTTGGCGTTGGCAGCCGCTTCTTTGTGTTTAACCTTCCACTGTGCGCCCATTACTCACTCTCTTGTCTGACGCGCCGAGACATCTGCCGGCCGGCGCTGTGGCGCAAGTTTATACGGCCTAAACCGGCTGATCGACCAAAAAATCACCGTGCCGGATCGACATTTTCACAGTGTGTTGTAGGGCGTTTCTGAAATAGCGGCTCACAAGCACCATTTCCTCCCGTGGTTTCGTACCCTCTGTGCCTCTCTCCCCGCCAGTAGGAGGCGCGATGCGCAACGACACGGAAAGTCCCTTCAGCCTGACGCTCACGCAAAGCGACTTGCAGCTGCAAGTCTTGCGCTTCAATGGCCGCGAAGCCCTCAACCAGCCGTACCGTTTCGACCTCGAATTGATCGGCCTGGCCCCACCGATAGACCCCGACCTGCTATTGGGGCACCCGGCCTTCCTGCGCCTGGACCGCGACTCGGGTATCCATGGGATTATCCACAGCGTTTGCCTGAGCGCCCCGGCACCGCGGCGCATCGGTTATCGCCTGACCTTGGTTCCCTACCTGCAGCAATTGGAACAAGGCCCACGGCGCCGAGTTTTCCATCGACTCACCGTGGTGCAGGTGCTGCGACGCCTGCTGGAAGACAACGGCCTGCCCGCCGACAGCTACCGTTTCGAACTGCCCCACGGGCAGTATCCATGCCGCCCATTCTGCATCCAGTACGACGAAAGCGACCTGACCCTCCTGCAACGGCTGTGCGAAGAAGAAGGCATTCATTACCACTTCGAACACACCCCACAGGGCCACGTCCTGGTGTTTGCCGAAGACCCGAAGAGTTTTCCCACACGGCCCGTCGAACTGTCCCTGCGCCCGAACGACAACTCGATACCGGCCATTGAGCGCTTGTATTTGCGTCACCACGGAATGCTGCCTGGCTTGCCCGTCGGGTTCAGCGATCGGGCCACGACCGACGCCGAGGCCTGGGCGGCGAATCAACCCATTGAGCAAATCGACCATGAGGCCATGCACGGCGACCCGGCCTTGACTCACCGTTACCAGGTCGGTCGCCGCTACCTGGAACGGTTACGCTGTCGGCAACGGGAAATCCATGGCCACAGTGACCAACCCGCCCTGCACGGCGGCGACATCGTGCACATCTGCGAGCACCCGGTTTCCACGTTCAACGATCAATGGCTGATCACCGAGGTCCAGCACCGCGGCCGGCAGTTTTCGATTCTTGAGCCGGACCTCCCCACCACATCGTCGGCCCGTGACTACCACAACCGCTTCACCGCCATCCCCTGGGCCACCGTGTTCAGGCCGGCCCTTAAACACCCTAAGCCCTGCATCCCCGGGTATCACCTGGCCCATGTACTCGGCCATCCCGGCCAACCGGCCCAGGCCGATGAGCGCGGGCAAGTCAGCGTCAGCCTCTGGGCGCCGGACCAGGAAGGCATCACGCTGCCCGTGTCGCGACTGACGCTGAACAACAGCCCCTCGCTGAGGGCCGGCAGCGAAGTGCTGGTGAGTTTTCTCGATGGCGACCCCGACCGGCCGGTGCTGTGCCCAGGGGCTGTCGATACCGGCGCAGGACACGCCGCCGCCCCACCGAAACCGTCCCGTGGCAACCCTGATGCAGGATTGCTGTTGGACTGGCTGCTGAACCCGCCAAACTTCACACCCTGAGCCAGCGCATGGCTTCTTGCCGGCAAACCTGACCTGGCTCAAGCAAACCCAGCGAAACGGGCATACAGTGGAGACACAACGCCGCTCTAGACGGCGCTTTTGCCCTGATTGTTGGAGATACCGCGATGCCCTGGAAAAACTCGGAAAACCGCTACAGTACCGTCACGGTAACCTTGCATTGGCTGATGCTGGTGCTGCTGGCCGTGGTTTATGCCTGCATTGAGTTACGGGGAATTTTCCCCAAGGGCAGTGGTGGCCGGACTCTGATCAAGGAAGCGCATTTCATGCTTGGCCTGACCGTGTTCCTGCTGGCCTGGCTGCGCCTGTTCGCCCGCACCAGGGGCAAGGCACCGGCAATTTTCCCAGCCTCCCCCGCCTGGCAAACCCTCCTCGCCCGCCTGATGCACTGGGCGCTGTATGTATTCATGATCGCCATGCCGCTGCTGGGCTGGCTGATCACCAGCGCCGAAGGGCACCAGGTGATGTTCTACGGTTTCGATTTGCCGTTGCTCATCGATCAAGACAAGGACTTTGCCAAGCAACTGGAAGGCTGGCATGTGCTCGGCGGCACCATCGGCTATTGGTTGATTGGCCTGCATGCCTTGGCGGGGCTGTATCACCACTACGTGGTACGCGACAACACGCTGTTGCGGATGATGCCCAAACGCGGCTGATCGCCATCAGTCAAACCCTCGGCGGCCTTGCAGACCGCCGGTGTGGACAAAGATCAAACGGGTGCCAGGGGCAAACCTTCCGGCCTCGACGTGCGTCTTGAGCGCCATCAAGGCCTTGCCGGTGTACAACGGTTCCAGTTCGATGGCCGCCGTGGTTTCGATGAAGGCAGTCAGCTCGGCATCGACCCGGGCGAAACCACCACGGCTGCCGTCGAGCAATTCATAACGCGGATCACAAAGCCCCGCCTCCCCCACGATGCGCTCGACCTGCTGGGCCACGCCATGGTCCGGGGGCACCGCCAGCACACCGTAGACCGCACGCTTGCCCGCTTCGGCCAGCACCAGCCCGGCCAATGATGTTCCCGTGCCGCAGGCCAACCACCAGCCGTGATAATCCGCCCACCCCAACGCCCCCAATTGTTGATCGACACTGGCCGCCCAGGCCATGCAGCCTTGTGCCCCAGGCAATCCCGAACCGCCCTCGGGCACCGGGTGCAAATGTGGATAGCGGGCCTGCCACGGCCCCCAGAAACCTGGGGCATGTCGCTCTCGGTACCCGCCATAACCCAACCAATGCAATTCCATGCCGAATGCTGTCAGGTCGCGCACCGTCGGCGTGTCCTGGGGGTGACCGCGCAGCAGCCCGGCCGTGGGAAACCCGAAGCGCTTGCCGGCCGCCGCCAGCGCATGCAAATGATTGGAATAGGCCCCGCCCAGGCTGATGATCCCCTCGGCACCGGCTTCATGGGCGGCGCGCAGAGGGTGGACCAGTTTGAACCACTTGTTGCCGCTGATCAGTGGATCGATCCGGTCCAGGCGCAACACCGCCACTTCAACACCTGCATGGGCGAGCCAGTCCAGGTGAAGGGGTTCGAGTCGGGGTTGGGGATGCCAGTCGAGGGCGGGAAGCAGCATGGCGGCAGGCCAGGGAGAAAGATGTCCGGCATCTTAACAGCTTGCTCGCGGACTCCCTGACATCGAAAAAACTTGTGGGAGCGAGCCTGCTCGCGATAGCGGTGGGGCAGCCAGCATTTCTGAAACTGACTAACCGCCAGCGCGAGCAGGCGCGCTCCCACCGGGGCTGCGGGTGTCTACAGGGCTGTGCGTTACAACTGCGCCGCCAACCGCGAGCCCTGGTTGATCGCCCGCTTGGCATCCAGCTCAGCCGCCACATCGGCACCGCCGATGAGGTGAACGGTCTGCCCTGCCGCTTCCAGGCCTTCCTGCAACTCACGCAACGGATCCTGGCCGGCGCAGATCACGATGTTGTCCACCGCCAGCACTTGCGGCTCGCCGGTTTCGCCGATGCGAATGTGCAGGCCGTCGTCGTCGATCTTCAAGTATTCGACGCTGTTGAGCATCTGCACCTGCTTGTTCTTCAGGCCCGTGCGGTGAATCCAGCCGGTGGTCTTGCCCAGGCCGTCACCGACCTTGGACGCCTTGCGTTGCAGCAGGAACACCTGGCGCGCCGGTGCATGGGGTTCGGCCTTGATCCCGGCGACGCCGCCGCGCGCTTGGAGATGGGTGTCGATCCCCCACTCCTTCCAGAACGCCTCACGGTCCTGGCTGGTGGCGACGCCCTGGTGAACCAGGAATTCCGACACGTCGAAGCCAATACCGCCGGCACCGATCACCGCGACACTGCGCCCCACCGGCTTGCGTTCGAGGATCACGTCCAGGTAGCTCAAGACCTTGGCATGCTCCACCCCGGGAATCGCCGGCACCCGGGGGGCGATGCCGGTGGCGAGGATGATCTCGTCGTAACCGCCGGCCACCAATTGCGCCACATCCACCCGGGTGTCGAGGCACAGCTCGACATGACTGGTCTGCAATTTGCGCTTGAAGTAGCGCAGGGTTTCGAAGAACTCTTCCTTGCCCGGCACGCGCTTGGCGACGTTGAACTGGCCACCGATTTCGCTGGCCGAATCGAACAGCGTCACCTGGTGCCCGCGCTCGGCCGCCACCGTGGCCGCGGACAACCCGGCCGGGCCAGCGCCAACCACGGCGATTTTCTTCACCTGGGTCACCGGCAGGTAGTTCAGCTCGGTTTCGTGGCAGGCCCGCGGGTTGACCAGGCAACTGGTGAGCTTGCCGCCAAAGGTGTGGTCCAGGCACGCCTGGTTGCAGCCGATGCAGGTATTGATTTCATCGCTGCGACCGGCGGCAGCCTTGTTGACGAACTCCGGATCGGCCAGGAACGGCCGGGCCATGGAAACCATGTCGGCATCGCCTTCGGCCAGGATCTGCTCGGCCACTTCCGGGGTGTTGATGCGGTTGGTGGTGATCAGCGGGATGTTCACCGAACCGCGCAGCTTGGCTGTGACTTTGCTGAACGCCGCCCGTGGAACCTTGGTGGCGATGGTGGGAATCCGTGCTTCGTGCCAGCCAATACCGGTGTTGATGATCGTCGCGCCGGCCTGCTCGATGGCCTTGGCCAACTGGACGATTTCGTCCCAGGTGCTGCCGCCTTCCACCAGGTCGAGCATCGACAGGCGAAAGATGATGATGAAATTCGGGCCTACCGCCTCGCGCACCCGACGGACGATTTCCACCGGCAGGCGCATGCGGTTTTCATAGCTGCCGCCCCAACGATCGGTACGGTGGTTGGTATGGGCCGCCAGGAACTGGTTAATGAAATAACCTTCCGAGCCCATGATTTCGACGCCATCATATTCGGCCTTCTGGGCCAGGACCGAGCACGTGACGAAATCGCTGATCTGCTTCTCGATGCCTTCCTCATCCAGCTCCTTGGGCTTGAACGGGTTGATCGGCGCCTGGATCGCACTCGGTGCCACTTGCTTGGGGCTGTAGGCGTAGCGCCCGGCGTGCAGAATCTGCATGCAGATCTTGCCGCCGGCCTCATGCACGGCCCGGGTTACGATCTGGTGCTTGAGCGCCTCTTCTTCGGTGGTCAGCTTGGCCGCGCCGGAGTAGACACCGCCTTCGTCGTTCGGCCCGATCCCACCGGTGACCATCAGGCCCACGCCGCCCCGGGCGCGCTCGGCGAAATACGCCGCCATGCGTTCGAAGCCGCCGGGTTTCTCTTCCAGGCCGGTGTGCATCGAACCCATCAGGGTGCGGTTGCGCAACGTGGTGAAGCCCAAGTCCAGCGGGGCCAGCAGGTGCGGGTAATGAGAGGCGGTCATCGGTAACTCCACAACGGGCGATCACGGAATAAAGCGCAAGCTCTGCGGCTTGCGTCTGTCATGGCCCACAGCGTAAGAGTCCGGCTGCGGCTGCTCAATGACCGTAACTGACAACTTAATGATCCAAATGTGCAGGACGCCGATCAGCTGTGCGTGACTCTCGACGGGATGGGCCAGTCCTATGAACGCTGGCTCAGGTGCTCACCTCCAAAATAACGCCAATTACACGGTCGCCCTCGCATGCATCCCCAACGAAAAATGCTGCACAACGAGTTGCACGCCCGCCCGTCGTTGTATTTCGACGAACCGGCCCACGTCTTCCACTTGGCATTCCTGGGCGACAACGCCCAGTGCAACGCACTGCTCGAGCGACTGTGCCCCGATACCGTCGCAGCAGACGCCGCACAAGGCATCACCCGCCTGGAAGGCCATCCGCTGAAGTGGGAGCGCCACGCCGAATTTTTTACCCTGACCCTGGTCGTGCCTGCCAGCAGCAACGAGCTGCAATGGACGACACTGCCCGAAAGCCTTGCCCGGGGCATCGAAGGCCACACCCAGCACCTCATCAATGCCGTTCAGGTGGTGGTGCGTGCCGAAGCCGGCCTCGACCTGCCCAGCTACGGGTTCAAGGACCCTTGCGGCTCATGCGTGGGCGGTGGCGATGCGGTGGTCTGGAGCGATTTTCGCCTGACCGAGGACGGCACCAATCGCCTCTTGTTCATCAACCGACGGCTCAACGCCTATCGCCAGGGGCGCATGATCCGGCGCCTGTTGGAAATCGAGACCTATCGCATGATGGCCTCCTTGTCCCTCAGTATCGCCAAGGCACTGGACCCGCAACTGAACGAATTCGATCGCACCCTGGTGAGCCTCTCCGAGCGCAACGCCAACGCCAGTGGCGTGCATGCCAAGGCCCTGTTGGAGGATATCGCCCTGCTGTCGCGCCAGGTCGTCAGCAGCTCGGTCAGGACTCGCCACCGCTTCAGCGCGACCCGCGCCTACGCGCAACTGGTGTTCGAGCGCCTGGGGGAGTTGCGCGAAAGCCATTTGGGAGATTGCCAGCGTTTGGGCGTGTTCATCGAACGCCGTTTCAAGCCCACGGTGCGTTATTGCGCCGCCACTGAACAGCGCCTCGAACAACTGGCCATGAGCATCGCCAACCTGGGCGACCTGCTGCAAGCCCGCGTGCAAGTCGAGATGGAAGACCAGAACGCCGAGATCCTGCGCAGCCTCAATGCCCGCGCCGATGCCCAGATCAAGATCCAGCGCGCCGTGGAAGGCCTGTCGATCATCGCCATCACTTACTACCTGATCAACCTGTTCAAGTTGGTCTACAGCGGGTTGCACACCTTGGGCGCACACCTCTCGGCCCGTGACGCGCTGCTGGGCATGACGCCACCGGTGCTGTTGATCATGTTGCTGATTCTGATCCGGATCAGGAAGGCTAAAAGTCACTAGCCGCCCTGCCCAGCGCCAAGGGCGTCCACAGGTTCCATGGACGCCTTTGCGTACGCTTGCCGTGCGTACAAATCCTCACCCGCCCTTCGCTAATCCCTTGTTTTACCGTACCCTGCCCCGTGACTCTTGATGAAAAATCACGAACCTGAACACGGCCGCTGACTGTTCCCCCATGCGCAAATTTCTGTACTTGCTGTTTTCACTGGCCTTGATTGCCGCCCTGGTCACCTACGCACTGTGGACGACGGATCGGCCGGCCGGCCATTACCTGTCAGACCTGCGTATCACCCTGGCGGTCGACCAGGGCACGCCGGCCGACCGTGGCAATCTGCTGGGCATCCAGCCCGAACTGTTCCCCACCGACTACCAGAGCCCCGAGCGCCTGCATCGCAAACTGGCGGCCTATCTGCAGGCGGCCCGCGACCAGGGTTTTCTCAATGCCAAGACCGTCGTGGTCCTGCCCGAGCACATCGGCACCTGGCTGATGGTCGGTGGCGAAAAAGACGAGTTGTACCAGGCCACCTCCTTGAAGGAAGCCATGAACTGGCTGGCGGTGAGCAATCCGCTGGCGTTCGTCCAGGCGCTGGTCAGCGCCGAGGGCAATAACCGGTTGGACGATGCCTACCTGCGCATGAAAGCCGAGCGCATGGCCCGTGATTATCAAACACTGTTCGGCGGGCTCGCCAAGGAGTTCGGCATCACCCTGGTGGCTGGCTCCATCGTGCTGCCCGAACCCAGCGTCAACGAAGGCGAGCTGAAGATTGGCCGTGGCGCGTTGTACAACAGCAGCCTGGTGTTCGGCAGCGATGGCCGGCCGATCGGCCAGCCGCAACGCCAACGACATCCGGTGTTCGAGCAACAGGATGTGCTGGGCGCCGAACATCCGGCCGCCCCCCTGGTCATCGACACGCCTGCCGGGCGCCTGGGCGTGCTCATCGGCAGCGACAGCTGGTACCCGCTCCACTACCGCCAGCTCAATGAACAGGGTGCGCAACTGATCGCGGTACCCGCCTTTGTCATCGGTCGCGGCGCCTGGGACAAGCCCTGGAGCGGTTATAAAGGCCTGTCCACGCCGAGCGAAGTGAGCCTCAGGCCTGGCGAAGTGAGTGAGGGGCAAGCCTGGCATCGCCTGACACTGACCAGCCAGTTGCCTATCAGCCAGGCCCGGGGCGGCGTCAGCGTGTTCCTGCGCGGGCAGTTCTGGGACAGCGGCAGTGCCGGCCAGAGCTTTATCAGCCACAACGGCCAGCACTTCCCCGACAGCGAAGCCCGTGGCGCCCGCCTGTTGAACTTGTGGTTGTAAACATGAAACCGCAGCCGATGCGCCTGGGGGACCTGTCGGTAGGCTTCGTCCATAGCCTGGCTGACGCTGTCGCCAGCCATGGGCAGGACCCCAAGCCCCTGCTTGAACAGTACGGCCTCGACGCCGCGCGCCTGGCCGAGCCCGGGGCACGCCTGTCGATTCCACGGTACATGCGCCTGGGCCACGCCGCGATTCAGCAGACCCAGGACCCGGCCCTGGGCCTGCGCATGGGTCAGCTCGGCCGTTTGAGCCAGGCCGGGCTGGCCGGCGTCACCGCTGCCCAGGCGCCGACGGTACGCGAGGCGGCCCGCTGCATGATCCGCTTCGAGCCGCTGTACGGCTCCAACTATCGCGGCCAATCGAGTTTCCATGAGGATGCCCGCGGCGCCTGGCTGCGGTTCTATTCCATCAGCCCGTATAACGCCTACAACCGCTTCGTCGTGGACTCGATCATTGCCGGCTGGCTGGCGCAATTATCCAGCGTCAGCGGCGTCGCGCTGCGGCCCGAACGCATAGACATCGAATTCGAGGAACCGGCGTATCTGGAGGCCTACCGCACACTCGGTGACTGCCCGATCCAGTTTGGCGCCGAACAGAATCAACTGCGCCTGGGCCTGGACAGCCTCGCCCAGCGCAACCCGCAGCATTGCCCCAGTACCTGGCATCACCTGGTTCAGTTATGTGAACGGGAACTGGAACAGCTGACCCGCACCCGCAGCCTGCGCGAGCGCATCATCCAACTGCTGGGGCCGTTGCTCAGCGGCGGCCGGGAACCCGACCTGGAAGAAGTGGCGGCTCGCCTGAAGCTGCCGACCTGGACCCTGCGTCGCAAGCTGGCCGAGGAAGGCACGCAGTTTCGCGCCATCCTCAACGACACCCGTCGCGACTTGGCCATGACCTACATACGCGATACCGAACTGGCGTTCGGCGAAATCGCCTACCTGTTGGGGTTTGCCTCAGCCGAAGCCTTTCAACGGGCCTTCAAGCGTTGGAATGACCAGACGCCTGGGGAGTTTCGCCGTAGCCACAGAGGGCGTTGAATTTCAAGCGTTGGGCTTGTTGCTCAAACCTTGCTGCTTGCAACTCGCTTACAACTCCGTTGCATCTTCGGCGGGTTCCAGCGGGTCCAGTTCGTAGGCCTGGTATTCCAGCAGCTCTTCCTGATAATCATCCATTACGCGTCCTTCCCCTGTCGTTGAACCAATGCCTGATGGCGCTGGCATCAGCATAAAGCTGCTTTATGAACAAAACATGAAGCAAAGGCTTCATGAATTAAACGTAGCACAGGGTCGGGAAATTACTGCGTGAAGTGTGGCAGAAGTCACTTCCTGCCACTGGATCTCAGGAGGCCGGAAGCGGCTGGATCGGCTCGGTCGGGGCCGGCAACGAGCTGGACGGTGGTGGTGGCGGTGTCACGGTTTCTGTCGTCGGCGCAGACTCGAACGATTCAGGCGCAATCGGCGCGGGCTCGCTCGGCGGTGCGACAGGCTCCGACACCGCAGGAGCGGTTTCGACAGGGGCCGGCGCAGCCTCCTCGACGGGTGTGGCCGCTGCAGGCGCAGGCGCAACAGGCTCGGCCGCTGGAGCTGGAGCTGGAGCCGGATCTGAAGTCGGTGCAGGCATCAAGGCGGCCGACTCGGCCTTGGTTTCCGGTACACCCAACTCAGCCTTCGGTTTGTCGGCATTTTCCGCGGCTTTCTTCGCTTCGGGAGGCAGGAACAGCTCTACCAAGGCAAAGAAACGCTCATAGAACTTGGCCGCCGACACGGTTTCGCTGGCGACCTTGACCATCGAATCATCCGAGGAGCCGATCGGCATCGACACCGAACCCAGCACGCCCACGCCCAGGCTGGCGGAGTTGTTGGTTTTCTTCAGGGCATAACGGTCCTGCAAGGCGTTGGCGAACATGGTCGCCCGGTGCCCGGTACCGCCATCTTCGGCACAGACCAGGTTGAAACTGATCTCCATATGGGTTTCGCCGGTCTGCTGGAAACTCTTGTGACCGCTGACCAGCTTCGGATCGCTGCTGGTGATGATATAGCCCTGGCTGAGCAACGCCCGGCGCCCGGCTTCGCAGGTGGCCGCGTCACTCACCGGATACGTGCGCGAGAACGTGCCGGAATCATCGAAGTTCTCGTGCTCATAGATGGCGGTTTTCTTCGACGAGCAACCGGCTGCGGCGGCCAGCACCAATGCAAGCCCTACGGTGCGCATGGGAAATGATTTGAACATTGAACATCCTGAGAGAAACGGTCCGGGGCGTATTGTGCAACAGAACGCGACCAGGCAGCGTGGCTAATCTTGTTTCATGGGGGGTGCGAGTTTACTGGGGGTTGTTTGCAGGAAAAAGATGTCAATCCGGTAGATCGACGAACACCCGCTTCAGGCAACAAACAGACACAAAAAACCGGTGTTTTGGCCCAGTGCTGTTCACTTGAACGGTTAGCGGGAACTTTGATTGTCACAAACCCGCCAGATAAACCCAGGGGAAAATCCCCCGCTCATGCCCGTCACTGAACACCAACTGAACCCCATAGCCCTGGGCATTGATTCCAACCACCCGGACCCGCGGATCAACCTGAACCGTCAGCCCCTGCAAACGAAACGCCCGGCACTGGGAACAGGGACATTGCCGGCGCAGCAGGGCATGGTCCAGGTATTGTTCACGGCCGTCAGGCCAGTTGAGCTTCAGTTGCCCTTTGTCCAGGGAATTGCCCATCGCCAGCGGGCTCATTGCAACTGACCCAAGGCAATGCGCACGGCTTTGCGCACTTCCGGGTCACCATCGTCCCGGGCCGCTTGCAAGGCAGCAATGGCGCCGTGATCGTTCAGTTCTCCCAAGGCCAGGGCCGCTTCCTTGCGCAGGTTGCTGATGCGATGGCCCAGGGTTTCGATCAAGGCCGCCAGCGCCGGGACATAGCGCAAACGCCCCAGGCTGCGGGTCGCCCGCAAGCGCACTTGCCAGTAATCATCGGCCAGCGCCTCGACCAGGGCCGGGCCGGCATCGGCGTGACCGACCTTGCCCAGGGTCGTGGCGGCCTCTTCGCGCACCGCCCAGGCCGGATCCCGAAGGGCCTGGCGCAGCGCCGGCAAGACTTGCGCATCCGAAGCCAGGCCAAGGGCCCCGGTGGCGGCACGGCGCACATCGGTGTCTGGGTCATCACTGGCCAGCCGGGCCAGGGCCGGCAAGGCGTCGAGGTGCTTGAGCCAGCCCAGCACGCCGACCGCTTCGCGGCGCACGCTGGCCTCGCTGTCGACCAAAGCGGCGAGGGCCGCCGGCGCAGCGTCGGCCAGGCGCAATTCACGCAAGGCCCTGAAGGCCGCGACGCGCACACCGGCCTCGGCATGTGCCGTCCAGGGCAGGATCACCCTTCCCGCCGCCTCGCTCTTGAGCAGGCTCAGGCTCTGGGCGGCAGCGACCTGAACGCTCGGCGATGGATCGGTCAGGGCCTCGCACAGGGCCGCCACCACCGGCGCGTCCTCCCAGGCTTCGAGCAAGCGCGCGGCTTCGGCACGCACGTCGGCACTGGGGGCCCCGGCGAGGCGGTCCACCAGCCACAGCAGGCCTTCAGGTTCCTCAAGGTCGGCCAGTTCGATCAGGGCGATACGGCGCACGCCCGGGTCTTCGTCGGTCAGGCGTGGTTGCAGGGCGAGGATGTCGTCGTTGTCGGTGTTTTCGAATAGAGAGGTCATAGGGCAAATCGCGGCAAGGAGGTTTCAGGGGGAAGCCCGAGGGGATTGAGGCGCGGCAACTGCCGGCCGTCTTCATGACGCAGCAGGTCGAGGCAGTGGCGCTTCAAACGGGAAAATTCAGGACGGGTCACCAGTTCAGTCGTGCGTGGCCGTGGAAAGTCCAGGCGCAGGTCTTCGATGATCCGTCCCGGACGCGGGCTCACCACCAGCAAGCGATCGGCCAGGAACAACGCCTCGTCGATGTCGTGGGTCACGAACACCACCGTGGTACGGATGCGGGTCCAGATGTCCAGCAGCAGCGCCTGCATGTTCAAGCGGGTCAGGGCATCCAGCGCACCGAAGGGTTCGTCCATCAGCAGCAACCGTGGACGGTTGACCAGCACCCGGGCGATCTCCACCCGCTGCTGCATGCCCCCGGAGAGCTGGTCCGGCCAGTGCCCGGCGAAGCCTTCCAGGCCCACCAGCGCGAGGATTTCATCGGCGGCCCGGTGCCGTTCGACCCTGCCCAAGCCGCGCATCTTCAAGCCGAACGCGACGTTGTCACGCACGCTGCGCCAGGGGAACAACGTGTGTTGCTGGAATACCATGCCGCGTTGTGGCGACGGGCCGGAAACGCTCAAGCCGTCGACATTCAAACTGCCGGAATGCGGTTGCAGATGCCCGGCCAAGGCCCCGAGCAAGGTGGACTTGCCGCAACCGGACGGGCCAAGGACACAGACGAACTGGCCCGCCTCGATCTGGCAATCGAGGCCCTGGACCGCTTCGAACGCCTGGTTCCCCTGGCCAAGGACAATGGACAGTTGACGGATATCGATCCGCCCTTCGGGTGTTTGCATCACGCTCATCAGGCTTTCCCTCGTGGTCGATGCCAAGGCGTGAACAACCCGCCCAGGCGTTTGATCAACAGGCTGCTGCCCATGCCCAACACACCGATCAGTAACATGCCGACCACGATGTCGGCGTAGTTCTGCACGGTGTAGGAGGCCCAGGTGTAGTAGCCGATGCCGTATTGGCCGGCGATCATTTCCGCGGTCACCAGGCAGAACCAGGACGTACCCATGCCGATGGCCAGGCCGGTGATGATGCTCGGCGCGGCGCCCGGCAGAATCACTTCCAGCAGGATCGCCCGGCGTCCGGCCCCGAGGCTTTTCGCCGAGGCGATCAGCCGGCGGTCCACGCCTTCGACGCCGTGAACAGTGTTGAGCAGGATCGGGAACAGCGCGCCAGTGAAGGTGATGAACACCATCGACAATTCCGACGAGGGAAACATCAGGATTGCCAGGGGAATCCAGGCCACCGCCGGAATCGGCCGCAGCACTTCCAATGGCGGCAGCAACAGGTCTTCGGCCCATTTCGAACGGCCGATGGCCAGGCCCAGCGCCACGCCGATCAACAGCGCCGCGCCATAACCGGCAAAGACCCGGCCCAGGCTGCTGCCCAGGTGCCGGGCGAGATTGCCCGATTCACCCAGGCCGAGCGCCGCCTGGACCACCGCCAACGGGGTCGGGACGTTGGCGAAGGTCACCAGGCCGAGGTCCCAGTGGCCGTTGGCGGCGAGCTGCCAGAACAACAGGCAGAGCAGCAGTGAAGCGGCTCGCAGGAGCCAGTGTTTGGATGGTGGGTACACAAATCTTCCTCCAGAGTGGAATCCTTGTGGGAGCGCGCTTGCTCGCGATGGCGTCAGATCAGTTGAAGTTGATGTGACTGACACACCGCCATCGCGAGCAAGCTCGCTCCCACAAGTTATTTGCAAGTCAGCGGGCAGCGACCGCCTGGGTGGTGGCCTCGCTGAAGTCGAACACCTTGCCGCCCTGGGCCGTGGCAAATTGCTGGGCCTGGCCCTTGAGCAGGAACGCGCTGAGTTGGCCCTTGGCATCACTGGCGAACCACGCTTGCTCGGCCAGCAGCTTGATCCCGCTGTCGCTGGCCTGGGCATAGACGGCGCGAATGCCCTTGCCTTCCTGCTTGAGGCTCGCCAGCGCGGCGAAGGCCGATTGTGCCGAGGCGTAATGGCGCACTTTCGCCTCGCCGCGCACCCATATCTCGGCCACATGGCGGGCATCGGCGATCGCCTGGCCGGTCGACGCATCGCCGTTGCCCAGCGGCGTCTGGGCGTAGTTGGCCAGTTGCGCGGTGTAATCGAGGTTCGACGCCTTGAAGGCGGCGCGGATGTACTGGTCATCGATGAAGGTGTTGAGGTCCAGGCCGCGATCAGCCTTTTTCAGCAGCTTGAGGGTATCGATGGCCGTGCCGACGGCCTGGCGGTATTCCGGTTTCCAGGTCAGGTCGCGGGTCTGCACGCCCAGGGGTCCGTGGAACAGGTAATTGACCTCGGCATCCACCCCGGTGACCTTGGCGATCAGCTCGCTGTACTTCTCCGGCTCGGCGGCCAGCAGTTGATTGGCTTCGATGGTCGCGCGCAGATAGGCGACGACGATTTCCGGGTATTTCCTGGCATAGGCCTGGTCCACCAACGCGCCATGGAACGTCGGGGTGTTAGCCTGGGCACCGTCGTAGATCTTGCGGGCGAAACCCCGGCTGGGGAACAGTTCGGCGAATGGCACGAAGTCGGCGTGGGCGTCGATCTTGCCGGCTTGCAGCGCGGAACCGGCCACCTCCGGCGGCTGGGCAATGATGTTGACGTCCTTGAGCGGGTCCCAGCCTTGGGCCGCGACGGCGCGCAACAACATGCCGTGGGCGGTGGAGGCGAACGGCACGGAAATGGTCTTGCCCTTGAGCTCGGCCAGTGACTGCACGCCAGACGCGCTGGGCACGACGATGCCGTTGCCGCTGCCCTGGGTGCTGCCCGACAGCACGCTGATGAACAGGCTGTGCTTGCCGGCGGTTTCGAACGCCACGCCGTTGAACGCACCGGGGAAATCGGCCATGGCGCCGAAGTCGAGTTTGCCGGCGACCATCTCGTTGGTCAGTGGCGCACCGCTGGTGAAATTCTTCCACTGGATATCGTATTGGGCGTCCTTGTAGGCGCCCTCATGGGGCAGGTATTTATCCAGCAGGCCCAGTTCCCGGATCAGCAACCCGCCGGCGGCGCAGTTGATGGTGGTGTCCTGGGTGCCGATGGCGATACGGATGGTTTCTGCCTGGGCAGGCAAGGTCAATGAAGCCAGTACCAGACCGGCGAGTGCTGCACGCAATAGCATGGGTATGTCCCCTCGAATCATTTATTGGTTTTTCGTCTCCGCCGCGATCAGGGCGCGGTGGGAAACGAGGGGTGTTCTGGGTTTGGCGTCCGGGGGTGGCCGGATGGCCTTTTGTGGTGTCTGTGGTGGCCTCATCGCGAGCAAGCTCGGCTCCCACAGGTTTATAGGCGTGCAGAACAATCGCGGCTGGCTTCGATCCCCTGTGGGAGCGAGCTTGCTCGCGATAGCGTCCTGTCAGTCAGCGCAACAGATACGGAATTTCCACTTTCACCGCCCCGGTCGGGCAGTCCTTTTCACAGGGCATGCAGTACCAGCATTCGTCGAACGCCATGTAGGCCTTCTGGGTCGCCGGGTTGATCGCCAGCAGGTCCATGGGGCAGACATCCACGCAGACGGTACAGCCCTTGTGGGCGATGCATTTGTCCTCGTCCACGGTGACGGGGGCATTGGAGCGAAAAAAGATTTCCTGGGGTTGATAGGCCATGGGCGTTTTCTCTGGGTGAAGGGGTCACGCCGCGTCGGCACCGACCCGCAGCCGGTCGTAGGCCTGCAGTTCGTCGGCATCGAGGGCGATGATGTAGGGTTCGACAGCTTTCTTGAATGAGGTCATCGCGCCGTCATCACCCTTCTTCAAATGGCAATGGCAAAACCAGTCGCTGTCGTTGCGTTGCGGATGATCAACCCGATAGTGGTACAAGCCCCAACGACTTTCGGCGCGAAACAGCGAGGCGCGGGCGGCCATTTCGGCGCAGTCGCGGATCATGCTGACTTCCATGGCCCGCATCAGTTCATGGGCGTTGTGGGCCTTGATCTGATCCAGGTCACGCTGGATATCGCTGAAGCGTTGCAGGCCGATCTGCATTTTCTTGGTGACTTTGGGCGGTTGCAGGTAATCGTTGACGAAGCGGCGCAGCTTGTATTCCACCTGGGCCGGCGGCAGGCCATGCTCGCGCTCCAGCGGCGCGTAGACACGTGTTCTCTCCCGTTCGATCTGCCCGGCATCCAACGTCGAGAATTCCTTGCCTGCCACAAAGTCCGCGGCATTGTTGCCGGCAAACCAGCCGTAGGTGAACGCACCGAGCATGTAGTTGTGCGGCACCGCCGCCATGTCGCCGGCCGAGTACAGGCCCTTGACCGAGGTCTCGGCCCGTTCGTTGACCCATACCCCCGACGCCGAATGACCGCTGCAAAAACCAATCTCGGAGATGTGCATCTCCACCATCTGCGTGCGGTAGTCAGTGCCACGGTTGGCATGGAATTGACCGCGACTGGGTCGTTCGTTGCTGTGCAGGATCTCTTCGATGTTCTGGATGGTTTCCTCGGCGAGGTGATCGAGCTTGAGGAACACCGGACCATTGCCGCCTTCGAGTTCCTGGTGGAACTCCCACATCATCTGCCCGCTCCAGTAGTCACACTCGATGAAGCGCTCGCCCTTGTTGTTGGCGGTGTAGCCGCCCAGGGGGCCGGTGACATAGGCGCACGCCGGGCCGTTGTAATCCTTGATCAGCGGGTTGATCTGGAAGCACTCCAGGTTCGCCAGTTCGGCACCGGCGTGATAAGCCATCGCATAACCATCACCAGCATTGGTCGGATTCTCATAAGTGCCCATCAGATAGCCCGAGGCCGGCAATCCCAGGCGCCCCGCCGCGCCGCAGCAGAGAATGACCGCCTTGGCCTTGATCACATGAAAGTCGGCGGTGCGGCAATCGAAGCCCATCACACCGTTCACCGCACCCTCCTCGTCGGTCAGCAGCCGCGTGCAGACCAGCCGATTGGTAATACTCACCCGCGCCCGTTTCAGTTGGCGATAAAGCACCTTCTTGATGTCGTGCCCTTCCGGCATCGGCAGCACGTAGGCGCCCATGTGATGAACCTTTTTCACCGCATAGTCGCCGGTTTCGTCCTTCTCGAACTTCACACCCCAGCGGTCCAGTTGCTCGATCGTTTCGAAACTGTGGGTCGCGTAGGCGTAAACCGCCGCCTGGTTGACGATGCCGTCGTTGGCGATGGTGATTTCCTTGGTGTACTGCTCAGGGGTGGAATGGCCGGGGATGATCGCGTTGTTCAAGCCGTCCATGCCCATGCTGATGGCGCCGCTGCGCTTGACGTTGGCCTTGTCCACCAGCAGCACGCGCAGATCACGGTTGCGCTCCTTGGCCTTGATCGCCGCCATGGGGCCAGCCGTACCGCCGCCGATGACGACGATGTCGTATTCCTGTTCCAGGGTGTTCCGAGTCATGCCTGCGTTCCTTTTTGCCGGTCGATCCGCAGGCGGTACTGGAAGGCATCGCCACGGTAGTAGAGGTGTTCGAAGTCCAACGGCTGGCCGTGGGCGTCATGGGTCAGCCGCTCGATGCGCATGATCGGCGAGCCTGGTTCGACCTCCAGCGCCTGGGTCAGGTCGCTGTCGGCCAGTACCGCATCGATGGCCAGGTCGGCATGTCCCAAGGTCAAGGCGCAGTCGTTTTCCAGGATCAGGAAAATGTCCCGGGTGACCAGGTCGGCCTTTTCCAGTCGTTCACCGAGGACCTTCGGCAGGTAGGTGATCTCCAGGGAAACCGGCTCGCGGTTGATCAAGCGCACCCGTTTGATCTGCGCCACTACTTCCCCTTCGACCAACTTCAGGCGCTCGGCCACGAGTTTGTCGGCCGCGATGAACTTGAAACTGATCAAGCGGTTGATCACCTCGAACCCACGCCCGGTCATGGACTCGGCCAAGCCTTGGAGGGTACTGACGTTCTGGAAGGTCTTGGGCTTGGCCACGAATGTGCCTTTGCCGTGGATCTTGAAAATCAGGCCTTCCTTTTGCAGATCGCCCAAGGCCTGGCGCACGGTGATGCGACTGACCCTGAACAACGCGCCAAGCTCGCTTTCCGAGGGCATCTGGCTGCCTTGGGGGTATTCACCGTCGAGAATCCGCGCACGCAGCACGTCTCGCAGTTGCGTGTGCAGCGGTACGCTATTGAGGGAAAGAACGTTGTCGGACATGGCCCTTATCACTTGTCATAACGAGTTATGACGTGATCTTAGGGAAAGCCCACGCGACTTGAGAAATACCGTGTGGACATATCCTTAGAGCCGAGCGTCAGTACTCTCATTGCGAAACGCGCTGGGGCTCATGCCAGTCCAGCGCCGGAACGCCCGGCGGAAGCTGCGCACATCGCTGTAGCCGACCTCTTCGGTAATGCGCTCGATGGACAGCTCGGGGTTGGCCAGCAGGTTCAGGGTGCGGCCGCGGCGCACTTGTTCGAGCAAGGCCTCGAAGGTCAGGCTGTGTTCGGTCAGGCGCCGACGCAGGGTGCGACTGCTCATGTTGAGGTCGCTGGCGATTTTCTCGATGTGGCTGCCCCGGGTCAGGTCCCGGGCAATCGCCCGTTCCACGGTCTGGATCAGGTCGATCTTCTGGTGGACCTCGCAGGCCTCCTGCTCGAGCAAGGCCAATGCCTGGCGCAGGGCCAGCGGGTGATGATTGGGCAAACGCATGTCCAGCCAGCGCACGTCGATCAGCATGCGGTTGTGCCGGCAACCGAAGCGCACCTCTGGCCCCAGGATCCGCTGGTACGCCTGGGCATAGGACGGCGCGGCGTGCATGAATTCCACGGCCTGGGGCTTGAAATCGGGCCCCGCCAGCGCCCGGCCGTAGACCATCAGGCTGGCGAAGAACTCTTCCACGGAAAACACCTGGATCTCGGCGAAAGGCAGGCGACATGTGGTCTCGACCATGATCAGGTCAGTGGCCTCTTCGACACGGGTCACGGCGATGCCGCCGGTGGTGTGCTGGTAACGAACCCCGAGGGCGAAGGCATCGCGCAGGGTTTCGCACAGCGACAAGACGTGACCCAGCAGGCCGAGGGTGCCGAGCACGTTGCGATCGCCCACCCATAACCCCAGCCCCTGGTCAGGCAACAGCTTCAGTGCACGTTGGATCATGACCACGGCCTGGCGATAGGAAATACGCTGGGCGGGATCTTGCAGGTCATCGAGGTCGAACCCCAGGCCGCGACACAGGCTGGCGGCATCGAAGCCTTTGTCCGCCACCACCTCGGCCAACGTTTGCAGCAAAAATGGCGATACCAGCGCCAATTCATAGGTGGGGTCGATGACTTTCATCTGCATGGGGCGGGTTCCGGAGCACGTTAGGTGGCGTTTTTGTAACCGGTTATTTCATAAAGTTAGCATGAGCCGCTGAATAGAGGGGTAGAAAAATCTGGCCGCCCAAGTCCCCTGTCTGGCCGCCAATACCCTGCCCTGTCGGCGGCGAACGGCTTATTTGTATGACTCGGACCTCCGGTGCATTTCCAACAATAATAATGAGCCCCCCACATGAACCCGATCCGCACGACATTCGCCTTGCAATTGACCCTCGGCCTGGCCTGCGGCGCAGCCCTGCCCGCCTTGGCCACCGAATCGGGGGTCGACAACATCGGCCCAGGCACCGATGGCTTTTTCGTGTTGCCGCTGGAAGTCGACAGCCTTCCCGACCACATGGTCGCGTTCAACCTCTACTACAACCATTACAAGGCCCGGAAATTCAACATCAGTTCGTTGGGCGGCGAAGTGCCGGACGTCGAAATCGAATCCACGGCTGTGGTCCCGCGTATCGATTACCTGAGCCCGTTGCGAGTGGCCGGTGGACGCGCGGGGATCTACATCGCCCAGCCCTGGCTCAAGCAGGAAGTCTCGGTGTTCGGCCTGCATGACACCCGCGAGGGCATGGGCGACACGACCATTTCGCCCATCGTGCTCTGGGACATGGGCAAGCACCTGACCCTGGCCGCGGCGGTGGAAATCACCGTACCCACCGGCGAATACAGCACCGATCGACTGGCCAACACCAGCAACAATTTCTACACCTACAAGCCGCTGTTTTCCTTCACCTGGTTGCCCACGGAAGACACCGAGGTGTCGATGAAGACCACCTACAGTTTCAACCGCAAGAACAAGGACACCGACTACCGTTCCGGGCAGATTTTCCACTTCGACTATTCCGCCAGCTACCGCGTGACCGACAACCTGAGGCTGGGACTCAACGGCTACTACCTCAAGCAGACCACCGACGACAAACAGTACGGCCGCACCGTGCAATTCGCCGGGCAGGATGTGGACGACGGGGTCCGCGGCCAAGTCTTCGCCATCGGCCCGGCGCTGCACCTGACCTTCCTCAAGTACGCCAGCGCCGAGATCCGCTGGGCCAAGGAGTTCGAAGTGGAGAACCGCACCGAAGGCGAAATGCTCTGGGCCAAGATCAGTATTCCGTTTGCGTTCTAGAGGGTCTTTGGGCTTTTGTGGCGAGGGAGCTTGCTCCCGCTCGGCGGCGTAGCCGTCGTAAGCCGGCTGAGGTGATCTGTCTGGAAAATTGCGTTATCCGATTTGGGGCTGCTGCGCAGCCCAGCGGGAGCAAGCTCCCTCGCCACAAGGGTTGTGCCTGGCAGGATAGAATCAGCCAACCAGCCATTTGAAACCTCAGCTCACCCCCAGAATCGATGCAAGATGCCCATTGAGAAACTTGCCGCCAGGGTCCAATACCTGGCGCACCTGGGTGAATTCGGTCCAGCGCGGGTACAACGCCTGGAGTGCCTTGGCGTTCAGCGAGTGCAGCTTCCCCCAATGCGGACGGCCCTGGTATTTCCAGAAGATCGGCTCGATGGCGGCAAAGAAATTGTGGTGGTCCATCTGGTAATGCTGGTGCACGGAGATTGAGCAACTGTCCCGGCCTTCGAACATGCTCAAGGCGATGTCGTCGGCCTTCACGTAGCGGTATTCAATGGGAAACCAGGTGCGCAGGTCCTTGTCGCGGATCAGCGCGAGGATTTCCCGCAGGCACGCCGGGCCGTGTTCGGCCGGGATCGAATATTCCATCTCGTTGAAACGCACGGTGCGGGCGTTGGCGTAGATGTCATGGGAATCACCGACGCGGTCATCGAAATCGGCCACCAGCCGCAGGCTGTTGAGCAGCGCGCGCCGGGCCGCTGGGAAATCGCTGCCGTACTTGTCGAGGTTTTCAATCAGGGAGACGAACTCGTTGCCGCCCTCCTCCTCGGGACTGATCGGCGGCGTGGCCGGATCGGTGGTCTCGTTCAGGGTGATCGACAGCGCATAGTCGGAATGGGTGACGACTTGCATTTCCCAGTGCTGGTTGTCCCGGGTGTTGGTGTGCACGTCCTCGAGCAACTCCTCGGTTTTCGCCACCCACTGGTGCTCGCGCAAGCGATAGGCCGCGCGGTTTTGTAGCCGCACGCGGGTCACCAGCCCCAGCGCGCCAAGGGACACCCGGCCGGCCTGGAACACGTCGGGATGACGCTGGGCATCGCAATCGAGGACCTCGCCATTGGCCGTCACCAGTTGCAGGCCGACCACTTGGGAGGCGTATGAGCCAAAGGCCTTGCCAGTGCCATGGGTCGAGGTGGCGATGGCACCGGCCAAGGTCTGGTAATCGACGTCGGCCATGTTCGGCAGTGCCTGGCCGATGGCCTTGAGCGCCGGGCCCATGCGGGACATGGGCGTGCCGCCGCCAAACTCGGCTTGCAGGCTGGCGCCGTCGTGGTCCAGCAGGCCACTGAAAAAACTCAGCGACAACAAGGTGCCGTCGGTGGGCACCAGGGCGCTGAAGGAATGCCCGGAACCCACCGGCCGAATCCGCCCTTCGGCGCGGCGCACCACCTGCACCAGTTCGTCGAGGTCCTTGGGGGCCAGGCGCGCCGCCGGCAGGCAACTCTGCGCACCGGACCAGTTGCGCCACGGGATCAAGCGAGGCGCGCGCGTCAGCTCGGCCAGGGCGCCCTGGCTGCCCAGTGCGGTAAAGGCGGCGACAACGCCGGCCTGTTGCAGCAACCGACGCCGTGAGTAGTCCATCGTCATGCCGAAAGTACCCGTATTTATTGTTGGAAGTGTTGGCCGGACATGAAGGCGATCAGGGCCAGGAACTGCTCTTCGGAACAGTGCATGCACAGGCCCATCGGCGGCATGCCGTTGTAGCCGTTGATCGCGTGGTCCAGCAGGGTCTCGGCGCCCTGGGCGACCCGCGGGGCCCAGGCGTTCGTATCGCCGGTCAACGGCGCCCCGGCGCCGGGGTTGGCGTGGCAGAGTTTGCAACTGCTGTCGTAGACCTGGGCCAGCGCCGCATCGCTGGGCATGGCTGTGAACACCGTGGGCGCGGGGGGCTTGGGCTCTTCGCCGCAGCCGGCGAGCAGGCTGCCGAGCAGCACGATGACGGCGGAGTGAAGCAAGGTTGAAGGCGAGATTGCCAACATAGGGCCCCTCTTGGCTGCGCTTTTCTTGTTGTGGCTCAACACTAAGGCACGCCAGCGCGTCGGCTGAGGTCATTGGGGGCCAGAAAAGGGGGCTTGGGCGGCCAGGGCATTCACTGAGCCCCCTGTGGCCAGAGATTGCTCCCGCTGGGGTGCGAAGCAGCCCTGAGCCTGTCGCCTCGGAAAACGGCGGGTCGAGATTGAGCAACCAGCACTGCCCTCTGTGGGAGCGAGCTTGCTCGCGATAGCGGTCTGTCTGTCACCCTATGTGTTGAATGCGCCGACGTCATCGCGAGCAAGCTCGCTCCCACAGTTTTTGTTTTGGGGCTGTCGCATAAAGCTCAGGGCAACAACAACCCCTGCTCCCGCTCGCACAACTGCACCACGTAATCCCACAACACCCGCAGGCGGACGGACTTGTGCAGTTCGCGACGGGTGCTGATCCAGTAGCTGCGGCGGATGGTTTCGTCCGGCAGCAGCGGCACCAGCGTCGGGTCGCCGCTGGCCATGTAGCACGGCAGCACCGCGATCCCCAGGCCCGAGCGCGCGGCCTGTTGCTGGGCGATGACGCTGGTGCTGTGAAACACCACTCGAGGGTTGCGGCAAAAGCTGTTGAGAAACATCAGTTCCTGGCTGAACAACAGGTCGTCGACATAACCGATCCAGGCATGGCGGCCCAGGTCCTCGCGGCTGCGCAGCGCTGGCGAGCGATCCAGGTAGGCCTGGCTGGCGTACAGCGCCAGGCTGTAGTCGGTGAGTTTGCGGGTCACCAACAGGTCGGCCGCCGGGCGTTCGAGGTGGATGCTGATTTCCGCCTCACGGTTGAGGATGCTGACAAAGCGCGGCACCGCCACCAGTTCCACCTCCAGCCCCGGGTAGCGCTGGAACAGCCCGTCCATGCGGCTAGCCAGGAACATGATGCCCAGACCTTCGGTCACTCCCAGGCGGATCTTGCCCAGGGGTGCGCTGGACTGGGTGATGTCCTCCTGGGCCAGCAACGCCACGTTCTCCATGGCTTCGGCGTGTTTGAGCAAGGTCTCGCCGGCCGGGGTCAGTTCATAGCCCTGGGCATGCTGGACGAACAGCGCAGTGCCGAGGCTTTTCTCGATGGCCTCGATGTGCCGGGCCACTGTGGCGTGGGTGGTGTTCAGCCGTCGGGCAGCCGTCAACAAACGCCCGCTGCGTTGCAGTTCCAGGAAATAGCGCAGGTCATTCCAGTCGAACATGGGGCGATCCTTGAACGCGCCTGAAGGCAGGGTTGTTTATAAACGCACAGCGGCTGCGCAAAAACTAACATTCTTTTGACGAAAACTAACAACTAGGATGGCTCCCACAACAACAAGAATGAGGTCGCGAATGCAACCTGTCGTCGATGAATACGATTACGTGATCGTGGGCGCCGGCCCTGCCGGGTGCTTGCTGGCCAATCGGCTTTCGGCCAACCCGCAACACCGGGTCCTGCTGCTCGAAGCCGGTGGGCGCGACAATTATCCGTGGATTCACATTCCGGTCGGCTACCTGTTCTGCATCGGCAACCCGCGCACCGACTGGTGCTTCAAGACCGAAGCGCAACCGGGCCTGCAAGGCCGCGCCCTGAGCTACCCGCGCGGCAAGGTCCTAGGCGGTTGTTCCTCCATCAACGGCATGATCTACATGCGCGGCCAGGCTGCCGATTACGACGACTGGGCCGCCGAAGGCAATCCCGGCTGGGCCTGGAAAGACGTCCTGCCGCTGTTCCGCCAGAGCGAAAACCACTTCGCCGGCGCGTCTGAATTCCACGGTGCCGGCGGCGAGTGGCGGGTCGAACGCCAGCGCCTGTCATGGCCGATTCTCGATGCCTTCCGCAGCGCCGCCGAGCAGAGCGGCATCCCCAACGTCGACGATTTCAACAGCGGCGACAATGAAGGCTGCGGCTATTTCCAGGTCAATCAGAAAGCCGGGGTGCGCTGGAACGCGGCCAAGGCGTTTCTCAAGCCGATTCGCCAGCGCGCCAACCTCACCGTATTGACCGACGTCGAGGTCGACCGGGTGTTGCTGCGTGACGACCGCGCCCATGCCGTCAGCGCTCGCTGGCAAGGCAAGGGCATGACCTTCAAGGCCCGCAAGGAAATCGTCCTGTGCGCCGGCGCCGTGGGTTCGCCGGGGATCCTGCAACGCTCCGGGATCGGCCCGCGCAGCTTGCTGCAACGCCTGGGCATCGGCGTGACCCATGAGTTGCCCGGTGTCGGCGGCAACTTGCAGGACCACCTGCAACTGCGGCTGATCTATCAGTTGGAAAATGCCCGCACCCTGAACCAGATCGCCGGCAGCCTGTGGGGCAAAATGGGCATGGGCCTGCGCTACCTGTACGACCGCAGCGGCCCGCTGTCCATGGCCCCCAGCCAACTCGGCGCATTCGCCCGCTCGGGCCCGGAGCAGGCCTCGGCCAACCTCGAATACCACGTACAGCCGTTGTCCCTGGAACGCTTCGGCGAACCGCTGCACAGCTTCCCGGCGTTCACCGCGTCGGTCTGCGACCTGCGCCCGCAAAGCCGTGGCCGGGTGGACATTCGTTCGGCCGACCCACACGAGGCGCCGCTGATCCAGCCCAATTACCTGGGTCACCCCGAAGACTTGCGAATCGCCGCCGACGCCATCCGCCTGACCCGACGCATCGTCGCGGCACCGGCCCTGAGCGCGTTCAAACCGGTGGAATACCTGCCGGGCCCCAGCCTGCAGACCGAAGAGGAACTGCACCAGGCCGCCGCCCGCATCGGCACGACGATCTTCCACCCGGTCGGCACATGCCGCATGGGCCAGGACGGCCACGCCGTGGTGGATGCGCAACTGCGCGTGCATGGCATCAAGGGCTTGCGCATCGCCGATGCCTCGATCATGCCGCGCATCACCTCGGGCAATACCTGCTCGCCGACGCTGATGATTGCCGAGAAGGCGGCGCAGATGATGCTCGAGGCAGACACCCGAATCACCACGCCGCAAAAGGAGCCTGCCACGGTCTGAAAAACAAGTAAGCCCCCCTGTGGGAGCGCGGCGGGGGGCGGGGGGGGGGGGGGCGGGGGCGCGGGGGGGGGGGTAGCCCCCCCCCGCGCCGGCCGGGGCGCGACCAGCCTGCTCGCGAAGGCGGAGTGTCAGCTAACGATGATGTCGACTAGCACACCGCCTTCGCGAGCAGGCTCGCTCCCACAGGGGAATGCGTGTAAGCAAGGAACGTGTCAAATCAGGAGACGCCACCCCGGCGTCGCAGTGGAACAACAAAAACAATCACTGTGAGGGATACCGCTATGTCCGAGCATGTTCAGCCCCTGGAAGCCACGCGCAGCGCCGGCACCAGCCAGGAAACCCAGAAAGTCATCTTCGCCTCGTCCCTGGGGACGGTGTTCGAGTGGTACGACTTTTTCCTCTACGGCGCCCTGGCGGCGGTGATCAGCAAGCAGTTCTTTGCCGGGGTCAACGACACCACCGCGTTCATCTTCGCCCTGATGGCCTTCGCCGCCGGTTTCATCGTGCGGCCGTTCGGGGCCCTGGTGTTCGGGCGGTTGGGGGACATGATCGGGCGCAAGTACACGTTCCTGGCCACCATCGTGCTCATGGGCCTGGCGACGTTCTGCGTCGGCCTGCTGCCCAACTACGCCAGCATCGGCATCGCCGCGCCGATCATCCTGGTGGTGTTGCGCATGCTCCAGGGCCTGGCCCTGGGCGGTGAGTACGGTGGCGCGGCGACTTATGTCGCCGAGCACGCGCCAATGGGCAAGCGCGGTTTTCATACCAGTTGGATTCAGTCCACGGCCACCCTCGGGCTGCTGCTGTCGCTGCTGGTGGTTTTGGGCTGCCGCTACTTCACCGGCGATCAGTTCGAAGTCTGGGGCTGGCGCATTCCTTTCCTGCTGTCGATCCTCCTGCTGGGCATTTCCACCTGGATTCGCCTGAGCCTGCATGAGTCGCCGGCCTTCCTGAAAATGAAAGAGGAAGGCAAGTGCTGCAAGGCGCCGATTCGCGAATCCTTCGGCAAATGGGAAAACCTCAAAGTGGTGCTGATCGCCCTGTTCAGCATCAACGCCGGGCAAGCGGTGACCTTCTACGCCGCGCAATTCTATGTGCTGTTTTTCCTCACCCAATTCCTCAAGATGGACCCGGCCCTCGCCAATAGCCTGCTGATTGTCAGCGTGGTGATCGGCGCACCGTTCTTCATCTTTTTCGGCTGGCTGTCGGACAAGGTCGGGCGCAAACCGGTGCTGATGATCGGCCTGCTGCTGGCGACTGTCCTGTACTTCCCGATCTTCAAGACCTTGGCCCACTATGCCAACCCGGCCATCGACCTGGCGAGCCGCCAGGCACCCATCACCGTGATCGCCGATCCGGCCACCTGCACCTTCCAGTTCGACCCGGTGGGCAAGGCGCGTTTCGACAGCCCTTGCGACAAGGTCAAGACCTTCCTGGTCAAGCAAGGCCTGCCCTACAGCAGCGTCGCGGCCCCGGTCGGCAGCACGGTGCAGATCAGCGTCGGTGACGTGAAACTCGAAGGCTACGACGAGGCGGCCCTGCGCGGTGCGGTGACCCTGGCCGGCTACCCGCAACAGGCCGATGCGCAGCAGATCAACCGCCCGATGATCGTGGCCTTGATCGTGGCGCTGATCATCATCTCGGCGATGTGCTACGGACCGCTGGCGGCGTTGATGGTCGAACTGTTCCCGACCCGCATTCGCTACACCTCCATGTCCCTGCCCTACCACATCGGCAACGGCTGGTTCGGCGGTTTCCTGCCCACCGTGTCGTTTGCCCTGGTGGTCTACACCGGGGATATCTTCTATGGGCTGTGGTACCCGGTGGTGATCACCGGGGTGAGCCTGGTGGTGGGCATGATCTGCCTGCGGGAAACCAAGAACGTGGACCTGGATACCAACTGAGGGGCAGAACCGTGGCGAGGGCACTGGCGCCCTCGCCACCGCCTCAGAAGCGCGCCTTCATCGTCATGGTGAAGTTGCGCGGCTCACCGTAATAGTTGCCGAAACCCTCGGTGCCGATGGTGGTGTAGTAGCGCTTGTCGAACAGGTTGTTGCCATTGAGGGCCACCGACCAGGTGTCATCGATGCGGTAGCCAACGCGACCGTTCCACACCGCATAACCGGCCTGGGTGATCTTCTCGCCGCTGACCGGCGATACACGGAAGTTGTCGCTTTGGGCATTGACCCCGGCGCCGACACTGAACCGTTCCAATGCCCCGCCGAGGGCATAATCGCCCCACAGGCGCAGCACATGGCGCGGCACGTAGCTGTTGAACGAGCCGCCGTTGAGGCTGGTATCAATGTCGTCGAGGGTCTTGGTCTGGGTGTAGGTGTAGCCGGCCAGCAATTGCAGGCGCTCGATGACTTCACCGCTGATCTCGGCTTCGAAACCCTGGGCGCGCACCTTGCCGGCGTTCTCATAGCAGTAACCGTCCGAGGACGCACAGCTGGAGGCGTAGTCCGTCTGGGCCTGGTCTTTCTGCACTGTGCGGAACAGGTTGAAGGCACTGTTCAGGCGTCCCTCGAACCACTCGCCCTTGATCCCCAGCTCATAACTCTCGCCCACCAGGGGCTTGAGTGCCGAGCCGCTTTCGGAGCGGTAGTTGCCCTGGGGCGTGAAGATATCCGAATAGCTGGCATAGGCCGTCAGGTGCTCGTTGAGGTCCAGCAACACGGCGGTAAACGGCGTGACCTGGCCCGTCTCCGTGCTCTTGGCGTGCTCCGAACCGCCGGTGAGGAACTCCGAATCGGTCTTGGAGCTGTACCAGCTCACCCGGCTGCCGACGACAAACGTCAACGGGTCCGCCAGTTTCAGCCGCAGGGTCGAATACATGCCGTGCTGCTCGGTCAGGGTCTTGACCGGTCCACCGCGCGTCGAGTTTTCGATGAAGTAACTGTCGTCCGGTTCGGGAATATGCCGATCTGGCTCGAACACATTCTGCTTCTGGGGCAGCAGTGCCACCGAGAAGAAGTCATCCTTGTCCGAGCGGCTGGCGTTGAAACCGACGATCAACTCATGTTGTTGCCCCAGGGCGTCGAACTTGCCGTCCAGGTAGGCGTCGAGGCCGTAATCGACCTGGTCATAGTCGTACATGCTGCCCAGCATGTTGGTGGTCGAGGTACCGGGCGCCACCGAGCCCGATGCAAAGGCATATTTGATGTCCTGGGTATTTTTGGTATAGACCCCGGCGACCTTCACGGCCCAATCGTCATTGAGGTGATGGGCGATATCACCGAACACCGTGGTCCGCTGGCTACGCCAGGTGTTCCACGACGGGTCCAGGCAGGTGGAGCGGCTGAGTTTCAGGTCGCTGCCGTCCCGGTAGCGCGGCAGCCCGCCCCAGCAGGGGCTTGCATCGACGTCTTCATAGGCAACACCCAGGCCGAGCGTCGTGTCGGGCGACAGGTCGAAGTCCAGGGCGCCGTAGTAGATCTGGTCCTTGCGCCGGGCATCGTCGTAGAAATAATGCCGGCTCTGCTCGGCGATCACCGCCCTGCCCCGCACGGTGCCGGAGTCATTCAACGGGCCACCGGTATCGACTTGCCCACGGTAGTTGTCCCAGGTGCCACCGGACAGGCTGAGTTCGGTCTGGGCCGTGGTCTGGCCGCGTTTACGCACGAAGTTGACGCCGCCGGACGTACCGCCCGCCCCCTTCATCATCCCGGCGGCGCCGCGCAGGACTTCGACACGGTCGTAATAAGCCATGTCGCTGCTGAAACTGTCGGCCTGGACATAGCTGTTGCCCATGTCCAGCGGAACGCCGTCGTATTGATACTGGCCAGACATGCGGAACCCGCGGGAATAGAAATACTTGCCGCCCATGGTCGAGTCGTAGACGGTGATGCCAGGCGTCTTCTCCATGACTTGTTCGATGGTATTGAGGTTCTGGTCATCGAGCATCTTGCGGGTGATCACCGTCACCGACTGCGGCGTTTCGCGCAGGGAGTGCTCGCCCTTGCTGATGGTGACCGCCCCCGTCGTGTAGGAATTGCTCTGCTCGGTGGTCGCCCCGAGCCGCTGTGCCTCGATGCGGGTGGCGCCCAGTTCCATGGCCGAACCGTTGGCAGGCAGCCGGCGCAGCACGTACGTGCCGTTGGCCTGGGGCTCGGCTTGCAGGCCACTACCGCCAAGAATGCGAGCAAAGCCCTCGCCCACGCCGAAAGAACCTTTCAGGCCGGGCGATTGCAAACCTTCGAGTTGCCGAGCGTCAAACGAAAGGGCAATACCGGCGGCACTGGAAAAACGGGTCAGCACATCCACCAGGCGGCCGGCGCCGATATCGTAGGCCTGCACCGCACTCTGCTGCGCCGCAGCCGCTGCAACCGGACTGGCATTCACGACCGTGGCGCCAGCGGTCGTGACCGCCAGCAAGCCGATTTTCACTGCAAACACCAGACGGCCTGGCGCACTCACCCACGTCATATTTCCCCTCCCCCAAACGGTCGATAAAAACTCACTGAGGAAGAGCCGAACGATGAGGATGAAAAGTGCAAGGGTTGGTTTTTTTATTACGCAGCATCAGCGCCGATCGCCACCGGCGACCTGGACCCAGAATCGGCTGTAGCGGGTCACCCGCAACGAAAAGCCACTTTCCAGCGCGGCCAGGGCGAGATCAGTGTCATCGACGGGAAATACACCGGACACCTTCAAGTCGCCAATCGCCGGGTCCCAACGCAGCACGCCGGGACGGTAACGCGACAGTTCATCCAACAGCGCCGCCAGGGGACGGTCAATGGCGATAATGCTTCCCTTCTGCCAGGCCCCCACCGACACATCGTTGCCGCGTAGCGTCCCTAACGAACGCTCATTGAAATCCAGGCGCTGGCCGGCCTCGACGCGCATCCTTGCTCCACGTGCTGGCAGGCTCACCTCGACCGCTTTCTCCAGCACCGCCACTTCACCGCCCCGCGCCTGGCTACGGACAATGAAACGCGTGCCCAGGGCCAGCACCTCGGCCGGCCCCGTGACCACCTTGAACGGACGGCGCTGGGGATCGACCGCCGTCGTCACGAGCACCTCACCCCGCAACAGTTCCAGGCGCCGCTGCTGTCCATCGAAACGAACATTGATCGAGGTGTCGGTGTTGAGCATGAGCGTGCTGCCATCGGCCAACTGGACCTCGCGACGCTCGCCCACCGCCGTGCGGTAATCGCAAAGCAGGTTCTGCGTGGCCTGGCTGCGCCAGCTCAACCAACCCAGGCCGCCAGCGGATGTCAGCAGCAAGGCGCTGCGCAACACTTGGCGGCGGGAGCGCTGGTGGGTGTCGCTCAAGGTCGGTGCCGCCAGGGCGCCCGGCACACTCGCCATTTGCTCGGCCACCGCGGCCATGCGCTGCCAGGCCTGGCCGTGCAACGGATCGGCAGCCAGCCAGGCGCGCCAATCGGCCCGGTCCGCGTCGGTGGCAATCCCGGAATTCAGCCGGGCGTACCACCGTGCCGCCACACGGATGGCTTGCAATTCTTCGGGCGGCAGGTTCATGAAAGCTGCAATTGAATTTGCATGAGGCAGCAATGCTCCATGGCCTTGGCCATGTGATTGTTGACCGTGCGGACGCTGACGCCCAGGCGCTCGGCAATTTGCGGATAGGTCAGGCCATCGAACTGCGACAGGATGAACGCCTGCCTGACGCGCGGCCCCAATCCCAGGAGCAGACGATCGATCTCCATCAGGGCCTGGAGCAGGATCGCCTGCTCTTCCAGCGAGGGGTGCTGCTCTTGCGGCATGGCGGCCAATGCTTCGAGGTAGGATTGTTCCAGCGAGCGGCGGCGAAACAGGTCGATCAACAGCCCTTTGGCGATCATCGACAGGTACGGGCGCGGCTCGCGGATATCCAGCGCCGTGCGCGCCTTGATGACCCGCACAAACGTATCCTGGGTCAGGTCAGCCGCATCGAAGGCATTGCCCAAGCGCTTGCGCAGCCAGCCCTGGAGCCAACTGTGATGATCACTGTACAGAACGTCGACAGCACTGCGTAGGGACAGATCGTTGGCGGGCATGGCAATGGAATAATTCGCGACTGATAATGACTCGCATTGTCATAGACGCCATCGTCGCTTGCAACCCAAACGTGCACGGACACTCCCCCTCGCTGGAATCACTCAGTTGATCGAGTGGTTTTTCACCGTGCTCTCCACCAGGTCCAACATCTGTCCCAACGCCCAAGGCTTGGCAATGAACGACGCGTGGTGCTTGATTCCGGCGCTTTCCGGCGTCTCGAAACCGGACATGATCAACAGCGGGATCTGCGGCCAGCGATCCCCCGTGAGGTTGGCCAGCTCCGCACCGTCGATCTTGCCGGGCATGGTGATGTCCGTGAGCAACAGATCGACGTAGTGGGCGCTTTCTTCGAGGAACGTCAACGCCGCATCGGCGCTTTCCCGAGGCTCCACGACGAACCCTTCGTCCTCGAGGATTTCACAGAGGAACTCCAGAATGGTTGGATCATCTTCCACAACGAGAATCAAACGTGTAGTCGCCTGGCCGTCGCCATTTGGCATCGAATTCATGAAAGTGACTCTCCTTGACCTCATAAACCTTCTTTGCGGTTTCAACCGCCTTGAAGTTATGAGCGATACCCTTTCGAGAAATTCATTCTGCGTGCCAACCGACCGCCGAATGTCACGCCAGCCCCCTTGGCAACGCAGCGCAACGCTTTTATCTGTATATCCATACAGATAAAACTTGCCCTGGCGCGCATCCATGACCATGCTACAAGCCCATGGAATCTGCTTCAGGAAAAGGGCGCTATGCAGCTGTACCTGTGTGAAAAACCGTCCCAGGCCAAGGACATCGCCGCCGTACTCGGCGCCACGCGCCGTGGCGACGGTTGCTGGCTGGGCCCGGGCATCACGGTCACCTGGTGCATCGGCCACCTGCTGGAAACCGCTCCACCCGATGCCTACGACGCGCGCTACAAGCGCTGGGTCCTGGCCGACCTGCCCATCGTGCCGGCGCAATGGAAAATGACCGTCAAGCCGAAAACCGCCAGCCAGTACAAGGCGGTCAAGCGCCTGTTGGGAGAAGCGAAAGAACTGGTGATCGCCACCGACGCCGACCGTGAGGGCGAAATGATCGCCCGGGAGCTGGTAGAACATTGCCGTTATCGCGGGCCGATCCAGCGGTTATGGTTGTCGGCCCTGGACGAAGCGTCGATCCGCAAGGCCCTGGCCGCCCTCAAACCGGGGGTCGAAACCTTCAACCTGTATCACTCGGCCCTGGGTCGCTCCCGGGCCGACTGGCTGATCGGCATGAACATGAGTCGCCTGTTCACGTTGCTGGGGCGCCAGTCCGGCTACCAGGGCGTGTTGCCGGTCGGTCGCGTGCAGACACCGACGCTGCGACTGGTGGTGGACCGCGACCGCAGCATCGCCCACTTCGTGCCCGTCGCCTATTGGGCCATCGACGTGCAGCTCAGCCACGACGGCACGGCGTTTACCGCCCAGTGGCGCGCCGACCCGGATGCCTGCGACGACCATGAGCGCTGCCTGAACCAGGCCCTGGCCCGGGACGCCGCCCAGGCCATGGGCAACGCCACCACCGCCCGGACGCTGAAAGTACGTACCGAGCGCCTGCGCGAAGCGGCGCCGTTGCCCTTCGACCTGGGCACCCTGCAGGAAGTCTGCTCGAAGAAGCTCGGCCTCGGCGCCCAGGAAACCCTGGACATCGCCCAGTCGCTCTACGAGACCTACAAGCTCATCACCTATCCGCGCAGCGATTGCGGTTTCCTGCCCTTGAGCCAGCACAGCGAAGCACCGGCCATCCTGGCCGCCCTCGCCACGGCCGACCCCAGCCTCGCGCCACTGCGCGAGCATTTGCAGGCGCAGCGCAAGTCCCGGGCCTGGAACGACGCCAAGGTCAGCGCCCACCACGGCATCATTCCCACCGCCGCCGCCAGGAACCTGGACAAACTCGCCGGCAAGCAGCGCGCGGTCTATACGCTGATTCGCGCGCGCTACCTGGCGCAGTTCCTGCCCAACCACGAGTACGACCGGACCCAGGCCGACTTCGACTGTGCCGGCCAGGCGCTGCGTGCCGTGGGCAAGCAGATCGTCGAGCCCGGCTGGAAACGCGCCCTGCCCGAAGCACTGGCGCCGGCCAGGGGACGTGAAGCACCGGCGCCGCAGGTCCTGCCGGCATTGGCCGAAGGTCGCGATTGCGCGGTGGACGAAGTGAAACCCAAGGACCTCTGGACCCAGCCACCCAAGCCCTTCACCGAAGGCGACCTGATCAAGGCGATGAAGAACGTCGCCAAGCTGGTGGAGGACCCGTTGCTCAAGCAGAAGCTCAAGGACACCACCGGCATCGGCACCGAAGCGACCCGGGCCTCGATCATCCAAGGGCTGCTCGACCGCGGTTACCTGGTGAAAAACGGCAAGGCCCTGTCCGCCACCCCGGCGGCCTTCAGCCTCATCGACGCCGTGCCCCGGGCCATCGCCGACCCAGGCACCACCGCTATCTGGGAACAAGCCCTGGACATGGTGCAAAGCGGAGAAATGAGCCTGGAAGAATTCGTCACCCGGCAAGCCGCCTGGATGAGCAAGCACGTCGCCCGCTGCCAGGGCATGAGCCTGACCATCAGCGGCCCGGCCAGCCCCGCCGGGCGTGGCGCAACACCGTGGAAAAACAAGCGCAAGCCGGCCAAGCGCAAGGCTAGCGGTGCACCGCGCAAGGCCACTAAAGCCAGGGCAACCTGAGGGAAGCCGAACCCAGCGATAACCCCTTGTGGCGAGGGAGCTTGCTCCCGCTGGGCTGCGCAGCAGCCCCAAAAGTCTATATGCACACCCGGATTGAAACCCGAAGGCCTGGTTTCAAGGGCCGCTTCGCGCCCCAGCGGGAGCAAGCTCCCTCGCCACGGGTGATCACTCGCGGCCATTTTTCATACCCAAACCGTTTTGTCCGACAATATGTAGTGACCAAAAATAATCACTACAAAACCGTTGACGCCTCCGATTTGCCCTTGCATGATGCAGACGTCTCCCCGATCGGGAGTACAGGCAACTGTTTGAGCAAGCTCGTCTGACCGCCGAGCTGTTTTTTGGATAAGGGACTGCCCACAAGGCAGATTGAAGGTGCTGACCTGGCATGACCGTCCGGTAACGAGGACGAGAAACGCTAGCGAAGATCCTCATGACGCGCGTGGTCGACCCTCGAAAGTTGACACTGCCTGAGATTCTTCGCTGTTTCTCTTCGTTGTAGCGCATTTGCGTAGCAGCCCTTCGATAACACTACACAACCGATGCACGACACCGTCGAAGTCAGACGGACGAACGCTGACGGCCTGGTTTCGGTAGCAGGCAGGCACTTACCGAGTAGCGAAGTTTTTTGCGAACCACCAGACAGATCAACCAAATGGTCAAGGGGCTTACACATGAATCTGAACAATCAACCATCTATTGATGAACTGGCTCGCATGTTCGCCGCACACAAGGACACACTCGACAGCCATATCCTGTGGATCAGCAAGACTGGCCAGGTGCGTATGGACTGCCTGTCGCCCTACACCCAAGAAGACGAGTTCGAAAAGAACACGCAAGAGCTGTGCGCCCGGCTGAAGATGTACCGCCGTGGCCAGGGCTACGTGGGCAAGAAGGCCGCGGCTGACAAAGACTTCATGGGCCGCGTGCTGCAAACGCTGACCCAGGCCTGGCAATCGATGCAGAACACGTCCGAGGTCCGGGTTATCGACCGCCTCTGCTGAAATCCCCTAACAAAAGGGCCCGCGCCTGAACCAGGAGCGGGCCCTTTTTTTGTGAGACTAGTGGCCTGTACGGTTAATTCGAGTACTCAAATTCGAGTGCCAGGGCTTGCCAGGCAAGGCGCCATGACGAGTCGTAGCCCGCTACGGCGAGGAATGGCAACGCAGGCTGGCAAGTTCTGGCGCCGAAGTTGAGTGCACGAATTAGCCACACAGGCCACTAGAACACCGACCAGCCAATGCGCTGGCTCATCATCTCCAGCGCCGCCATGCCGGCCAGGGAGTTGCCGGCGGCGTTGAGTTCCGGCGACCAGACGCAGACGGTGAACCGGCCCGGCACCACGGCGACAATCCCGCCACCGACACCACTCTTGCCCGGCAGGCCGACGCGATAAGCGAAATTGCCGGCCTCATCGTACAGACCGCTGGTGGCCATGATGGAATTGACCTGCTGGGTCTGCCGGGCGCTGAGGATCTGTTCGCCGCTGTGTTTGCAGAACCCATCGTTGGCCAGGAAGCAGAACGCCCGCGCCAGGTCGATGCAGCTCATCCGCAGGGCGCAGTGGCTGAAATAACTGCGCAGCACCGCTTCCACGTCATTGTGGAAGTTGCCGAATGATTGCATCAGGTACGCCATCGCCGCGTTGCGGGCGCGGTGCTGGTACTCCGACTCGGCGACCTTGCCGTCCACCATCACCTGGGGGTTACCCGACAGGCGGCGCACGAAATCGCGCATCGACAGCGCTGGCGCGGCGAAACGGGACTGGTTGATATCGCAGATCACCAACGCACCGGCATTGATGAACGGGTTACGCGGGCGGCCGCGCTCGAATTCCAATTGCACCAGGGAGTTGAAAGGCTGGCCGGAGGGCTCATGGCCCAGGCGCTCCCAGATCGCTTCGCCGGAATGCCCGATGGCCTGCACCAGGCTGAACACCTTGGAAATACTCTGCACTGAAAACGCTGTTTCAGCGTCGCCGGCGTAATACAACTCGCCATCATTGCCGTACACGGCAATGCCCAACTGATTGGGCACCACGGTGCCCAGGGCAGGAATGTAGTCGGCTACCTTGCCCTGACCGATCAGGGGGCGAACCGCATCGAGGATCTCGTTCAACAGTGCTTGCATATGCGCGGGGTCCAGTCATTCCCCGTTCGAGTGCGGGGATACAGACGCTAGACGCTGGTGGGCGGGGTCAGAGCACACTGAGTTGCGAGGAAAAAACGTGGCGAGGGAGCTTGCTCCCGCTGTGCTGTGAAACAGCCCCATCGATGATCGCTGCAACCTGACGGACCGAGTGGATGGATCAGGGCCGCTACGCGCCCCAGCGGGAGCAAGCTCCCTCGCCACAACAGCCGTGTTCGCCGCAATGAATGCAAGCATTTTCAGTGGCGCTGGTGGTCGAATCGAGCGGTCTATAGTTCAAAGGATCAATCGGCAGGAGTAGACGATGCGTCAGATCATGCAAAAAGAACCCTGGTGGGCCTCGCCGCCCCAGCCCGGGCAGGATGAAAGCGAACTGGAATGGGGCTGGCTGGTGATCTACAGCGAAGGCGAACCGCGCTTCGAGTTCATCAAGGAGCGTCCATCGGACGAACAGATCCGCCATCGCAAGGGTTGTCGCGTCACCCTCGGCTCGGAATGAGTCGGCCCGTCATGGCTTGAGGTCCGGCAAGACCACCGCGCGATTGGCCAGGTCCGCCTCCACCAGGTTGCCTTTGATTTCCTCGTCCAGGTAATACACCGGTGCCATCACCCCGCTGAGGGGATGCTTGAGTGACTTGAACCAGGCTTCGTCGAACGCCGCGCTCAGGCTCTTGCGGATCTGCGCCTCCATTTCCGGCCGCTCACCCTCGTGGATGATCGCGCGAATACCCGCCACGCCCACCGAGATCAACGCCCCGGCCGCCTTCCCGGCCACGGCCGCCGCCGCACCGGTCGCCCCACGCGTGGCGAACTGGGCCTCGATTTTTTCGCTGGTGCGTTGCGCCACCGTTGCAATCACCGCCTCCGATGGCCCGGCCCCCGTGCTTGCAGCCTTGTTGACGTGATCGATCAGGGCCGCATAGGCCGGCAAGGTGTTCAGCGGCTCGGCGTGAACCATCTCGTACAACGAAGCATCACGCGCCGCCGGCGGACCCAGGCGGATGGCAGGGATGCCATGCAGGCGTCGGTTCATCAGCTCGTTCGGGATTCGATGCCGCTGGGCGATGACCTGGGCCTGTTGATTGAGCTGACGGATGTAGTAGCCCGTCGCGTTGGCCCTGATCGCCTCGGGATCGATTTCCACCGCCACCGGCGCCAGCACCTGCTCGCGATATTGCTCCTGCAGGTAAACCGCCAGGCGCTTGGCCGAAGAATCCGCCTCGCCCTCGGCACTGGCCGCGTACCAACTGACCTTCACCGCCAGCCATTCCTGGGTCCAGTAGCTGCTGAACCAAGGGATGAATTCAGCCTCGGTGCGTTCATACACCAACACGCGCCAATGCTCCATCGACCCGCGTGCATAGACGGCCGCCTGTTCGAGGGCGCTCTTCGACGCCGCGATGATCTGCTGGTCTACCTGTCGCCAGGTGTCCTGGGCAATCATCACCGTGGCAACCGGTGGACCGCGCTGTGGCGTGGCGCACCCCGCCAGAACGAGCACAACGGCCAACATCAGCGAACGCCGCACAGTCGCGCCACCCCGGATTCCTGTCATCCATGGGGGTGAGTATAGGTCGCGATGAACAGGGATCCGGCCCAAACACGCCAAAACACCGCGATTCCCTGTGGGAGCGAGCTTGCTCGCGATGGCGTCCTGTCAGTCACTTCATCATCGACTGAACTGGCGCTATCGCGAGCAAGCTCGCTCCCACAGGGATTGTGTATCTCTCAGAACCGGGTGAAATGCTCGAATTGCCAATCATCGGCCGCACCATCCCCGCGAGCCTTGTGAAGGGCACCGGTCGGCGTCCAATCGGTGCGTTTGCCCACCAACGTCCCCAGGTAAGGCCGGGCGACTTCCAGCACGCGCTCATAGTCCATTTGTTCCGGCTCGACGATGCCACGATCCGGATGTTCAATGGCCCAGACGATTCCCGCCATGACACCGGCCGCCACTTGCAGGCTGGTGGCGTTATTGAAAGGCACCAGGGCCCTCGCCTCGTCAATGCTCAACACCGAACCGAACCAGTAGGCGTTCATTTCATGCCCCATCAACAAGACCCCCAGGGCATCCACCCCACCGGGGGCGATTTCGCCGTTGAGAATCCGCTGCCGGGCCTGGGTTTCCCAGCCACGACCGATCAGCTCATGGACAGAAAGCCAGGCATCGTTGCAGGGGTGATAGGCGTAATGCAGGGTCGGTCGATACACCAACTTGCGCTGGTCTTTCACGGTCAGCAAATCGGCCGTCGAAGCGGTTTCGTGGTGGGTGATCATCAGCCCCAGGCAGGGCCCGCCCACCGGCGTCCAGGTCTTGATCAAGACGCTGGCGCTCGGGCGTTCCAGATAGATCGCGTTGCGGCTCCCGAAACTATGACGCCGGGCAGCCGTTGGCCAATTCCGTTCATGGGACCCCCACCCCAACTCGGCCGGCTGACGGCCCTCGCTGATGAACCCCTCCACCGACCAGGTGTTGACGAACTCGTCGTCTGTCTTGGGACGCTGGGAGCGTTGGCTGTCGCGTTCGGCAAAATGAATGACCTTGATCCCCAACGCCATGCTCAGCCTGGCCCAGTCCACACCGCCCGGTTTTTGCGGCAGCGGCTGCTTCAATTGCGTCGCCAGTTCAACCAGCCCGGCCTTGAGCAAATGGGTGATCAAACCGGGATTGGCGCCATGGGCCACCACTGCCGTCGGGCCTCTGCCCAGTTTTTTGCGCAGGCCCAGCACTTGATAGCGCAACGCGTAGTTGGTCCGATGGGAAAGGTCCAGGTGCGGATCCTCGTAGCCTCCCGCCCATGGCTCGACGCAGGTGTCGAGGTACAGCGCGCCCTTCTCGAACGCGTACGCCATGAGGTCCAGGGAGCTGGCCTCGACGGACAGGTTGACGATGAAATCACCACGCTTGACGAAGCGATCGAGGATTTGTGCATAGGTTTTTCGGGTCAAGGCCTTGGGGATAAAACGGATTCCCCGCTCCTTGAACCAGATGTTGTGGTCGATCACCGGTGCGATGACGGTGATCTGCTTGATCTCGACGTGATCCTGCCCCAGCAGCAAGGGCAACGTGGCCCGGGCGATGGAGCCGAAGCCGATGAAGATCAGACGGCCGGTGAACGGGACCTGACGTTTCATGTGCTGCCTCCTTGAGAAGGGTGTACGGCCCATGAAATAACCGAACGGTGATCGAGGCTACTGTCAAGGTTGACAGGTGCGGCGCAGATCGCCCTGCGCCGCACCTCGCGTGCGCCTACGAAGTGCCCAGCCCGCCGGACAGATCCGTGCCGGAGTGGGCCCGCCCGTTGGCCGGCGTAACGGCGGGCTCGTCACGGTGTTCGGTGGTCTTGCTCACCGTATCGCGCACCGTTTCATAACCCTCCCGCGCCGTGCGCTTGACCTTGTCGGCCAGGTCGGCGCTGGTCTTGCCCATCGTTCGCTGTTCGGTAGAGGTGCTGGGCAACGCCGCGCCCAGCATTGCCCCGAGGGCGATACCCGCCGCCGCCATCATCAACGGCTGCTCCTTGAGCAGACGGCTGAACTCATCGCCCAGGTGCTGCGACCCTTGGGCCACGCGCTCGCCCGCCTGATGAGCGCTGTGCCGGGCATGCCGGGCGCTGGCGCCCACGTCGTCCGCCAGGTGCGCAGCTTTGTCCTTGAGATGGTGAAAGCCTTCGCGCAATGACTCACTGCCGCTGTGCAGGTGCTCTCGCGCATTGTCCAGGCCACCGGCAAGCCCTTCGCTCCAACCGCTGGAATCCTGGTCCGGCCCGACGCGATAACCGACCCGCGGCGGATGGTTCTGCCCAAGCATCAGCCAGCACAAGCCAACCGTGGTCAACACGGTGGGTACCGGGTTGTTGCGCACCGTAGTGCCCAGGTTGCCGAAAAACTCGGCGCCATTTCCCTTCACGAGCCCCAGGGCCTGATCCAGCATTTGCCCTGGCGTGAACTTGCTGCCCAAGGCGTCGACGATATGGCTGATATGGGCGCGCTGCTCGTCGATTTCACGCTCGATGGCCTCTGGGCTCTTTTCGGATTCGGTTTTGAATTCATCCTTCATGAGGCTTTCCTCCGCAGGGCTTCCTGGTCTTTGTTCAAGGCATCGAGCGTTCGGTCAGGCTTGAAGTGGGACGGTTCGAATTGTTTCTTGCCCGACTGGACCATGACAAAACCAATGATCATGACCACGACGCCGACGATCAGCGCCGCCAGCCAGGGCGCCATCATCGTACTCAGGCCATACACCGCCGCCATCAACAGGATGATGAAGCCGGCCATGAGTACCATGGCGCCACCGGCCACCGCAGCAATGCCCGCCTTGAGCGTGTTGAGGCTCGCCTGGAATTCAGCCTTGGCCAGCGCCAACTCCTTGGTGAAGAGCGAGGGGACTTCGTGGGTCAATTGCCTGAGCAACCCCATGACCGAGGCATCGCTTTCGGGCGTCGAGGCGCTGGCGGTACGCTGCATATCTGGGTCTGGTCGATTCATCACAACTCTCCTCTGGTATTGGCCGAACCCGGCAGCGAGCCGGTGGCTGAATCACTGGGATGGTCCTGGACACTCGGTGAGGTCGGGGTGACACCGGTGGCCAGGCCGCTGCGGGTAGCGGCACCGGGGCCGATGGGATCAGGGGTCGATTCAAAAGGCCGCTGGGCGCCGAATCCTCCGGCGGGAGGGTTTGAATGCCCGGCGGCGGGTTCGTCGGCCTCGGTGGCGACCGGCGAGGCACCGGCCTTGAGGAATCGCGACAGCCCAAAGCCCACCGCGATGCTGCCGGCGAGGAACAGACCGGGGTTATCCCGCGCCAGGCGAGAACCGTCATGCAGCAACTGTTCGGCACTCTTGTTGCGCAATTTGCCGGCCAGGCCGCTCATGCAGTCGGCCATGTCCGCCAGATAATGGGATAAGCCGAGGGTGTCGTTGGCTTCGAGCTCCGACATGGCGGATTTGGCGCCACGGGCCAAGGCATCGATCTGGTCCGCCGCGGTATCGCGGTACTGGCCGAAATGCGCATCGGCCTTCTCGCGGGCGCTGCCGATCGCTTCGTTCACGTCCTCCTTGATGTGGTTCAGGGATTCCTCAGGCCGACCTTGGCTTGAAGTGCCGCTTTGTCGCTCGGGGTTGTTGTCCGGGATAGTCATGTCTGTCCATCGCCTCCGTGATGAAAAACTCAACGACAGGCAGTCGCTTAGCGACGCCTGGATAAGTGCCTCTCAGAACAAATGACGGGACGCGATGCGGGCTAGTTCCAACGAGTTTCAAGGCTGGACGCTGTGTGGTCGTTGAAGCCGCTTGATGGGTTTTTACGGCGAAAAAAAAGGCACTGATGTGAACATCGATGCCCGATTCACGTAGAACCTGTGGCGAGGGAGCTTGCTCCCGCTGGGGTGCGCAGCAGCCCCAATAATTTCTGCGTTCAACCCCAAAACCTGGGACTGCTGCGCAGTCCAGCGGGAGCAAGCTCCCTCGCCACAAAAAAGCGACGTCGAACTCAGGACGCCATCGTCGCCGCCTGGTTGCCGCCCTGCTCGGCAATCTTCGAGAGTTTCTCGTCGGTGGCTTTTTCTTCCTTGAGGGTCGCCAACAGCAGGCCGACCACTTCATCGCCCAGGTTCAAATGCTTGGCCATGGCGATCAAGGTGCCGTAACTGGCGATTTCGTAGTGCTCGACTTTCTGCGCCGCGCCGATCAGCCCCGCGTCGAGCACCGCGCCTTTTTCGATTTCCTCGATCAGCTCCTTGGACTCTTCCACCAGTCCTTCCATGGCGATGCATTTCATGCGCTTGAGCTTGATCCCCGCCACTTCGACGAGGGTATCGATGCGCTCAATCTGGCCTTGGGTTTCCTCAAGGTGATCGTGAAAGGCTTGTGCGAGCAAAGGGTTGGTGGTGGCCCGAGCCATGCGCGGCAAGGCACGGGTGATCTGTTTTTCAGCACTGTAGACATCGGACAGTTCGTGGATGAACAGGTCTGTCACGGTTTTTCTGGCCATTTCAATCTTCCTCTGTTCAGAAGGCGAGCCTCGAAAGGTTGATGGGGTGAAGCCGGCAGAGGCGGCTTCACCTGTCATCAACACTGACCCAGGGGAAATTTCGGATGTTCCAGAAATTTGCCGAAACGTTGACAGAGGGTATCGGTGACGCGCTCAACCCAACGCCGTGTCGAGAAACATCATCACCGCAAAGCCCATCATCAAGCCGAGGGTGGCCGGGGTTTCATGGCCGTTGCGATGGGTCTCGGGAATCACCTCGTGGGAGACCACGAAGATCATCGCCCCCGCCGCCAGCCCCAGGCTGATGGGGTACGCGACGGCTACGCCCGACGACATGCCCAGGCCGATCACCGCCCCCAGTGGCTCCATCAGCCCTGAACCGACCGCGATGAGCGCGGCACGCAAGGTGCTGATACCGGTGACGCGCAGCGCCATGGCAATGGCCAGGCCCTCGGGAATGTCCTGGATGGCAATAGCGGTGGTCAGGGGTAAGCCGACCTTGAAATCGCCGTCGGCAAAACTGACGCCGATGGCCATGCCTTCTGGCAGGTTGTGCAAGGTGATGGCAAGTACAAACAACCAGACACGATTGATCCGCTCGGCCTGGGGACCACGCCGGCCACTGAGTTCATGTTCGTGCGGCACGAAACGGTCCAGGCCGATCATCAGGGCGACGCCCAGCCCCAGGCCCACCACGACGACAAGCGCGGCGAGCAACTGATTGCCACAGATTATCTGTGCCGCTTCGATGCCCGGCAGGATCAATGAGAACGAACTGGCGGCGAGCATCATGCCGGCGGCAAACCCCAGCATGATGTCCTGGGTACGCGAGGAGATATCCCGCAGCACCACCGCCATCATCGCCCCCAGCGCGGTGGCGGCAAAACCCGATGTTCCGCCCAACACGGCGTAGCCGAGGTTTTGGCGATTGGCGCCCACCAAGGCGTTGTAGCCACTGTAGAGCAACAACGCCGCCACCAATGCCAGCCCGAGCCAGAACGTCACCCCCAACAAGAGATTCTCTTGCACGGGGTTCAGCCAAGTGCGCCAGGGCGATCGAATCCGGGAAGTGGGCTGGTCCATCGAATGTCCTTACGGGTCTTGGCTCGAAATATCAGGCGAGGGAGTCGCCTCCCTCGCCATTCGTTTACAGTTTGTCACCTTGTATCCCCGAACCCAAGTCGGCGCCCGTGGTGGGGTTGCTTTCAGGGTTGGACATCGTCCGCGCCTTCATGTCCATCAACAGTGCTTCGTCCTTTTCACTCAACTGCACGCTGGCCAGGCCATCGCCACCGTCGACCGCCGGAACCGGATTCTCGACGAACTCCCAGTCCTCGCCCTGGTTCCATGGGCCACGTACGGTAGGTTCACCTTGGGACATGTTGAAGTACACGTTAGTGAACTCCGGCATGCCGGGCAGCTTGCCTTGTGGGAAGTTGGGCTGGATGGCATGCAAGGCTTTTTCGAACGACAACTGATGGGCGATTTCACGGGTCATCAAAAAGCCCAACGCTTCCTTTACCCCCGGGTCGTCAGTGACGTTCATCAATCGCTCATAGACAATTTTTGCCCGGGCTTCAGCGGCGATGTTGGAACGCATGTCCGCCGTCGGCTCACCGATCGTGTCCACATAAGCGGCAGTCCACGGCACCCCGGCAGAATTGGTCAATGGCGAACCGGCACCGTACAGGAGGCTGGTGATATGAGAGTCGTTACCGGCACCGTTGATGTCCCGGTACAGTTGGCCCTCCTTCTCCACCCCTTCAGCCATCTTGCCCTTGGCACCCTTGTTCAACATCACGATGATCGAGCCAATCACTTCCAGATGGCTGAGTTCTTCGGTGGCAATGTCCATCAGCAGATCCTTGCGTCCTGGATCGTCCTCGGACAAGGCCTGGGTGAAATAACGCGATGCCGCCGCCAATTCCCCCTGGGCGCCACCGAACTGCTCGAGCAGCAGGTTGGCGAGTCCAGGATTAGGCTCAGCGACACGCACGGTATACTGCAATCGTTTGTTATGTAGAAACATGATTGAACTCCTCGCTCAGGCACACATCATGAGAACACTGCCGACCGGCAGGCTCATGAAAATCTGAAGAAGTTAAATGAATAAAATTTAGTTTTTATTCAAGACGGAAGACGAATGGTTAATTGCAACTCAAACCCCTCACCCATCTCTTGAACAATCAATAGCGCAGCGAAGCCGGGCATGAAATACCCGACTTTTAATATCAAGGTCGGAACAGGTCCCATGCCAACGGCACGGGACCTGCGCGACCACGGGACATTACGATTTACGACCGCCACCGTGGCTATTTTCACCGCCTTTCTTGCCAGCTTCGGAGGCTTTTTCCCGGTCGTTGGCAAAGTTGCCACCCGAGGCCTGGCCACCTTTGCGGCCGGCTTCCGAAGCCCGCTCAGGGTCGTTGGCAAAATTACCACCCGAGGCTTGCCCGCCTTTACGGCCGGCCTCTGCAGCACGTTCCGGATCGTTGGCGAAGTTACCGCCCGACGCCTGGCCACCCTTGCGTCCAGCCTCGGATGCGCGTTCCGGATCGTTGGCAAAGTTGCCGCCCGATGCCTGGCCGCCTTTTTTCCCGGCTTCCGATGCCTTCTCACGATCGTTAGCGAAATTGCCAGGGTTGTTATTACCTGTGTTAGCCATTTCATTCACCTCGTTAGTTGATGTCAACGAACCTGTTGGCTCGTCCTATTCGGAAAATTTGACGCCGTTAAGGTTTTAAAAAAGAGCTGCAAACGGCGACGAACGGTCAACAGCTTTATTTATATCCCCGCTGCCCACGTATTTATTGCGCCAGCCTATTAAACAAGCGGCGATTGATAAGCAGCGTTAAATACCGAAACTTCATCCAGCGAAGAAACCTGTGGGAGCGAGCTTGCTCGCGAGGGCGTCGGATCAGCCTGAATTGATAGTGACTGACACACCGCCATCGCGAGCAAGCTCGCTCCCAAAACTGCTCCGCTTCACCCGCAAAACAGTGCGTGTCTTTCCACGCCGTCCGCCAAGGGCCCGGTGGCGCCGGCACCCCATTGCACCGGTCTCGTCACCCAAGCCTCGCGCCGTTCCAGGAAGCCAAAACTCGCGGGCTGCCGGTGTTGTCTTGCACCACCGCACTGACCGGCTTGCGGTGTCCGGGCACCCTGTCGCCGATGCCCGGATAGAGCAATGTCAGGGTGAAATCGGGTCACTGGCCGGGAACGTTTCTTCCAGTGCTTCATCCAGTTGGTTGTTGGTAATGTCCCGCTCGCCGACCTTGCCACTTCGTTCGCAATGACAATCCGCCGCCGGACACGGCTCGCCATTGGGGTGTTGTTCTGCGCAGGCCTGGCTGCAATAGGCCTCGCCGTCATGATTGAACACCCGCTCGGGATCTACCTCGCAATGGCAGCCGGGGCAGCCACAACGCAGTTCGCTCATGTCGTCCTCCTGGGGACCGGGTGTCGTCACGATCCCACCAGTAATTGAACCTCCAGGCTGGCCGCCGCGACGCCGTGCTTCGCTACATACACCTCGTCGGTCCAACCTTTGGTCAGGTTGCGATACGTCTGGGTGCCAAGGGCCGTTGTGTCCCATTCCATGACATCGCCGATGTCGACGTCATTGGCGGGCCCCAGTTCAAGCACTGTGTGGCCCTCCTCTTCCGACACGTAGACACCCACCCTGGCGCTCTGTCGATTGATGGCTCTTACCTCACCGGTGGTCTGCTTCATACCTGTCCTCTTTTCTTTTGACGGCAGGTTTGGCGCGGTCGGGCCGCGCCACACTTTTCACCTCAGCGCTTGGCTTCGGTATGCGGATTGGCCGAGCGTTCCAGGAACGCTGCGGTAATCTGCGGCAGGTGATCGCGCAGCCATTCAGCCATGGCGATTTCCTGGGGCAGAATCTGCTCGCAAGCCCTTTGGGTTTCCACATCGCCGGCCACTTTCGCCGCCTCGATCAACACGGTGTAGGACGCGATCTCCAGGTTCTCGAAGACGTAGCCACTCATGGCGCCCTTGACCACTTCGTCACTCATCGCCATGCCGCCCATGGCTTGGCCGAACGCCATCAGCTTGCCGGCCATGTCCTTGAGCATCGACGGGCTGCCGCCCAGCCGCTGGATGCACTGTTCCACCAGCTTCTGCTGCCCGAGCGTCTCCTCGATGTGCTGTTCGATCCGGGCCTTGAGGACCGGGTAATGTTCCAGGCGCTCGGCCTGGGCCTTGAGCATTTTCTCCGCTTGCTGTTCCATGGCATGGGCATCGTTGAGCCAATCCAGCAGGTTCTCTTTAGGGGTTGCCATTGCGTTCTCCTTATCAGTGACATTGGCGCACTGCAGTGCGAGAGCTTTGAGATAGCGCACATAAGGTGGATGTCCCACGCCCGGGGAAAGTTTGAAGAAACACCTGCGCAGGGCGACGAAAGGCGTGCGGCTAGCCCGCTGCTAACCTCAACGATTCCAGGCCAGCGGAGAACCCACATGCCCGACGATCTTCAGCGTGACCCCGTCGAACAACTGCAGCAGTACATGGCCGGGCGCCGTTTCCTGGTGCTGACCGGCGCGGGCATCAGCACCCCGTCCGGCATTCCCGACTACCGCGACAGCGACGGCGTGCGGCGGGGCAAGCAACCGATGATGTACCAGGAGTTCCTCGCCAAAGCCGAGGCGCGACGGCGCTATTGGGCGCGAGCGATGCTGGGCTGGACACGCCTGCGTCAAGCCCGGCCGAACCAGGCCCACGAGGCCTTGGCGGCGTTGCAGGGACAGGCCCGCATCAGTGGCCTGATTACCCAGAATGTCGACGCCTTGCACGACCAGGCCGGCAGCCAAGGCGTCATCGAATTGCACGGCAGCCTGCACCGTGTGCTGTGCCTGGACTGCGGCCAGCGCAGCGAGCGACAGCAGATTCAACACTTGATGGAAGCTGAAAACCCTTACCTGGCCGGCGTCGATGCGGTGCAGGCACCCGATGGCGACACCCTGCTCGACCCGGCGTTCGAGGCGCGCTTCCAGGTGCCCCATTGCCCCCATTGCGAGGGCGAACGCTTGAAACCCGATGTGGTTTTCTTCGGTGAAAATGTCGCCGCCGCCACCGCGACCCGCGCCACCCAGGCGGTGGAACAGGCGGATGGGCTGTTGGTGGTGGGCTCATCGTTGATGGCGTATTCGGCGTTCCGCCTGTGCCGGGCGATCAAGGACCAGGGCAAACCGCTGCTGGCGATTAACCGAGGCAAGACCCGGGCTGATGAGTTGCTGGACTTGAAGGTTGAAGTACCGTGCGAAGAACTGCTGCCCTTGCTGATTTGACGATCACAAGCCCCCTGTGGGAGCGAGCTTGCTCGCGATGGCGGCGGATCAGCCAGCATTGATATTTACTGACACACCGCCATCGCGAGCAAGCTCGCTCCCACAGGGATTGGGTGGTTAACGTACGGGCAAATCCTGATCCCTCAGCGTATCGAACAGCGCCTGCGCCGCCGCCGACAGCTCATGCCCCGGCTTGGTCAGCACCCCGATGGCCCGTTCGATCACCGGATCGCTCAACGTGATGCAGCGAGCCCCCAGCTCATGCATCTGCCCGACACACAGGGCCGGCACGGCACTGACGCCCAGGCCGCTGGCGACCATCCGCCCGACGGTCGCCAGTTGATGGCTCTCGAACTCCACGGGCAGTTTCATACCTCGGGCCTGCAGATGTTCCTCCAGCATCACCCGAACGGTGGAGGGTCGTTGCAAGGTGATGAATGGCTGCTCCAGCAAGGTTTCCCAGTGGACTTCGTCGCGCTGGGCAAGCGGCGAGTCCAGCGGCACCACCGCGACGAAGCGATCGAGATACAAGGGCGTGAACGCCAACGATGAACCCTGCATCGGTTCGAACGCCACGCCCAGTTCCACATGACGATCACGGACCATTTCCAGCACCTGTTCGTTGATCACGTCGTTGACCGTGACGTTGACATTCGGATAGCGGGCGCGGAAGGTCTTGAGGATCGGCGGCAGCAAGTTGCCGGCAAATGACGGCATCGCCGCTAACGTCACGCGACCGCGCTGCAAGGTGAAGCGCTGGCGCATTTCGTCCTCGGCGTTGTCCCAGTCGGCCACCAGCCGGCGGGCCAGGGGTAGCAAGGACTCACCTTCGGGGGTCAGCGCCACGTTACGGGTGTTGCGGCTGAACAGGCGGCCACCGAGGCCTTCTTCCAGGGCCTTGATGGTCAGGCTCAGGGCCGATTGGGACAGGTGCAGCCGCTCGCAGGCCACGGCGAAGCTCAGGCTCTGGGCCACGGCGAGGAAGGCGCGGATTTGCTTGAGGGTCATGGTCGTTCTATGTCCGGTTACGTAGGAGCTGCCGAAGGCTGCGATCTCTTGATCTTATCTTTCGCTTGAAACTTAAGTGTCTGGGGAAAGATCGCAGCCTCGTTGCACTCGGCAGCTCCTACGGGGTAAGCACTATTGAGTTTTATCAATCAATCCAATTTAAAAATCAACTTAACAAATATATGACTTGGCGCAACACTGCATCCCATTGCGACCCCATCAAGAATAAAAGAGGTGTCTATGGCAGGTTTCGACAAACGCGTGAGCTCTTATGAGGAAGCGCTGGAAGGCTTGAAGGATGGCATGACTGTCATCGCCGGCGGCTTCGGCCTGTGCGGTATCCCGGAAAACCTGATCGCCGAGATCAAGCGCAAGGGCATCCGCGACCTCACCGTGGTGTCCAACAACTGCGGCGTCGACGGTTTCGGCCTCGGCGTGCTGCTGGAGGACCGGCAGATTCGCAAAGTAGTCGCCTCCTACGTCGGCGAAAACGCCCTGTTCGAGAAGCAGCTGTTGAGCGGCGAAATCGAAGTCGTGCTCACCCCCCAAGGCACCCTCGCGGAAAAAATGCGCGCCGGTGGCGCAGGCATCCCGGCGTTCTTCACCGCCACCGGCGTCGGCACGCCCGTGGCCGAAGGCAAGGAAGTGCGTGAATTCCACGGCCGCCAATACCTGATGGAAGAATCCATCACGGGCGACTTCGCCATCGTCAAAGGCTGGAAGGCCGACCATTTCGGCAATGTGATCTATCGCCACACCGCGCAGAACTTCAACCCGCTGGCCGCGACGGCGGGCAAGATCACCGTGGTGGAAGTCGAAGAAATCGTCGAACCCGGCGAGCTGGACCCGACGCAGATCCACACCCCTGGCATCTACGTCGACCGGGTCATTTGCGGCACGTTCGAAAAGCGCATCGAACAGCGCACCGTGCGTAAGTGATCCCCTGCCCCCGGCCCGAATGAAGGAATAACACCATGGCACTTTCCCGCGAACAAATGGCTCAACGCGTCGCCCGCGAAATGCAGGACGGCTACTACGTGAACCTGGGCATCGGCATTCCGACCCTGGTCGCCAATTACATTCCCGAAGGCATGGAAGTCATGCTGCAATCGGAAAACGGCCTGCTCGGCATGGGCGCGTTTCCCACCGAAGCCGAAGTCGATGCCGACATGATCAACGCCGGCAAGCAGACGGTCACTGCGCGCATTGGCGCGTCGATCTTCTCTTCGGCCGAATCGTTTGCCATGATCCGTGGCGGCCACATCGACCTGACCGTGCTGGGTGCGTTCGAGGTGGATGTCGAAGGCAACATCGCCTCGTGGATGATCCCCGGCAAACTGGTCAAGGGCATGGGCGGCGCGATGGACCTGGTGGCCGGTGCCGAGAACATCATCGTCACCATGACCCATGCGTCCAAGGACGGCGAGTCGAAACTGCTGCCCCGTTGCAGCCTGCCGTTGACCGGTGCCGGTTGTATCAAGCGCGTGCTGACCGACCTCGCCTACCTGGAAATCCAGGACGGCGCCTTCATCCTGAAAGAACGTGCCCCGGGCGTCAGCGTCGAGGAAATCGTCGCCAAGACCGCCGGCAAATTGATCGTGCCGGACCACGTCCCTGAAATGCAGTTCGCTGCCCAGTGAGGAGAGATTCGATGCAAGAAGTCGTGATTGTCGCCGCCACCCGTACCGCCATCGGCAGCTTCCAGGGTTCGCTGGCTGCCATTCCCGCACCGGAACTCGGTGCCGCGGTGATTCGTCGCCTGCTGGAACAGACCGGTTTGTCCGGCGAACAGGTCGATGAAGTGATTCTTGGGCAGGTGCTAACCGCAGGTTCCGGACAGAACCCGGCGCGCCAGGCGTCGATCCTCGCCGGCCTGCCCCATGCGGTGCCGGCCCTGACCCTGAACAAAGTCTGCGGCTCGGGCCTCAAGGCGTTGCACCTGGGCGCCCAGGCGATCCGCTGTGGCGACGCCGAGGTGATCATCGCCGGCGGCATGGAAAACATGAGCCTGGCCCCGTACGTGTTGCCGGCCGCCCGCACCGGCCTGCGCATGGGCCACGCGAAGATGATCGACAGCATGATCACCGACGGCCTGTGGGATGCCTTCAACGATTACCACATGGGCATCACCGCCGAGAACCTGGTGGACCAGTACGGCATCAGCCGCGAGGATCAGGACGCCTTCGCCGCCGCGTCCCAGCAGAAGGCGGTCGCCGCCATCGAAGGTGGACGGTTCGCCGATGAGATCACGCCGATCCTGATTCCCCAGCGCAAAGGCGATCCCGTGGCGTTCGCCGCGGATGAACAACCGCGCGCCGGTACCACCGCCGACTCCCTGGGCAAGCTCAAGCCTGCCTTCAAGAAGGACGGCAGCGTTACGGCGGGCAATGCCTCCTCGCTCAACGATGGCGCCGCCGCGGTGATCCTGATGAGCGCGGAAAAAGCCAAGGCCCTGGGCTTGCCGGTGCTGGCGAAAATCAGTGCGTACGCCAATGCCGGCGTCGACCCGGCCATCATGGGCATTGGCCCGGTCTCGGCCACCCGTCGCTGCCTGGACAAGGCCGGCTGGTCCCTGGAGCAGTTGGACCTGATCGAAGCCAACGAAGCCTTTGCCGCTCAATCGCTGGCCGTGGCCCGAGAACTGAAATGGGACATGGACAAGGTCAACGTCAACGGCGGCGCCATCGCCTTGGGCCACCCTATCGGCGCCTCGGGGTGCCGGGTCCTGGTGTCGCTGCTGCATGAAATGATCAAGCGCGACGCCAAGAAAGGCCTCGCGACCCTGTGCATCGGCGGCGGCCAAGGCGTGGCCCTGGCGCTGGAACGGGCTTAACCGACACGGGTTCAACAGGGGTTGTGCGGACCCACGAATATCCGCGCGGCCCCTGGCACCACCCCCGGCGCGACCTCGGTTGCGCCGGTTTTTTTTGCCTGATTTTAATCTGTATGGCTGCCACCGCCATCGCGAGCAGGCTCGCTCCCACAGTGGACTTGTGGTGCCAGCCATATCTGCGTTCACCACAAAACCCTGTGGGAGCCGAGCTTGCTCGCGATGGCGGCGGGACATTCAGCATTCCCGTGACAGGCATACCGCTTTCGCGAGCAAGCTCGCTCCCACAGTGGACTTGTGGTGTCAGCCATATCTGCGTTCACCACAAAACCCTGTGGGAGCGAGCCTGCTCGCGAAGGCGGTGGTCCTGTCTGTCGCCGTAAGCCCAGGCAAAAAAAAACGGCACCTTTCGGTGCCGTTTTCACGCTCACAGGGGGAGTTACTTGCGGGCCGCCTCCCACGACTTCAGCAGCTCGGTGTAGCTCACGGTTTCGCCTTTCGGCTTCTCGTTCGCCAGTTTCGGCTTCGGAGCACCCGGCTGGTCGAACCAGTATTGCGCGTCGCGCTCAGGGTTCATCTTAGGTGCGCAGGTGGCTTGGGCCTTGGAGCGTTCCAGACGCGTCATGATCGCGTCCTGGTCCTTGGCCAACCCGTCGAGGGCCTGCTGAGGGGTCTTCTCGCCGCTGGCGGCTTCGGCGATGTGGCTCCACCACAGTTGCGCCAGGCGTGGGTAGTCCGGCACGTTGGTCCCGGTCGGGGTCCATTGCACGCGGGCCGGGCTGCGGTAGAACTCCACCAGGCCACCGAGTTTCGGTGCCAGGTCGGTCAGGGCCTGGGAGTTGATGTCCGACTCACGAATCGGCGTCAGGCCGACGATGGTCTTCTTCAACGATACCGTCTTGGACGTCACAAACTGCGCATAGAGCCAGGCCGCGAGTTTCTGCTTCTCAGGCGTGGACTTCATGAACGTCCAGGAACCCACGTCCTGATACCCCAGCTTCATGCCCTCTTCCCAATACGGACCGCGTGGCGAAGGCGCCATGCGCCATTTCGGCGTGCCGTCGGCATTCACCACCGGCAGGCCCGGCTTGGTCATGTCGGCGGTGAAAGCGGTGTACCAGAAAATCTGCTGGGCGATGTTGCCTTGGGACGGCACCGGGCCGGATTCGGAGAAGGTCATGCCCGCCGCTTCCGGTGGCGCGTACTTCTTCATCCAATCCACGTATTTGGTGGTGGCGAACACGGCCGCAGGACCATTGGTGTCGCCGCCACGGGTCACGCTGGAACCGACCGGATGGCAGTCCTCGACGCGAATGCCCCACTCGTCCACGGGCAAACCGTTGGGCAGGCCCTTGTCGCCGCCGCCAGCCATGGAGAACCAGGCATCGGTGAAGCGCCAGCCCAGGGACGGGTCTTTCTTGCCGTAGTCCATGTGGCCGTAGACACGCTTGCCGTCGATCTCCTTGACGTCTTCGGAGAAGAACTTGGCGATGTCCTCATAGGCCGACCAGTTCACCGGTACGCCCAACTCGTAGCCGTACTTTTCCTTGAACTTGGCCTTCAGGTCCGCACGCTCGAACCAGTCGGCGCGGAACCAGTACAGGTTGGCGAACTGCTGGTCGGGCAGTTGATAGACCTTGCCGTCCGGCGCGGTGGTGAAGGAAATACCGATGAAGTCCTTGAGGTCCAGGGTCGGCGAAGTGAAATTCTTGCCTTCGTTGGCCATCAGGTCGGTGATCGACTCGGTCTTGCCGTAGCGAAAGTGCGTACCGATCAGGTCCGAGTCGTTGACCCAACCGTCATAGATGTTCTTGTCCGACTGCATCTGGGTCTGCAACTTCTCCACCACGTCGCCTTCCTGCAGCAGGTCGTGAGTCAGCTGGATCCCGGTGATTTCGTTAAAGGCCTTGGCCAATACCTTGGATTCATACTCGTGGGTGGCGATGGTTTCCGACACCACGTTGATTTTCATCCCGCGAAACGGTTCGGCGGCCTTGATGAACCACTTCAATTCTTCAAGCTGCTGCTCGGCTGTCAGGGTCGACGGCTTGAATTCACTGCCGATCCATTTTTTAGCGGCGTCTTCATAGGCGTCGGCCCAGGCCGTAGCGCTCAGCCCGCTGAGTGCCAGCATGGCTGCCAATGAAACGCTATGTCGCAGCTTATTGTTTTTATCGAACATAGAGACCTCTCCTGTTTGGGTTTAAGAGCCTGATCGTCGCGTTGTCGCGATTAGCCCCACCGCATCACTGCCAACAGCCACACCAAAGACAACGCGAACGCTATCCAGATGCTCCAGTCGGTCACGCCAATCACCAGCAGGTGCAGGTAGGCGCTACCGAGAAGACCGATAAACAACCGATCGCCACGGGTCGTGGCAATCGGCAGGAAACCACGCCGAGGGATACTCGGCGAACGCAATTCCCACGTCGTCATGCCCACCAGCAGCAAGGCGATGACACCAAAAAAAGCCGCCGTCGGGACGGTCCAGTTCATCCATTCCATCATCGACTCCTCAGACCCGGCCCAGGGCAAAGCCCTTGGCCACGTGGTTGCGAACGAACCAGATCACCAGCATGCCCGGCAGGATGGTCAACACCCCCGCCGCCGCCAGCACCCCCCAGTCGATACCCGACGCCGACACCGTACGGGTCATGACCGCCGCGATCGGCTTGGCATTCACCGAGGTGAGCGTACGGGCCAGCAACAGCTCGACCCAGGAAAACATGAAGCAGAAAAATGCCGTGACGCCGATGCCGGAGCCGATCAACGGAATGAAGATCTTGGCGAAGAACTTGGGGAAACTGTAGCCGTCAATGTAGGCGGTCTCGTCAATTTCTTTCGGCACCCCGGACATGAACCCTTCGAGGATCCATACCGCCAACGGCACGTTGAACAGGCAGTGAGCCAGGGCCACGGCGATATGGGTGTCGAACAAGCCGATGGACGAATACAGCTGGAAGAACGGCAACAGGAACACCGCGGGTGGCGCCATCCGGTTGGTCAGCAGCCAGAAGAACAGATGCTTGTCCCCCAGGAACCGATAACGGGAAAACGCATAGGCCGCCGGCAACGCAACGCCCAGGGAAATCACCGTGTTCAGGCTCACGTAGTACAGCGAGTTGAGGTAACCGGTGTACCAACTCGGGTCGGTGAAGATCACCTTGTAGTTGTGGAAGGTGAAATCGTGGGGCCACAGGGTCAGGCCGCCAAGGATCTCGGTGTTGCTCTTGAACGACATGTTCAGCAGCCAGTAGATGGGCACCAGCAGGAACAGGATGTAGATCAACAGCGGAATCAGCTTTCTCTTGCTCATTGTGCGGGCCTCAACGGTTGGCGTCGGAGTGCGTCATGGCGGTGTAGAACAGCCAGGACACCAACAGAATGATCAGGAAGTACACCAGGGAAAACGCCGCCGCCGGGCCCAGGTCGAATTGGCCGATGGCCATCTGCGTCAGGGTCTGACTGAGGAACGTGGTGGCGTTGCCCGGCCCGCCGCCGGTGAGCACGAACGGCTCGGTGTAGATCATGAAGCTGTCCATGAAGCGCAGCATCACGGCGATCAGCAGCACGCTCTTCATCTTCGGCAACTGGATGTGCCGGAACACCGCCCAGTTGGATGCCCGGTCGATCCGCGCCGCTTGATAATAGACATCGGGAATCGCCCGCAGCCCCGAATAACACAGCAGCGCCACCAACGACGTCCAGTGCCAGACGTCCATCACCAATACGGTGACCCAGGCGTCCATGGTGTTGGCCGCGTAGTTGTAGTTGATGCCCAGGCCGTTAAGGGTGGAGCCCAGCAAACCGATGTCGGCGCGGCCGAAAATCTGCCAGATGGTGCCCACCACGTTCCACGGGATCAGCAGCGGAATCGCCAGGATGATCAGTACCAGGGACGACCATTTGCCCTTGGTCGGCATGGTCAGGGCGATAGCGATGCCCAGGGGGATTTCAATCAGCAGCACGCACGCCGAGTAGATGAACTGGCGCAGCAGAGAATCGTGCAGCCGTGGATCGAGCAGCACCTGCTTGTACCAATCGGCGCCGACGAAGTAGCGGCTGGATTGATCGAAGATGTCCTGCACCGAATAGTTGACCACGGTCATCATCGGGATCACGGCGCTGAAGGCCACCAGCAGGAACACTGGCAACACCAGCCACCAAGCCTTGTTGTTCTGCACCTTGTTCATGGCTGCACCTCGCTCAACGGTTCCAGCAAATACTCATCGGCATAGACCATCAGCCATTGGGCCGGGAAACTGATGTACGCCGTGCCTTCCGGTACGGGCTTGTCTTCGGCCAGGCGGACCTTCAGCGGTGCGCCATCGAGGTTGAGGGTCAGGATCTTGTAGGTGCCCAGGTCTTCGACGTGGACCACGTCGGCCCGCATCGCGTCGTCGTAAGGGCCATCCCAGACATGCACGAACTCGGGGCGGATACCGACCTTCAGGCTTTTGCCCTCGGCTTCGGCGATACGCCGTTGCAAGGTGTCCGACAGGGGCAAATGGGTCGAGGCGAAGCCGACGCCACCGGGCTGCGCCGTGACTTCGATCAGGTTCATCCCCGGGCTGCCGATGAAGTAGCCGACAAAGGTGTGGCTGGGGCGCTCGAACAAATCCCGAGGCGTGCCGAACTGCACGATCTGGCCGCCGTACATCACCGCGATCTTGTCGGCGAACGTCGAGGCTTCCAACTGGTCGTGGGTGACGTAGACCATGGTGATGTTGAACTGCTCGTGGATCTGCTTGAGCTTGCGCCGCAACTTCCATTTCAGGTGCGGGTCGATCACCGTCAGCGGTTCGTCGAACAGGATCGCCGACACATCGTCGCGCACCAACCCGCGGCCCATGGAGACTTTCTGTTTCTCATCGGCGGTGAGGTTGCGGGCCTTTTTGTCCAGCAGGTTCTGCAGGTCCAGGACCTCGGCGATTTCCTGCACCTTGGTGTGGACCTTCGCCTCGGCCATGCCCTGGTTGCGCAGCGGGAACGCCAGGTTGTCAAACACCGTCATGGTGTCGTAGACCACCGGGAACTGGAACACCTGGGCGATGTTGCGGCGTTCCGGGGTCAGGTCGTTGACAACTTTGCTGTCGAACATCACTTGCCCTTCGGAAGGGCTGAGCAAGCCGGAAATGATATTGAGCAAAGTGGACTTGCCGCAGCCCGAAGGGCCGAGCAGCGCATAGGCACCGCCCTGCTCCCAGATATGGTTCATCTCGCGGATCGCGTAGTCCTCGGGGCCCGCCGGGGTGCTGGTGTAGCTGTGGGCAAGGTTCTGCAAACGAATTTCAGCCATCAGGCAACCCTCGCAATACGCAGGCCAGGGGCCTGGACCAGCTTGCCTTGGGCATCGAAGACAAACAGTTTATGGGTCGGAATGTAGATGCGGATCGGCGCGTCCACGTCGTACTCATGCACCCCTGGCAAGTGCAGCACCAGCAGGAAATGTTCGTTGCGCACATGCAGGAACGTCTCCGAGCCGCTGATCTCGGCCACCTCGACGGTCACCGCCAGTTCGAGGTCGTCGTCGTTGCTCGGCACCAGGGAAATATGGCTGGGGCGCACGCCGAAGCGGAACTCACCCTCGCCCACCGGGCGCAGGTCGACGTTCAGCGGGAAGTGCACGAAATTGGCGAAGCTGACTTCATTACCGGCAATACGACCCGGCATGAGGTTGATCGGTGGTTCGGAAAACAGCTCGGCGGCCAGCACGGTTTGCGGCTGGTGGTAGACGGAAGACGACTTGCCGCTCTGAATCACCCGGCCCTCGTGGAGGATCGTGGTGGTGCCGCCCAAGGCCAGCGCCTCGTTAGGCTCGGTGGTGGCGTAGACGGCGATGGTGTGGCGGGCCTGGAACAGCTCGCGCATTTCCTGGCGCAGCTCTTCGCGCAGCTTGTAGTCGAGGTTCACCAAAGGCTCGTCGAACAGGATCAGCTCGGCGTCCTTGACCAGGGCCCGGGCCATGGCCGTGCGCTGCTGCTGGCCGCCGGACAATTCCAGTGGATGGCGCTTGAGAAACTTCTCGATCCGCAACATCTTTGCGGTTTCCAGGACCTTGCTTTGGATGATTTCTTCGGACACACCGGCCTGGCGCAACGGCGAGGCGATGTTTTCGAAAACGGTCATGGTCGGGTAGTTGATGAACTGCTGGTAAACCATCGACACGTTGCGCAACCGCACCGGACGGTGGGTGACGTCGACGCCGTTCATCAGGATGCGGCCGCTGTCGGGCTTGTCCAGACCCGCCATCAGGCGCATGAGGCTGGTCTTGCCGGACAGCGTGCGGCCCAACAGGACGTTGAAGGATCCGGGTTCGAAACTCAGATTGGCATCGTCGATCCAGGTCTGGCCTTCGACGGTGCGACAGATGTGCTCAAGCTTTAATGACATGGCTCGGCCTTTTTATTATTTGGAGTCAAGCGACCCGAGCTTCAAAGCGAAAGCCGTGCCAGAAATCACAAACCCTTGATCAGGTTGATTTTTTACTGGATTGGCAGGCAAAAGGCGTTCGTTGATGAACAGAAGTGAACAATCAGGAATGAACAACTGAACAATGGACGGGTTGACAATGAACAATTTTGAACAACACTGAAAGAACGTTTTCGGCTAGCCTGGCCATGCCCCCTGTGGGAGCGAGCTTGCTCGCGATAGCGGTGTTTCAGCGGCATTGATGTGGCTGACATACCGCTATCGCGAGCAAGCTCGCTCCCACAGGGTTGATGTATGAAGTGGTATTCAGGCCTGCCCCAGCACAAGGAGTCTGTGCGAGACTTGCCACAACAATAAAAACAGCTCCTGCGAGAGTGCCCCATGGCCGCACCTGCTCCTGCCTTGTCCCACGAGGCCATCATCCAGGCTTCCTGGTCCCGTTGCCGCGCCTTCGGCCTGAATCACCAGAGCGTGCCGGCCTTCGATCAGTTGCCCGCCCAAGGCATCGCCCACTTGCTGGAAAGCCAGCATTCGCTGGTGCAGACCACCCATCAGGAGGTCTTGCCGTATTACGAGAACATCCTCAGCAACTCCAATTGCCTGATCATGCTGGCCGACAACCAGGGCCAAGTGCTGACCTCCTGGGGCACCCAGCGCTTCATCGAGCCGAAACTGGCCCATGGCTTCAGCGCCGGGGCGAGCTGGATGGAGCGCTGCACCGGCACCAACGCCATCGGCACCGCGCTGGCCTGCGAACAGGCGGTGCACATCGAGCACGATGAACACTTCCTCAAGGCCAACCGCTTCATGACCGGCTCCGCCGCGCCGATCTTCGATGCCGAGCGCAAGGTCATCGCCGTGCTGGACGTCTCCAGCGACAGCTACCTGCCGCCGTCCCACACCCTGGGCATGGTCAAGATGATGAGCCAGACCGTGGAGAACCGGTTGATCCTCAACCTGTTTCGCGGTGAACACTTCCAACTGACGTTCAACACCGGTTTGAACAACCTCGACAGCCAGTGGGCCGGGCTGTTGATTTTCGATGAAAGCGGCCAGGTGCTCTCGGCGAATCGACGTGCGGATAACCTGCTGGGCCTGAGCTTGTCGCGGGTCAGCATCGAAAGCCTGTTCAAGGTGTCGCTGCTGGAACTGCTGAACCAACCCGACGGCCTGCCATTCGCCCTGCAAGCGTCTGGCAGCAATCGATTCCAATGTCTGCTCAGGCGCCCGAGTCAGGTGTCGATCAGGGCACGCGTGTTCACCGAAGCAACGCCTGCGCCGGCCCCCGCCAGCAACACCATCGGCCTCAACACCCTGCACTTCGGTGACAGCCGCGTGGAGAAAGCCGTGCGCCAGGCCGAGCGCTTGCTGGAGAAGGACATTCCACTGTTGATCCATGGCGAGACCGGCGTCGGCAAGGAAGTGTTCGTCAAGGCCCTGCACCAGGCCAGTTCGCGCGCCAAGCAGCCATTCATTGCCGTGAACTGCGCCGCGATCCCCGCCGAGTTGGTGGAGTCGGAATTGTTCGGTTATGAGAAAGGCGCGTTCACCGGCGCCAACCAGAAAGGCAGCATCGGCCTGATCCGCAAGGCCGACCGCGGCACGCTGTTTCTCGACGAGATTGGCGACATGCCCCTGCCGACCCAGGCCCGGCTGCTGCGGGTCTTGCAGGAACGTTGCGTGCAACCGGTGGGCAGCGCCGAGCTGTTCCCGGTGGACATCCGCATCATCTCCGCCACCAACCGCTCACTGCGCGAACAGGTGCAACTGGGGCGGTTTCGCGAAGACTTGTACTACCGCATCGGCGGCCTGACCCTGGAACTGCCGCCCTTGCGCGAACGCAGCGACAAGCAGGCCCTGTTCAAGCGCCTGTGGGAACACCACCGCGAACCGACCCAATGGGCCGGCCTGAGCCGTGAGGTATTGGACCTGTTTGAACGCCACCCCTGGCCGGGCAACCTGCGACAGGTCAGCAGCGTGCTGCAAGTGGCCCTGGCGATGGCCGAGGAACAGCCGATCCGTCCGGAACACCTGCCCGACGACTTTTTTGTCGACCTGGAAATGGAACCGGTGGAAACGCCTGAACCACTGACGGTGGACCTCAACGATGCCGAGGATTTGAACCGCCAGTTGCAAGCCGTGGGCGGGAATATCTCGCACCTGGCGCGACGACTGGGGGTCAGCCGCAATACCTTGTACAAACGCCTGCGGCAGCTGGAAAGCTGATACAAAACCTGTGGGAGCAAGCCCACTCCCACAGGGGGAAATGCGCTACCCGAGAACACCTGGAAAAAAATGTGGGAGCGAGCCTGCTCGCGAAGGCGTCGGGTCAGCCAACCTCAATGCTGAATGACACACCGCTTTCGCGAGCAGGCTCGCTCCCACAGGGAATTTGTGTGAACGCCGATTGCTTGAACACCTACGAAACCTGTGGGAGCGAGCTTGCTCGCGATAGCGTCAGTTCAACCGAGAATGGCACCGGCTCAGTCGAACGCACCGTTGAGCACTTCATAAATGATGCCAGTGGCAATCGCCACCAGGATCAGGTCCGTGCCGACCTGCTGCCATTCATAACCGTCATAGTGCGGCAAGCGTCCCAACAGCCGGCCATCGAGCTTCTTGGCAATGCCGGGTGGCAACGGCTTGCCTCGGGCCAGGTTTTTCTGGATGCCCGGCGGCAATGCCGGGCCGGGGCTCCAATAATCGCGATAACCGCCAATCACACCCAGGATGCCGCCACGGTCGATGCTGGGGCCGTTATGCCAATCACTGCCACCGCCTTGGTTTCCCTTGCCGCCTTGGTTGCCTTTGCCGCCCTGGCCACCCTTGTCACCAGGATTCCCTTGCCCCCCCTTGTTGCCCTGCCCGCCCTTGCCTCCTTGCCCTTGACCGGGACCTTGATCAAATTGAGCGTTTCCCTTGCCGTTTCCCGGGTCCGCGACAACAATGCCAGGGCCCGCCGCCAAGGCGAAACAGGTAACAGCAGCAATCAACGAGCGCGATTTGAACATGGCAGTTCTCTCGAAAAGGGGACATCCCCTGTAAAGATATAGAGACTAACGGTGATATTAGTTCCATATCACGCTTCGCGTCGTTTGCCTGGACCGGATAACACCTGAACACCGCAATCAAGGAGCTCCATGCGCAAGGATTACCTGGCTTTTTTCGTCTCGATGTTCCTCTCGCGGTTGGCCGATCAGATCTTGCTGTTCATCGTCCCGCTGATTGTTTTCCAGACCACCAACAGCGTCTCCTGGGCGGGCCTGGCGTTCTTTGTCGAATCCTTGCCACGCTACCTGGCGTTCCCGATCTGCGGCGCGCTGTGCGACAAGTTCCCGCCGATTCGCATCCTGCACATCAGCCAGGTCTATCGCGCCGCAGCCTGCGCCGTCGCAGTCGTGCTCTATGGCGTCTTCGGCGGTGTCTATTGGATCGTGGCGCTGTCGGCCCTCTGTGGCGTGCTGACCACCCAAGGCATCATGGCCCGCGAAGTGGTCTTGCCTTACATCTTCAAGCACTACACCTACACCAAGACGCTGTCTTATTCGCAAATCGCCGACCAGACCGGCTTGGTACTGGGACCACTAATCGCTGCGCTGCTGCTCGAGGTGTGGGCGTGGCACTGGGTGGTGCTGGCGATCGCCGGGCTGTTCCTGCTGGCAGACCTGGCCATGTTGTACTGGCAGCGCAGCAGCTCGGTCACCCTTGAGTCCTTCGAGCAACACCATGATCTCTGGTTGAACCCGCTGCGCATTGCCCTGGGCCACATCCGCAACCTGGCGGAACTGAAAAAAGTCATCAGCCTCGCGGTGGGCGTCAACCTGATCATCGGCGTTACCCTCGCCACGTCGGCGGCCATGGTCATCGGCCACTATGGCGCCGGAAAAGATGATTACGCCGGGTTGCAGGCGGCCGGTGCCGTGACCACCATCGTCATCCTGTTTCTCCTGGCCCGGGTCACCTTGCCCTTGAAACTTCTCGGCGCCCTCTCCTACACGCTGATTGCCGTCGGCGCTTTCATCACCGCATTCAGCCCAAACATCTGGGGCTACGTCGTCGGTTTCCTGCTGATCGTCGGCTTCGACAAGATGTTCAACGTGTACATGCGCAGCATCCGTCAGCAGGTCATTCCCCCACAGGACTTTGGCAAGACCGTCGGCGTGATCACGCTGCTCAACAACCTGTCGCAACCGTTCGCGGGCTTGCTCGTCGCGGTGTTGGCAGCGCCTGTTGGGACGCAGGAGGTGATTCTGCTGCTGGCGGTGGTCACCAGCCTGATCGGAGTCGGTGTGGTCGTGATGAACAGGCAATCAACACAGGGGACAAGGGTCTACCGTACCGATTCAGATTGACCCTCGGCTTGTATTATCAGTGACTTATTCTTGAGGCATGGTTGCATCGTTGCCAGCGTCGATGCGCATCTTCCCACCATTCGTCACCTGTTAAATGTTGGAATCTACAGGCGGCCATGTCTGGCTCAGGGTTTGCACTGGCCTGTCTCAGCAGCCAAGAACGACATAATTCTGACGCGGCGGCAAATTAATCAATGCTTGGTCAGCAAACGGAGATGTACCGTGTCAACTCTCAACGAAATCGCAGCGAACCACGCGAGAATGGCAAAGTTAAAGGAAGAAGAGTCGATGCGGTTGAGTGCGCTTCAGGGACAGGTGGTGGGAAGTTTTGAAATTCCCCCCATCGAGGCGCCCCAAGAGATGTCGCTGCATTTTATGACAGGAGTACAAGATCACTCGTTCGGGGAAGCGGCTGCGCTGAGTTTTTGACCTGGGCGTTGATGAGCCTCCGTCGCCCGTTAGTAAGCGGGCGACTCGGCCGTTCAAAACTGTCTGGCTAAAGCCGCTGCAAGTATGCCGGCCGCAATTGCCGGCAGCGGCTTTTTAAGGGTCAGCATGATGATTGCGGTGGCCAGCAAAGCCAGGCGTGCGCCGTTGTCGCCTTTAACCGCCAGCGGAGCCAGCACCGCCACCAACACCGAGCCGGACATGGCCGTGATGAACTGCTGCACCCGATAGTTGATCGGCACGAACGACATCACGAAAACACCGCCCCACCGAGTGGCCAAGGTCACTGCGGCCATGATCAAGATGACAAGCAAGGTGCCATAACCCGCCGTTTCAATGTTCATCGTTGTTTCTCCATCCACACGGCGCCCAGAACGCCTCCCGCCAAAGCGCCCACCACGACATGGCTGTTAGCCGGCAAATACCAGAAGGCCAACAGCGATGAGCAGGCCGCCACCGTCCAGATGATGAACATGCGCAGGTTCTTTTTCCCGCCCACGACCATCGCCAACAAGAAACAGCCCATCACCATATCGAGCCCGAAACTGACCGGGTTCTCGATGGCGCTGCCAAAGTGTAGCCCCAGCCAACTGCCCAGGATCCAAGTGACCCAGAGCGCAATGCCGCCGCCGAATAGAATCCCCAGCCCCGGCTTGTCCCGACTGAACGCCTGCATCGCCATCGCCCAGTTGGCGTCCGAAACAACCAGCATGACACCGTAGCGTTTGGCGACGGGCAGCTCCCGCAGCCACGGGTAAAGTGTCGCGCCCATCAATAGGTGCCGGGCGTTGATCGCGAAAACGGTGATCATCAGCGGAACGACCGGCACTTGCTGCCCCCACAGATCCAGCGCGGCAAATTGAGAAGCGCCAGCAAAAACCAGGGTGCTCATGAGCACAGCTGACGCATCGCTCAAGCCCGTTTGTGCAGCCGCCAGGCCGAAAGCAACGCCGAACACGACGACAAAAAGAGAGAGGGGGATCAGTTGCTTGAAACCGTCGTAAATGTGCTTCAGCGTTAGCTCACGCAAATGGGGTTGATCGCTCGACAAAACATCGCCTCTTCTGGTTATCCACGGTGTAAAACTGGGAGTATGAAGCTGATTCTGTATGCCGAAAACTTTTTACCGGACAATCCAGCGAATCAATAGAGTGAAGCCCGTCACAGACCAGGCGACCGCACAAGCGGCCAGTGCGGAATGTTCCACACCTCCAGCCATAAAGCGGCAAAATGGGCACCCTGAAGATTCACGCGCGTTCTTCGACAAAACCAAAGCAGCCAATGCTCTAAACCAGAGCACAGGATTTCTTGGAAGAAAGAAAAAATTAAGTATGGAAAACAGGAGCCTTGAAAATGAGCACGACTGAACAAGTACAAAGCACCGGTAAATACAGCGCCAAGTGGCAGGAACGCTTCGACTTCTTTGACACCTACGGTGCGCCAAGCGACCCGCGCTACAAGGAAGCCTTCAAGGCGCTGCCTGGCTTCAAGAAAAAAATACTCATCAATGCAAACGTGATCGCATTTTTCTTTGGCCCTATCTACCTGTTCGTCCTGGGGCTCTGGAAGAAGAACCTGGCCCTGCTGGGTATTTTCCTGGCGATCAACATCGCCTTGAGCGTCATTTTCGCCATCATTGGCATGGAGTTTCCGCGGCCGTTGAGCACGGGGCTGAGCATTGCCATGTCGATGATGTACACGCTGATGGCCAACTACGCGTACTACCTCAAGGAAGTGAAAGGCGAGCAAGGCTGGAACCCGTTCAAAGGCATGCGTCTCTGATTGCACCCTTGAATCATCAAGAGCCCGCACCTCGTCATGAGTGTGCGGGCTCTTTGTTTCCGGGTCGTGGGAATGTGGATGGCCCAGCCTTTAGACCTCCGCAGCCCCGAATTTCGGGGCCGGTCCAACTAATTCCGAGTCGGTTCTTTAGCAAACAGGGTATACGGCAAAAATAACGTATCGGCGACCAGGCTGAACGGCAGGTCAATCAATGCCAGTGGCGCCAAGACACGAAATACCCCGGCGCTTTCGTCCGTGGCGGCCTTGATCACTTCAATATCGGTAGAGGTTCCGCAATACGGATGGGGGCCACAGCGTGGACGATCATCGAAGGTTTCAGAGAGCGTCGAACAACCTGCCAGCAGAGCAACGGCGAATATGCCCAGGAAGAATTTCATGCGATTACTCAAGAATACGGGCCGGAAGAAGAGCAATCCGCACTCTACTCCAAGCCTTGTGACGCGGGCGACATAAGGTTACGTGTCTTGCATCAGAGTGCCGCACTTCCGTCAGAAACAACAACCCGAACATCCGTCACCGCCCGATAACGCCAGACCTTTATCGAGGCGCTGTCACCCGGCGTCATGCGACCGATGATGGCCGTGACCTCGGAAGGACTGTTCACCACCGCCCCGGCGATCTCCAAAATGATGTCCCCCGCCAAAAGCCCCATTTTCGCGGCATCGGCGCCTGCTTCCGGACCAAACACCAACACCCCTTTCTCGGAAGGCAAACCGAAGCTCTTAACAACAGCAGGGGTGACTGCGCCGAGGTGCGCCCCTAGGTGTCCAGCCGCGACGGGCATGGAAGCAGCAATGCTGTTGGCAGGTATCGGGGCTGGCGTGGCCGTCGCAGTGGGAACAGGATTGGCGGCGACACTTGGCTGGGTTGCGCTGCTGCGGGAACAGTCCCGCTGAGCGACCACTTGATGAATCGCTTGCCGGATTCTTTCAGTCCGAGGCGTGGGGTACTGGTCATAGCTGTCCCGAGTAATCAACAACGTATTGCAGTCCATGGCCTCATAGGTGGCAGGAGACTCGGTAGTACGATGGTACTCGGCGTACTTCGCCTTTTCCTCTGCGCCCATGGGCAGAAAAATACAGCCCACGAGCAATGGGGAGGCTACTGCCATTAACGAAACGAGTCTGAGTGACATAGCCGTCCCTGGAGTTTTTGAGTTGGGGATTGAACGCTACTGTTTTGCCATGCATCTGTCCAATCCGTCCTCCTACTCCTCTCAACGGACGTTGGAGACGGAACCCTGATCGGCCTGCGCCGAAAGCGGAACATCAAACACTCGATCAAACACCCACTGAAAAACCAGCGAGTAAAAAAAGAAAAACACGAACAACCCCAGGTTGGTCACCAGCGCCAGCCACAGGCTGATGCCCAACCATGCGCTAATCACCGGCGTGAGGATCAGCGTCAAGCCGCCCTCAAATCCCAGGGAATGCAGCAACCGCCGCTGCCAGTTGCGATGGCGGCTGGGTTGGCGACGCTCCCACCCTTCGAAAAGGCCGTTGAAAACCATGTTCCAAGCCAGCGCAACGGCGGAAATCACCAGGGACAGCAGGGTTGAATAGCCCATCCCTTGTTTGTACGTCAGCGCCAGCGCCGGTGCCACGAACAGCACACCACCAGCTTCATAGAGGATGGCCTGGAGAATTTTACGGGGTGTGCCTTGCATTGCAGGGCTCCTTGGCTGGGTTGGAAGACCACAGCCTGGCAAGTTGAGCCCCCGCGCACAATTGAGCTAAATTGAGCCACGCTCAACCTGAGTAACCCACCCGCATGTTTGCCAAACTGCCCCTCACCGCCTTGCGCGGCTTCGAGTCCGCCGCACGGCTGGGCAGCTTCAAGGCCGCGGCCCAGGAACTGAACGTCAGCCCGGCGGCGATCTCCCATCAAGTCAAAAGCCTTGAAGCCTTCCTGGGTGTGCGCCTGTTCGAACGCTCCAGCCAAAACGTGCGCCTGAGCGCCGACGGCGAGCGCCTTCACCCTTACATGCACCGTGCCCTGCTCGATATCCAACAGGGCCTGCAAATACTGTCGCCCTTGTGTGCCGCCCAGTCGCTGGTGGTGAGCACTACGCCGGCGTTCGCCAGCCTGTGGCTGATCCCTCGGCTCGGGGATTTCCATCGGTTGCACCCGGAGATCGACGTCAGCCTGCACAGCAGCTACGACGTAGTGGACCTGCGACGTGACGCCAGCATCGACCTGGCGATCCGCGCCCTGTTCACGCCGGATCCACAACTGTTCGAACAGCCTTTGCTGGACGAGTATTTCGGTGTGTATTGCCGCCCCGGCTGGCAACCACCCGCAGCGGGCTCGCCTGTTGAACTGATCGACGTGCCATGGCTGAGCAGCGCCAAGGTGGCGGTCGACTGGCCGGCATGGTGCGCCAAGGCCGGCACCCTGGGCTGGCTGGAAAATGCGCGTTTTCGGCGTTATGACGAGGAACAGCACGCCCTGCAAGCGGCGATCGCCGGGCATGGGCTGGTGCTCGCCAGCAATGTGCTGGTTGCCGACGCGGTTGCGCGGGGGGAGTTGATTGATTACCGGCCTGAGGTTCGTTTGGCGGGCGCGCGATATACGGTGGTGTGCGTGCCGGGGCGGGAGCGGCAGGTGGAGGTGAGGGCTTTTAGTGAGTGGTTATTGGGGTGGAGTATTGGTTGAATTGGATCAGCATGAAAGATCGTTTGCTGTCCGATTAAAGAGCGGCTTTTTGGATCCCTGCATAGGAAGCCGCATCAGATCGTAGGATGTGGACAGATTTGTTTGAGCGCGCAGCACACGCCTGACGATAAACCGGATGTTCCTGCCAGCCCACCCCAGGCCAAGAAGGAAAATCCATCTTCTGAATCTGTAGCCGTCCGAGCACAACGGATCACTGTAGCGCCTTCAACGCAGTAGAACAGCGGAGCGCGACTCGCGCCCCTTCTTTCCTCGCCCTCAGGGAAGAGGTGGACGCGCCGCGAAATCCGTAGGGATATTGAGAAAGGAATGCCAGGCGTCTACAGCGTCATGATGCCGCTGGGCGGCATCTTCCCAAAAAGGACCGGATACCTCTTTCGCAGAAACCAACATCATCATCTTAATCGTCGCGGCATCCAGCTCTTTGAGAAGCTCATGGGATGTGGCCCTGAATTCTTCGAACGACGTCATTCCATTTGCCTCGGGCGGTGTTCACCGCCATTGAGGAATACATATTCCTCGATGAATGGAGTTCACCCGGCGGCGGTAATTCCAAACGGTCGGACCGCCGGTCAATTCATTTCGAAGCCAACCTTCTACCGGTCCCAATCCTACTCCCTGGACAGAAATCGATTGATGATCATCGAGATCGCTTGCGCCGCAGAGGCCATGGCTGTGTCTATGCAAAACGGAGCTTCGTCCCATGGCTCATATTCATGATCCAGTACAGATTGCCAGCTGGGTGGCGTCAGCCCGGGAATGTCACCTTCTCTCGTTTCTACCCGGCGCTGGTGTTCATGTTTATCGGAGCAAATCACTTGGATATTTACCAACCGACTACCCGCCCGTGAGGCAACTGCGCTCCACGCGGTTCGGCTGTCGAGGACTGGATTGACACAATCAACGACGACCGCATGGCCCAAACGAAGATTACTCAGGGCCAGCTCGTTGGCAGCCATGTAACCACTGCGCCCCACATCTTGCGCAAGCGCCCCCGAGTTTCGAATCGCCTGCTCAATCGTGTCGATCCGTAGGTACACGGCACCTGTCGCAGCGGCGAGATCATGGGCGATAGTCGTTTTCCCGGTGCCGGGCAGGCCGCTGAAAACAATGAGCATTCCAGGTCCTTGAATGAGTGAGTTAATCCAGTGTAGGCAGCAGCCCGTTATACGGCAGTAGAAAGCAAAAACCGCAAGAACGATCAAATGTTCTTCCCATGCATTTGATAACGTCGCTTTCAGCATTCATGGAGACCGTCATGCTGAATATCGAGAGGGCCCTGTGGTACATCGAGTTGGAGCTGGGATCCCAACTCGATCTGGAACGTGTCGCGCGCCATTGCAACCTGTCTCCCTTTGCCTTGGCCCGTTTGTTTGCGTTGTCGACGGGCTGGTCGGTGATGCGGTACATCCGTGCTCGGCGGTTGAGCCAAGCAGCACTGGCCTTGCGTCGAGGTGCGCCGGACATTCTGCAAGTAGCGCTGGATGCCGGCTACGGTTCCCATGAAGCCTTTACTCGCGCCTTCTGCGATCTGTTTGGAGTCACGCCGAAGCAGGTGCGTGGAAACGAGGATGAACATCTCTCGCTAGTGGAACCGTTACGTATGAAAGAAAGGAAGCTCATAACACTCTCCGAACCTCGCTTTGAAACCAGGGCAGCGTTTTTCATCGCAGGTATGGGGGATCGTTATACCTTCGATAAGAACGAAGGCATCGTCGGTTTGTGGCAAGCGTTCTCCCCCTACCTGGGACGGGTCCCCGATCAGGTGAACAACTGGAGCTATGGCCTGTGCTGTAACCCTGGACTGGACGGTAGTTTTGAGTACATTGCCGGCACAGAGGTGTCCTGCATCGACAGTCTTCCTCCGCCTTTTCGTTATTTCAGGGTGCCGCAGCAAAACTATGGAGTGTTTCGACACCAAGGCCATATCTCGACGATCCATCAGACGTTCTTCACCATTTTCAATCATTGGTTGCCTGAGTCTGAATATGAGATAGCCGACGCGCCTGAGTTCGAGCAGTACAGCGCGGATTTCGAACCCTCCCGAGGGAGGGGTTACGTGGACGTGTGGATACCGCTTGCAAGACGCCAAGCATCCGATGTCATGGATTTATAGGTCTGACCATCCAATACGGAGCCCGCCCCATGAGTTTTAATTGGCACAGTGATCAGCTCACAAGAGATACGCCAGTTTGCAAGGATTATCGAAACACACAGAACGTCCGCCGATTCATGGTGGTGCACTGCGGCGACAACTTCAAATTTGACCGAGACTTCATGGCCTGGATACGTGATGGCGTGCCTAAGACGCTTGGAGAGGTCGTTGACGAGTGGCTGCAGCGCAATCGCGACGGTCATTGAATGACCAACAAGCATCAGGTCAGTGGAGCCAGGGACAGACCACGATTTGGGCCCCGTGTAATCGGCCCGACTCATATCGTGAGCGTCCCCATTTCCCTCAAGCATTAATGAAGAACCCTGCGGCTCTCCCCAATCCTGATCCTGTCGAGCGCCCTGTTTAAGGCATCCAAGGCATCAAGCAGAGCTTTCGCCTCAGTCTCCCGACCATCCCCCCAGAGGCGTTCAGCCATTTTGTTCAGTGCCTGGATAGAGCGCTCAATGTCAGCAGCTGTCGCTGTTTTGCTTTCCTGAAGTTTCTTGGACATTGATCAATCGTCCTCGGACGCGTTGCTTCATCAGCTTCGACGCGAATACATCGCACGGCAGACGCTATGGAGGGTTCCATACCCATTCCGCCGCCGATGCCCCCAATCAGCGCTTCATGGACTCACACTGAGCACGCAGATCACGATTGTCGATACTCCCGCAACTACTGCCGCCGGTCGTGGCATTGCAGTAGGCGCGCTGGTCACGGTCATCAATGTTGCCGCAGGAACTATTACCCATCTCCGCGTTGCATCGCGCACGCAAGTCACGATTATCGATGCTGCCGCAACTGCTGCCGCTCTGCTTGGCATTGCAATAGGCACGCTGGTCACGATCATCGATGTTGCCGCAAGAACTGCCTCCCAGCTCTGCGTTACATGCCGCACGCAAGTCGCGATTATCGATGCTTCCGCAACTGCTGCCGCTTACCCTGGCATTGCAGTAGGCGCGCTGGTCACGGTCATCAATGTTGCCACAACCGGCAAAGGCGTAACCGCTGAACATCAATACCATCGCAAGAATCACTTTCATTTCATACGTTCCTGGGCCTGCCAGGAAACAGCCTGGCACTGGTTGATCCTGTTTTATTGAGCATCGCGACACGCTATCAAATTGACATCATTTTAAGGAAAAGTTCCGAGGCAGGATTGTGTGAAGCTGGAGGGATGCAGCCGGGCATGAGATGGGAAACTGGGAACTGACCGCGACTCTGATAACCGTGGTTTCCCCGGTCCCTCTCCGGCCCGGGCTCGATGGCACGCTGACCTACACCCGAAAGTGGCCACATGACGCGCATCTACCTCAGCGGCCAGTGCGCTGCCGAGGATGGCCCTAATCCGGGATAATCCAGAAAGACCAAAAAATAAAGCATCCGCAGCTTAAGGAAGTTTCTTCTTTCCGATTACCACAGCTCCTCGCGTAACCGAGAACGCAACATCTCCAACGTAGGCCCCGCCTCTCTGAGTACATTCCTCTGATAGAGCCACGGAAATCGGAACTACGTTCACAACGTCATACCCCTGCTCATCGAATGTCTCATACGTCTCCAGAAGCAAATCCGCATAATTATCCAAGTCCACAGTTTTTTTGTCATAAACCGTTTCGGTTTTGCTTCCAGGCAAACCGGTCGGCCTGGTTGTACTTTCCATCGAAGCATAGAACCAAGCCGATATGAATTTTTCAGACATCTGAAAGCCCTTAATTTTAGAGAAACCAAAAAGATAACAAAAAACTCATATCAAAGAATAGCCACTGGCCACTACCGCTCATTAAAACTCAACCGCTATAGCGGCAAAGGAATCGCTATGCCTCATCTACTCGCACCATAGAAATGATTTAGCACGATCAGTTCAAACACAGCCACCAACGCACAGAATGCTATGAAGCCAGGGCTGAAGACCTGCTTGGGCTTGGATGAGCCGTCGCCCAACCAGGTCGCATCGGAGTAAAAGGTAAACACTGCGAGAAATACCAGCAGCGCAAAGGTCCACGCCCTGCTCCAGAATCCCTGTGTTTTCCATTGACTCATCCGTGCTCTTCCGAAACCCGCTTTATTCATCGACTCATGACGCCGGTTAACCAGATCGCATTACTTGGCTTTTGCGCTCTTGATGTCACTTATGATTTTCTGAGAAATAGCCTGAACCTGCTCTTGAGTCATGGCCGACATGACACCTTCCCAAGCAGACGATGACGTGTCGTATGTCCGAGTTCCAATCAGGCGGCCTGATTTCAAGTCCGAGTAATCTGCACTGGAATTGACCCACGCATTCCCCACCATGACCCCTGCTCCGTAGCGAGCGCCTGGGGTCAGGTAACGGAAATTGGTCACGTTGATCTTGATACCGACACCGTCCTTGGCCTCCTGGCTTGATGCCTGAGCCCCTGTAAGCCTGTAGCCGGCGCGAGTCGCTTCGACTTGCAGGGCGTCATTCCACTCCCGCTTCAAGCGAGGCCAGTCCTCGTTTTGTTGAACCTTGCTATTCCCCTCGAAGTTTACGACCAGGTTCTGCTTGGCTGACTCCTGAATGACGAGCGTTTCAGTTCCGCCGCTTTTTACAGAGGCAGCGCATCCGCTCAACATCAAAACTGCAACAGCACAGGACAGCGCAATCGAAAGCTTAGGTGTGTTCATTGAATTTCCATATCCACAAAATCGGTTGAGAGAGGCGTTAAATATCCCCGCCGAGCCAGATGGGCCCACACGCTGGATGCGCAGAATTTAGCACCATTGCTTCGCTGCTACGAGCCAAGGGCGGGAGTCAGAACAACTGGGACAGCCCTCGATATTGCGTACATTAATCTGGCGGTCTCAAATCGTGGGTTGTCCCTCTTCCCGACGCGAAGTCGGCCCTTACACAGGCGCCTATGGACAGGCAACAGGCTCTCGAGACTGCCGCTTCTTCCACAGAATACGACCGTTGATTCTACTGTCAGACCATGACTCGGTAATCAAAGAGCAATCGCCGCTTAGGTTCTCGACAAACGTCCTCGGATAGCCTTCAGGTTCATATCCACCCAGACGCATCCAATTTGGATCTGGCGAGCTCACTGATTGATAAGGCATACAGGCTGCCAATGTGACCAGCGAAAGTGCCAACACTACCTGTTTCATTTAATTCCCAATCAATTTGACGAGTGTCCGGACAAAACGCGGAGTATAGATTGACTGGATGTTTTCCCAGCGCGAGTTACGACGAGGACGTCCTGCAAGTGCAGCTATAGAACCCACCTCAAACGGCGGACACCAGAAGGCTGAGGACAGACCGCGATTTGAGTTTATGTGTAATCGGACCGCCTCATAATCGTGGTCTGCCCGCGTTTTCCTTGCGTCCGCAGCGCACAAAACCATTGTCGCGAGTGACGATGAAGAGACATTCGATTTGAGCTCATGACCACTTTCCAACCCACTGTAACGCCACCCTGGTGATGTGCGCTCCCTACGGGCTCGGCTCGTCAAGAAGGTACGAAAACGGCGGAAAAGATTTAAATTGGACCAGGCCATATCCAAGCGTGCCTGCACCATCTCATTTTTCGCCTGGACGATCTGCCCTGCCAAACTTAACGCCCTTTTTTTGAATTCCCTGTGAAGCGCCTCCTCCTCGGTCTCGTTTCCCTGTGGCTTGACCGTCATCTCGGAAAATGTGAAAAGAACTTTGTCGCCGAGCACATAAAACGTGCCGCTACATTTTTGTATACCGCCTTGAAAGATAAAATCGACCGAAACGAACGCATGTTCGTCCGTGTTTACGTAATACAGCGGCTCACCCTGAAGATTTCGAACTATTCCGTCCTGGTGAATCCGACCCAAGGGCGCCCCATCGCTGCCCCGGCCTTTGAAGACCAAGTACCGGCCGTTCGTGTAGTTGTACGGCATTATCGGTCCTCATCCCGAATAGACATCGGAACACACGGTTTGCCCATTCGCGGCCCATTCATGGCCCTTTTCCACGACGCTATCAAGTCAGGCACTCCCCTGCTCATTTCTTCTTACGACCTGGACCGCCACGGTGGGAGAACCCCTTCGAAAAGCGAAAAGGCTCGATGCACGAAACGGTTGAAACGAGCGGCATCACGCCGCAGCCCTGCCTGTTGCCCCCCAATCAAGCACAAGTGGGCCACCTGCCCCATCACTTCTGCTTCGCCTGGCCTATGGGCCAAGCGACGACACGTCCGTATCGCGAAGTCCAATCGTCGTGTGTCAACACGCTGCTGAAACTCGCCTACCAACGGATCGTGCAGCGACCAGGCTCGGATGGAAACTTCTCGCCCAGGTTGTTTCTCAGCGGCAACACTCAAGTAGCGTTTCAAGATTTCGCCCGCGCTACGACCCTGGGCCGCAAAAGCGAGCATGCGCTCCGTGTAGTCTTCTTCCCAAGCGGCCAGCAAGGTGCGAACAAAGTCTTCGCGATTGCGGAAATGGTGATAGAACGATCCGCGGGTCACATTCAATCGGCGCGATAGACTCTCGGCTGACACGCCAATATGCCCTGTCTGGTCGAGGGCCTCGAAACCAGCCGCGATCCAATGGTGACGCGTTAGTTTTTCCATCCGTTATTTCGCTCCTTATTTATCGCCATACAGGCTGTGTATGGCGCGCAACCGATCGATACCCTGCGAACACCAGCAAAGATGGCCGTTGCGTTTTGCACGCCAGCACTTTTCATGGAGCTCGCCTTGAAGAAAATCGTCCTGGTTGCTTTCGACCAATTCACCGATATCGACCTATTCCTGATGTGGGACATCTTAGGCCGCAACACCGAGGACTGGCACGTCCGAATATTGGGTTCCAGCCCTGTCGTACGATCGGCGCATGGCCTGCCTGTTTCGGTGCACGGTCCGCTTTCCGAGGCCAATAGTGCCGACGCGGTATTGTTCGCCAGCGGCAAGGAAGGAATACCCGCCGCACTGGCCTCCCCGGATTTCCTGCCGTCGTTTGAACTTGACCCCAAACGCCAGCGAATCGGCTCCATCTGCGCCGGCGCTTTCATTCTCCAACGGCTTGGGCTGCTCAGCGGCCGAGCAACGACACACCCGGATGCACGATCGGGCTTGCAAGCCCTGGGACTTGAGCCCGTGGACCAGCCTCTTGTATGCCGGGGCAACGTCGCAACCGCTGGCGGATGCCTTTCGGCGCTCTATCTGGTGGGATGGTTGGTTGAATCCTGGTTCGATGCCGACAAGCGCCGCGCGACGTTGCTCCCTGTCCTGCCCGCGGGGCAGCAGGCGCTGTATGATGCGCTGATCGGGCTCAGTATCCGACAAGGAGAAGTGGCCGCCTCCCAACAAGAAACGCGACATGGCATGTCATCTAATTGGTAGTTAGCACTCAGGAAGAGATCCCCGATGCCCCGAGAATTTGAGCTCATTATGTCTGTGCCGGTCCCCTCGAGGTCCGGCGTCACCCACCTTTACAAGTCGACGAACTTGGCGGACGCCTTTGCGATTCGACTCCCTGCGGGCACATCCAGCGATCCAGAGGTGCTCGCTCGATTCATCCTTTCCCACCAGCCATCCTGGATCGGATGGCTCATGAAAGTCCGAGACACTGTCGTTGCCTGTTTTGGTCTCAAGACAGCCAGGCATTTGGCGACACTTGCCCATCGGATTCAAATCTTCAAGGTCTACAGCACCGACCAGACTGAAATCGTGTTGGGAGAGGACGACAAGCACCTCGACTTCCGCATATCGATCCTGTGTTCTGGAGAGGTAGAGCAGGAAGGTAGTCGCCAACTGGTTTTTTCAACCGTGGTGCAGTGCCACAACCGTCTGGGCCGGGCCTACATTTTCGTTATTGCCCCGTTCCATCGTTTGGTTGTTAAGGCGAGCCTACGCCGTGCAGCGCGTATTGGTTGGCCTTTGGCTGCCTGAGCCGCGACACCACAAATCCCGTGGCGAGGGAGCTTGCTCCCGCTGGGTGGCGAAGCCGCCCCAAAAAAGGGATGGCGAAAGACTAGGGACAGACCAGGGTTTTGAGCTAAGAAATTGGCAAAGGAAATTTGAACATGAGCCAACACTTGACGACATTTGACATGGCGGCACTGCTCGATAGCGACGAAGCAATCAGTGAGTACTTTTCTCAAGTGCTGATTGATGGTGATAGCGAGGAGTTTCTCCGAGCGATCGGTTATGTCGCCAAGGCCCAAGGCATGGCGCAGATTGCTAAAGACTCTGGCAGGGGCCGAGAAAGCTTGTAGAAGGCGTTCGCACCTGGATCAAAGCCGAGATTCGATACCGTACTCAAGGTCATTCATGCGCTAGGCATTGATCTTCATGCGCAGCCTGGGCATGGAGCTGAACATTCGCCTGCCTGAGTATGGGTTTCCTTGTTCTTTGGCTTCGCCTCTTCTTTACCCATCCTGCAGTCAATGGGGACACATGCCCTGCCCTCTTGAATTTTCTCCCAAGCTTTATGAAAACGGGCGACTGATTAGTCGCCCGTTTTCATTATTCCGCCACCTGCGCCCGCAATCGTCTTCCGATCACATCCATGACATCACAGCCATCGCGCAATGACGTGGTCAGCAATTTACAAAAATCAGTGAGCACCACGGTGTCTGAGCTGATGTCCGAGCGAAACGCGATATTTTCCAAGACTTGGGTCACCGTTCGGATGCGGTAATCGGCGGTTTCGAAAAGGACGTCCAGAGGCGCTTCGGTGTCGATGAGCAGGGTTGCGGGGATGCAGTCGATGCCGGTAATGGGCATGTATCGGGTCATGAGCAGTACCTCTTCAATTGATAAGGAGCAGAAGCTTCTGCGCTTCATTCAATCGAGTCGCCAAACCCGAATCGCCATCTGGGCGATATAGAGACAATAAGTTGCCTATCCAGATGCTGCAATGCGCTGGTTTCCGAGGTTTGTGTAGGAATTTGCGTCAATACCTTTCGCGGCTCTCGTTTGAGCCTTCATAAGTCGCAGCGGCAAAAAACCCTCTCCTTTTCCCTTTTCCCGCCCTCCTTTCTCCCGAAACAAAAATGTCCGGCGCGGTCAAGCTCCATCCAACCTTAGAACGAGGGATTGGAACGCTGAACGCTTGCCTACACAGCATCAAAAGACCAGAATAACGACCTAAATCGGAGTCTTAGCTATGCAGAATATCCTGGCCGATGTGGCCGTCAGCGTATCCGAACTCAAGAAGAATCCCTCTGCGGTCCTGAGCGGCGCCAACGGCTTGCCCGTGGCCGTGCTGAATCACAACCGCGTTATGGGTTACATGGTCCCTGCCAACGTGTACGAGGCGATGGTTGAGCGCTTGGACGAACTGGAACTGGTTCACTTGGTCAAGGCACGGCTCGACGCCAACGAAACACCCGTTCAAGTATCTCTCGACGATCTCATCAGCGAGGCCGAGGCAGATATCGCCAATGGCCGTTGAGTACGGAGTCGAGTGGGATCCGAAAGCGCTGAAGGAACTGCGCAAACTCGACGGCACCATCCGCCTCCAGTTCTTGCGAAAGCTCCAAGAACGGCAGGCCGGGCCACGAGTGCCAGGAGATGCGCTTCACGGCATGAAGGACTGCTACAAGATCAAATTGCGCGGCGCCGGCTACCGACTCGTGTACCGCGTTGAGGATGGACGGATTGTCATCCTAGTGCTGGCCGTCGGCAAGCGGGAACGAAGCAGCGTCTACGATTCGGCCAAGAATCGGTAGGCAGATAAAAGAAGCCCGGCGCTGAGTGAATTAGGGGCAGACCACGATTAGAGCTCACCTGTACTCAACCTCCCCATAGTTGTGGTCTGTCCTCGTTTCTTCGATTGTTGACCGTCAAAAGCTGGCACAGCGTAATTACACCGAGTTGAGTGGAACTGCGAGAGCGGATATAGACAATAGGAGTCGACTTCAACTTCAGGTGTCGACAATGTCCAAGCTATCCCGCTTCATTTTTCGCTTCATCCTGCTCCTCACACTGCTGTGCTTCTTACGATCGGACTCGACACCACCTCGGGTTGATGCGGAACCAACTGAAGGTTCCCGGAAGGAAGCTAACGCCGGTAACGCTTTTGGGCTCAGGGGAACCGAGGGGGACAGACCACAATTTTGGTCCGTCTAAAATCGACCAGTCTCATAATCGGTCTGTCCCCCGCTTTCCCGGGTTCAGCACTTGAAAAGCATATTGCACCGAGCACACCACCCTTCAGCTGCGCTCCGGCTCATTGGAAAACGGAGCGGAGGATGACTTGTATCGGCAACCATCAGAACCAATGTGAATCTTATGAATCTACGCCGAATCTCGTCGACTGGAACGCCCATGCCCGCCCCATCGACTATTTGAAGCACGCCGCCCGATACCTTGCTGTCAATCTGTTGCCACTCAAACTGCCAGCCTGTTACCCACGTGAAGTCTCGAACTTGATAATCGCCGGTGGCGCTTTGGCATTGAGTGAGTTTTTTGTTGGAAGGGTCAAAGGCAAAAAATAGGGGGCTTGGAAAGCCGAGCAACTGAGTATCGTCAAGGCTCAGGCCTTCTTTTAGGTTGATGGACGCTACAAGTGCTTTTGCTCGTCTCTTGCGCCGTATCAAGTGCCATATAGCGAGGCAAAAAATAGAAATAGAAGCCAGGAAGAGCTGACGTCCTTCGACGGTAAGCTTACCGGACGAAAACTCTATCATGCCCCACACGAATCCTATCGTCGCAAGCCCCGATACCCAAGCAACGGGGATCACTATACTGTTAGCAAGGCTAGCTCCAAGCGTCCTCAAACAGTTTTTCATCATAATTCAGTTTTCGTCTCGGAATTTTTTTGCCAGTATCCCAAGCCTAGTCATCACGGCATTGACCTTCGCCTTGTCGTGCGCATACGGCGCGAAGAATGCCAGGATCATGTATCGGTCTTCGTAAAGCTCGCCCTGTACGTAGACTAAAGCGGCATCCAGCTGCGGCCGCTTTATGTCGCATTTTCTGTAGGCTTGCCGATCGGAAGCCCTGAACGTTTGGGGTGGTAGAGCGATATGAATATGGCGAAGTTGGCCGGATCGAGCCGCTGCCGGCTCGTGATATGGCTGATCACACCCCATATAACTGGGAAGTGTCTGACCTTTGCTAACCATGCAGACGGTAAAATCTTTAATTATCTGGTCTAGTGCAAAAGGATGGGCTGCGAGTGCCAACTCGATATCAGCCTGCAATTCAGGATGGATTTCGACTCGAATAACCACTATCCGATTTGATCGATCAGACGCTGCGTGTTGCGGGTCGTCAGGGTTTTCAGCCCTTCCAAGTCGATATCACTCTCGATGACATTCGGGACGATCGTGCGTTGACGTATCAGGGAATCATTCATCGCCGCGACCGAGCGCGCCTTCGCTACAGCTCGAAGCAGCGTATTGAATTCTTTTTCGCGCCCGACCGGAGTACCTGCTTCACGGAGCCTCTTCTCTACAAACCTCAGGTTGTCTGCGATCAAGCCAAAAGGATGGTCTTCCAGATGGCATTCTGGAACGTCTGCCTCGCACAAAATCCTGGTGTATTTACTCATGTCGGTTTCGAGCCTGCGCAGTTCGCCAACAACACTTTTCACTAGATCCTGCACATTCGCCTGGGTCCGCTTCGCTGCTGCAGTTGATTGTTTGGCTGGCACTACTTCCGCATGCGCCATTTGATCAGTCATGACCAAGCATGCCGCAACCATAGTCATGGCGATGGTCGGCCCCGACCAAGGGCCTTTGCTTTGAGCTGCTACTGTCATAACGTCACCAAATCTATCGAATTGCTCAAATACTATACAGTGAAATCAAGGCTCGATGCATGGCAGCGAGCAGCCGGTAGTCAAACCAGCGATACGCCTATCCACCGTTTTACCAAATCTTTTTCCTGAAAATATCCAGAGCGTAACGCGATGGAAAACCTCCGGCGAGGGGCTCAGGACCTGATTAGCGCCCTTGAAAACATTTTCAGAAACCTCCTACGTCGCAGTTTTACAGCAGCGGCAAAAAAATCCGTCCCCTTTTCCCTTTCCGCCACCCTTTTCCCCGAAATAAAAACGTCCGGCGCAGCCAAGCTCCATCCAACCTTTGAACGAGCGGTTGGAACGCTGAACGCTTGCCTACACAGCACCAAAAGACCAGATTAACGACCTAAATCGGAGTCTTATCTATGCAGAATATTCTGGCCGATGTGGCCGTCAGCGTATCCGAACTCAAGAAGAACTCCTCTGCCGTCCTGAGCGGCGCCAACGGCTTGCCCGTGGCCGTGCTGAATCACAACCGCGTTATGGGTTACATGGTTCCTGCCAACGTGTACGAGGCGATGGTTGAGCGTCTGGACGAACTGGAACTGGTTCACTTGGTCAAGGCACGGCTCGATGCCAACGAAACACCCGTTCGAGTATCTCTCGACGATCTCATCAGCGAGGCCGAGGCAGATATCGCCAATGACCGTTGAGGATGGACGAATTGTCATCCTGGTGCTGACCGTCGGCAAGCGGGAACGAAGCAGCGTCTACGATTCGGCCAAGAGCAGATAGGCAGATACAAGAAGCCCAGCGCAGGCCGGGCTATCGTGGTCTGCCCCGTTTTCCGGCAGCAATCAGCCGCTAGCACAGGATTTACAGACGCGCAGATTCCCTGTCTCGGGCGCTTTCCCCGGCCGGATAGCCGGCATTGGTACCACCTTCGTCTCTTTGCTGCAGTTATCACAAAAAATGCCGCCGCACGCTCGACAGTGGTGCTTACGGGTAAAGACGCCAAAGGAGGTATTGCAGCCGGGGCAGCGCTGGACGCTGTCGTCTGGTTTCCAAAGACTGGGTCGGCTTTGCAATTGGCGAAACACGTCCTGCCCACCGGGAACTTCCGCAGCCTTGTAGAACGTTTCGATTCCTTTATGCACGCTCGTCGCGCCGGTCATGACCTCGTGGTACGTGTGGGTCGAACTCTGGCTGGTCGGCATGAAATGAAAGAAGGCGACAATACAGAACGCCAGTGCGGCAAGGCTATCATCGTCATCGATACCCATTTGCTTGGCGGCGTAAACCATATCCATCGCCGAGCCGGATTTACCTGCCCAGATGGAGTTGTTCAGGCTGCGCTGGTTGACGATCCAGAGGTTGTCCTCCGCAAGGCTGTATTTCTCGTTCTCGATGCGCATACCTTGGGTAGTGCCTCGATTTGGCGTCTTGAATCTGTTGCAACGGCAGAAGTCGTGGATAGCGGCGACCTTTTTATACAGCCGGGTCAGCGGCAGTTCGTTTGCGAGGGCGACGACAATGTCCCGAGTCCAATCCAGTGTGGCGCCGCGGCCGTAGTACGACTCGCCCTCAGGGCAGTTGCGTTCTCTGTTGGCGATAGCCCGCTGGATATTCCCTATCAATCGGTCCAGCACATAACGTTCGAACATCTTGACGTTGGCGAGGACATCGAGCGCCAGGCGCTCTTCTTTTTGCCTGTTATCCGTGGCTGCGACATGCCCTCGTAGCGCGGTGATCAGCGCGTCGATCGAGGTGAATATTTTTTCCTGTGTGCTTTGCAATGCCAGACCGGTAGGTGCACCGTCCAAGCGCCCGGCAGGCGCGAACGGACTGCTCGAAGACACGGAGACGAATTGCCCGCGGGACCTGCCGCTCGCAATGGGTGCTGCTACCCAATCATTGAACGTTGGCAGAAGCAGCGCCGATTCGTCGGCGGCGAGCCGTGGCGCCACGTACGTGCTCCAGAATGCCGCCCTGGGCAGTTTGCTGCTGAAACGTCGGATCTTTTCCTCCCGCACCAGTTGCTCCACGCCCTCATCGGCGCAATCGAAAACAAGGATCTCGTTGACCGTTAACATGGCTCGTCCTTGAGAGAAAAAACTGGCGGGTGGATCGCTTGGCCGCTTAGCAACACGTGGCTGCGCTAGCCATCAGTGATGGCCTGTGCATTCTCGAAAGTCTTGTATGCCGCAGTGCTTACTTCGCTCGATTTGACGATCGAGAGCAAGTGCTCCAAGGCATCAACTTGCGCTTGATTGCTCATGGCTCGCGCCTTGACCTGACCCAATGTCGGAACACCAAGGAATAGCCCACAAACTCGAATCTCGCCAACCGACGTAAAAACTGGGGGACGTAAAAACTGAGGACAGCCCCTGATTTGCGTCAGGACGTGTTCGCGCGCAACCTGAAACCGCCCTCTCTTTATTCGCCGCAACGCAAAAGCCCCGACCTAAGTCGGGGCTTTCTCGCTTCTGCTAGACGCAAACCCCGCTCGATGGCGGGCTGTACTTGCTAGTTTTTGCAGACCACCTGCGGAGCCGCAGCAGGCGTTAGCTTTTGTGGGACCACAATGGAAGTGCCAGGCACCGCGCTCAGTTCGAGAACCGCCAACATGCAAATAAGCGCTTGCTCGCCATCTTTGTTTAGACTGCCATCCACCCCTACCACCGCTTCGTAATCTTTCCCTGGTTCCAGCTTGTAGACGAGCGCCTGGCCACCACAGGTCCGATAAGTGTTGCCATTGCCCGCAATGGTCGCGCCCCAGGTTGCAATCTGGAATGGCAGATCCGTTCTGACGCGATACTCGGTTACGACCTCTTGGTAAGCCCCTTCCCCCCTCCGAATCGCAGGGATGTACTGGATAAGACTGGGCCAAACTCTTTTCGGTACGCCAACGCTCGCCGATTTCAGGGGATACTGCGGATAGTTGATGTTCGCTGTCCCGTCCCGCCCGAAACGTCCGGCTTCAGCCATTTTATGCCGGGTAGCAGGAGCACAACTACCGACGACGCTATCTCCGTACACATCGGAGTTCGTGATAACGCGAACACGCGCCACGCCCTCTGATTGAGTAGGCTCTTCATATGGAACTGAAGGTATTCCAGAGCAACCAGCAAGTGCTACAGCAAGAAAAGTTAGGGAAGTGACAACCCGCATGACCATGTCCTTATGTGTGCGCCAACAAAAAAGGGCCCACCTTTCGGTGGGCCCTTCTAGACCGCCCAGCAGAGCGGATTTTGTTTGGTAGGCGCGATTGGACTCGAACCAACGACCCCCACCATGTCAAGGTGGTGCTCTAACCAACTGAGCTACGTGCCTGCTGTGAGGCGGCATTCTACGGAATTCCGGAGGGGTGTCAACACCTTTTTTTCACCTAACCCTATGAATATGCAAAATATTTAATTTCGCCGCCGCAACGAAGAATCGGGGGTGGCTGGCGGCCGATTTTTATCTCGGGTAGGATCGTCGCATTCGTAAAAAATATAAAACAGAGGTTCCAGAATGACGAACACAACCTACCCAGCGTCCTATTACGCCGCATCGGCCAACCCGGCGCCGTCGCGCCCAGCCCTGCAGGACGATGTGGAAACCGATGTATGCGTGATCGGTGCGGGGTATACGGGGTTGTCTTCTGCGCTGTTTTTGCTGGAGAACGGTTTCAAGGTCACTGTGCTTGAGGCGGCCAAGGTCGGCTTTGGCGCTTCGGGTCGCAACGGTGGGCAGATCGTTAACAGTTATAGCCGCGACATTGATGTGATCGAACGCAGCGTCGGTCCTCAGCAGGCGCAGTTGCTGGGCAACATGGCGTTCGAGGGCGGACGGATCATTCGCGAGCGGGTGGCGAAGTATCAGATTCAGTGTGATTTGAAGGACGGCGGTGTATTCGCCGCCCTCACCGCTAAACAGATGGGCCACCTGGAGTCGCAGAAGCGTTTATGGGAGCGTTTCGGTCATACCCAGCTGGAACTGCTGGACCAGCGGCGCATTCGCGAGGTGGTGGCTTGCGACGAGTACGTGGGCGGCATGCTCGATATGAGCGGTGGGCATATTCATCCGCTCAACCTGGCGCTGGGCGAAGCGGCGGCGGTGGAGTCGCTGGGTGGGGTGATTTATGAGCAGTCGCCTGCGGTGCACATCGAGCGCGGTGCCAGTCCGGTTGTGCATACGCCGCAGGGCAAGGTCAGGGCCAAGTTCATTATCGTGGCCGGTAACGCTTACTTGGGCAATCTGGTGCCGGAGTTGGCGGCCAAGTCGATGCCTTGCGGTACTCAGGTGATCGCCACCGAGCCGTTGGGCGATGAGCTGGCTCGTAGCCTGTTACCACAGGATTATTGCGTCGAAGACTGCAACTACTTGCTCGACTACTACCGGCTGACAGGCGACAAGCGTCTGATCTTCGGTGGCGGCGTGGTATATGGCGCGAGGGATCCGGCGAACATTGAGGCGATCATTCGGCCGAAGATGCTCAAGGCATTCCCGCAGCTCAAGGATGTGAAGATCGATTACGCCTGGACCGGCAATTTCCTGCTGACGCTGTCGCGTCTTCCGCAGGTCGGGCGGCTGGGAGATAACATTTATTATTCCCAGGGCTGCAGCGGTCACGGCGTGACGTATACGCACTTGGCGGGCAAGGTGCTGGCCGAGGCGCTGCGTGGGCAGGCTGAGCGTTTTGATGCGTTTGCGGACCTGCCCCACTACCCCTTCCCCGGCGGTCAGTTGTTGCGTACGCCTTTTGCGGCGATGGGGGCTTGGTATTACGGGTTGCGGGATAAATTGGGGTTCTGAAGCCACCTACACCAAGGGCTGCTTCGCAGCCCAGCGGGAGCAAGCTCCCTCGCCACAGAATCCAACCCATAGATCGCAGTACGCCGAAAACAAAAAACCCCGGTCTTTCGACCAGGGTCTTTGCTATCGACTAGAAGGAGCTTTGCAGCTTTCTTCCTAGCTTCAAGGCGTTCAGTGGGCCTCGAAGCAGATATGGCGCAGCGGACGGGACTCGAACCCGCGACCCCCGGCGTGACAGGCCGGTATTCTAACCGACTGAACTACCGCTGCGTATCGCTATGGACTTGCGTCCAGTTAACTCGTCTGATCAAAACCCTTGGGTCTGGATCTCGAACCAGGCGAACCTGCTTCGGAAAATATGGCGCAGCGGACGGGACTCGAACCCGCGACCCCCGGCGTGACAGGCCGGTATTCTAACCGACTGAACTACCGCTGCGCGTCGGTGGAGGCTTTTGACAGCTTCCGTCTTGCTTTCGCAAAACTCTCGTAAAACATGGTGGGTGATGACGGGATCGAACCGCCGACATTCTGCTTGTAAGGCAGACGCTCTCCCAGCTGAGCTAATCACCCTTTGCTTCGTTGAGGCCGCGAAATTTACGCAGGTACCGAAGCTAAGTCAATAGCAGGGTTGAAGTTTTTTCAAAACAGTTTCAAACGGTACCGGCAACCGTCCTCACTCATAAATCATTTTCTTGGTCATGCCGCCGTCCACCACGAACTCCTGCCCCGTGACAAAACCGGCATTGCGCGACAACAGCCACGCCACCATGGCCGCCACGTCCTCTACCGTCCCTACCCTGCCCGCCGGATGCTGGGCGTGATCGGCGTCGGTCAGGGGTTGCGCGCGACGCTGGGACGGATCCCGTGCATCGATCCAGCCGGGGCTGACAGCGTTGACCCGGATCTCCGGCCCAAGGCTGATTGCCAGGGCATGAGTCAGGGCCAGCAGGCCGCCCTTGCTCGCCGCATAGGCTTCTGTGTCCGGTTCTGACTGCGCAGCGCGGGTCGAGGCCAGGTTGACGATGGCGCCGTTGTGGGCGCGCAGATACGGCGCGCAGTGCTTGGCCAGCAGCATCGGCCCACCCAGGTTCACCGCCAGGACCCGATTCCAATAAGCCAGGTCCAGGCTTTCGAGGGTGATGTTGTGCGGATCGGCGATGGCCGCGTTGCACACCAGCGCGTCTAGCCGTCCGAACTGTCCAAGCACCTCGGCGATACCGGTGGCAACCTGCCCCTCATCCGCCACGTCCATGGCGATGAACCAGGCATTGTCACCCAGGCTCTTCGCCACCTTGGACCCGCGTTCGCGATCCAGATCGGTCAGCACCACCTGCCAGCCTTCACAAATAAGCCAGGCGGCAATGCCCAGGCCAATGCCCCGTGCGGCGCCCGTAACCAGTGCAACCCGGCCATGAGTGCCGCTCGGCGGCGTAGCCAGCTCGATCACAAGGCCGCCAACCCGCGGGCCAGGTCGACTTGCAGGTCCGCCACGTCTTCCAGGCCGACCGCAACGCGGATCAGGCTGTCACGAATACCCGCCGATTCACGTTCCTGGGGCGACAGGCGACCGTGGGAAGTGGTGCTCGGGTGGGTAATCGTGGTCTTGCTGTCGCCCAGGTTGGCGGTGATGGAAATCAACCGGGTCGCGTCGATGAAGCGCCAGGCGCCTTCCTTGCCGCCCTTGACCTCGAAGCTCACCACCGCACCGAAACCGCGCTGCTGACGCAGGGCCAGGTCATGTTGCGGATGGCTCTTGAGGCCGGCGTAGTGCACTTTCTCGATGCCGTCCTGCTGCTCCAGCCACTCGGCCAGGGCCTGGGCGTTGGCGCAATGGGCTTTCATGCGCAGGCCGAGGGTTTCCAGGCCCTTGAGGAAAATCCAGGCGTTGAACGGGCTGAGGGTCGGCCCAGCGGTGCGCAGGAAACCCACCACTTCTTTCATCTGCTCGCCACGACCGGCCACGACGCCGCCCATGCAACGGCCCTGGCCGTCGATGAACTTGGTTGCCGAATGCACCACCACGTCCGCGCCCAGCTTCAGCGGTTGCTGCAGCGCCGGGGTGCAGAAGCAGTTATCGACCACCAGCATGGCGCCCTTGGCGTGGGCGATTTCCGCCAGTGCGGCGATGTCCACCAGTTCGGCCAGGGGGTTGGAAGGCGACTCGACGAAAAGCAGCTTGGTATTGGCCTTGATGGCAGCATCCCAAGCGGACAGGTCCGCCAGGGGCACGTAGTCGACTTCCACACCGAAACGCTTGAAGTACTTTTCGAACAGGCTGATGGTCGAACCGAAGACGCTGCGCGATACCAGCACGTGATCGCCGGCACTGCACAGGCTCATCACCACGGCCATGATCGCAGCCATGCCGGTGGCGGTCGCCACGGCTTGCTCGGCGCCTTCCAGGGCGGCGATGCGTTCTTCGAACGCACGCACGGTCGGGTTGGTGTAGCGCGAGTAGACGTTGCCCGGTACCTCGCCGGCAAACCGCGCCGCGGCGTCGGCAGCGGTGCGGAACACGTAGCTGGAGGTAAAGAACATCGGGTCGCCATGTTCGGCTTCCGGTGTACGGTGCTGACCCGCGCGAACCGCCAGGGTATCGAACGCTACGCCTTCAAGGTCGCTGTCCAGCCGACCGGCATCCCAATCCTGACTCATGCTGCCACTCCTGTAATCGGTTAAACGCAAACCGGCCCCTCGGGGCCGGTTGGTGACTCAGTTGTTGTACAGATCGATGATCGCACTGACCGCCTGGGTCTTGGCCTTGGACGCATCGTTACGCGCGTTCTCGATCCTGTTCAGGTAGACCTCGTCGATGTCGCCGGTGACGTACTTGCCGTCGAATACCGCGCAATCGAACTGCTCGATCTTGATCTTGCCGCCGCCTACCGCTTCGATCAGGTCCGGCAGGTCCTGGTAGATCAGCCAGTCGGCACCGATCAGGTCGGCCACGTCCTGGGTCGTGCGGTTATGCGCGATCAGCTCGTGGGCGCTCGGCATGTCGATGCCGTAGACGTTCGGGTAGCGCACGGCCGGGGCCGCAGAGCAGAAATACACGTTCTTGGCGCCGGCTTCGCGGGCCATCTGGATGATCTGCTTGCAGGTGGTGCCACGGACGATGGAGTCATCCACCAGCATCACGTTCTTGCCGCGGAATTCCAGTTCGATTGCGTTGAGCTTCTGGCGTACGGATTTTTTCCGTGCGGCCTGGCCCGGCATGATGAAGGTCCGGCCGATATAGCGGTTCTTCACAAAGCCTTCGCGGAACTTGACGCCCAGGTGGTTCGCCAGTTCCAGGGCCGCGGTGCGGCTGGTGTCCGGGATCGGGATGACCACGTCGATGTCGTGTTCCGGACGCTCGCGCAGGATCTTGTCGGCCAGCTTCTCGCCCATGCGCAGGCGCGCCTTGTAGACCGAGATGCCGTCGATGATCGAGTCCGGACGCGCCAGGTAGACGTGTTCGAAGATGCACGGGGTCAGGGACGGGTTGGTCGCGCACTGACGGGTGTGCAGCTTGCCATCTTCAGTGATGTAGACCGCTTCGCCCGGGGCCAGGTCGCGGATCAGGGTGAAACCCAGCACGTCCAGGGACACGCTTTCCGAGGCGATCATGTACTCGACGCCTTCGTCGGTGTGACGCTGGCCGAACACGATCGGACGGATGCCGTGGGGATCGCGGAAACCGACGATGCCGTAGCCGGTGATCATCGCCACGACTGCGTAGCCGCCCACGCAACGGTTGTGCACGTCGGTCACGGCGGCGAACACGTCTTCTTCGGTCGGCTGCAGCTTGCCGCGCTGGGCCAGCTCATGGGCGAACACGTTGAGCATCACTTCCGAGTCGGAACTGGTGTTGACGTGGCGCAAGTCAGACTCGTAGATCTCCTTGGCCAGTTGCTCGACGTTGGTCAGGTTGCCGTTGTGCGCCAGGGTGATGCCGTAAGGCGAGTTGACGTAGAACGGCTGGGCTTCAGCCGACGTCGAGCTGCCCGCGGTGGGGTAGCGCACGTGGCCGATACCCATGTGGCCGACCAGGCGCTGCATGTGACGCTGGTGGAACACGTCACGCACCAGGCCGTTGTCCTTGCGCAGGAATAACCGGCCGTCATGGCTGGTCACGATACCGGCAGCGTCCTGGCCGCGGTGCTGGAGCACGGTTAGCGCGTCATACAGCGCCTGATTGACGTTCGACTTACCGACGATACCGACGATGCCACACATGCGACGCAACCCCTACTTAATGGATCTGAACTGAACACACTTACTGCGGCGTTTTGGCCGTCGGCAAGAGGTGTTCCTTGAACGGTATTTCAGCGGGTACGCTGATACCGCTGGCAAGCCACTGACTGCTCCAACCCAGGATCAGGTTTTTGGACCAGTCTGCGACCAATAGAAATTGTGGCACGAGCCGGGACTCCTGCCACCACGTATCCTGCTGTACCGGCCCCAGGCTCAAGAGCCCGACGGCCACGACCACCAGCAACGCGCCACGCGCCGCGCCGAAGGCCATGCCCAGGAACCGGTCCGTCCCGGAAAGCCCGGTGACGCGAATCAGTTCGCCGATCAGATAATTGATCATTGCGCCCACCAGCAAGGTGGCGATAAACAAGATGGCACAGCCCGCGATCACGCGGGCCGAGGGAGTTTCGATGTATCCGGCGAGGTACTGGGACAGCGAACCACCAAACATCCAGGCGACGACTCCCGCGATGATCCAGGTCAGCAGCGAGAGGGCTTCCTTGACGAAGCCGCGGCTCAGACTGATCAATGCGGAGATGGCGACGATCGCAACGATCGCCCAGTCAACCCAGGTAAATGGCACGGTGCAGCCTACAGACGGATAAGGCGGCGCATTTTAGCAGAGCGCAGGGCTGTCGGTAAGCTGCGTGATTCAAATCAGCTAAAACGCTGTCAGCCGCGCTCTGGCTGGAAGCGCACCACGAAACCCTTGAGGTTCTGCTGGCGGCTGAGCAGGTCACGCAGTCGGTCGGCCTCGGCGCGCTCGATCAGCGGACCGACAAACACCCGGTTCTTGCCATCGGCGGAACGGATATAGGCGTTGTAGCCCTGGCTGCGCAAGGTTTTCTGCAGGTTTTCGGCACTTTCACGACTGGTCAGGCTGGCCAGTTGCACCGACCAGCTGACCGACAGGCCATTGGCATCCACACGGCTCTGGGTCGTGTCCGGCTTGGTCGGAGCAGCGGTGATCGGCTGGCTCGGGGCCGGCTTGACCGCCGGCGTCGCCGGAACAGGCACGGGTGCGACAGCCGGCTTGCTCGGCGCGGCGGGAGCCGGCGTGGCAGGCGCAGGTGCTATCGGCGTGGAAGGCACAACAGGTTGCTCGGCCAGTTCCTCGTCGCTTGGCACAGGCTCTTGAGGCAACGCCTGGGGCTCAGGCACGACCACGGGCTCGACCTGTACGGGCGGCACCGAAGGCGCCTGGGGCGCGGCTGGCGCGTCGACCGTGACCTGGCGCTGCTCGTCCTGACGGGAAAACAGCATCGGCAGGAAAATCACCGCCAGGGCCACCAACACCAGGGCCCCGACCATGCGCTGCTTGTACGCCTTATCCAGCAATGCCATCTGCAGCTTCCTCCGTGGAGCGCCGGGCCAACCATTGAAGGGCCTCGGCAACACAAAAAAATGATCCGAACAGCAGGATTTCGTCATCGGCCGTCGCCAGGGCACACTGCCCTTCCAGGGCGGCGGCCACGCTGGCGTAGGCTTGCACTGGAGCGCCATGACGCTGCAAAGCGCCGTGCAACTCAGCGGCCGTACGCGTGCGCGGCGAATCCAGCGGCGTCACCGCCCAGTGCTGGACACTAGCATTCAACGCCTCGACAACGCCATCCAGATCCTTGTCGGACAGCAGTCCGAACACCGCCAGGCGCCGCCCCGCCACGGGCCGTCGTGCGAGGCGCTCGGCCAGGTACTGCGCCGCATGGGGATTATGGCCGACGTCCAGCAACAGGTTCAGGCGCTTGCCTTGCCAATCGAACTGACGGCGATCAAGGCGCCCGACCACACGGGTCGCCTGCAACGCCTGGACAATTTGCCCGGCTTCCCAGGGCAAGCCCAGCAACAGGTAGGCCTGGAGCGCCAGCGCGGCGTTTTCCATCGGTAAATCCAGCAGTGGCAGATCACGCAACTCCACCGGATTGCCACGCAGGTCAGTACCGCGCCACTGCCAATGCTGCTCGGTCATCGCCAGGTCGAAATCCCGCCCACGCAAAAAGAACGGGCAACTGAGCTCGCGGACCTTGTCCAACAATGGCTGGGGAGGATTGAGATCGCCACAGAGTGCAGGCGCCCCCTGGCGAAAGATGCCGGCCTTCTCGAAGGCCACGGATTCGCGGGTATCGCCCAGGTAATCGGCATGGTCCACGCCAATGCTGGTGACCAGTGCGATGTCGGCGTCCACCAGGTTGACCGTGTCCAGGCGCCCGCCCAGGCCGACTTCCAGCACCACCGCGTCGAGACCGGCACGGGCAAACAACCAGAACGCCGCCAGGGTGCCCATCTCGAAATAGGTCAGGGTTGTATCGCCTCGCCCGGCTTCCACCGCGGCAAAGGCTTCGCACAGCTGGGCGTCCGTGGCTTCGACGCCATTCACCTGCACCCGCTCGTTGTAGCGCAGCAGATGCGGCGAGCTGTAGACACCGACGCTCAGCCCCTGGGCCCGCAGCAGCGAGGCCACGAAGGCGCAGGTCGAACCTTTGCCATTGGTGCCGGTGACGGTGATCACCCGGGGCGCCGGCTTGGCCAGTCCCATGCGGGACGCTACCGTTCGCGAGCGCTCCAGCCCCATGTCGATGGCTGTTGGATGCAACTGCTCGAGGTAGGCAAGCCAGTCGCCCAGGGTGCGTTGGGTCATAGCCCGGCAGGCACTGGCGGAACGACGATCGGCTCGATCGGTGCAGCGACGAACTTCGGCGTCGGCAGCCCCATCAGTTGCGCCAGCAGGTTGCCCAGGCGCGGACGCAACTCCTGACGATGAATGATCATGTCGATGGCGCCGTGCTCCAACAGGAATTCACTGCGCTGGAAGCCTTCCGGCAGTTTTTCACGCACGGTCTGCTCGATCACACGCGGCCCGGCAAAACCGATCAGGGCTTTCGGCTCGCCGACGATCACGTCGCCCAGCATCGCCAGACTGGCGGAAACACCACCGTAGACGGGGTCGGTCAGCACCGAGATGAACGGAATGCCTTCTTCACGCAGACGCGCCAGCACCGCGGAGGTCTTGGCCATTTGCATCAGGGAGATCAGTGCTTCCTGCATCCGCGCACCGCCGGAAGCGGCGAAGCAGATCATCGGGCAACGGTTTTCCAGGGCATGGTTGGCGGCACGAACGAAACGCTCGCCGACGATGGCGCCCATGGAACCGCCCATGAAGGAGAATTCGAAAGCCGAGACCACCACCGGCATGCCCAGCAAGGTGCCGCTCATGGACACCAGGGCGTCTTTTTCACCGGTCTGCTTCTGGGCAGCGGTCAGGCGATCCTTGTACTTCTTGCCGTCGCGGAATTTCAGGCGATCCACCGGCTCCAGGTCGGCGCCCAGCTCCACGCGGCCTTCCGCGTCCAGAAAGATATCGATACGGGCACGCGCGCCGATGCGCATGTGGTGGTTGCACTTGGGGCAAACGTCCAGGGTCTTTTCCAGCTCGGGACGGTACAGCACCGCCTCGCAGGATGGACATTTGTGCCACAGACCTTCAGGCACCGAGCTTTTCTTCACCTCGGAACGCATGATCGAAGGGATCAGTTTGTCTACCAACCAGTTGCTCATGCTTTCTTTCTCCAGTACCGGCGGCCCGAACGCTCTGGTTCGCGGCCCCGCGTATGCCCTTGAGCTAAATTCATTGTGCGGCGAGGATCGAACGGCCACCACGGTCAGCGCGAAACATGACCTGCGTGCAGCCCAACCTCCTCTGCCATCCCGGCAACCGCTGCACCGCGGTTGCCCCTACGCTATCGGCCCACCCGAAGGCGGTGCCTGCCTGCTTTGTACAGTGCAGGTATGGACGGCGGCAGTCTGCCAGCCGTCACATTGACTACTGGCTGTTGCGAACAGCAGCCAGGAATGCACGAATCTTTGCCGGATCCTTGATGCCCTTGCCCTGCTCCACCCCGCCACTCACATCCACCGCATACGGACGAACCTGGCGAATGGCCGAGGCGACGTTTTCCGCCGTCAAGCCACCGGCCAGGATGATCGGCTTGCTCAGCCCTTGTGGCACCAGCGACCAATCAAATGCTTCGCCGGTACCGCCGGGCACGCCTTCCACATAGGTGTCCAGCAAGATGCCGCTGGCACTGGCAAAGGCTTCGCAAGCGGCGGCGATGTCGTCACCGGCCTTGACTCGCAACGCCTTGATGTACGGGCGATGCCAGCCTTCGCAATCGGCCGGGGTTTCATCGCCATGGAACTGCAACAGGCCCAGCGGCACCGCATCGAGGATCTCACCCAGCTCGCAACGACTGGCATTGACGAACAACCCTACCGGGGTCACGAACGGTGGCAGGGCCTGGATGATCGCCCGCGCCTGCTGCACCGTCACCGCCCGCGGGCTCTTGGCGTAGAACACCAGCCCGATGGCATCGGCCCCGGCCTCGACCGCCGCCAACGCGTCCTCGACGCGAGTGATCCCGCAAATCTTGCTGCGAACGACCGGCATGGTGGGTAAAACCTCGGGCAAATCCTTGAAAGTCCCGGATGGTAACAAATGCTGCGGAGGGCGTCAGCCGTCAAGTTCCGAGAAGCCCGTGAGGAAATGCGGCCCGATGTAACGCTCTGGCAGCTCGAATTCATCGCGATATTCGACCTGCACCAGGTACAAGCCAAACGGGTGCGCCGTGACGCCACCGGAACGGCGGATGCGACTGTCGAGCACTTCCTTGATCCATTCCACCGGCCGCTCGCCGGCACCAATGGTCATCAGCACGCCGGCAATGTTGCGCACCATGTGATGCAAGAAGGCACTGGCGCGGATGTCGAGCACGATCATCTTGCCGTGACGGGTCACCCGCAGGTGGTGCAACTCCTTGATCGGCGACTTGGCCTGGCACTGGCCGGCACGGAAGGCGCTGAAGTCATGGACGCCGACCAGGTATTGCGCGGCCTCGGCCATGCGCTCGACATCCAGCGGGCGGTGGTTCCAGGTGATCTCTTCGTTCAGGTGCGCCGGGCGAATCTGGTCGTTGTAGATCACGTAGCGGTAACGCCGGGCGATGGCCTTGAAGCGCGCGTGAAAATGCGCCGGCATCACCTTGGCCCAACTGACGCTGACGTCGTGGGGCAAGTTGATGTTCGCGCCCATGACCCAGGCCTTCATCGAGCGCTCGACCTGGGTGTCGAAATGCACCACCTGGCCACAGGCATGCACACCGGCATCGGTACGACCAGCGCAATGCAGCGACACGGGCGAATCGGCGACTTTGGACAGTGCGTTTTCGAGGGTTTCCTGCACCGTCAATACACCGGACGCCTGGCGCTGCCAGCCACGGTAGCGCGAGCCTTTGTATTCAACGCCCAAGGCGATCCGGAAAAAGCCGTCGGCCGCCATTTCGGCGGCCGGGTTGTCTATGTTTGCCAAGGAATTACAGCCTGCTGAGGTACGCAAAGGCGGGCATTATAAGGCCGGCTGGGCGGGATGCCAGTGCAATAGATAGCCCTGTGGTGAATGGACTCACGCCATCGTCGGATCGCCGCCCGGAGCAAGCTCGCTCCCACAAGGATCTGCGGTGAGTGTTGAACGTCTGGGCACCCGAGAACCCTGTGGGAGCGAGCTTGCTCGCGATGAGGCCAGCCCAGACACTATAAATCCCGCCGCAAACAAAAACGGCAGCCTCACCGGCTGCCGTTCTTGTATAACCACTGACTCAAGCGAGGCGCGACAACATCTCCTGCGCTTCGCTCTTCTGGGTGGCGTCGCCTTCGCTGAGGACTTCGCCGAGGATGTCGCGGGCGCCGTCGTTGTCGCCCATGTCGATGTAGGCCTGGGCCAGATCGAGCTTGGTCGCCACCTCATCGGTGCCGCTGAGGAAGTCGAAGTCCGGTTCGTCTTCAGCGCCAACCAGGGCATCTTCGGCGGTGAACGTCGGCTGGCCCAGGCTGTCGGACAGGCGATCCAGCTCGGCGTTGACATCGTCCAGCTCGGACTCGAAGGCATCCTTGGGCGCATCGTGCGCATCCATTTCGTCCGACAGGGACAGATCGAAATCCGCCGGCAGCTCAAGATCGTCGGCCGGCGTATCGGCCAAGGCCGGCGTTTCAGGCGCAGGCACATCCAGGCCCTTGAGGTCGTCGTCCAGGTCCAGCAGGAAGTCTTCATCGTCGAGCGCAGGGATCGGGGTCGGCGCATCGGCGCCCAGGTCCAGGTCGAATTCCGACAAGTCGTCCAGGCTTTCGTTGGCCTCGGTCTGCTGCTTGAGCACCGATTCGAAGCTCAAGTCGTCGTCTTCCGGGAACGCGTCCAGTTCGGCGACAGGCTCCTGTGCTGGCGCGACCGGGGTCGTCTCCAGGTCATCCAGGCTCAGGTCGAAGGCGCTGTCCAGCTCCTCATCGGTCGGCGATTTGTCTTCCAGCAAGTCCTTGACGTACTGCGCGTCCAGTTCTGCCGCAACGGCCGCAGCGGCCAGGCCAGCGGCGGTCGCGACCACCATGGCCGGGAAACGGCTTTTCAGCTGTTCGACCTGGGCGAAGTTGTCGCCATTGGCCACCAACTGGCGTTCCTGGGCGACAAAGGCGTCGCGGTCGCCCTGCTGACCGTAGACTTCCATCAACTTCAGGCGCAGGTCGCTGCGCTGGGGCTCGGCCTTGATGCCTTGCTCAAGCAGGTCGGCGGCCTGGTTCAAACGGCCGCGGTCGATATGGGACTGGGCCTGGGGCAGTACGTCGTCGGAGCGCTCGGCGGCCGGCGCCACCAAAGGCGCGGCGATAGGCGGCGTGACCACCACGGGCGCGACCACCGGGGCCGGCTTGGGCACGGGTGCAGGAGCCGGCGCGGGTTTTGGCTCGAGTTTTACGCTAGGCGGTGGAACATCAATGCCCTCGAAGCTGCTCGGGGGCAGATCGAGCTCCGGGGAGAAGTCCGCCTCCTCCTCAAGGGCTCGGGCCATGCGCAAGTGTTTTTCCGCTTCCTGTTGGGCCTTGCGGCGACGGGCGAGCAACAACAGCAGCAACAGCAGGAGCAACGCGCCGCCGCCAATCAAACCCAACAGGATCGGATTGGTCAGGAGGTCGTTGTATTTTTGCTCGTTGGACGCGGCAGGCGTCGGCTCGACCGCCGTGGCAGGCGGGGTCGCTTCCGGGGCCGGCGTGGGTGCAACTGCGGGGGCCTGTGGCGCTGGCGCAGGGGTCAACTCGGCGGACATCGCCGGGGGCGCCTCGCCAGCGGGTGCCTCGCCAGCCGGAGGAATGGCGGCGCCTTCGGCCTGCATCTTCGCCAGTTGATTGTTCTTCAGCTCGATCAGGCGCTGCAGCTTGTCCAGTTGGCTCTGCAGATCCGCCATGCGGCTTTTCAGTTCTTCGTTATCCCGGCGCGCCGAATCGAGGCTTTCCTGGGTAACCGCCAGCTTGTTGGAAAGCGCCTGGGCATCGCCGGCAGCGCCCTTGCCGCCCGCCTTCGCCGCATCGGCCGACACCAGGCTCAAGTTGTCGCGACCGGCCGCCTGGGCCGGCGCGCCTTCGCCACGGCCACGCTTGGTGGCGTCCAACTGCTGCTTGCCGGCACCCGCCACGCCACGCCGTCCCGAGCGCCAGGCGGCGTTCTGCGCCGCCACTTCGGCGATGGCCTGGGGTTGCGGCAACGCTGTGCTTTGTACCGGGTCAGGCAGGCGCAACACCTGGCCGGTCTTGAGCAGGTTGATGTTGCCGTTGATGAACGCGTTCGGGTTCAACGCCTGGATCGCCAGCATGGTTTGCTGGACCGACCCACCGTTGCGCACCTTCGCGGCGATTTCCCACAGGGTATCGCGCGGCGTGGTGGTGTACTGGGAAGGCTTGGTGGCCCCGGTGACCGGCGTGGACACGACCTGGGGCGGTTTCGCCCGGGCGGCATCGGCGGCCTGTGGCGAGAATTTGGATGGATCGAGCAGTACGCTGTAGTCGCGCAAGAGGCGGCCGTTGGGCCACATCACTTGCACCAGGAACTTGACCATCGGTTCGGACAACGGCCGGCTGGACGTGACCCGCAGGACACTCTTGCCGTTGGCGTTGATCACTGGGGTGAAGCTCAGGTCGCTGAGAAAGGCTTGGCGATCAATGCCCGCCTTGGCGAATTCTTCGGGTGGAGCCAGGCTCGGCACCACTTCGGCGGCAGTCAGTTGCTGGACATCGAGCAGTTCGATTTCGGCGACCAGGGGCTGGTTCGGCGGCGACTTGAGGGTCAATTCCCCGAGCCCGAGCGCTTGCGCCATACCGGAGGACAGCGCCGAGGCGGCCGCTATTGCTAACACCAGTTTGCGAACTTGAACCATAGCCTCTTCCTTTGTTTGAACATTCCTCGGCCAGCGAGAAGGTATTGATGCCGCTGCCGTAAGGCATTGCGCGCAGCCCCGAAGCGACGGTGCGCGCGATCATTTCACTCATGCCCCGGGAAGTCCCCCAGAGGGATGTTCGCCTTCAGCATTCCGACCAAGCATAGCGCCCAGCTAGAATCATTCGACAAATTGACGCCAAGTATCTTTTACAGCAACTCTTTTATCAACAACTCAGCCACCTGCACGGCATTGAGCGCCGCACCCTTGCGCACGTTATCTGACGTCAGCCACATATTTAGTTCAGCCGGATCGTCGATCCCACCGCGCACCCGACCAACGTAGACCACATCCTGCCCCACTGCATCACCCACCGCGGTCGGGTAATCGCCCGCCTCCACCAGCTCGATACCGGGCGCCGCCTCCAAGGCCGCGCTCACCTTGGCCAGGTCGACGGCATTGGCAGACTGCACGGTCACGCTAAAGCTATCGCCAAAAAACACCGGGGCTTGAATGCAAGTGACGGAAATCTTTAACAAAGGTTGATTCAGCACCTGGCGCAACTCACGGACCAGGCGCTTTTCCAGCGACGTATGGCCCTGCTCGTCCGGCGCACCGACCTGGGCCAACAGATTGAACGCCATTTGCCGGTCAAAGAACGTTGGCTCCAGCGGACGGGCGTTGAGCAGCTCGGCGGTCTGGCGCGCCAGCTCGCTCACGGCCGCGCGGCCCTGGGCCGATACCGCGAGGCTGGCGGTCAGGCTGATGCGCTGCAAATCCAGGCATTCGCGCAGCGGCGCGAGCACCACCGCCAAGGCCGTGGCCGATGCGCTGGGGCTGCTGACCTGCAGCGGCTTGCCCAGGCCAGCCAGGACCTGGGCGTTGGCTTCCGGCACGATCTGCGGCGCCTGCTCGGGCGGCAACGCGCCGGACAAATCGATCAGTGCACAGCCGGCCGCCGTGGCTCGCGGGGCGAAACTCAGGGTCACCGCCGGGCCGGCGGCGAAGAACACCAGTTGGACTTTGCTGAAATCGAATTCGTCGACCTCGCGTACCCGCACGTTTTTATTGCGAAACATCACCGAGCTGCCTGCCGATTCGCTGCTGGCCAGCAGGTGCAGGTTGCCGACCGGGAAGTCCCGCTCTTCGAGAATCTGGACAAGGGTTTCGCCGACAGTACCGGTGGCGCCGATCACGGCAATATCAAAGGACTGGCTCATGGGTCTACCTCAGGTAAAACGTGGGGAGCGGCACTTTACCGGGTGGTGGGTGGGCAGGCAATTGGGCAGGGGGATTTGCGGTGCCTGGGTTGGCCCCATCGCGAGCAAGCTCGCTCCCACAGGTTTTGTGTCCACTGAAGATCCCATGTGGGAGCGAGCTTGCTCGCGATGAGGCCGCCCCTGACACCACATGCCTCAAGCGGCTCTTCCAATAAAAAACCCGCGCCTCTCACAAGGCACGGGTTCTTTCACAGCGACAATCGATCAACGCTCGAGCAGGATCCGCAGCATGCGGCGCAGCGGTTCGGCCGCGCCCCACAGCAACTGGTCGCCGACGGTGAAGGCACCGACGAATTGCGAACCCATGTTCAGTTTGCGCAGACGGCCCACCGGTACATTCAGGGTGCCGGTGACCTTGGTCGGGCTCAGCTCCTGCATGCTGGTCTCGCGATTGTTCGGCACCAGCTTGACCCAAGGGTTGTGCTGGCTGATCAGGCCTTCGATGTCGGCGATCGGCACGTCTTTGTTCAGCTTGATGGTCAGCGCCTGGCTGTGGCAACGCATGGCGCCGATGCGCACGCAGATGCCGTCCACCGGGATCGGGCTCTTGAAGCGACCCAGGATCTTGTTGGTTTCGGCCTGGGCCTTCCATTCTTCACGACTCTGACCGTTAGGCAGTTCCTTGTCGATCCAAGGAATCAGGCTGCCGGCCAACGGCACGCCGAAGTTTTCGGTCGGGTAGGCATCGCTGCGCATCGCCTCGGCGACCTTGCGGTCGATGTCGAGGATGGCGCTGGCCGGGTTGGCCAGGTCATCGGCGACGGCGGCGTGGGTCGCGCCCATCTGCTTGATCAGCTCACGCATGTTCTGCGCGCCGGCACCGGACGCCGCCTGGTAGGTCATGGCGCTCATCCACTCCACCAGACCGGCTTCGAACAGGCCACCCAGGCCCATCAGCATCAGGCTGACGGTGCAGTTGCCGCCGATGTAGTTCTTGGTGCCCGCGTCCAACTGCTGGTCGATGACCTTGCGGTTCACCGGGTCGAGGATGATCACCGCATCGTCCTGCATGCGCAGGCTGGAAGCGGCGTCGATCCAGTAACCCTGCCAGCCGGCTTCACGCAGCTTGGGGAATACTTCGCTGGTGTAGTCGCCGCCCTGGCAGGTCAGGATCACGTCAAGGGTCTTGAGCTCTTCGATGCTGTAGGCATCCTTGAGCACACCGGTGTCCTTGCCCACGGACGGGCCCTGGCCACCGACATTGGACGTGGTGAAAAACACCGGCTCAATGAGATCGAAATCCTGCTCTTCCAGCATTCGCTGCATGAGCACGGAACCGACCATGCCGCGCCAACCGATCAGACCTACACGTTTCATCGCAACTACACCTATACAAAAGTGGGCCACCGTCGAAGCGGTGGGCCCGAAAGATTACAGATTCCGCAGCGCCGCGACTACTGCATCGCCCATTTGCTGCGTACCGACTTTGGTACAACCTTGCGACCAGATATCACCGGTGCGCAAGCCTTGGTCCAAGACCACGCTGACGGCTTTTTCGATCGCGTCGGCGGCATCGTTCAAGTTGAAGCTGTAGCGCAGCATCATCGACACCGACAGGATGGTCGCCAATGGGTTGGCAATGCCTTGCCCGGCGATGTCAGGCGCCGAGCCGTGGCACGGCTCATACATGCCCTTGTTGTTGGCATCCAGGGAGGCCGACGGCAGCATGCCGATGGAACCGGTGAGCATCGACGCTTCGTCGGACAGGATGTCGCCGAACATATTGTCGGTGACGATCACGTCGAATTGCTTCGGCGCACGCACCAGTTGCATGGCGGCGTTGTCGACGTACATGTGGCTCAGCTCGATGTCCGGGTAATCCTGGGCCACCTGCTCGACCACTTCACGCCAAAGTTGGCTGGAAGCCAGCACGTTGGCCTTGTCCACCGAGCACAGCTTCTTGCCACGCACGCGGGCCATGTCGAAGCCGACCCGGGCGATACGGCGAATTTCGCTTTCGCTGTACGGCAGGGTGTCGTAGGCCTGGCGCTCGCCGTTTTCCAGCTCACGGGTGCCACGCGGGGCGCCGAAGTAGATACCGCCGGTCAGCTCACGGACGATGAGGATGTCCAGGCCCGAGACGATTTCCGGCTTCAGGCTGGAGGCATCGGCCAGTTGCGGGTAAAGGATCGCTGGACGCAGGTTGCCGAACAGGCCCAGTTGCGCGCGAATCTTCAGCAGGCCGCGCTCGGGGCGGATGTCGCGTTCGATCTTGTCCCATTTCGGGCCGCCCACGGCGCCCAGCAGCACGGCATCGGCGGCACGGGCACGATCCAGGGTTTCATCGGCCAGGGGCACGCCGTGCTTGTCGATGGCCGCGCCGCCGATCACGTCGTGGCTGAGCTCGAAGCCCAGGCCGTACTTGTCGTTCGCCAGTTCCAGGACCTTGACCGCCTCGGCCATGATTTCCGGACCAATGCCATCACCTGGGAGAATCAGAATCTGCTTGCTCATGCTTTCCTCATTTGCTCTGTCGACACGGGCCCGGGCTTCGTACCCAAGGCCGGGCCGGGAAAAATGCTATCGCTCGGCCCACAGCACCAGTACATCTGTACTGAACGAACCATCGGCCTCAATCTCAAAATATTCACACACTTCGTCGCCCATCGAACGCTGCAGCTGGAGAATGGCCGCACGCATCACCTCGGGCGTGCGCATGCGCTCGACCCAGGAGCGGTACTCCAGGCGCAGGCGCTGGCGCGAGGTGCTGCGGGTGTGCAGCCCCGCTTCGCTGACCTGGCGCAACCATTCGTCGGCCGAATAATCGCGCACATGGCTGGTGTCGCGCAGCACTTCGATGCTTTGCAGGTACGTGTCCAGCAACGGAATGCCCGGCGACAGGATGTCAATGAACGCCATCACCCCGCCCGGCTTGAGCACCCGCCGGACTTCCCGCAGCGCCAGGCCGAGGTCGCTCCAATGATGCGCCGAATAACGGCTGAACACGAAGTCGAACTCAGCGTCGGCGAACGGCAGGCGCTCGGCGGCGCCACGAACCGTGCTGATATTGCCCAAGCCACGCTCGGCAGCCGCCGTGGCGACCACGTCAAGCATCTGCTGGGACAAATCATAAGCCACCACTTCACCAGCCAGTGGCGCCACATGGAAACTCACATGGCCAGCGCCGCACCCCAGGTCCAGCACACGGGCATCGCCACGACCGGCCAACGCAGCCTGTAGCAGCGCGAATTCAGCGCCCTGGGCGTGCACGGCACTGCTCAGGTAGGCCGAGGCCTGTTCACCGAATTGCTTTTGGACGACTTGGCTGTGGGCGGTGCTGGTCATGGGTAGCTTCCTTTGGGGTATGTCTGTTATGGCCTCATCGCGAGCAAGCTCGCTCCCACAGGGGATTTGCGGTGTTCACAAAATATGTGTGGGAGCGAGCTTGCTCGCGAAGGCGCCTGCACTGACGACATCAATCTCAGGTCAATCAAGCATCGCGAAACAACCAAGGCTGGCTCGCCCGATGCTTGGCCTCGAACGCGGCAATCGCCTCGCCGTCCTGCAAGGTCAGGCCGATGTCATCCAGGCCGTTGAGCAGGCAATGCTTGCGGAACGCATCGATCTCGAAACCCAGCACCTTACCGTCGGGACGGGTCACGGTCTGGGCGGCCAAGTCGATCTGCAATTGATAGCCGGGGTTGGCCTCGACCTGCTGGAACAGTTCATCCACGTCAGCATCGCTGAGGATGATCGGCAGCAAGCCGTTCTTGAAGCTGTTATTGAAGAAGATGTCGGCGTAGCTCGGCGCGATGATGCTGCGGAAACCGTATTCTTCCAGGGCCCATGGCGCGTGCTCGCGGCTCGAACCGCAGCCGAAGTTCTCCCGGGCCAGCAACACGCTGGCGCCCTGGTAACGCTCGGCGTTGAGCACGAAATCCTTGTTCAGCGGCCGCTTGGAGTTGTCCTGGTACGGCTGGCCGACGTCCAGGTAGCGCCATTCGTCGAACAGGTTCGGGCCAAAACCGGTGCGCTTGATGGACTTCAAGAACTGCTTGGGAATGATCTGGTCGGTGTCGACGTTGGCACGATCCAAAGGCGCGACAAGACCGGTGTGCTGGGTAAAAGCTTTCATGCTGCGCTCCTTCAGATCAATTCGCGGACGTCGACGAAACGGCCGTTGACGGCGGCCGCGGCGGCCATGGCCGGGCTCACCAGGTGCGTACGGCCACCGGCGCCTTGACGGCCTTCGAAGTTACGGTTGGAGGTGGAGGCGCAATGCTCGCCCGACTCCAGGCGATCGGGGTTCATCGCCAGGCACATCGAGCACCCTGGCTCACGCCACTCGAAACCGGCTTCGAGGAAAATCTTGTCCAGCCCTTCCGCTTCGGCCTGGGCTTTCACCAGGCCCGAGCCCGGCACCACGATGGCCTGCTTGATGGTCGAGGCCACCTTGCGGCCCTTGGCGATCACCGCTGCGGCGCGCAAGTCTTCAATCCGCGAGTTGGTGCAAGAACCGATGAACACGCGATCGAGCTGAATGTCGGTGATCGCCTGGTTGGCGCTCAAGCCCATGTATTTCAAGGCGCGGACAATGGAATCGCGCTTGACCAGGTCCATTTCCTTGGCCGGATCCGGTACGTTCTGGTCCACGGCCAAAACCATCTCCGGCGAAGTGCCCCAGCTCACTTGCGGCTTGATCTGCGTCGCGTCGAGCTCGACCACCGTGTCGAACTTGGCATCGGCATCGGAGACCAGGTCTTTCCAGGCCTCGACCGCCATGTCCCATTCCGCGCCTTTTGGCGAGAACGGACGGCCCTTGACGTATTCCACGGTTTTTTCATCGGCGGCCACCAGGCCGACGCGGGCGCCAGCCTCGATGGACATGTTGCAGATCGTCATGCGGCCTTCGACGGACAAGTCGCGGATCGCGCTGCCAGCGAACTCGATGGCATGGCCGTTACCGCCGGCGGTGCCGATCTTGCCGATCACGGCCAGGACGATGTCCTTGGCGGTCACCCCGAACGGCAACTTGCCTTCGACGCGCACCAGCATGTTTTTCATTTTCTTGGCGACCAGGCACTGGGTGGCGAGCACATGCTCCACCTCGGACGTGCCGATGCCATGGGCCAGGGCGCCAAAAGCACCGTGGGTCGAGGTGTGCGAGTCGCCGCAGACCACGGTCATGCCGGGCAAGGTCGCGCCCTGCTCCGGGCCGATGACGTGGACGATGCCCTGGCGCACATCGTTCATCTTGAATTCGACGATGCCGTATTCGTCACAGTTATCGTCGAGGGTCTGGACTTGCAGGCGCGAGACCTGGTCGGCAATCGCTTCGATGCCGCCCTTGCGCTCCGGCGTGGTCGGTACGTTGTGGTCCGGGGTCGCGATGTTGGCATCGATGCGCCACGGCTTGCGTCCGGCCAGGCGCAGGCCTTCGAAGGCCTGCGGCGACGTCACTTCGTGAATGATGTGGCGATCGATGTAGATCAGCGCCGAGCCATCGTCGCGCTGCTTGACCAAATGCGAATCCCAGAGCTTGTCGTAGAGCGTTTTGCCGGCCATCAGACGGTTTCCTCATCAGCTTGTTTCTATGCCCCGGGCCTTGAACGAATCAATAACCCCTTGGCTTGTGAGGCTGATCCTATGGGGTTACATTAAATAACTCAAATTCATATTTTTCATGCTTTGCATAACCAACTGGAATCTGACCGGAACCGCCATGGACCTCGCCAACCTCAATGCTTTTATTGCCATCGCCGAGACGGGCAGTTTCTCCGGCGCCGGCGAACGCCTGCACCTGACCCAGCCGGCCATCAGCAAGCGCATTGCCGGTCTTGAGCAGCAGCTCAAGGTGCGCCTGTTCGACCGCCTGGGCCGTGAGGTGGGCCTGACCGAGGCCGGCCGAGCCCTGTTGCCACGCGCTTATCAGATCCTCAACGTACTCGACGACACCCGCCGCGCCCTGACCAACCTGACCGGCGAAGTGACCGGGCGCCTGACCCTCGCCACCAGCCACCACATCGGCCTGCATCGCCTGCCGCCTTTACTGAGGGAGTTCACCCGCCGCTATCCCCAGGTGGCGCTGGATATCCAGTTCCTGGATTCGGAAGTGGCCTACGAAGAAATCCTCCATGGCCGAGCGGAACTGGCCGTCATCACCCTCGCCCCCGAACCCCACACGCTGGTACGGGCTACGCCGGTGTGGGACGACCCCCTGGATTTCGTGGTCGCCCCGGAGCATGCCTTGCTGGAGAAGGGCGCGGTGAGCCTGGCGGACATCGCCTTGCATCCGGCGGTGTTCCCCGGGGGCAACACCTTTACCCACCACATCGTTCAACGGCTGTTCGAGGCCCAGGGCCTGACGCCGAACATCGCCATGAGCACGAATTATCTGGAAACCATAAAAATGATGGTTTCCATAGGCCTGGCCTGGAGCGTTCTGCCGCGCACCATGCTCGACGAACAAGTGGCGCGCATTCCTTTACCGGGCATACAGCTCAGTCGCCAGCTAGGCTATATCTTGCACACCGAACGGACGCTATCGAACGCCGCACGGGCTTTCATGGCCTTACTGGACGCACAAATCGATTTGCCAAGGAAAAAGGCATAGGTTGTGCCACGCCTGTAGGGCCTTGAATGCCTGTGCTTAATACCCACACCCGCTCAAGGCTCGCTAGAAAAATGCCCAAACCCGCTGACCATCTCCCGCCCCTGCCGCGCATCCAGGCGCTCGACCCGAAGCGGTCCGAGCAAAGCTGGGACAGCGCGCCACAGTTGCTGGCCGCCCTGAACGGCGCGCGGCTGGGCGCCTGGTCGTGGGACATCGAGAGCGGACGGATCAGTTGGTCCCGCGGCACCCAGGCGCTGTTCGGCTTCGATCCGCGCCAGCCGTTGCCAGCCGACGTGGACTACCTCGACCTGCTGTTGCCCGAAGACCGGGCCAGGGCCGTGCGCGCCTTTCATGCGGCGGTGGCCGGGGCGCCGCTGGAACAGGCCATGCACCATCGCATCGTCTGGCCCGACGGCAGCCTGCACTGGCTGGAGATCAGTGGCAGCGTGCTGCCCGACAAACACGGTCGTCCGCGCATGATCGGGGTGATTCGCGAAATCACCCATCAGCGCGAGCGGGAACAGGCGCTGCGCAGCTCGGAAAAACGCTTCGCCACGCTCTTTCATCTGTGCCCGAACATGGTCCTGCTGACCCGCCAGGAAGACGGCCTGATCAGCGAGGCCAACCAGTATTTCGAAAGCCTGTTCGGTTGGCCGGTGCATGACGTGATCGGCCGCACCACGCTGGAGCTGGGCTTGTGGGTTGACCCCAAGCAGCGGGCGAAACTGGTGGAGGCGACCAAGGCCAAGGGCGAACTGATCAGCATGGAGGTGGAATTCCGGGCCAGCAACGGTCAGATCCATAACGGCATTCTCAGTGCGCAGAAAGTCGAACTCGAAGGCCAGCCGTACCTGCTGAGCACGTTCCTCGACACCACTGAGCGCAAACTCGCCGAGCAGGCGCTCAAGGACAGCCAGGAACGCCTGGACCTGGCCCTCGACTCGGCGCAACTGGGCACCTGGGACTGGCACATTCCCAGCGGCATGCTCTACGGCTCGGCCCGGGCCGCGCAGCTCCATGGCCTGGAACCCAAGCCGTTCCACGAATCGTTCGATGCGTTTTTCGAGGGGGTGCCCACCGAGGAACGCAACAACATGCGCAACGCCTACCGCAGCCTGCGGGAAGGCCCGGCGGGCAATTACCAGCTGACCTACCGCGTACAACTGCCGGACGGCAGCTCGCGCTACCTGGAAAGCCGCGCCCGGCTCCACCGCAACAACGACGGCAGCCCCTTGCGCATGGCCGGGACCTTGCTGGACATCACCGACCAGGTGGAACGCGAACAGAGCCTGGCCGCTTCGGAAGAGAAATTCGCCACGCTGTTCCAGGTCAGTCCCGACCCGATCTGCGTCACTCACCAAGACAGTGGTCGGTTCCTCGAGATCAACTCCAGCTTCACCCAGACTTTTGGCTGGACCACCCGCGACGTGATCGGCCTCAGTGCCGACCAAATTGGCCTCTGGGATGCCTCGGGCAGCAGCCTGCAACGCATCGAACGGGTGATCCGCGAACAATCGCTGAACAATGTCGCCATCGTCGTTCACCATAAGAACGGCCAGCCGCTGACCTGCGTGATTTCCAGCCGGCAAATCAACGTTGGCAACCAGCCGTGCATCGTCACGACCTTGCGCGACATCACGCAGCAGCAACGCTCCGAAGCCGCTCTCAAGGCCAGCGAGGAGAAATTCGCCAAGGCGTTTCATTCCAGCCCCGACGCCATCACCATTACCGAACTCGAAAGCGGTCGCTACCTGGAAGTCAACGACGGCTTCTGCCGGCTGACCGGCTACCGCGCCGACGAAGTGATCGGGCGTACGGTCTACGAAGTGGGCATCTGGGCCGAAGAAAAACAGCGCGCCGCCCTGCTGGCCGAACTGCAACTCAAGGGTCGTGTAGTCCACCAGGAAATGCTCGGGCGCAATAAACGGGGGGAAATCCTTACGGTAGAGGTCTCGGTCGAGCCCATCATCCTCAATGAAACCGCCTGCCTGCTGTTGACCGCCCGGGACGTCAGCCTGCTGCGCAATGCCGAAGCCCAGATCCGCCACCTGGCCTATCACGACTCGCTGACCAACCTGCCCAACCGGGCCTTGCTGTTGGACCGCCTGAGCCAGCAGATCGCCCTGCTCAAGCGTCACAACTTGCGGGGTGCCCTGCTGTTTCTCGACCTGGACCACTTCAAGCACATCAACGACTCCCTCGGTCACCCGGTGGGCGATACCGTGCTTAAAATCATCACTGCCCGCCTGGAAGCCAGCGTGCGCCTGGAAGACACCGTTGCACGACTGGGCGGCGACGAGTTCGTGGTTTTGCTCAGCGGCCTGGAAGGCTCGCGCAGCCAGGTCAGCAAGCAAGTGCAGACCCTGGCCGACACCCTGCGTGAACTGCTCTCGGAACCCATGTTTCTCGATGGCCAACGCCTGCAGGTCACGCCAAGCATCGGCATCGCGCTGATCCCCGACCACGGCTCCACGCCCACCGATTTGCTCAAGCGCGCGGACATCGCGCTGTACCGCGCCAAGGATTCGGGACGCAACACCTCGCAGATGTTCCACAACACCATGCAAAAAGCTGCCAGCGAACGGCTGCGCATGGAAACCGATCTGCGTCAGGCCCTGGCCCGCGGCGAGTTCAGCCTGCATTTCCAGCCTCAGGTCGACGCCCGGGACAACCGCATCGTCGGCGCCGAAGCCCTGGTGCGCTGGCACCACCCGGAGCTCGGCGCCCAATCGCCCAATGAATTCATCAAAGTGCTGGAAGACAGCGGCCTGATCCTCGAAGTCGGGACCTGGATCCTCGATGAAGCCTGCGACGGCTTCAAGCAACTGATCGCCAAGGGCAAGATCGACCCGCAGCGATTCAGCCTGTGCGTGAACATCAGCCCACGGCAGTTCCGCCAGAGTGACTTCGTCGAACGCATCGAAAACAGCCTGGCCCACCACGGCCTGCCTTGCTCGCTGCTGAAACTGGAGATCACCGAAGGCATCGTGATCCAGAACCTCGACGACACCATCGCCAAGATGCGCCGACTCAAGAAACTGGGGGTGAGCTTCGCCATGGACGATTTCGGCACCGGTTATTCGTCGCTGACCTACCTCAAGCGCCTGCCGGTGGACACGCTGAAAATCGACCAGTCATTCGTGCGCGACGCCACCACCGACCCCAACGACGCCGAAATCATCCGCGCCATCGTCGCCATGGCCCGCAGCCTCAACCTGGTAATGATTGCCGAAGGCGTGGAGACCCTGGAGCAACTGCACTTCCTGCAAGGGCTCGATTGCCATTTGTACCAGGGTTACCTGCACAGTCGGCCGTTGCCGCTGGAGGCGTTTGAGCGGTTGTTGCCCTAGGTGTTCGGGATAGGGAGCTTTTGTGGCGAGGGAGCTTGCTCCCGCTGGGCTGCGCAGCGGCCCCAAAAATAGAAGATTCGCCTCAGACCAGCCTGACGCACCGAGTTGACTGGTTTCAGGGTCGCTTCGCGCCCAGCGGGAGCAAGCTCCCTCGCCACAATTGATCTTCCATACCCCCCCACCAATAAATGAAAAAGGGCGCCATATGGCGCCCTTCTTCAGTTGCGATGCATCAGTTTTGCAGCGCGGGTTGCTGCTGCGCCCCGTTGATCGGGATGCGCTTGGCTTTCGCCTCTTCCGGAACCACTCGCAACAGGTCGATGCTCAACAGACCGTTGCGCAGGCCAGCGGACTTGATCTCGATATGGTCCGCCAACCGGAAGGACAGCTTGAACGCACGCTGGGCAATGCCCTGGTGCAGGAAAGTGACGCTGTCGTTGCTGGCTTCACGCTTGCCGCCACTGATGGTCAGCACGCCTTTTTCCACTTGCAGGTCCAGGTCTTCTTCCTGGAAGCCGGCGGCGGCGACCACGATGCGGTACTCGTCATCACCATGTTTTTCCACATTGTAGGGTGGATAGCTGCTGCCTGGTTCGTTGCGCAGGGCGGTTTCGAACAAATCGTTGAAACGGTCGAAGCCTACCGAGGAACGGAACAGGGGGGCCAGCGAAAATGCAGTACTCATGATTCAAATCTCCTGAAAAATTCAGCAAGGTTTTTTGTCTCCGCGACCCGAATTCGGCATCGCGTAACCCCTATCTAGGGTCCGCCAAATACTTTTCAAGAGGTTTTTTTGAAATTTTTTTCAGGCCGCTTCGGTGCGCTGAACACCCAGCAAATGCCCCACCGCGTCGAGGTCGGTTTCCCGGCGCAGGGCGGTAAACAGCGCCACCGCTTCGGGGTAATTGCGGGTCAACATCGCCAGCCACTGCTTCAGACGGCCCGGCGCCTGGCGCGGTGTCAGTTGCTCGACCACTTGCCCCCAGAAGTCGTGAAGCATCGGTTGCAGCTCGGCCCAGGACATCTCGACCACCTCTTCGCCAGCCCGGGCGGCGGCGATCTGCCGGGCCAGGTCAGGGCGGGAAACGAGGCCGCGACCGAGCATGATGTCCTCGACACCGCTGATTTCGCGGCAACGGCGCCAATCCTCGACACTCCAGATATCGCCATTGGCGAACACCGGCACCTTGACCACTTCCTGGACGCGGGGGATCCACTCCCAATGGGCCGGGGGCTTGTAGCCGTCGACCTTGGTTCGCGCATGCACCACGATATGCGCAGCGCCGCCTTCAGCCAACGCCGTGGCACAGACCAATGCACCGTCCGGACTATCGAAACCCAGGCGCATCTTGGCCGTCACCGGGATGTGTTTCGGCACGGCGCGGCGCACATGTTCGACGATTTCGTTAAGCAGTTCCGGTTCCTTGAGCAATACCGCCCCGCCCCGGGATTTGTTCACGGTCTTGGCCGGGCAACCGAAGTTCAGGTCGATCACCTCCGAGCCCAATTCACATGCCAACGCGGCGTTTTCCGCCAGGCATACCGGATCGGAGCCGAGCAACTGCACCCGCAACGGCACGCCGGCAGCCGTTTGGGCACCGGTCAGCAGCTCAGGAGCGAGCTTGTGGAAATAGGCCGGCGTGAGCAGACGGTCGTTGACGCGGATGAACTCGGTGACACACCAGTCGATACCGCCAACACGGGTCAGGACGTCCCGCAGGATGTTGTCGACCAACCCTTCCATGGGCGCCAGGGCAATTTGCATGGAAACACATACTCGAACGAAAAAACGTGCGGCAGTTTACCGGATTTTGCCCCAGACATCGGAATTCACCACCAAACCCTGTGGGAGCGAGCTTGCTCGCGATGGCGGTGGGTCAGCTTGCGAAGATGCTGGATGTACCGCCGTCATCGCGAGCAAGCTCGCTCCCACACCGGTTCCAAGACGCCCACAAAATCGAAATCCACCACCAATCCCTGTGGGAGCCGGGCTTGCTCGCGATGGCGGTGGGTCAGTCTATGAAGAGGCCAGTTGAATTCAGCGCCACGCCATAACCTTCAATGAATTCCGGTGGCATGCGCTTGGGCCGGCCGCTGGACAATTCGATGCAGACAAAAGTGGTCTGGGCCCGCAGCAGCGTGGTGTTGTCGCTGGGACGGACCAGTTGGAAATGCCGGGTCATTTTCAGGCGCTGGTCCCAGTCGACGATCCAGGTCGCCAATTGCAGCTCGTCGCCCTCATAGGCGGCCGCCAGGTAATCGATTTCATGCCGCACCACGGCCATGGCCCGATCCAGGCGCCGGTACTCCACCAGATCCAGGCCCAGGCGCTGGGAATGGCGCCAGGCGCAGCGCTCGAGCCAGGTGACGTACACCGCGTTGTTGGCGTGGCCCAGCCCGTCGATGTCTTCGGCATTGACCTGAAGATCAATGATGAATGGCGTTGCCCGATCCCAGCCCATGCCCCTCTCCCGGTCGAATTTGGATCGGGGCAGTGTACCGGATGCTCAAGCCGATTGCCGCGCTTGCAGGCTGCGACCGGCCAGCAGTGATAACACGCCATCAATGACACGTGGATCGGCCAGCACCCGCTGATGCCCGCCCTGCGGCAGTCGCAGCAAGCGACTGTCGAACCAGGCCTCATGAATCAACTGCGACTCCTTGACCGAAACCGACGTGTCGTCCTCGGCATGGACGATCAACCCCGGCACGTCCAGCTGATAATGCGCTACATCCATCTTCGAGGCCGACATGCCCACATCGTTTTCCACCTGGCGAATGAAGGCCGAACGCGCCTTGGGCGGCAGGCCCATCATCCGGGAGAAACCGCGCAGCACCCCAAGAATGCGCGCAGGCGCGGCGATGCTGACCAGCGTCTCGGTACGCAACCCCAGCTGGACGGCCAACATGGCACTGGCGCCGCCCATGGAATGCCCGATCACCGCCTGCAACGGCGGCAGCTCGGCGGCGGCTTCGAGCATGGCCCGGGCGAACAACAGGACATTCGCCTCGCGACCCGGTGAGCGACCATGGGCCGGACCGTCCAGCGCCACGACCGTGTAACCGGCATCCACCAGGGCCGTGATCAGCGCCGCGAACTGGGTGGGCCGCCCTTCCCAGCCATGCATCAGCAGGACTGCCGGACCTTTGCCCCAGCGCAAGGCCGAGAGACCGAAGCGCAAGGTGACTCGCTGGGACGTCGCCAGCAACGGCAGCTCCCAATCCCGTGGCGGCAAGTTTCGAGGGCGCATGAACAGCGAGCGCATCTGTTTTGCCACCAAGCCCGGAGCCACCCAACCCAGCGTGCCATTGACGCCACGAATCCAGCTCAACCTGTCCATCGCTCATCTCCAGGGCTTGCGCCTCAGTTCAACGCACCGCCGACTTGGCGGCGCGCAGCAAACGATCCGATAACTCTCCCGGGCCCAACGCCCGTGCCAGGGCCAGGCCACCGACCATCAACGCGATATCGGCCAAAGCCTTGTCGGCGTCCTCCGGGCTGGCCGCCAATTGCGCGACCATCAACTCGATGTGCTCATTGAGCACCTCACGAAACGCATCCGGCAGCCGCCCGAGCTCACCGACCGACGCCGGGATCGGGCAGGCTTGCTCGGTGGAATCGCGGTGCTTGCGTGACAGATAGAACGCGGCGACCAGGGCACGTCGTTCTTCGCCTGTCAGCTCGCCGTCCATATCGGCGATCAAGCCGCGGCGGCGATTAAGCAGTTGCTTGAAAGCCTCCAGCATCAAGGCATCCTTGCTTTCGAAATGGGCGTAAAAACCGCCCACCGTCAGTCCGGCTGCGCCCATCACCTCGCCCACGCTCGGCTCTGCCGGCCCACGCTGGATCAGCGCATCGCTGGCGGCCTTGAGAATGCGTTCACGGGTTTGTGCCTTTTTATCGCTCATCGTCGCCTCCGAATATTACGATTGAAATATTATCCATGTAATAATTTTCCGCAAGCGGAAATTTTGACCGCCGGTCAGAGAAGTGTTTTTCAAGGATAGGAAATTGGCCAGACGCCAGACAAACAAAAGGGCCATTCAAGAATTGAATGACCCTTATAAAATCCCGCAGAGCGGGTAATCGTGGCGTCCCCTAGGGGACTCGAACCCCTGTTACCGCCGTGAAAGGGCGGTGTCCTAGGCCACTAGACGAAGGGGACACAAACCTTCTAACGTGATCAGTGCTGAGAACTGATCGCTTCAAGGCCGGTGTGGCCAGACCTCGAAGTGTAAATTGGTGGAGCTAGACGGGATCGAACCGTCGACCTCTTGCATGCCATGCAAGCGCTCTCCCAGCTGAGCTATAGCCCCGGATTTTTCGCCTCGCGGCGGAGCGACATCTTGCAACATCGCTTCTGTAAAACTGGCGTCCCCTAGGGGACTCGAACCCCTGTTACCGCCGTGAAAGGGCGGTGTCCTAGGCCACTAGACGAAGGGGACGCAAACCCTTCTATACAACTGATCAACGCTGAGTGTTGATCGCTTCAAGGCCGGTGTGGCCAGGCCTTGAAGTGTAAATTGGTGGAGCTAGACGGGATCGAACCGTCGACCTCTTGCATGCCATGCAAGCGCTCTCCCAGCTGAGCTATAGCCCCTCATCGCTGAGGACGGGGCGAATCTTAAGGGCGTATCGGAGGGCTGTCAAATTTATTTTCAACAAATTTGAAAATTTTTTGCCGGGATAACAATCACTTACCGACAAACCCCGGAAAACCGGGGTATGTCCTGCCTCATGGAGCGCTTAGGCGATCGCGCCCAGCAGTTTTTCCCACTCCTTGTTTTCCTTCTTCGACACGCCACCGAGCAGATCGATGGCCTGGCGCAGACGGAAACGGGTCAGGTCCGGCCCGAGAATTTCCATCGCATCGAGCACCGACACCGAGCTGGCCTGGCCGGTAATGGCGGCGAACATCAACGGCATGGCATCGCGCAATTTCAACTCCAGCGACTCCACCACGGCCTGGATGGTCGCGGTGATGCTGTCCTTCTCCCACTGACGCAGGCTTTCCAGCTTCCACAGGATCAGTTGCATCAACTGGCGCACCTGGTCGCCGGAGAGCTTCTTGGATTCGAACAACTTCGCGTCCGGCGTCACGCCACCGGCGAAGAAGAAGCCGGCCAGCGGGGCGATCTGGCTGAAGGTCTCTACCCTGCCCTGCACATGGGGAGCGATCTTCATCATGTACTCGGGGTTCAATGCCCACTTCTGCACGCGAGCGGCAAACTCTTCCACCGGCAGGTCCCGCAGCCACTGGCCGTTGAGCCACGACAGCTTCTCGACGTCGAAGATCGGCCCGCCCAGGGAGACGCGCGACAGGTCGAAGTGCTCGACCATTTCCTGCAGCGAGAACTTCTCGCGTTCGTCCGGCATCGACCAGCCCATGCGGCCCAGGTAGTTGAGCATGGCCTCGGGCATGAAGCCCATGCGCTCGTAGAAGGTCACCGAGGTCGGGTTCTTGCGCTTGGACAGCTTGCTCTTGTCCGGGTTACGCAGCAGCGGCATGTAGCACAGCTGCGGCTGTTCCCAGCCGAAGTATTCGTAGAGCAGGATCAGTTTCGGCGCGGACGGCAGCCATTCTTCACCGCGCAGTACGTGAGTGATGCCCATCAGGTGATCGTCGACCACGTTGGCCAGGAAGTACGTCGGCAGGCCATCGGTCTTCATCAGCACTTGCATGTCCATGCGATCCCACGGGATCTCGACATCGCCACGCAGCATGTCCGGCACGATGCAGACGCCTTCGGTCGGTACTTTCATGCGAATCACATGGGGCTCGCCAGCGGCCAGGCGCCGGGCGACTTCTTCCTTGGACAGCAGCAGCGCCCGGCCGTCGTAGCGCGGGGTTTCGCCACGGGCCATTTGCTCGGCGCGCATCTGGTCCAGTTCTTCGGCGGTGCAGAAGCAAGGGAACGCATGCCCCATGTCCACCAGCTGCTGGCAGTACTGCTTGTAGATCTCGCCGCGCTCGCTCTGGCGATACGGGCCGTGCGGGCCGCCGACGTCCGGGCCTTCGCTCCAGTCGATCCCCAACCAGCGCAGGGCATCGAAGATCTGCTGTTCGGACTCGCGGGTCGAACGCAACTGGTCGGTGTCCTCGATCCGCAGGATGAACTCGCCGCCATGCTGCTTGGCAAAGCAATAGTTGAACAAAGCGATATAGGCGGTGCCGACATGGGGATCGCCAGTAGGCGAAGGCGCGATGCGGGTGCGGACGGTGGTCATGGCATGTCTCGGAAAGAATATAAAAGCGAAGATCGAACAGGGGGCGAATGGTAACAGGCGATGGCGGGCGGGCTCCAGTGAGAGCGGGATTTGTGTGGCCAGTCGTTAGACCGAGTCGCGCCCATCGCGAGCAAGCTCGCTCCCACACTGGACCGCATCCAGTCCAGACGACTTGGTTTCCTGTGGGAGCGAGCTTGCTCCGGGCGGCGTTCCGACGATGAGGCCCTTAAGTGCGCCACAAAACCTCAGACAGTCAGCAACCGCTCCCGCAACTTGCCAATCTCATCGCGCAATTGCGCCGCCGCCTCGAACTCCAGGTCCCGGGCCAGTTGGTACATTTTCTCTTCCAGCTGCCGGATCCGCTTGGTGATTTCGCTCGGCGAGCGCAGTTCGGCCTCGTAGCGGGCGCTCTCTTCGGCGGCCTTGGCCATGCCCTTGCGCTTCTTGCTGCGCGAGCCGGGCACGGTGGCGCCTTCCATGATGTCGGCGACGTCCTTGAACACACCCTTGGGGGTGATGCCGTTGGCCAGGTTGAAGGCGATCTGCTTGTCGCGGCGGCGCTCGGTCTCGCCGATGGCCCGCTCCATGGAACCGGTGATGCGGTCGGCATACAGGATCGCCCGGCCATTGAGGTTACGTGCCGCGCGACCAATGGTCTGGATCAACGAACGCTCGGAACGCAGGAAACCTTCCTTGTCCGCATCGAGAATCGCCACCAGCGACACTTCCGGCATGTCCAGGCCTTCGCGCAGCAGGTTGATGCCCACCAGTACATCGAAGGTGCCCAGGCGCAGGTCGCGGATGATTTCGACCCGTTCCACGGTGTCGATGTCCGAGTGCAGGTAACGCACCCGCACGCCATGGTCGGCCAGGTAGTCGGTGAGATCCTCGGACATGCGCTTGGTCAGCGTAGTAACAAGCACTCGCTCTTCCAGTGCCACGCGCTTGGTAATTTCCGAGAGCAGGTCGTCGACCTGGGTCAGCGCCGGGCGCACTTCAATCTGCGGGTCGACCAGCCCGGTCGGCCGGACCAATTGCTCGATGACGCGGCCGGCATGCTCGGCTTCGTAGTTGCCGGGGGTGGCCGAGACGAAAATCGTCTGCGGGCTCACGCTCTCCCATTCATCGAAACGCATCGGGCGGTTGTCCAGGGCCGAGGGCAGGCGGAAACCGTACTCCACCAGTGTTTCCTTGCGCGAACGGTCGCCTTTGTACATGGCGCCGACCTGGGGCACGCTGACGTGGGATTCGTCGATCACCAGCAAGGCATCGGCGGGCAAGTAATCATACAAGGTGGGCGGCGGCGCACCCGCCGGGCGACCCGACAAGTAGCGCGAGTAGTTCTCGATGCCGTTGCAGTAGCCCAGTTCCAGGATCATCTCCAGGTCGAAGCGGGTGCGTTGCTCCAGGCGCTGGGCTTCCACCAACTTGTTGTTCGAACGCAGGTACTCCAGGCGCTCCTGCAACTCGACCTTGATCCCTTCGATGGCGTCCAGCAGGGTTTCCCGGGGCGTCACGTAGTGGCTCTTGGGGTAGAACGTGAAGCGGGGCAACTTGCGGATCACTTCGCCGGTCAGCGGGTCGAACGCCGAGATACTCTCCACTTCATCGTCGAACAGCTCGATGCGGATCGCTTCCAGGTCCGATTCCGCCGGATAGATGTCGATCACATCGCCGCGCACCCGGAACGTCGCCCGGGCGAAATCCATGTCGTTGCGGGTGTACTGCAAGTCCGCCAGGCGCCGCAGCAAGGCGCGCTGGTCGAGTTTGTCGCCACGGTCCACGTGCAGCACCATCTTCAGGTAGGTTTCCGGGCTGCCCAGACCGTAGATGCACGACACCGTGGTGACGATGATCGCGTCCTTGCGCTCGAGCAACGCCTTGGTCGCCGACAGTCGCATCTGTTCGATGTGATCGTTGATCGAGGCATCCTTCTCGATGAAGGTGTCCGAGGACGGCACGTAGGCCTCGGGCTGGTAGTAGTCGTAGTAGGAAACGAAGTACTCCACGGCGTTGTTCGGGAAAAACGCCTTGAACTCTCCATAGAGCTGCGCCGCCAGGGTCTTGTTCGGCGCCAGCACCAGGGTCGGGCGCTGCACCTGGGCGATCACATTGGCGATGCTGAAGGTCTTGCCCGAACCGGTCACACCGAGCAACGTCTGGTGCGCCAGCCCGGCCTCGATACCCTCGACCATCAGGCGGATGGCTTCCGGCTGATCGCCGGCGGGCTGGAAGCGGGTGACTAGCTGGAATTCAGACATGACATAACCTCTGGATTCACCCCTGTCGGCCAGCCGACAGGAACGAGAAAGACCGAAACGACTGATGTCGTCCGAGGAAAAAGCTGGGATGCACACAATGTGGAGGTGAATGCCTTCGCTTTCAAGACGAACGTCCTACACGCCTTGAAGACTTTGACGCGGCGAGAGGACTAACGGTCGAAAAAAATCGAAAAAACTTACCGTAAAAGCCGAATCGCCTGTCGCCGTGCCGGGTGATGGCCTCTATACTAGCTCCCCGTTTGTGCACCGCTCTAGTGCATTCGGCTGGAGCGCCACACGTCCCCTCACTCTCCATTCAGAGCCGCGCACTAATGAGCCTGTTTTCCGCTGTCGAATTGGCACCCCGCGACCCCATCCTGGGCCTCAACGAAGCTTTCAACGCCGACACCCGTACCAATAAGGTGAACCTGGGGGTGGGTGTTTACTGCAACGAGGAAGGGCGCATTCCATTGCTGCGCGCCGTTGTCGAAGCCGAGACGATTCGCGTGGCTCAGCACGTTTCCCGTGGTTACCTGCCGATCGACGGCATTGCCGCCTACGACCAGGCCGTGCAGACCTTGCTGTTTGGCAAGGACTCGGCGCTGATCGCTTCCGGCCGCGTCATCACCACCCAGGCCGTCGGCGGCACCGGCGCACTGAAGATCGGTGCCGACTTCCTCAAGCAACTGCTGCCTGGCGCCGTCGTCGCCATCAGCGACCCGAGCTGGGAAAACCACCGCGCCCTGTTCGAAACCGCCGGCTTCCCGGTGCAGAACTACCGCTACTACGACGCCGCCACCCACGACGTGAACCGCAGCGGCCTGCTGGAAGACCTCAACGCCCTGCCCGACCGTTCGATCGTTGTGCTGCACGCTTGCTGCCATAACCCGACCGGCGTGGACCTGAGCCCGGAAGACTGGAAAAACGTGCTGGCCGTGGTCAAGGCCAAGAACCACGTACCGTTCCTGGACATGGCCTACCAGGGCTTTGGCGAAGGCATCGACGAAGACGCGGCGGCCGTGCGCCTGTTCGCCGAGTCGGGGCTGACCTTCTTTGCCTCCAGCTCGTTCTCCAAATCGTTCTCGTTGTACGGCGAGCGCGTTGGCGCCCTGTCGATCGTCAGCGAATCGAAGGAAGAAAGTGCCCGCGTGCTGTCCCAGGTCAAGCGCGTGATCCGCACCAACTACTCCAACCCGCCAACCCATGGCGCCAGCATCGTTGCTGCCGTGCTCAACAGCCCCGAGCTGCGCGCGCAGTGGGAAGCCGAACTGGCCGAAATGCGCCTGCGGATTCGCGGCATGCGCGACCAGATGGTCGACATGCTGGCCAAGGCCGCGCCGCACCACGACTTCAGCTTCGTCGCCCGCCAGAGCGGGATGTTCTCCTACTCCGGCCTGACCGTTGAACAAGTGACGCGCCTGCGCAACGAGTTTGGTATCTATGCCCTGGACACCGGCCGCATCTGCGTGGCCGCGCTGAACCAGAACAACATCGATGCGGTGACCAAGGCCATCGTCCAGGTGATCTGACGCCTCGACGCTGGATGAAAAAACGGGAAGCCATTGGCTTCCCTTTTTTTGACCTGATGTTTTGTGGCTTGCTTCTGTGGTCTGTTTCTGTGGTTTTGTTTCTGTGGCGAGGGAGCTTGCTCCCGCTGGGCTGCGCAGCAGCCCTAAAACCAACCACCTCGGTATTTCAGACTGATTTAACCAAGCATTTTGGGGCTGCTTCGCAGCCCAGCGGGAGCAAGCTCCCTCGCCACAAAAGCAAACCACAAAAACAAAACCACAAAAGCACCGGGCACGACACTCTCGCTGAAGCTACAGCTCCGTCGCCCGCTGGCTCGCCGCATCGTCATAGATGACATACAACGACTCAGCCACTTGGCTCTTGATCGCCTTGGTGCTTTCCAGCCCCAGGACAAACCCCTCGGCCTTGCCACCGGCGCGATTCAGCGCCTCGGCGGTGCTGGCCTGGGTAATGGCGTCGTACAGTTTCTCGGCATGAGGCCCCACGCCCTTGGGCAAACTGATCTGGGCGGTACTCACAGGCACACCTCGGCGCAACGGGCTGTGTGAAGGGGTAACAGATGGTTCATGGCGCGTACCTCAATGTCGGCGAATGGCCGGCAGCGCGTCCTGCCACTTCCGGGCAACCATGGTAGCCCTCTCCCGCCGTTGCGGTAACTGCCAATCGTTGATTGTCCCTCAATGGGCAGCAGGAATGCGCCGCCCGGCAATAGACGCTTGACTTCTCTTTTCCAATCAGTAACATACGCGCCATTCCGCGATAGCTCAGTTGGTAGAGCAAGTGACTGTTAATCACTGGGTCCCTGGTTCGAGTCCAGGTCGTGGAGCCAGACAGCAACACACAAAAAGCCCCTGGATCGAAAGATCCAGGGGCTTTTTTGTGGGCAAAAAACAGGTGGATGGCCATATAAGCCTGGCCGAGGTCGCTGCCGGAACAACAATCCGGCACCAAAAAGGCAATATGGTCCGGATCCTGCTTTCTTTTTCCGACAACCCAAGCTGTCACGTGAGCGTCATGACAGGGCCGCAAACTGGCTCTGTCCGCCAACAACAGCTTCATAAAAACAAGGACGAAGGTATGCCCACACAAAACCCCCATCGCATTGTCGGCCTGTGCACCTCCAGCAAGGTGTACAACGTACTGACCGAACTCAAGCAACTGGAAGGCCACCGCAGCGCCAAATTCCTTTCCCTGCTGGCGGAAAACCTGGTGCGCAAGGGCCTGCTCAATGAGCAGGAAGTGGTGCACATGCTCGATCTGGTCGTCGATTGAGCGGCATCGATTCCTACTATTGAGCCAGTTGATTTTCCGTCCTTCCCCCTGAGCCGTAAGGTAACCCCATCGATTGATGGAGGTTTCCCATGCCCAAGGTTCAAATCATGTCTGTCATTGGCAGCGCCGTCCCCGCCCCACTCCGGGAGCTCGGGTTGCTGGCCTGCTGGTATCTGGTGCAGGACGGCGTGACCATCAGCGGCCCGCTGACTTCACTGCCCGCCGCACAGGCGCTGTCGCAACGTATCGGGCCCTATTTGTTGAGCGCCTAGGGCAGTTGCACCCGCGGCGAGCCTTCGACAAACAAGGCCCAGCACGACATGAACAGCGCGGCGATCAGCGGCCCGATCACGAAGCCGTTCAGTCCGAACACCGCCAGCCCACCCAGTGTCGAGACCAGCACCAGGTAGTCGGGCATCTTGGTGTCCTTGCCCACCAGGATCGGCCGCAGGAAATTGTCCACCAGGCCAATCACGAACACTCCGAACAACGTCAGCACCACGCCCTGCCAAATCGCTCCCGAGAGCAGGAAATACACCGCCACCGGCGCCCAGACAAGACCTGCCCCCACCGCAGGCAACAATGACAGGAACGCCATCAGCACCGCCCAGGGCAATACCGTCGGGATCCCCAGGATCCAGAAGATCAGCCCCCCCAGCGCACCTTGGGTAATGGCGACCAACAGATTGCCTTTCACGGTAGCCCGCACCACCCGATTGAATTTCAACTGCAAGCGGCGTTTTTGATGTTCCGCCAAGGGAATGGCCGTGCGTACCTTGCGCACCAGCTCCGCACCGTCGCGCAGAAAGAAGAACAGCAGATAGAGCATCACGAAGAAGCTGACCAGGAACTGAAAGGTACCCTGGCCGAAACTGAAGGCCTGGGTGGCGAAGAATTCGCTGCCCTGCATCGCGCTCTTGACGATCTTGTCACGCAAGCCGCTCAGGTTGCCCAGGCCGAAGCGGTCCAGCAGATTCTGGAAGTACGGCGGCAAGGCATCCTTGAAGCGGGCCAGGTAATCGGCAATGTCCAGCTCACCGCTTTCCAGGCTCTTGTACAGCGCCGCTCCCTCCTGGACCAGCAACATGCTGATGACAATCACCGGCAGGATCGCGATGACCACACAGATGCTCAAGGTGAACAACGACGTGAGATTGCGGTGCCAACCGAACTTGAACTGCAGGCGGCGCTGCATCGGCGCAAAGACGATACCCAGGATCACCGCCCAGAATACCGCCCCGTAGAACGGCAGCAGAATCCAGATAAAGGCGACCGTGACCAGCACCAGCAGCAACATCTGGGCTTTGTTTTGCAGCATCTTTCGATTCATCAGCTTTCCATGTCCAAAGGCGAGATACACATTAGTCAGCCAGGACTCGCCGGAGTGCCATCACGCTTGCACTGTGCCCTTGATCCAAATCAATAAGGCCTGGCCGACCCTGGCGTACCCTCCGCCCTTTTTGCGACCTGACCCCACCATGACCTTCGCCGCCCCCGAACTGCTGGCACCCGCCGGCACCCTGAAAAACATGCGTTATGCCTTCGCCTACGGTGCCGACGCGGTGTACGCCGGCCAGCCGCGCTACAGCCTGCGAGTGCGCAACAACGAATTCGACCACGGGAACCTGGCCTTGGGCATCGCCGAGGCCCAGGCCATGGGCAAGCGCTTCTACGTGGTGGTGAACATTGCCCCGCACAACGCCAAGCTGCGGACCTTTCTCAAAGACCTCGAACCGGTGATTGCCATGGCACCGGACGCGCTGATCATGTCCGACCCGGGATTGATCATGCTGGTTCGCCGGCATTTTCCGCAGATGCCAATTCACCTGTCGGTGCAAGCCAACACGGTGAACTGGGCGAGCGTCGAGTTCTGGCAGCAGCAAGGCTTGAGGCGGATCATCCTGTCCCGGGAACTGTCCCTGGAGGAAATCGCCGAGATTCGCGAGCAAGTCCCGGCCATGGAGCTGGAAGTGTTCGTCCATGGGGCGCTGTGCATGGCCTATTCGGGGCGCTGCCTGCTGTCCGGTTACTTGAACAAGCGCGACGCCAACCAGGGCAGCTGCACCAACGCCTGCCGCTGGAAGTATTCGGCGCAGCCGGCGGTGGAAAACGCCGTGGGCGACATTGTGCAGAGCTATCAGCCCGAACCGACCCTGGGCCTCGGCGCGCCCACCGACCAGGTGTTTCTGCTCCAGGAAGCCAATCGCCCGGACGAGTCCATGCCGGCCTTCGAGGACGAGCACGGCACCTACATCATGAACGCCAAGGACCTGCGGGCCGTGCAACACGTCGAGCGCCTGGCGCGCATGGGCGTGCATTCCTTGAAAATCGAAGGCCGCACCAAGTCGCACTTCTATTGCGCGCGCACCACCCAGGTGTATCGCCGGGCCATCGATGATGCGGTGGCCGGCCGGGAATTCGATCGCGGCCTGATGACCGACCTGGAGTCCCTGGCCCAGCGTGGCTACACCGAAGGCTTCCTGAGACGCCACGTGCATGACGAGTACCAGAATTACCAGAACGGCAGCTCAGTGTCGGAGCGTCAGCAGTTCGTCGGCGAACTGACCGGCGAACGGCGCGAGCGCCTGGCCGAAGTGCGGGTGAAGAACCGTTTTGGCCTGGGTGATCACATGGAACTGATGACCCCCAAGGGCAACTTCCACTTCGACCTGCATCATCTGCAGGACATCAAGGGCCAGGCCATCGATGTGGCACCGGGGGACGGGCATGTGGTGTACGTGCCGATCCCGGATGCGGTGGATCTGCGGTTTGGGTTGTTGATGCGGGATGTCAGATCGGTGCCCACATGAGATCGATTCGTGGCGAGGGAGCTTGCTCCCGCTGGGCTGCGCAGCAGCCCCTATAACCCCAGGTAAGCAGGACCACTGAGCTGCCTGTTGAATGGGGCCGCTGCGCGGCCCAGCGGGAGCAAGCTCCCTCGCCACAATGGTGTATGACTTGAATTAGCGGAACGACTTGCCCGGAAGAAACTGCCGAAGGCTGCGATCCTCCGCTTCCGATAGGGCCTGGTAGCCCAGGCGAAAACATCTGGATCGAGAGCGAAAGATCGCAGCCTTCGGCAGCTCCTGCTGCTCCGGGTCAGATCCGGAACTGCCCCACCAGTTGACCCAGGCGCTGCCCCAGGTCGGCCAGGCTGCGGGACGTCTGGGCGCCGAGTTGGGTTTCGTCGGCGACGCTGTCCACGGCCACGGCGATCTGATGCACGCTGCGGTTGATTTCTTCGGCCACGGCGGTCTGTTCTTCGGCGGCGCTGGCGATCTGGGCGTTCATCGAGTTGATGGTGCCGATCAGCTGCGCCATGGTGTCCAGGGAGGCGCCCGCCTCGTTGGCCCGTTCCGAGGTGCCATCGCCGGCCTCGCTGGAACGACGCATCGCTTCCACTGCCGCGTGGGTGCCCGATTGCAGCCGGTCGATCATGCCCTGGATTTCCTGGGTACTTTGCTGGGTCCGGCTGGCCAGGGCCCGCACTTCATCGGCCACCACCGCGAATCCACGCCCCGCCTCGCCGGCACGCGCGGCCTCGATGGCGGCGTTGAGGGCCAGCAGGTTGGTCTGCTCGGCGATCGAACGAATCACCCCGAGCACACTGACAATCGAAGCCACGTCTTGCTGCAGGCTGTCCAAGGACACGCCGCTGCTGCGGATATCGTTCACCAGCGCATGAATCTGTTGGATGCTGCCTGCCACCACGCGCTTGGCCGATTGGCCTTCTTCGTCGGTCTGCTGGGCCGCGACGGCAGCGCCCTGGGCACTGCGAGCGACTTCCTGGGCCGCCGAGGACATCTCGTTGATCGCCGTGGCGACCTGATCGGTTTCGTGGCGTTGACGCTCCATCGCCTGTTCGGAGCGCTGGGCCTGCTCGGAGACTTGGGTCACCAGGCCGGTCAGTTGCGAGGTCATGTCGGTGATCTGTCGCACCAGGCCGTGGATCTTGTCGACGAAGCGGTTGAACGAACCGGCCAACTGGCCCAGTTCATCCTGGCTGGTAATCGCCAGGCGCCGGGTCAGGTCACCCTCGCCCGCCGCGATGTCATCGAGGTTGTCTTTCATCAGGTGCAGGGGGCGCAGGATCGTGTTGGCGAGCACCAGGCCCACCACCGCAATCACCAGCAACACCACGGCGGCGATCCCGACAATGCTCAGTACCACGCCTTGCAGGCGATCGTGGACCTTGGCTTCCACCAGCGCCACCTGGGCTTCGATGCCGTCCAGGTTGACTGAACTACCGACCGCCAGGTCCCACTTGGGCAGGTATTCGGTGTAGCCGAGCTTGGGCACCAGGTCCTTGCTGCCGGGCAGCGGCGAGCTGTATTCCAGGTAATGCGTGCCGTCCTTGGCGACTTTCACCAGGTCACGGTTGACGTAGACACCGTTCGGGTCGCGGTTGTCCTTGAAGCTCTTGCCCACGCCATCGGGGCTGTTGGCCTTGAACAGACGAATGGTCTCGGAGTCGTAGCCGAAGAAATAGCCGTCCTTGCCGTAGCTGATATTGGACAGCAGCTTGATAGCCTGGGCTCGCGCCTCGTTATCACCCGGCGCGGCGGCATCGTAGAGCGGCTTGATCGCGGTCAGGCCCACCGCCACGTAGTTCTGCAGCGTGGCCTTGGCCTCGCTGAGCAGGCGCTCGCGGGTTTGCTGGACTTCTTTACCCGCTTGTTCCTTCAAGATGAAAGCCGTGGTCAGGCTGATGATCACGGCGGACAGCAATACCGGCAGTATCGCAAGGGACAGGACTTTAGCCTTCAGGCTCAGGCGCATGCTGTTCACTCTTGTTGGTGTTATTGGCGTGGTTAGCTGTATTAACGGCAGCGCACGGCAAAACTGTAGGACAAGGTGAACAGGGCTTAAGGGAAGGATTGAATTTAAGGGCCCTATCGCGAGCAAGCTCGCTCCCACAGGGCCCGGTGGTGTTCACACCGATCCACTGTGAGAGCGAGCTTGCTCGCGATGAAGGCGACTCGGTCCCGAGTTACAGGACCATCGCCGCCACCCAACCAAACGCCAGCAGTGGCAGGTTGTAGTGGATGAAGGTCGGGACCACGGTGTCCCAGATGTGATGGTGCTGGCCGTCGATGTTCAGGCCGGAGGTCGGGCCCAGGGTCGAGTCCGAGGCAGGCGAGCCGGCATCGCCCAGGGCACCGGCGGTGCCGACGATGCAGACGATTGCCAGCGGGCTGAAGCCCAGCTGCAGGCACAGCGGCACGAAAATCGTCGCCAGGATCGGCACCGTGGAAAACGACGAGCCGATGCCCATGGTCACCAGCAGCCCCACCAGCAACATCATCAGCGCGCCGATGCCCTTGTTGTGGCCGATCCAGGCCGCCGAGGTTTCCACCAGGCTTTGGACTTCACCGGTAGCCTTCATCACTTCGGCGAACCCTGAGGCGGCGATCATGATGAAGCCGATCATCGCCATCATCTTCATGCCTTCGGTGAACAGGTCGTCCGTCTCACGCCAACGCACCACCCCCGACAGCGAGAAAATCAGGAACCCGGCCAGGGCGCCGATGATCATCGAGTCCACCAGCAGCTGGATCGCGAACGCCGCCGCCACCGCAACCCCGGCCACGATCAGGCTCAGCAGGTTGTAGCGCACGGCCACTTGCTCGGCCTTGGCGATCTTCTTCAGGTCATAGACGCGTTTCTTGCGGTACGTGATGAACGACAGCGCCAGGCCAAACACCATGCCCAGCGCCGGGATGCCCATGGCGTGGGTGATATTGATGCCACTGATATCGACGCCGCTGCGGGCGACATTGGCCAGCAGGATTTCATTGAGGAAGATGTTGCCGAAGCCCACCGGCAGGAACATATAGGGGGTGATCAGGCCGAAGGTCATGACGCAGGCGATCAAGCGACGGTCCAGCTGCAGCTTGGTCAGCACGTAGAGCAGCGGCGGCACCAGCAGCGGGATGAAAGCGATGTGGATCGGCAGGATGTTCTGGGAAGCGACCGCGACCGTGCCCAGCAGACCGATCAGCACCCATTTGACGCCCGAGCCACCGGCGACGTCCTGGCGATCCACCAGGGCCAGGGCTTTGTCCGCCAGGGCGTGAGCCATGCCGGACTTGGCAATCGCCACGGCGAAGGCGCCGAGCAAGGCATAGGACAATGCCACCGTCGCACCGCCACCCAGGCCGGCATTGAACGCCTTGAGCGTCGCCTCGATCCCCAGGCCGCCCGTCAGGCCGCCCACCAACGCGCCGATAATCAGCGCGATCACCACATGCACACGGGACAGGCTGAGCACGAGCATGACGCCAACCGCGGCAATTACTGCATTTATCATCGTTACCTCAAAGCACAGCGATGGAAAGCCACCGGACAAAAAGGTCGCGACTTTGCAGCAAGCAGCGGCAAGCTGCAAGGGCCGTGGGGCGGGTTTTCAATGACTTACCCTGTTTGAATCCACCACGGCCCTCTGTGGGAGCGAGCTTGCTCGCGATGGCGGTCTGACAGTCCATGCATCATTGCCGGGCACGGCGCCATCGCGAGCAAGCTCGCTCCCACAGGGGATTGGGGTTCATCCGATACCTTGAGCCTGCAGCCACAGGGGGTCTGTGCAGACCTCAACGCTTAGGCAACTCGATCACAACCTTCAACCCACCCCACTCGCTGTCATCCAACGCCAACAGCCCGCCCCAGGTGTCGACGATGTCCCGCACGATGCCCAGGCCGAGGCCGTGGCCATCGGTCTGTTCGTCCAGTCGCGTGCCGCGGCTGAACACCTGCTCGCGGCGGTCCGCGGGAATGCCCGGGCCATCGTCCTCCACCGCCAGGCTGAACCCTTCGGCGGTTTCGGTCAGGGTCAGGCGCACCTCGGCATCGGCCCATTTGCAGGCGTTGTCCAGCAGGTTGCCCAGCAGTTCCAGCAAGTCTTCACGGTCCCAGGGCAGGTGCAGGCCCGGTGGGGCGACGTAGCTCAGGTGCAGGTGCTCGCCATGGATCATGTTCAGCGTGGCCAGCAGCCCTGGCAGTTCGGCGTCGCAGTCCAGGTGCGCGCCGGGCAAGGCATCGCCGGACAGCCGGGCACGGTTGAGCTCGCGGTTCAGGCGCTGGCGGACCTGCTCCAATTGGTCGAGCAACAGTTTGCGCAGCTCGGGATAGGGGTCAAGCTTCTCGTTCGATGCCAGGCTTTGCAGCACCGCCAATGGGGTTTTCAAGGCATGGCCGAGGTTGCCCAGGGCGTTGCGCGAACGCTTGAGACTGTCTTCGGTGTGGGCCAGCAGATGGTTGATCTGCGCGACCAACGGTTCAAGCTCCCGTGGCACCTGTTCGTCCAGTTGCGTGCGCTGCCCGCGCTGCAATTGGGCGATCTGCTCCCGAGCCCGGTCCAGCGGACGCAAGGCCCGGCGCACGGTGATGCGTTGCAGCAACAGGATCAGCAACAGCCCCGCCAACCCGAGCCCGAGGCCGACCTGTTGCATCCGGCGAAAGCTGTCACGCACCGGCGTATAGTCCTGGGCCACGCTGATGGAAATCGCCTGGCCCAGCCGCCGATAGTCGGTACGCAGCACCAGCAGCTTCTGGCCCTCCGGGCCCAGTTGCAGATTGCTGTGCAAGCCTGGGTGGTCGAGCCGGGGCAACTCCTGGTCCCACAGCGAGCGGGAACGCCAGTGCACATCGGCAAAATCAATGCGGAAATAATGCCCGGAGAACGGTCGCTGATAGGCCGGCGACAGGCGCCGTTCATCCAGTTGCAAGCCCCGCGGGCCGCGCACCAGGGCCACCAGCAGGTTTTCACTGTCGTTGCGCAGTCCGGCTTCCAGGTAACGCTGCAAGCCCAGCTCGAACAGCCACAGGCTGGTTTGCGCCAGGATCAGGCCGACCACCACCATCACACCGATCAGGCCCAGGCTCAGGCGCCGCTGGATGGATCTCACTGCGCCTGCCCGCCGAACAGGTAACCCTGGCCGCGACGGGTTTCGATCACGCTGCGTCCCAGCTTGCGCCGCAGGTGATTGACATGAACTTCCAGCACGTTGGAATCGCGCTCGGTCTCACCGTCGTACAGGTGTTCAGCGAGATGGCTTTTGGAAAGGATCTGTTCGGGATGCAGCATGAAATAGCGCAACAGGCGAAACTCGGCCGCCGTGAGCTGGATGTCGGTGCCGTCGCGGACCACGCACTGGCGACTCTCATCCAGGTGCAACCCGGCGGCCTTGAGCGTCGGTTGGTTGACTTGGCCATGGGAGCGTCGCAACAGTGCCTGGATCCGCAAGTGCAGTTCTTCAGGATGAAACGGCTTGGTCAGGTAGTCGTCGGCACCGGCCTTGAGGCCTTCGATGCGCTCGGCCCAGGACCCACGGGCGGTGAGGATCAACACCGGCGTCGCCAGGCCACCAGCGCGCCACTGGGCCAACACGTCGAGCCCCGGCACACCCGGCAGGCCGAGGTCGAGAATGATCAAGTCGTAGGGCTCGCTGCTGCCTTGGTACACCGCGTCGCGACCGTCGGCGAGCCAATCGACGGCGTACCCTTGCCGTGCCAGCCCGGCCATCAATTCGTCCGCCAGGGGCACGTGATCTTCCACCAGAAGCAGGCGCATCAGTCTTCCTTATCTTTGAGTAAACGGCCGGTCTTGGCCTCCAGGTCCAGTTCGCGCACGACGCCGTCGGTGTCCAGCAGCTCGACTTCGTAAATATAGACGCCGTGTTTCTCCTCCAACTCGGCTTCCAGCAGTTTGGCGCCCGGGTGGCGGTCCAGCGCCTGTTGCAACAGATGCTCCAGCGGCAGGATAACGCCCTGCTGGCGCAGTTGCAGGGCCTCGTCCTGGTCCAGGTCACGGGCCACGGCCAGCGAACAAAACGCCAGCAACGCCAGCGCCCATCGGCTGCGGGCGCATAAATTAAGCTTCATTACAGATCCTGATGATTCTTGAGTACCGTGCCGTTGGTGGCGTCCAATTCCAGGTCCCACTCGATGCCCTTCGTATCGCGCAGGTCCACCTGGTAAATGTACTTGCCGTACGCTTCCTCCAACTCGGTCTCGGTGAAGGTGGCGCCAGGGTGCTTGACCAGGGCGGCGGCGTTGAGTTCTTCGACGGACAGGATGGTACCAGCGTCTTGCAGCTCACGGGCTTCGTCCACGCCCAGGTCTCGTGCATGAGCCAGGCTCGTACCAAGGGCCATGAGGATCGCGATGAAAAAGGCAGTCAGGCGGTTCATGGGTTGTCTCCTTTTTATAATCTTTGCCGGGGGACTGTATCGGGGTGAACTTAACTGAAACTGAATGGCCATCATGCGTAAAAAATCCTCTGTGGGAGCGAGCCTGCTCGCGATAGCGGTCTGTCTGCTGGCATCGATGTAGTTGAACCGACGTTATCGCGAGCAGGCTCGCTCCCACATTGACTTGTATCGCTATAATCATTCGCTTGTCTGTATTCGAGACCGGTATGACCGCTATCCATATCAAGTTTCCCGCCCTCACCCTCAAGGCCGGCCCCCGTGCGTTCGGACGGATTCGCCAGGCCGGCTTGAACGCCGTCGACGTCGGCATCCTGCCGGGCGCCGCCGGTGGACCCAAGGCCCTGGGCATCCAGGGGCTCGATCTTGCGCTGTTCGGCGAATGGCTGCCCGCCGCGCCCCGGGAGCGCTCGCTGATCGGGGCCTCGGTGGGGGCGTGGCGCTTCGCCAGCGCCTGCCTGCCGGATGCCGCCGAAGGGATCCGACGCCTGGGCACTTTGTACAACGAACAAAGCTTCGCCAAAGGCGTGACCATGGCCGGGGTCAGCCAGAGTTCGCAGCGCATGCTCGATGACTTGCTCGACGGCCGCGACACTTCGATCCTCGACAACCCGCGATACCGGCTCAACATCATGGTCGTCAAGAGCCACGGTCTGCTCGCCCAGGATCATCGCGGCCGGCTGGGCCTGGGATTGTCGTCGGTGATCGCCGACAACCTGCGGGGCCGTGGGCGGTTGTCGCGGCATTTCGAACGGTTGATCATCCATGACCCGCGCCTGGCCCCGCCCCTGCATCCGCTGAATGACTTTCCGTCGCGCTTCGTGCCCCTGGCGGCCGGCAACCTGCGCCAGGCCCTGCTGGCTTCGGGCTCGATCCCGATGATCATGGAAGGCGTGCGCGACCTGCCGGGTGCCGGTGCCGGCACCTTCCGCGACGGCGGTTTGCTGGACTATCACCTGGACTTGCCATATAGCGGCGAGGATATCGTACTGTACCCGCACTTCACCGACCGGGTCATTCCCGGTTGGTTCGACAAGGGCCTGCCGTGGCGCCGGGGCAACGTCGAGCGCCTGCAGGACGTGTTGCTGCTGGCTCCATCCCGGGAATACCTGGCGCGCCTGCCCTACGGCAAGCTGCCGGACCGTAACGATTTCAAGCGTTTCATGGGCGATGACCCGAGCCGTCGCAAGTATTGGCGCACGGCGATGGATGAGAGCCGGCGGCTCGGTGATGAGTTTTTGGAGCTGACGGCCAACGGTGGCTTGGGCGAGCGTTTGCTGACCCTTTAGTCAGCACGGTCGCGCAACGCCGTGATCAAACTGATAAACTCCGCCGCCTGCCTCGCGACCGATATCTAAAGAGCCCGAACCTGTGGAAATCTTCAAAGAGTTTACCTTCGAATCCGCCCACCGCCTGCCCCACGTGCCGGACGGCCACAAGTGCGGCCGCCTTCACGGTCACTCGTTCAAGGTGGCGATCCACCTGAGCGGCGATATTGATCCGCACACCGGCTGGATTCGCGACTTCTCGGAGATCAAGGCGATCTTCAAACCGCTCTACGAGCGCCTGGACCACAACTACCTCAACGACATTCCTGGCCTGGAAAACCCCACCAGCGAAGTCTTGGCCAAGTGGATCTGGAATGAGTTGAAGCCGTTGCTGCCGGAACTCAGCGCCATCCGCATCCACGAGACCTGCACCAGCGGTTGCATCTACCACGGCGAATAAAAACCGGCTCAGCTACCTGGCCTGGACATCTCCTAGAACACAGAAGCTTCTGTAGCATGGATGCTTCTGTGGCGAGGGAGCTTGCTCCCGCTGGGCTGCGCAGCAGTCCCAAAAACAGCGACCTCAATCAACCTGATACGCCGCAATCTCAGGCTTGAGGGCCGCTTCGCGCCCCAGCGGGAGCAAGCTCCCTCGCCACAAAGGTGTCTCCCCTGCTGAATCGCATTGGCCTATGCTCTACCCCCTGAGCCATTTTCCGGGGAGTATCGAGCATGACCCACTGGCCGCTGGATCAAACCTACGACTTCAACGGACACCCCATCCGCTACGCCATCCACGGCGACGGCCCGCCGCTGGTGTTCGTCCACGGCACGCCCTTCTCTTCCTACGTGTGGCACCGCATCGCCCCGCTGTTCTTCGCCACCCACCGGGTGCATTACTTCGACCTGCTGGGGTATGGCCAGTCCGCACAGCCCGATGCCGACGTGTCCCTCGGTGTGCAAAACCATCTGCTCGCACAATTGCTGGAACATTGGCGCCTGGATTGCCCCGACGTGGTGGCCCATGACTTCGGCGGCGCCACAGTCCTGCGTACGCACTTGCTCAACGGCAAGGACTATCGCAGCCTGACCCTGATCGATCCTGTGGCGTTGTCGCCCTGGGGTTCGCCCTTCGTGCAGCATGTCCGCCAGCACGAAGCGGCCTTCAGCGGCCTGCCCGACTACATCCAGCGGGCCATCGTGCCGACCTATATTCGCGGCGCGATCAAACGGGACATCCCGGACGCCGAACTGGCGCCCTACGTGCAACCATGGCTTGGCGAACCGGGCCAGGCGGCGTTCTACCGGCAGATCGCCCAGATGGACGAGCGCTATACCCGCGAGGTCGAAGGCCTGTACCCGACCGTGCGCTGCCCGACCCAGATCCTCTGGGGCGAGGAGGACCAGTGGATCCCCATCGAGCGCGGCCGGGCCCTGCACCGGCTGATTCCAGGGGCGCAACTGCACCCGGTGCCGAATGCCGGGCATCTGGTCCAGGAAGACGCGCCGGAAGCCGTCGTCGCGGCGGTGTTGCGGTTCCTGGCGTTGCCCCCAACCTGAAGCCCCCGGCATTCCACTGTGGGAGCGAGCTTGCTCGCGATGGCGGTGTGTCAGTTGATAGTTATGTGGCTGACCTGACGCCATCGCGAGCAAGCTCGCTCCCACAGGGGGTCGTCATGGGTGAGCGGTGGCGGTGTGGGGGGGGTTTTTTTTTTTTTCTCGCGTCGCCCCCCCCCCCCCCCCCCCCCCCCCCCCCGCCCCCACAGGGGGTCTTCATGGGTAATGCGAATTGTGTTCCAACTTGAATCACCACCGCACCGCTTTCGCCCCCTTCGCCCACCCAATCCCCAGGATTGTCTATAAATAATCTCACGCTCACCCGTTTGGCACGGCCGCTGCACGCTTGCGACATCCCCTCATCCGCAAGGACCGCCACATGACTCAGAACGATCCGGGCAATGACTATCCCCTGAGCGAAGTACCGCTGCACGCGCGCAAGGGCCTAGCCTCCACGGCCATGGTGCTGCTGGGTTTCACCTTTTTCACCGCCACGATGTTTGCCGGTGGCAAGCTCGGCGTGGCGTTCGGTTTTGCCGAGATGCTCACGGTCATCGTCATCGGTAATCTGCTGCTGGGCCTCTATGCCGCCGGCCTGGGTTACATCGCCTTCAAGAGCGGGCTCAATTCGGTATTGATGGGCCGTTTCTGTTTCGGCGAGGTGGGCAGCAAGCTCAGTGACTTGATCCTCGGGTTCACCCAGATCGGCTGGTACGCCTGGGGCACGGCGACGGCCGCGGTGGTGCTGGGCAAGTATTTCGAATTGGGCCAGGGCACGGTGTTGTGGCTGATGGTGCTGTTCGGCCTGGGGTTCTGTGCCACGGCCTATGTCGGTTATCGTGGCCTGGAAATTCTCTCGTACCTCGCCGTGCCGGCCATGATGTTGCTGCTGATGCTGTCGATGTGGGTCGCCACGGTGAAGGTCGGTGGCTTCGAGGGCTTGTTGGCGGTGGTGCCCACCGGCAGCCTCGATTGGTCCACGGCCATCACCCTGGTGTTCGGCACCTTCGTCAGCGGCGCGACCCAGGCCACCAACTGGACGCGGTTCTCCCGCTCGGCGAAGGTCGCGGTGCTGGCGAGCCTGATCGGTTTTTTCCTGGGCAACGGTTTGATGGTGCTGATCGGCGCCTACGGGGCCATCGTCTATCAACAACCGGACGTGGTCGAAGTGTTGCTGCTGCAGGGCTTCGCCATGGCGGCGATGGCGATGCTGCTGCTCAACATCTGGAGCACCCAGGACAACACCATCTACAACTTCGCCGTGGCCGGCTGCAACCTGTTGCGCACCCGCCGGCGCAGAGCCGTGACCCTCGGCGGCGCGGTGATCGGCACGTTGCTGGCGCTGCTGGGCATGTATGACCTGCTGGTGCCGTACCTGATTCTGCTGGGCACCGTGATCCCGCCCATTGGCGGGGTGATCATGGCCGATTTCTTCTTCCGTTGGCGCGGCCGTTATCCGCGCCTGGCCGAAGCCCGGTTGCCGGCGTTCAACTGGCCGGGGCTGGCGGCCTATGGGCTCGGCACGCTCGCCGCGTTCAATTCGCCGTGGGTCGCGCCACTGGTAGGAATCGCCACCGGCGCGCTAACGTATGTGCTATTGATCGGCGTAATGGGTGCCCGCACCGCTGACGCGCCCCTACAAGACCTATAAAGGATTCGCCCGATGCACATCATCAACGCCCGCCTGCGCAACCGCGAAGGCTTGCATGAACTGCACCTGGAAAACGGCCTGATCGCCAGCATCGCCCGCCAGACCGAGGCCCCCAGCCTCGGCCCGGAAGACCTCGATGCCGGCGGCAACCTGGTGGTCCCGCCCTTCGTCGAACCGCACATCCACCTGGACGCCACCCTAACCGCCGGCGAGCCGCGCTGGAACATGAGCGGCACGTTGTTCGAAGGCATCGAGTGCTGGGGCGAACGCAAGGCCACCATCACCCAGGAAGACACCAGCACCCGCGCCAAGAAAACCATCCAGGCCCTCGCCGCCCATGGCATCCAGCATGTGCGCACCCACGTCGACGTGACCGACCCCGAACTCACCGCCCTCAAGGCAATGCTGGAGGTGCGCGAGCAAAGCCGTCACTTGATCGACATGCAGATCGTCGCGTTCCCCCAGGAAGGCATCGAGTCCTACCGCAACGGCCGCGAGCTGATGGAAGAAGCGATCCGCATGGGTGCCGACGTGGTGGGCGGCATTCCCCACTTCGAATACACCCGCGACCAGGGCGTCAGCTCGGTGAAGTTCCTGATGGACCTGGCCGAACGTACCGGGTGCCTGGTGGATGTGCATTGCGACGAAACCGACGACCCGCATTCGCGTTTTCTCGAAGTGCTCGCCGAAGAAGCCCGCAGCCGCGACATGGGCGCCCGCGTCACCGCCAGCCATACCACGGCGATGGGCTCCTACGACAACGCCTATTGCGCCAAGCTGTTCCGCCTGCTCGGGCACTCGGGCATCAGTTTTGTCTCTTGCCCGACCGAAAGCATCCACCTGCAAGGCCGCTTCGACACCTTCCCAAAACGCCGCGGCGTCACCCGGGTCAATGAGCTGCTCGAAGCCGGGATGAATGTGTGTTTCGGCCAGGACTCCATCGTCGACCCGTGGTATCCATTGGGCAACGGCAACATCCTGCGGGTGCTGGAAGCGGGGCTGCATATCTGCCACATGCTCGGCTATCGCAACCTGCAAAGCGCCCTCGACCTGGTCACCGACAACAGCGCCAAGGCCATGAACCTGGGCGAGCGCTACGGACTGGAACCGGGCCGCCCGGCGAACTTGCTGATCCTTTCAGCGGACAGCGATTACGAAGTAATTCGCAGCCAAGGGTTGCCGCTCTACTCGATTCGCAATGGCGAAGTGCTGATGAAGCGGCAAATGCCGGTGGTGGAGTTTGCCCAGCAGCCTGGCTGACTGCCACAAGGGATACATTCATTTTGTGCCCCGCCGAATATCTACTGTGGGAGCGAGCCTGCTCGCGATGGCGGTGGGTCAGTTGCATCAAGGTTGGATGTGCCGCCGTCTTCGCGAGCAGGCTCGCTCCCACAGGGGAACGGTGTCGTACGAGAGTTTTATGCCCGCTGGAAATCAACTGTGGGTGGGAGCAGGGAGAGTTTTATGCCCGCTGAAGATCTACTGTGGGAGCGAGCCTGCTCGCGATGGCGTCATGCGCCGCGCCGCACCAAACAACCTGACCCGCACCAGCTCCCCCGCCTCTTCCTCCAACAAGATCGGCGCAGTACCGCCGGGCATCACCACCCTCACCGCCCCCGCTTTCACCCAACCCACCCGCCAGGCGGCACTGGCCACGGCGCTGGCGCTGGTGCCCGAGGACGCGGTAGGGCCTTCGCCCCGCTCAAACACCCGGGCGGCGATCTGCCCTTCGGCTTCGAGCCTGGCCCATTGCAGATTCACCCCCCTGGGGCATGGAACACCAGCCCCACCGGGCGCCGCATAAGCGATGCGGGTCAAGCCCCGTGACAGCGCCGCAGCACGCATCTGCGCATTGCTTGGCAACGCCTCGCCCTTCTCCACCAGCGTCACGCAATGCGGATTGCCCATGCTCACGAACTGACTGTTGCCCCACGCCGGGTCCAACCGTTCAAGCGCCGCCACACGGCTGACATCACGCTGGTTGAACATCACCCCCTCGACCTCTTGGGCAGCAACGGCCTGAGGCCCGAACAGCGGTTTGCCCAGGTCCAGCCAGAAACCTTGCACCCCTTCGAATCCAGCGGCGCGAACCGAGGTGTGCAGCGGTGACAAGCCGTCGGGTTTATCGTGATGAACCTGCAGCACGCAATCACCAGGCGCCGCCATCAAGCCTTGTTCTTGCAGGGCCTGGGAGAAAATCGTCAAGCCATTGCCACTGCGCTCGGCCAATGTCCCGTCGGTATTGACGATCAACAGATCAAAGGGTGGCTCATTCTGGAACGGGCCAATCAGCAAACCATCACTGCGATGGGCCTTGGCATCCGGCGGCGCTTCGCCCGGCGTCCAACTGCAAAAGGCATGCACCGCCGCGACCGCCCATTTTTCGCAAGCCTGTGCGGCCTGGGCGGCTGACTGGGGCAGATCGATGCCGAGGTCGCGGACCTGCTGCGGTGAAGCGACTCCATAGATATTGCCGCGCGCGTCATAAAACTTCGTCATGGACCAGACCCAATATCAACCAGCAAGAGCCGCTACTTTATAGGCCCAGCCAGCGAATAACACAGGGGAACAAGCTTTCACACGCTTCATCTCACCCCACGGACACCGGTGCCTCCTCCAGCGCGAGCTGAATCTGCCGATGAAAATGCTGCAACGCCGGTTCGTGACGGCCGAACGTCAGGCATTCTTGGGCGCCGGAACGCAGGCCTGGCTGGATACGCTCACTGATCGCAAAGTCCTCCCCGTCCACGGTCTCGATCAATAACGCCAGGTTCTTGTCCCAGTACTCACGCTCGCGAACGGACGTGGCGGCATGCGGTGTATAGAGCGACACCTGGGCCGTGCATCGATCGGGACGCTCCTGGCTGGGGTAAACCTGCCAAGTCTCCAGGTGGTCGGCCTGCCAGAGCAGGAGGGTATTGGGAAACAGCCAATACATGATCAGTGAGTGTTTGAGCAGGCTCCATTGCTCGATGGGCTTGTCGCGCATCTGCAGGATCGAACGGCGTGGCATGATCAGGCGCCCATGGCGGTCGAAGGCTTCGAACAGGCTGACGGAGGGTAGGAAGATCGGGAGGACTGTCCTGCGGTGCACGAACGGGAAATGCCAGTTCTCCAGAAAGGTCTCTATGACCATCTTCCAGTTGAACGACCGGTGGAGCTGAAGGCGTCGATAAAGCACGAACGTCTCGAAACGATAGGCGGCTATTTCCTGGTTCAAGCCTCCCAGCAACGCCAGTGGTTCCATAGCGCGACCGGGGCTTGGGCTGACCCAGATCAACCCATGCTGCTCAAACACCGCCAGGCGCGTCAGGTCGCGTTCGGCACAACCCAACCCCTGGAAACCGTCGGCAGGCACCAGTTTCTTCAGCCGACCGTGCAGGTCATAGCGCCAACCGTGGTAAGGACACGTCATCGACCTTGCCAGCGTACCGTTACCCTCCAGTAATCGTGCACCGCGATGGCGACAGACATTGATGAACGCATTAAGCCCACCCTCTGGCAGACGGATGATGACAATGGGCACGCCGCTCAGGTCGTCGGTCAGATAAGCACCCGGGCCGGACAGTTCACAGGACAAGCCCACCATCAGTGGGCCGGAACGAAAGAGCCGGGCCTGCTCACGGCCAAGATGCTCTGGACAGGTGTAACTCGATACCGGGTTGACAGAGCACGACGCCGCCAGGCTGGTGCCGTTACGGTCGATCAAGTCCAGAAGCTGGTTCGCCAGTCTGAGTTGAGTTGGATGATCCATCATCATCTCCAGCACGCCCCTGAACCTAATTCGTCCGGGTTGTTGTTCAAGAAGTCTTCTTCATACTCGCAAACTATCGCGTCGTAACCTGTCAGGTTCGACAGGTGCGCTGCTGCCTGGGGATCCCGTACCGTGGGCACGCAAGCTCCCAACACAAGGAGGCCCCATGAACAGCAAACATCCCTCCAAGCCCATGGCCGAGCTCTACCGCGAAGGCCGAAAGCACTTCATCGAACTGGTGCCGGACGGCGCCGCACGACTCGACGCGCTGTTCCATACCGCGCCGGGGCTCGGCGAGTTGGCGGTCGGCGTAGTGTACGGTCACTTGCAAAGTCGCCCAGGCCTGGACCCGCGCCTACGAGAGGCCGCGACACTGGCCGCCATCGTCGCGGCCGGCATGACAGGCCCGCCTTTGAGCGTGCACTTCAAGACCGGCATGGCCTCGGGTCTGGCTTCGGGAGAAATGGTCGAACTGGTGACGCAGGCTTCGGCTTTCACCGGGTTCCCCAGGGCGGTCGCAACGGCCGATCAACTCAATCGGTTATTCGAAGAAGCCGGCCTTGTCTCGCCACCGCCGCCAACGCCGCGAGAAGTGACGCTGGCGTTTTGCGAAAGCGTGCGCAAGGGCCGGCCCCCCATCCGGGTCTCCCTCCAGATCAAGCGATTGTTGCGCCAGGCCGAACGCTTGTCGGCCCAGGCAACGTCGGCCCGAAACGTGATTGTTGAATGTTTCGATGACCAGCAGGCAAACCCCATCGTGCTTATTTATTTTGAGGTGGAGGCGGAACACGTGGTGAGCATCAGGCTGTTCAAGGAGCAGTGACCCACTGTGTTCAAGGAGAGTACGTCAGGCCGTCGGCACCTTGGGGTCGCGGTGCGGTCAGTGGATATGCAAGCATAGGCTCCCTGCCTGCATCACCGCACCGCACGAAAGCCAAGGACGTTTCATGACTGCCATTACGCCCCCGCCCACCTTTATTCCCGGACGCCTGGAACAGATGTCCACCCGCATCGCCTATCTCATCGCCGGCATCGGCATCGCCGCCTGGGCGCCGCTGGTGCCTTACGCCAAGGTCCGGGCGAACCTGGATGAAGGCACCCTCGGCTTGCTGCTGCTGTGCCTTGGGGTCGGGTCGATCCTGGCGATGCCGATTTCCGGTGCGCTGGCGACGCGGTTCGGCTGCCGTCGGGTGCTCAGCGGCGGCACGATCCTGATCTGCCTGGCGTTGCCGTTGTTGGCGACGATGACCTCCCTGCCCTGGCTGGTGGCTGCGCTGTTCCTGTTTGGCGCCGGGCTCGGCACCGTGGACTCGACCGTGAACCTGCAAGCGGTGATCGTCGAGCGAGCCAGCGGCAAGACCATGATGTCGGGTTTCCACGGCATGTTCAGCCTGGGCGGGATCATTGGCGCAGCCGGGGTGAGCGCCCTGCTCGGCCTGGGACTTTCGCCGCTGGGGGCGACGTTGGTGGTCAATGGGGTGCTGTTGGTGGCGTTGTTCAAGGCGGCGCCGCACCTGTTGCCGTATGGCAGTGAAAGCTCGGGACCGGCGTTTGCCATTCCCCATGGCGTGGTGCTGTTTATCGGCATCCTGTGTTTCATCGTGTTCCTGGCTGAAGGCGCGGTGCTGGACTGGAGCGCGGTGTTCCTGACCACCGAGCGCGCGGTGGATACCGCCTATGCCGGGTTGGGTTATGCCGCGTTCGCGCTGACCATGACCGTCGGCCGCCTGACCGGCGACGCGGTGGTGCATCGCCTGGGCGCCAAGCGCGTGATCATCTATGGCGGGTCGATCGCTGCGGCGGGGTTCCTGCTGGCAACCCTCGCACCCATGTGGCAAGCAGCGTTGCTGGGGTATGCGTTGGTGGGCGCGGGCTGTTCGAACATCGTGCCGGTGTTGTACACCGCTGTCGGCAAACAGACCCTGATGCCGGAAGCGATCGCCGTGCCGGCCATCACCACCATCGGCTACGCCGGCATCCTCGCCGGCCCGGCGCTGATCGGCTTCGTCGCCCATGGCAGCAGCTTGAGCATTGCCTTCGGGCTGATTGCGCTATCGCTGGTGGCGGTGGCGGCCAGTGGGAAAGTGTTGAAGGTCTGAGGCCTGGCACCGCTTGTCGAGGCCTCATCCCATTCCCTGTGGCGAGGGAGCTTGCTCCCGCTCGGCTGCGAAGCAGTCGTAAACCTGTGGATGCGGTGTTCAGTAGGTTTTGGGGCCGCTTCGCGGCCCAGCGGGAGCAAGCTCCCTCGCCACAGGATGGTACTCAGCCCCAAGAACTGTATTTCAGCCCCTGGAAATTGAGTCCAGATGAGCCTGATCCTCGATCAGAACCCCACACTCGCCTGCACAAAGAACGTGCGCGGTGCGCCGACGTAGATGCCCGAGTTGTTGTCGCTGGAGCGGGTGTAGTACTGGTGGTCGAACAGGTTTTTCACCCCGGCGCCGACTTTCAGGTTCGACAGTTGCTCGCCGAAGTCATAGCCGGCGCGCACGTTCCAGAGCACATAGCCCGGCATGTCGCCGTATTGCCCATCGGCGGTGCCATCGGTGATGTAGTCGCCGCTGAAGCTGCCATCGGCGTTCACGCTGTTGCCGGGTGAGCGTTGCTTGGACTGGGCGAAGGCGTCGAGATTATAGGTCCAGCGATTGACCTCGTACCGCAGGCCCATGTTGGCCACCTGGCGGGAATAGAACGGCAGGTCACGGCCCTTGAAGCTGGGGATCTCACCTTCGTACGTCGCCCGGGTGTAGGTGAAACCGGCGGTGGCGGTGAGGCCTTCAAGGCGCGGGTCGAGCGCGGCCATGTCGTAGTGCACGGAAGCTTCCAGGCCCTGGTGCTTGGTCGCGCCCATGTTGGTCCAGCCCACGTCGTTGCTGATGTATTGCAGTTCGTCGTCGAAATCGATGTAGAACAGCGTCACTTCCCCGCCCCACACGTCATCGTTGTAACGCGTTCCGATCTCGTAGGTCTTGGCCTTTTCCGGGCTCAAGCCGTTGGCAGTGTTGTTGCCGTCGCCGCCCTGGCCGAGCTGGAAGTATTGCAGGCTGCCGAACGAGGTTTCGTAGTTGGCGAACAGCTTCCAGGCGTCCGACAAGTGATACATCACGCTCAGGGCCGGCAGCGGCTCGTTGCTGTCGATGCTGCGGCGTTTTTCCTGCACGGGACGGCCGGCGGTGTCGAGCACCGGACGGTCGTGCCATTCGGTGCTGATGCTTTCGAAGCGGATGCCCGGGGTGATGGTCCAGTTGCCGACATCGATCTTGTCATCGATATACACCGCGTGGGCTTCAGTGCCGCCGGTACGGTCCTGGTAGACGTGGCCGTCGGAACCCGGGCGCACCACCGGTTCGTTATTACGCAACGCCAGGCGGCTGGCTTCTTCGTGCATGCCTTCCTTCAAGTAGCGATAACCGACGCTCGCTTCCTGGGTGGTGGGCCCCATGTCGAACACGTGGGAGACCCGAGGCTCGATGCCGAAGGTGTAATAGGTGCGCGGGTAGGACACCAGGTTGCGCTGGTCCCGGGAGGCAATGGTGCTGCCACGGTAGCTGTCGGAGTAATAGGTCAGCACCTCGGCCTGGGTGCGCTCGTTGATCTCGCGGATCCACTTGAACGACACGTCCTTGCGCCGGCCGCTGAAGTTGTCCCAGTCGCGGTCGGACTGGTACGGGTCGGCGTCATATTGGGCCTGGGTCAGGCCACCGGGCATGTCGGCCTTGGCGTCGTAGTAGTGGAAATTCAGCGAAAAATCGTCGACGTCGGTCGGTGCCCAATGGGTCTTGAGGATCACGTCGTCGATGTCGTTGCCGTTGTTGCTCTGGCGATAGCCGTTACCGTTGACGCCCGAATACAACAGCGCCACGCCCAGGCCGTTGTCGGCGGTGCCACCGAGGAAGGCCGTGTCGATGTGCTTCCAACCGCCGCGCTGGGAGGTTTCCAGGGTGGTGCCGATTTCACCAGTGGCTTTTTCCGGAATGGCACGGGTCACGAAGTTGATCACCCCGCCGACGTTCTGCGGCCCATAGCGCACGGACCCGGCACCGCGCACCACGTCGATGCTCTCCAGGTTGCCCAAGGAAATCGGCGCCATGGACAGTTGCGGCTGGCCGTAGGGCGCGAATGCCGCCGGTACGCCGTCGATCAACACCGTGGAGCGTGGCGACAAGCGCGAGGTCAGGCCGCGCACGCCGACGTTCAGGGAAATATCGCTGCCGCCGGTGCCGTTGGCGTCCTGGACCTGCACACCGGGTACGCGCCGCAGCACATCGCCGAGGTTCATGGCGCCCTGCTCCACCATCGCTTCGCGGCGGATCACCGTACGCGCACCGGGGTGGTTCTGCACCACCTCGGCATTGGCGTCGCCGAGCCAGTCACCGACCACCTGGATCTCAGTGGCGCCCAGCTCCAGCGGGCCAGCGCTGGAGGCTGAGGGCGCCGGCAACACGGTCGCCGAACCCTTATCGATCTGGTATTGCAGGCCGCTGCCCTGGAGCAATTGGCGCAAGGCCGCTTCCGGGGACAGGTTGCCGTCCACCGCCGGCGCTTGCTTGCCCGCTACCAGCTCGGGGTTGAAGAACACCTGCAACGCGGTTTGCTGGCCGAGCTGGCTCAAGGCTTGGCCCAACGGCTGCGCCTGGATGTGAATGGCGGTGGCGGCCTGGTCGGCGAACGCCTGGGGCACTGCGGCGCTGACCGCCAGGGTCAGGGCCAGCGGCAGCCAGCGTGCCGGGGTACGGTTGTGGTGTTTGGCGGTTTTGTTCACGTCGAACCTTGTCCTGTTGATCGCAAGAATACGCGTCTGTTAATGCAAACCAGTTGCAGTTGGACAAGAAGACGATGAACTCGGAAAAAACCTGAATCTATTTCGCAATTATTTCCTGGCTGCCGTCATCCAGGGTGCGCACGGCCACCGGCAGGATGTTCGGCAGCGCCTTGAGCAGTGCCTCGGGATCGTCGGCACGGAACACGCTGGTCAGGCGCAGGTTACCCACCATCGCGCTGCCGACCCGCAGGGGCTGGGTGCGATAGCGGGAGACTTCTTCAACCACATCCTTGAGCGGCGCGTTGTCGAACACCAGCTTGCCGCTGCGCCAGGCGGTGAGCGTCTCGGCGTTGACCGCGTAAGGCGCGGTGACTTGGCCCTGGGCATCGATCTGGGTGCCGAGACCCGCCGTCAGGCTGACGAACTGAGCCGGCGGCGCGGCGCGTCCCTGGACCTTGACGCGGCCCTGGGCCACCGCAATCCGAGTCTTATCGACGTCACGGCGCACATCGAAGCGCGTTCCGGTCACCGTCACCTGGCCGTTGCCCGTCTCGACGGTGAAGGGTCGGCCCGCATCATGCTCGACCGTGAACAAGGCCTCGCCTTCGGCCAGTTCCACCCGGCGTTGACGGTGTGCGAATTCAATCCGCACGCGGCTGCGGCTGTTGAGGTCGATCACCGAGCCGTCCGGCAGGGCAATATGCCGACGCTCGCCGAAGGCGGTGGCGTATTCGCCGCTGTAGTCGGTGGAAGAACTCAGGCCGCTGAACAGCCCCAACCCCAGCGCCACCGCGAACACCCCGGCGGCGACGGCGTAGCGCAACAGCGGCCGACGCTTGGGACGTTCGGCAGGTGGTTCGCACAACGCTTGCAGGCGTTCCTTGGGCAGCAGGTCGGTGGCGCTCCAGATGCCCTGGAGCAACTGGATTTCGTCGCGGTGATTGGGATGTTCGTCCAGCCAGGCGTTGAAAGCCTGGCGCTCCTCGATACTCATGGCGGGCGCTTGCAAACGCACGAACCAATGCGCCGCCGCGTCGCGAACCCTGTCCTGCCCGCACGGGCATTCACGGCTATCCATCATGGAAGGTCCTGTGGCTCAGGTGAAAGAGGGCGACGGATCATTGGCCTGGCCCGTCCAGGCGATCGCGCAGATGCCGCAGGGTGCGGATCATATACTTTTCCACCATGTTTTTTGACAGGCCCAGGCGCTCGGCGATTTCCGCCTGGGTCAGGCCTTCGATCTTCTGCCAGACGAACACCGTGCGGCAGTTGGCAGGCAACTCGGCAAGCGCCCGCTCGATGGAGTCCGCCAGTTGGATCGCGTGCATGAAATGCTCCGGGTCGCCCGAAAACGACAGACCAGGGTCGATGACTGCCTCTTCCATGGCCCCCCGTCGATCTTCGCGCCGATAGCCATCCACTGCAATGTTGCGCGCCGTCTGATGCAAATAGGCCCGCGGCTGCTCGACCTCGCTCGAATCGGCCTCAAGCACCCGTACGAAGGTGTCGTGGGCCAGATCCTCGGCCTGCTGGCGATTGCGCAGGCGACGGGTCCAGGTGCCGATCAACTCTTCGTAATGCTCGAAAAAGCCGGGTCTGCGGGGCAGCTTGGGGATCATCACGGCGCGCTGTGGAAACGGGGCGTGAATAGTAATGCTTCCTATTAATAGGAAGCAAACGCCGTCCGACCGCCTGACATAAAAATAATGTGGGAGCGGGCTTGCTCGCGAAGGCGGCAGCACATTCGAGAATGATGTCGCCTGACACGCCGCTTTCGCGAGCAAGCCCGGGTGCGCCCCCCCCCCCCCCCCCGGCCCCCCCCCCCCCCCCCCCTCCGCCCCCCCCCCCCCCCCCCCCCCCCCCCCCCCCCCCCTCCCACAGGGGCCAGCGCTAACCGCGATTAAACTAGAACCGGCACACCGCCGCCGCGCCCGTGTCGGTCGGCATCACATGCTCGGGTGGAATCACCACCACTTCGCCCCCCTGCCGGGTCACGGCCAGGATCAGCTCATCCAGTACATCCGGAGCCAGTTCGTCACCACTCTCGTCAATCAGCAACCGCCCCTTGTCCAAGTCGAGCTGGCCAGGAACCTGGCGCTCGGCCTCCACCAGCAGCAGCGCGACGCGGCCTTCCCAGGCGGCCTTGGCGATGTCGGCCAGGTTATCCAGTGCCCGTCCCTGCCCCACCGCGATGCCGTAGCGATTCAAGCTGTCGACAACGTGATCGGCATAGCTGTGGGCCATGAGCTTCGAGCAGTGGACACGCAACGCCTCGACGCCAAGCCTGGACGGGTCAATCTCGATCCCCTGGGCCAGCAGTTGCGAGTTGTGGCTGACGGCACGGAACACGGCCTGGTTTTCCGGCAGGGCCACCAGGATCATCGGCAACCCTGAAGGTTGCGAATGGTATTGCAGGATCGTTTTATCCACGACGCGGAAAAAGCGCTCGCGGTCGAGGTTGATTTCGTCCTGCTTACCGCCGCCGGCGGCCTCATGCATCATCCCATCGCCACGCTCGCCACTGCGGCTGAAACCGTTAGGAAAACCCTGTTGGTTGCCCGGTGTCAGCTCGTCGCCCAGGGCCTCGTTCTGGTTGCGCGGCACCTGTTCGGCCAGCTCGATTTTCTCCAACTGCTCCGAGGAGCCTTCATACAGCCAGACTTCGTTGCGGGTCAGGCACAGCGCTTGATAACGGTCGGTGGATTGGACCAGCCGCAACAACGGCTTGAGATAAGGGTGACTGTTGGCGACGGCGCGTTGCGGCAAGCGCTGATTCACCGCAATGACTTTGAAGTAGTCGCGGGCGCCGAACACCGCAATGCCGTCCCGATTGGAATTCCAGAAGTCCTGGTCGTCCACCAACGCGTGAAAAGACTGGAGCAACGGCGCACCGTCAAGGTCCGGGTGCTGTTGCTCCAGTTGCGTCTGCAGATCACGCACCAGGTTCTTGTAGCGGATCGGGTCCTGGCTGCGTTCAGGAAATGTACGGTGCGTGGGCATGTACAACGAAAGGCTCGGCTGTTCGTCGAACGCCAGGAGTTCGGCCAATACCTGCCGGCTGAAAGGTTGATGAGCGGTCATGATCGCCTCCTTATTCTTTGCCACGCGCCTCTTGGTTTTCGAGGAAATCTTCCTCCAGCATCGCGTCCACCACCTCGGGTGGCGCTTCATCAGTGGGCGCAGTCACGCGTCCCATCGGTTCGACGGCGGGGTTGAGTTTGCCGATCTGATGATCGAGCGCGTGCAGCATTTTTTCGGCGGCGCCCTCCACGGCCAGTTCAAGGCTTGCGGCCTTGTGGGAGACCGACATCGGCGATAGGCCTTGCAAGCGTGCCTCGATCTGGCAGCGCTTGTCGGCAGCGCCGCCCTTTTGGGCATTCTCATCGCTGACATGAACTTCAATCCGGGCCAGTTGACCCTCGAAACGCTGCAGCGTGTCCACCACCGTACCGCCCACCCACTCCTGCAGGCGGGCGCTGCCTTCGATATCGTTGCTATTGACTTGAACTTGCATGATCGACTCCTTTGCAAAAGACGGCTGACGCCGCCTGTTGTAGGTAGAAGAAGATCAAACGGGCGAAGTTCCCAGCGCGGGATGACTGGAGCCTGAGCGGCTGGGAGGAAGCGTTTCGATGATCAACTGTGGGAGCGAGCTTGCTCGCGATGGCGGTGTATCAATCAATGGTGCATGAACTGTCAGACCGCTATCGCGAGCAAGCTCGCTCCCACAGAGGCTCCCACAGCTTATTCTTTCTGGATCGAGGCGTCTCAGGCCTCAGGCATCTTGCGAAAGCCCACCGCCAAGCGGTTCCAACCATTGATGGCGTTGATCGCCACGGTCAGGTCGACCATTTCCTTGGGGCTGAAATGTTCGCTCAGCAAGGCATAGTCGGCGTCCGGCGCGTGGGTGTCGCTCAGGCGCGTCAAGGCTTCGGTCCAGGCCAGTGCGGCGCGCTCGCGGCCGGTGAAGAATGGCGCTTCACGCCAGGCGGTCACGGCGTACAGGCGACGTTCGGTCTCGCCGTCCTTGCGGGCATCGGCGGTGTGCATGTCGATGCAGAAGGCGCAGCCGTTGATCTGTGAGGAACGCAGCTTGACCAGCTCCAGCAGGGACTTCTCCAGGCCCAGGTTCGAGGCGGCGTTTTCCAGGGCCAGCATGGCTTTGAAAGCGTCGGGGGAAGCGGTGTAGAAATCGATGCGCGGTTGCATGGTGAACTCCAGGACAGCAATTGGGTGTAGCGCTACGTTAGCGGTGCAGGGGCGCGGTACAAATAGCCAATTGTTGGGAAGTTCGGGTGGCCAATGAAGACCGAGGCTCAACCTGGAAATGGACGCAAGCCTTTGTGGCGAGGAAGTGCCCGCGGCGTCTTCGACGCTGCGTTGTCGCTCAGCAAACGAGTGTTCGGCCGAAGATGGTGTTTTTTCATGACAGCTGCGCCCACCCATCTCACGAGACAAGCGAGCGAGACACATCGTGACGTAGCTTTCACCTTGCCAGACTTTTTTCGAACAGGTCGAGGTGGATTACGCTTCAGGCTTCAGTCAAACACGATCCATGATCGAGGGGGCAGTTTTTAAGGCTTAGGCAACGTTGCGAACCCACCCCCCTGCCGCTCATCGAAACTGTCAGTTATTACAGTAGCCGATACTGAACAACAAAAACTATCCTCATCTCAAAATGAAACACCACGATAAAAATGCTTACACGACAAAACCAGAAAAATTTTAACTCAGCACGACTACCACCCCAAGGTATCATCTTTAATTATCGATGAGAGCACGCGAGATTTGATAGGGGCCACGACGAAATGATGCTTTCCGAGTTTCAGACTCTCAAATAAGCTCGGACATTCAACCAAAAAAAGTAAAAAGCAAGAAAGGCAACGTATGCAATTACATCTGGAAACGGACCACACCGATGAACATATCCGTCATAACAGCGACCTATAATCGAAAAGAATACCTTAAGGAGGCTATAGAAAGCATTCAAAAAAATATTACAACGCCCCTCTCCAACGCAAGCTTCGAACATATCATTTATGACGACCATTCAACCGACAAAACAGAGACAATATTTGAAAATTCGAAATGGGATAACCTTAGCTATGTCTACGGCAAAAAAAACAAAGGGCAGTCATTTTCAAAAAACCAAGCCATCACCAAAGCAAAAGGCGAATATATATTCATCTTGGACAGTGATGACATAGCGCTCCAGAGAACAATATACAATTTCCTCGTAATGACAAACAGCCACTTACAGACCGACTGGTTCATTGCGGATTTTCTTCGCATCGAAGAAAATGGAAAATATCGAAGCGGTGAAGACTACTACGGATGGAACTTTAATACGCCAAATGAAATGCTTGATGCCATCGTCAAAGGCAAACACTTCCTTCAAGGGAACGTCTTGTTTAGGAAAGCGCTTTTCGAAAAAGTCGGAGGTTTCAACGAAAACTTAAGAATGGCTGAAGACTTGGATTTATATATTAGATTTTTACTACAGAACTCCATGCCAAAATTCGCCAACTTCATTTCTCATCTTCACCGGGTACACCCGGGGAATATTTCTTTAGGCGAAACACCGGAAAAACACACGAAAAGGATAAAATCAATAGCAACAGAATACAATCTTCTGCTGCCTTAGTTATGAGCATTCCGAATATTGCTAGGCCCGGCTGCGCAACCATTGCAAAAAGCGCTTCTTGGCGATCGGCTTGGGGGCTTCGCGGGTCAGGTTCTGGGCCAGGTGCATGCGTACGTCCAGCAGGTTTTTCATCGCGTCGTTGATGTCGCGACGGGCTTCGAGGCACGGCTTGAGGTAGCTGTTCTCGATGCGGTAAAGGGTGCAGAAGGTCTTGGCGTTAAAATTAGCCAGCGCCGCCTGCTCGGCGACGATCCCGGCTTCACCGATCACTTCCCCCGGCCCCATGCGCCCGCCCTCGAGTGGCTGGCCGTTGCGCATGAGGGTCACGCTGACCACCCCGGACTCAATGATGAACAGATGATCGCTGACCTCTCCCGCCGCCAGGATCACATCGCCGGCACGGAAGCTTTGTAATGTCATGTTCTGGCTGAAAACATCTTTTTCGTCCGGGCGTAGCGTCGAAAAAATGCTCGAGCTTTCCAGCAGCGCCCGAGGGCGCGACACGCCGATGGAGGCAGTGCTTTCGCTGGAGGACAACAGACTCACGCCCGACGCTTGCAAATGCCGGAACGCCAGGTCGAACAGTTGATTGCGCACCTCCCGCTTCTGCCCCATCGACGCCACGAATCCGCTGATCTCGTATTCCGCCCCGCCGCTACCGGTGCTTTTGAGCGTGACACAGGGCGCCGGAGTCGCGAGCAGCGCACGGCAACCGATCATTGCCCGCTCCAACGCGTCGATCACCTTTTGCGGACGCGCATGGGGGCTGACCTGGAGACTGATGGCCAAGCCATGCATGTCGCTGGGTCGGCTGAAATTGACGATCTTGGCTTTCGCCGCCAGCGAATTGGGGATCACCGCCATGCTGCCCTGGGAGGTCTGCAATCGCGTGGCACGCCAGTCGATGTCGGTGACCCGGCCTTCGGTGCCATCGATGGAAATCCAGTCATCGACTTGGTAGGGCTTGGTGGTATTGAGCACTATCCCGGAAAACACGTCGCTGAGTGTGCTCTGCAAGGCCAGGCCAACGATGATCGCCATTGCGCCCGACGTCGCCAGCACGCCCTTGACCGGCAGATCCAGCACATAGGCAAGTGCCGCGATGACGGCGATGAGGAAAATCACCGCGCCGAGCAAATCCTGCAACAAGCGCCCGGTGTGGCCGACCCGTTGCATCAACGCCGCCACGATCAGCACCGTCAGGGTTCGCGCGGCGAACAGCCACCAGGTGATCTGCAAACCGGTCGCCGCCAGGTGCCGAGGCACATCGTCGACCCACTGCGCCGGTACCATGGGGTTGAGGCCTTCGTTGAACAGCAGCACGCTGAACAGCGAAAAAATCACCAGCCTTGCGCCGACTTTCCAATAGATCCGATCCGCACTGACCAAGTGCCACATCAACAGGTCGAACACCAACAGCGCCAGGGCACAGAGCAACGGGTGCTCAGAGATCAGAAACAGCATCGGAACAGCTCCAGGAGGGCGATTGGCGAAGATTGGCACAGATTGAAGACGCTGTAGAGATCACACTCAAGTCCTGTGGGAGCGAGCTCGCTCTCACAATGGTGTCAGGGTGGCTGTGGTTTTTGCGTTCAGTCTTGCATCCGGCCAAAGCGTCCGGAATGGAAATCCTCGAAGGCCTGGTGAATCTCCTGTTCACTGTTCATCACGAACGGACCATGGCCGACGATGGGCTCGTCGATCGGCTCGCCACTGAGCAGCAGCACCACCGCGTCGTTATTGGCTTGCAGGCTTAATTGGTCGCCGGCCCGGTCGAACAGGGCCATCTGCCCGGCCTCGATCCGTTCACGGCCATTGGCCTGGACCGAGCCCCGCAGCACCACCAGGGCGGTGTTGTGCCCTTCGTGCAGGTCAAGGGTGAGGTTTTTATCGGCATTCAAGCGAATGTCCCAAACGTCGATGGGCGTGAAGGTCCGCGCCGGGCCGTGATGCCCTTCGAAGCGCCCAGCGATCAGGCGCAGGCTGCCGGCGTTGTCCTTCAGGGCAATGTTCGGAATGTCGCCCTTGAGGATCGTCTGGTAGCCGGCGGGGGCCATCTTGTCCTTGGCGGGCAGGTTGACCCATAGCTGGACCATTTCCATGAAGCCGCCCTGCCGCGCAAAGGCTTCGGAGTGGAACTCTTCGTGGATGATGCCGGAAGCGGCAGTCATCCATTGCACGTCGCCGGGGCCGATCTTGCCACCGCTGCCGGTGGAATCTCGGTGCTCCAGTTCGCCCTGGTAGACGATGGTCACGGTTTCGAATCCACGATGCGGGTGCTGGCCGACACCACGCCGCTCGGTGGTGGGCATGAATTCGGTGGGGGCGGCGTGGTCCAGCAGCAGGAACGGGCTGATGTGCTTGCCCAGGTTGTCATAGGAAAACAGCGTGCGCACCTGGAAGCCATCGCCGACCCAATGGGGCCGCGGGCTGGTGTAGAGGCCGATGATGTTTTTCATGCCGTGTCTCCAAATCAGGTGTTGCAACTCGATGGAGATAGCTTAAAACCGACACCCTTGAAGCACTAGACGGCAAAAACCGGCTTTAGCGTTCCATCTAGAGAACGACCAATAAAAAACCCTGTGGGAGCGAGCTTGCACGCGAAAGCGGTGTGTCAGTCAAAGTTGCATTGACGGGTAGGACGCTATCGCGAGCCAGCTCGCGCCCACAAGGTTTGGGGTCAGTCCATTTAGAGGTGATTGCGCTTGGCAAACTCCGACAGCCCCACCAGGGATTGCAAGCCGAGTTTTTCCAACAGGCGGCTCTTGTAGGTGCTGACGGTTTTCGGGCTCAGGAACAGGCTTTGCGCGATGTCCTTGCCACGCATGCCCATGGACAGCATGCGCAAGATCGACAGCTCGCGGGTGGAGAGGCTTTCCAAGGCCTGCTGCTCGCTGCGTTGCAGGAAATCCAGCCGGACGGGCATCTGCGGGAAATAGGCATACCCGGATTTCAGCGCCTGGATGGCCTTGGCCAGCTCCTTCAGGTCGCTTTTCTTGGTCACAAAACCCCGGGCCCCGGCCGAGATGCAGCGGTTGCAGAAGTGCTGTGCATCCTGGGAGGTGAACACCAACACGCTGCATTCAGGAAACTGGGCCATGATCCAGCCCAGTAGGTCCAGGCCATCGAAACCGTTCATCACCAGGTCCAGGATCACCAGTTCTGGCGCGCGTTCCTTGATGAGGCCCCTGGCATCGGCCGCGCTGCTGGCGTCCCGGATGTGGGTGAACGCCTCATTCTGGCATATGAGCCGCAGCGCCCCTCGTATGACAGGGTGGTCATCCACGATCAACACGTCTTTCAAGGCAACTCCCCAAAACAATACAAACGGCACCGGCGCCATGACCGCACAGGACTCTTTTTGCACAAGTACCTGGCCTTGCCACCTGTCAGACCTGACAGTGCGGACCAACGGTCCGGTTCAGTGTCCATGACCCTGCCTGAGGGGACGCGCCCACGCCTGCAACGGCTCAGGGACCTGAGGATCAACCCGCTCCATCAAACGCCGCAGCGAAGCGAGGTCCGGCAGGGGCGCCGGGCTCAAATGCAGGTTCGATCGACGTGCGACAGGCACCGGCGACTGACTGGCCGGTTGCGCGTTGTAAAGCATCCCGTGGCGAACCTGTGGGTTATAGACAACAAAATCGTGCAAATCCAGCGCCTCGCCTGCCAACTGCGCGTTGACGACAATCAGGTCGAACGGCTCGCTGCCGTACTCCACCAGCGTCAGCAACTCTTGCAAATGGCTCACGGGGACAATCCGGAAGTAGCCTTGTTGATTGAACAGACGCTCCAGCACGATTCGATGGGTATGTTGAGTGTCGGCAAGCAGGATACGAAGTGCTTTGTTCGGCATGGCAAGCTTTCCAATAGCAACGCGCCAGGTAGGCACCGGCTCAAGAACATTAAGAGCGCTCAGGCTAGAGGAAGTGTTTGAAGGGCGATGTAGGACTATTCCTAAAATGAAGCCAGACACAGCCCCTGCGGTGAGGAAACCGATCCTTTACTCGGATTCTGTAGGAGCTGGCGAAGCCTGCGATCTTTTGATCTTTCGCTTGGGATTCGGGTGTCAGGGGGAAGATCGCAGCCTCGTTGCACTCGTCAGCTCCTACGGCTCCTACAGTTCCTACTCAGTTTTTACCCCTTCCATGTAGGTTTTTTCAGTTGTTCCGCCAGGTGGTCGATGGCTTGGCGTAGGTCTTCCACGGCTTCGGTGAGTAGCGACACGTTGCCTTCTCGGCAAGCCTCTTCCAGCGCCTCGCAGGCGTAGACCAGGCGTTGCGCCTGGATGATCCGCGCCCCGCCCTTGATCCGGTGCGCCAGGTCCGCCAGGCCCGGCAAGTCTTGTCGGGTGGCCAAGTGCAGCAGTCGGACTTGATCTTCGGCATTGCTGCTGACCAGTTCTTCCAGCAATGCCTTGATGGCCGCCGCGTCGCTGCCGGTCAGTTGTTCCAGGCCGGCCAAGTCGATGCCATCGCTGGACTGGGGCGCCCGCACATCCGGCGTGACCGAGGCCAGGTGCGCATTGAGTGCCTTGAGGCCGATGGGCTTGAACAGGCAATCGTCCATCCCGGCTTCGGCGCAGCGCTGCTTTTCCTCAGGCTGGGCGTTGGCCGTGAACCCCAGGATCACCACCGGCGACAGGTTGCGCTCGCGCTCTTCGTCGCGAATGGCCCGGGCCAGTTCGTAGCCGCTCATCAAGGGCATGTTGCAGTCGGTGATGACTACATCGAAATGTTCGCTGCGCCAGGCTTGCAGGCCGTCGATACCGTTCTGTGCCTCCTGGACACGATGGCCCAGGTAGCCCAGTTGCTGAGACAGCAGCAAGCGGTTGGCCGGGTAGTCGTCGACCACCAGGATACTCAGCGCCCGGACCGGCAGCGGCGCCTCGTCCTGGCTGGGCGCCAGCGTCGACAGCGTGTCGAGTATGGGCAAGTCCAGCAAGACTTCGACCTGCGTGCCCTCCCCTGGCACGCTGTGTAATGCCAGGGTGCCGCCCATCATTTCGCATAACGTGCGGCTGATGACCAACCCCAACCCGGAGCCGCTGCGGGCCGACTGGGGGTGATGGCCGGCCTGGGTAAAGGGGCTGAACAGGCGGCGCTGGTCCTCGGGGGAAATACCGCAACCGGTGTCCTCGACCCGCAGGCAAATGCCCAAGTGTTTGTGCTCAGGGTTCAACTCGCCGCGCACACTCAGGCGCACTTCGCCCTGGTCGGTGAACTTGATGGCGTTGCTCAGCAGGTTCGAGACGACCTGCTTGAAACGCAACGGATCGACCAACAAGTCGCAATCGACCGTAGCATCCAGTACCCAGTGCAAGCGCAAGTGTTTCTGCCAGGCCAGGCCCTCGAAGATCCGCGCCACCGACTCGATCAACCCCCTTAGATTGGCCCGTTGCGGCGCCAGCGACAGCTTGCCCGACTCGATGCGGGCGATGTCGAGGATGTCGCCGATCAAGTCCAGCATGCCATGGGCGGCGCCCGACGCAACTTCGATGGCGAAGCGGTCCACGACGCCCTGGTCGGCTTTTTTCAGGGCCAGCTCCAGCAGCCCGATCACCGCATTCATCGGCGTGCGGATCTCATGGCTCATGGTCGCCACGAAGGTGGTCTTGGCCCGATTGGCCTCGTCGGCGCTTTCCTTGGCCACGCGCAACTGTTCCAGCAGCCGCCGCAGATAAACGCCCCAGCCAAAGGCCACCAGCAACAGCAGCGCAGCAACGGTAAACCCTCGGAGAATCGTGGTGCGGTTGCGCAGCCAATAACTGTTGTCGATCACCACCTCACTGCGCCAGCGGTTGGTCAGCTCGTCCATTTCCTCGGGAGAAATGCTCAACAACGCCTTGTCCAGGATCGAATGAAGCGCCAAGGCGTCCGGGTTCGTCGCCAGGGCAACGTACGCGGGCAAAGTGCCCACGGTGCTGGTGACTTGCAGGGTGTCGCGGTACTGGCGGGAAATCATGTAGCGGGCGCTGATCAGCGGATTGATCGCCGCGTCCGCCGTGCCGGCGGCGACCATGGCCATGGCGTCGGCCGCGTTCTGCGCCGCCACCAACTGCACCCGGGGGAACTGCTCCAGCAGGAACTCCCGCAGCACGTTGCCACGCACCAGCGCCAGGCGCTTGCCGGCCATGTGGTCCAGGGTCAGCGCCTTGGCCCTGAGCGGCACCACCAGTACGAACGGGTTCGCCAGGTAGGGTCGGGTAAAACGCAGCTCGTCTTCGAGTTCGGCGCTGGGGATGGCGGTGGCCAAGACGTCGGCCTTGCCGCTCTTGATCTGGCCGATCAAATCGTCAACCGAATCGCCCCGCTGCACATCGAATTTCAAACCGGTGCGCAAGCTGATCCGGGCCAGCACATCAGCGCCGATGCCGCGCAAATGGCCTTGCTCGTCGAAGAACGTCAGCGGCAGGAAGTTTTCGTTGACCGCCACCTTGATCCGCGGATGGGCGTCCAGCCAACGCTGTTCCTTGACGCTGAAATGCAAGGCCTGCTGCCCCGGCATGCTCGCCCCGCCGGCGCTCCAGCGCCGCAGGATGATCATGCGTTCGCTGGCAGGAATGGCTTGCAGCGCGGCGTTGACGATGCGCAGCATCCGCGCGTTGTCGCGGCTGACCGCAAAGGCGAACGGCTGCACCTCCAGGCGCGAGAAATCGGCCAGTTGGACGTTGTTCAGGTAATTCTTGCTGATGAGGTAGTTGGAACTGATCGAGTCTCCCAGGTAGACGTCGGCCTGACCGAACGCCACGGCACCGATGGCGCTCAAGGTCGAGGGAAACAATTGAAAGGCAGCGTCGGGATAAAACGCCTCGACCGTCTCCGGCGGCAAGTAGTGATAGAGCATCGCCACGCGCTTGCCGGCCAGGTCCGTGGGCAAATCCTGGCTGTCGTCGATGCGGGCCACGAGGGTGGGCAAGTCATCGGCATAGGCCTGGGACATTGCCAGGTCCGGATCGGCGGCTTCGAAGCCATTGGCGGTGCCGAGCAGGTCGATCTCACCGCCACGCAGGGCCTGGAGCGATTCGGCACGGGACGGGTAGCGCTGGACCTGCACCTTGATGTGCAGGAGCTGCCCCAGCAATTGTGCGTAGTCCGCGGTCAGGCCTTCGTAGTCGAGGCCATTGCCGGTGATGCTGAAAGGCGCATAGTCCGGCGCCGAGGCGCCCAGCAGCAACGTGCCCTTCTGGCGCAACCAGCCCCAGTCGGCGGCGTCGAGGGACACCGAATAATCATCCACATGGGAGCGCCCGAGCACCTGCAACGACTCAGGCGCCGCGCCCACCTGTGGCGCCATACCCAATGAGCCCAGCAGCAGCGCCACCAGGCCCGTGCGTAGAAGGAGCTTCATCTGTTCGAGGTGTTTCGCGTGGCGTAGTCGGCCCGGAAACCACCGACTTCAGTCAGGGTGACCGGTTGGGGGTTCAGACTGCCAATACGAGGGAACAGCGAACCGTCGATGCGCCTGTCGAACAGACGCATGACATGAGTGTAGGAAGTTTCTGAAGAATTTCCTGCGAGTGACCCAGATCGCCCCCTTCAGGGCCAAATCTATGACCTGTGGGAGCGGGCTTGCTCGCGAAGGCAGTGGGTCAGTGACATTGATGCCAACTGTCACACCGCCTTCGCGAGCAAGCCCGGGGGGCGGGGCCTTCTTCCTTGGTGTCGGGGTTTAATTTCTTTCCCCCCCCCCCCCCCCCCCCCCCCCCCCCCCCCCCCCCGCTCCCACAGGGGGTTTTTGCATTGATTGACACTTGGCGCAGGTCTGGCCTACACAGCGGCGAGCAATCGATCGCGCACCGGACGCGCCTGCCCACGATTGTTCCCATGTTCATACAGCGAGCCGGCAATTTCATCGGCACGCACCGGCAGGATCGATAACAGGGTGTCGCTCAGGCCATGGCTGGCCTGGCAGAAGCCCTGCATGTAGATCGCCGCCTTGCAGCGCTCGTCGGTGATCAGCTTGTAGTTGCGATCCACCTCGAAATCCCCCAGGTACTGCGCCAGCGGCTCCAGCAGGGTGCGGTGCATCTGCCGCTCGTAACCGGTGGCCAAGACCACGGCGTCATAACGGCGCACCGTCAGCTCGCCAGTGGCGTTGTTGCGCACCGCCAGTTCCACGCCCGCGTCGGTGGCCGTGGCTTTCTCAATCGTGGTGAGGGTGCGGAACGCATGACGGGCGATGCCGGAGACTTTCTGGCGGTAAAAAATCCCATAGATGCGTTCGATCAGGTCGATGTCCACCACCGAATAGTTGGTGTTGTGGTACTCGTTGACCAACCGCTCGCGCTCGCTGTGGGGTTGTTGGAACACCAGGTCGGTGAATTCCGGAGAGAACACTTCGTTGACGAACGGGCTGTCATCCGCCGGTTTGAGGGCCGAGCCGCGCAGGATCATGTCGACCTGTACCGAAGGGAAGCTGTCGTTAAGGTCGATAAAGGCCTCCGCCGCGCTCTGCCCGCCGCCGATAATGGCGATGTTCATCGGCTGGCCCTTCACGCACGGCTGGCTCGCCATGCGCTCCAGGTACTGGGAGTGGTGGAACACCCGCGCATCATCCCTGAACGCCTTGAACGCCTCGGGGATGCGCGCGGTACCGCCGGCACTGACCACCAAAGAGCGGGTGGTGCGGATCAACTCTTCGCCCTGGGCATCGCGGGAAATCACCCGCAGTGCTTCGACCTGCTGGTTATGCAGCACCGGTTCGATGCGCAGCACTTCCTCGCCATAACGGCTCTGCTCGGTGAAGTGTCCGGCCACCCAGCGCAGGTAGTCATTGAACTCCATGCGGCACGGGTAGAAGGTGCCGAGGTTGATGAAATCCACCAGGCGGCCGTGGTGCTTGAGGTAATTGACGAACGAATACGGGCTGGTGGGGTTGCGCAGGGTCACCAGGTCCTTGAGGAAGGAAATCTGCAACTCGCTCTGGGTCACCAGGGTGTTGCCGTGCCAGCGGTAGTCGGCCTGCTTGTCGAGGAACAACACGTCCAGTTCACCCTGGGCCGGCCCCCGCTCCTGCAGCGCGATGGCCAGCGCCAGGTTCGAAGGGCCGAAGCCAATGCCGATCAAGTCGTGAACGATGGGCGATGCAATTGCCTGTGTCATGTCCAGTGTCCTCTGGAAAAGCCCCTCAACAGGGCACGAAAAGCCTGGGGAACCTGACCGGCGTTCGAGGCGCCGGCAAGTCGTCTGTTGAGAGGAACGAGGACAATGAAAAAAAATTTACCGCCGGGTGACCGGTGACGATCGAATCAGGGCGCGTCCCACTGTCGCACGCGAACGCGGCAGTGCTTCATGGCGTTGACGATGTGTTTTTCCACCAGCGCCCGGGAAATGCCCAGGCGCTCGGCGATCTGCGGGTGGGACAGGCCTTCGAGCTTGCGCAGCAGGAAACTCTCGCGGCACAGCGGCGGCAGCTCGGCCAGGGCACGCTGCAGCATGTCCAGGCGCTGGCCATGGTCGAAACTGATATGGGGCGATGGGGTGAAGAAGCGCTCTTCGCTGTCCAGCACATCCAGGGACTCGACCTGACGCAGGGTATTGCGCCGATGCCCGTCGATCACCAGGTTCAACGCCGTGCGGTAGAGGAACGCCCGCGGCTGTTCGATGGGCGTGTCGCTGGCACGCTCCAGCACCCGCACATAAGCGTCATGCACCACATCCTCGGCCGCCTGGCGGTTGCCTAGCCTGGCGTTCAGGAAACACACCAGCTCGCGATAGTAGTTTTCCAACATGACTCCCGTGCGCAATGACTGCGACAGCTATCCCTGGGCCACCCGGCATGCCTGAAAAGGGCATGGCACGATAGTGGCAGATTCAATCGCGTAATTTATAGTAATTCTCATATAGATTTAAAGCGTTGGTTTGTATCAAGGCTGATTCGTTTACCTCAACTGCCGCCAGGTATTGCTTTTGTGGCGAGGGAGCTTGCTCCCGCTGGCCTGCGCAGCAGGCCCAAGGCAGGTAACACCCTTGAATCTGACATAACCGGGATTCAGGTTTTAGGGCCGCTTCGCGCCCCAGCGGGAGCAAGCTCCCTCGCCACAGGGGCTGTGGCGCTGCAATTGACTTTTTCCAACCTGCTACCAAGTGTTTCACACCAGTAAATTCCCGCCCGGAACGCTCGTCTACCAGAACAGCTTCCCGTCCCGGCCCTCCGCGCGACGGGCCCGATATCACCGGCCGGAACCCTGCATGAAACGTCCCCGCCCTACCCGACGCGCCTGGCTTCTCACCTTCGCCCTGCTTCCGGCCGTGGCCTTCGCCGCGTGGCAAGCGGTCGCGCCAAGTCGTGGGCCCCTGGTCACTGCCCCCGTCACCCGGGGCGATATCGAAAACAGCGTCACCGCCCTGGGCACCTTGCAACCGCGGCGTTATGTCGACGTCGGCGCCCAGGCGTCCGGGCAGATCCAGAAGATTCACGTGGAAGCCGGCGACGAGGTCCGTGAAGGCCAGTTGCTGGTGGAAATCGACCCGTCCACGCAAAAAGCCAAGCTCGATGCCGGGCGCTTTTCCATCGAGAACCTCAAGGCCCAGCTTCAGGAGCAACGCGCCCAGCACGACCTGGCACAGCAGAAATTCCGTCGCCAGCAGCAACTCAAGGCCGGCGGCGCCACCCGCGAGGAGGACGTGCAGACCGCCCAGGCCGAAGTGCGCGCGACCCAGGCGCGAATCGACATGTTCCAGGCCCAGATCCGCCAGGCCCAGGCCAGCCTGCGCAGCGACGAGGCCGAGTTGGGCTACACACGCATCTATGCGCCGATGAGCGGCACCGTGGTCGCCGTCGGCGCCCGGGAAGGCCAGACCCTCAACGCCCAGCAGCAGACGCCGTTGATCCTGCGCATCGCCCGGCTGTCGCCGATGACGGTCTGGGCCGAAGTGTCGGAGGCCGATATCGGCCACGTCAAGCCGGGCATGACCGCCTACTTCACCACCCTGGCCGGCGGCAACCGGCGCTGGAGCAGCACCGTTCGCCAGATCCTCCCGGTGCCGCCGCGCCCGCTGGAAGCCAGCCAGGGCGGCAGCCCCACCGGTGGCCGCAGCGGCAGCGAACGGGTGGTGCTCTACACCGTGTTGCTGGACGTGGACAACGCCGACCGCGCCTTGATGACCGACATGACTGCCCAGGTGTTTTTCGTTGCCGCCCAAGCCAAGGACGTGCTGACCGTGCCCATCGCTGCCCTACAGGACGCCAATCAGGTGCAGGTGCTGGCCGACAATGGCGATGTCCAGCCGCGCACCGTTCGCACGGGCGTCAGCGATCGCCTGCGCACGCAGATTCTCGACGGCCTGAGCGAAGGCGACCGGGTGCTGATCGGCTCGACCAGCGGCAGCGGAGGCTGAATGGACACGCCCCTGATCGAACTGCGGGACATTCGCAAGGCCTACGGCGGCGGCGACAGCCCTCGGGTGGAGGTGCTGCGCGGCATCGACTTGGCCATTCACGCCGGGGAGTTCCTGGCGATTGTCGGGGCGTCCGGCTCCGGTAAATCCACCTTGATGAACATCCTTGGCTGCCTCGACCGCCCCACCCGCGGCGAGTACCGTTTCGCGGGCGAAGACGTCGCCAATCTGGGCAGCGATGAATTGGCCTGGCTGCGGCGCGAAGCGTTCGGTTTCGTGTTCCAGGGCTATCACCTGATTCCCTCCGGCACCGCCCAGGAAAACGTCGAGATGCCGGCGATCTATGCCGGCACTTCCGCCGCCGAGCGCCACGCCCGGGCCAGCGCCCTGCTTGACCGCCTCGGCCTGGCCAGCCGCACCGGCAACCGTCCCCATCAACTCTCCGGCGGGCAGCAGCAACGGGTGTCGATTGCCCGGGCCTTGATGAACGGTGGCCACATCATCCTCGCCGACGAGCCCACCGGCGCCCTCGACAGCCAGAGCGGCATCGAGGTCATGGCCTTGCTCGACGAACTGGCGAGCCAGGGCCACGTGGTGATCCTGATCACCCACGACCGCGAAGTGGCGGCCCGGGCCAAGCGCATCATCGAAATCCGCGATGGGCTGATCATCAGCGACAGCGCCACCGCTTTGCCGCACGAGGTGCAAGCCAACCCAAAGGCATTGCAAGCCGTGGACCTGCGCCAGCGCCTGAGTGCCGGCAGCGAACACAACGGCGCCTGGAAAGGCGAATTGGTGGACGCGGTGCAAGCGGCGTGGCGGGTGATGTGGATCAACCGCTTTCGCACCGCCCTGACCTTGCTTGGCATTGTCATCGGCGTGGCCTCGGTGGTGGTGATGCTGGCCGTGGGCGAAGGCAGCAAGCGCCAGGTCATGGCGCAGATGGGCGCCTTCGGCTCGAACATCATCTACCTCAACGGTAGCGCGCCCTCGCCGCGCGCCACCAAGGGCATCATCAGCGAATACGACCTGGCCGCCCTCGCCGCCCTGCCCGAGGTGCAGCGCATCATGCCGGTCAACGGCGCCGAAGCCAGCGTGCGTTTCGGCAACCTCGACCACACCAGCTACGTCGGCGGCAACGACACCAACTTCCCGATCATCTTCAATTGGCCAGTGGCCGAGGGCAGCTACTTTACCGATGCCGACGAACGCGGCGCCGCGGCGGTGGCGGTGATCGGCCACAAGGTCCGGGAGAAACTGCTCAAGGACGTCGCCGACCCCATCGGCCGTTACATCCTGATCGAGAACATGCCATTCCAGGTAGTCGGCGTACTGGCGGAAAAAGGCGCCAGCTCCGGGGATTCGGACGCCGACAATCGCGTCGCCATCCCATACTCCGCCGCCAGCGTGCGGCTGTTCGGCACCCGCCATCCCGAATACGTGGTGATCGCCGCCCGGGACGCCGGCAAGGTCCAGGAGGCCGAGCAGGCGGTCTCCCGGACGCTGTTGCGCCTGCACGACGGCAAGCAGGATTTCGAGCTGACCAACAACGCCGCGATGATCCAGGCCGAAGCCCGCACCCAAGGCACGCTGTCGCTGATGCTCGGCGCTATCGCGGCTATTTCGCTGTTGGTGGGCGGCATCGGCGTGATGAACATCATGCTCATGACCGTGCGCGAACGCACTCGCGAGATCGGTATCCGCATGGCCACCGGTGCCCGCCAACGGGACATCCTGCGCCAATTCCTCACCGAAGCGGTGATGCTCTCGGTGGTCGGCGGGCTCGCCGGCATCGGCCTGGCCCTGCTGGTGGGTGGCGCCCTGTTGCTGGGCAAGATCGCCGTGGCCTTCGAATGGCTGGCGGTGTTCGGCGCCTTTGGCTGCGCCCTGGTCACCGGCGTCGTCTTCGGCTTCATGCCTGCCCGCAAGGCCGCCCGCCTCGACCCGGTGGCGGCCCTCACCAGTGAATGAACCCCACTTTATGAAAGCGCACCTGACCCTCCTGGCCGCCAGCCTGTTGCTGGCGGCCTGCGCCACTCCATTGTCGACGCCCGACAGCGGCATTCAACCGCCCCAGGCTTGGCAGAGCCTCGATACACCCAGCGCCCAAGCGGTAAACCTGCAATGGTGGACGCACTTCGGCAGCCCGCAATTGAATCGCTTGATCGAGCAGGCGCGCCTGGATAGCCACGACCTGGCCGCCGCCATGGCCCGGGTGCGCCAGGCCGAGGCCAGCGCCGTGATCGCCGGCGCGCCATTGCTGCCAGCGGTCACGGCGGGGCTCAACGGCAATCGCCAGGAATTGATGCGCGGCAAGGGCTATAGCCAACTGGATGTGGATCGAGACAACCGGACCATCGATTACTACGACGCCAATCTCAGCGCCACCTATGAGCTGGACTTCTGGGGCGGCAAACGGGCGGCCCGGGACAGTGCATTAAAGACGTTGTCGGCCAGCCAGTTCGACCGCGCGACCGTTGAGTTGACCCTGCTCAGCGGCGTCGCCAACAGCTACACCCAGGCGTTGTCCCTGCGCGAGCAACAGCGCATCGCCGAACAGAACCTGGACAACGCCCAGCGTGTACTCGATCTGGTCCAGACCCGCTACGACGCCGGCAGCGCCACGGCCCTGGAACTGTCCCAGCAAAAAAGCCTGGTAGCGGCCCAACAACGCCGCGTGCCGCAAGTGCAACAACAAGCCCGCGAAGCGTTGATCACCCTGGCGACGCTGCTGGGGCAATCGGTGCAGTCGGTCAGGCTCGACGACGACAGTTTCGACCGCCTGCATTGGCCCGCCATCGACGCCGGCGTGCCCAGCGAACTGCTGCGCCGCCGCCCCGACATCGCCGCCGCCGAAGCCCGCCTCGCCGCCGCCCAGGCCGACATTGCCGTCGCCCGCGCCGCCATGCTGCCCACCCTGACCCTGGGCCTGAGCTTCGCCACCGGCGCCGACATCGCCGACCAGTTGCTGCGCAACAACGTCTACAACCTCAGCGCAGGCCTGGCCGCGCCGATCTTCAACAACGGCCGCCTGAAGGCCGAACGGGACAAAGCCAGCGCCCGCCAGGAGGAACTGCTGGAGCTCTATCGCGCCGCCATCATCAACGGCTTCGCCGACGTCGAAAAAGCCCTGAACGGCATCAACGGCCTCGACCGCCAACGGCAATGGCAAAGCGAAGAACTGCACCAGGCCCAGACCGCCTTCGACATCGCCCAACGCCGCTATCAGGCCGGCGCCGAAGATTTGCTCACGGTACTGGAGACCCAACGCACGCTGTACGCCGCCCAGGACATGAACGTGCAATTGCGATTGGCGCGGGTGCAGGCGAGCGTGGCGTTGTACAGGGCGTTGGGTGGGGGTTGGCGGGTGATGTAGGCCTTGCGCCTCCCCTCGAAGCCAAGTGACACCTGTGGCGAGGGAGCTTGCTCCCGCTGGGCTGCGCAGCAGCCCCAATGGCCAGCACCTCGGTGGGTCAGGTGTTTTGGGGTGACTGGTTTTGGGGGCTGCTTCGCAGCCCAGCGGGAGCAAGCTCCCTCGCCACAGATAACTCTCCACTTCTCATAAACGGTGTTCGGCTTTGGTTCTGTTTATCGGGCCATGTAGGACTCCCGAGCGAGGCTACGCTGCCTTGCGTCATTGCCTACAACTACGCCAGAATCCGCCGGCTTGTGCGCCTAACCTCCCATCGATAACTTGTTCCCTGTCACTGCCCATCAGTGATCGGGTCTGCAAGCCCGACGAAATACCAGGCGCATAGCCACAAGCCAATCGACACATCCGTGTCGCTCAATGGCGGCTGTGTGCGGGAGACCTTCGGGTCTGCCGGGTTCCTGGTTTCCCGGTCTTGCAGACCCGCGCATAGCTGCCACCCATCATCTGCAAGTGATGTCTGGCAACGCCTTGTAAATAACCAGGAGCTGCACCATGTTCAAGACCACCCCCAACCCTCCCGCAGACGATTCCAAAAAACTCGACGAAGCCGCCGACCGCGCCCTCGCCTACTACCTCGACCCCAAACCTGAAACACCCAAGCCACCACCGGGCCAATTGTTCACCGTTGCAGAGAGTGCAGACCTGGAATGCCTGCTGGCCAACCTCAGCGAAACCCTCGCCTCGGTCAACGTCATGGCCAACGAACTGGCGTTTGATCTGGAAGGCGCACGGCGAAGTTTTGCCTTGGCGATCCAGCAGATGGTCGAGCTGAGTGAGCTGCTGGCGAACCGCGCCCTGGACATCGCCGCGCCGCGATAAAACCTTCACAACAAATCTCAAGCCAAGTGACACCTGTGGCGAGGGAGCTTGCTCCCGCTGGGCTGCGCAGCAGCCCCCAATGGCAAGCACCTCGGTGGGTCAGATGTTTTTGAGGTGGCTGGTTTTGGGGCCGCTTCGCAGCCCAGCGGGAGCAAGCTCCCTCGCCACAAAAGCAGCCATTCACACAGCCGTGTTCGGTCAGTTCGGGCCAGGGTTCACACCGGCTTGGACTTGAGGTTACGCGCATACCACGGCCGCTGCGGCACGCGGCGGAACAGCTCAGAGAGCTTTTTGTCATCGCTGCCGAAGGTGATGCGCAGGGCCAGCTTCATGGTTTCCGGGTCCATCTCCACCGAACGTCCAACCTGCAACCCCGGCGTGGTGCTGCAACCGTGGGTGTCCGGGCCGAGCCAGGGGTCGGCGATTTCGACCCAGCGGCCCGGGGCGAACCAGGCCACGCCATTGACGTCGAGTCGGCTCACTTCCCCCGGATGAAAACGTTCGTGGGCACGGAACCAGTCTTCGAGGCGGTCGTCGATCCAGCCGTGGAAGGCCCAGAACACCGGGCTCACGTGGGAGGAAAACGGGTCCCCGAGAAAGTCGTTTTCCGGGGCGTACCAGCGCGCGGCGAAGTCGTCCGGGGCGCGAGCGAACGGCACCGGGTGGCCGTTGGAAGGGTCACGGGGCACCGAGGCCCAGCGCATGTGCAGCCAGTCGTGCAGGCCCAGCTCCACTTCCGAGCCAAACTGGCCGAGGGTCAGTTTCGACAAGTAGCGCGGGTCGCGGTAGCGCGATTCCCAGACCTGGAAATTGCTGTGATAGGTCTCGGCGGTCTTGATGTCGCTGACCCACTGGGCGTACTGCTCGTCGCCATCGGCCAGCCAGGTCGGCGGCAAGGCCGTGCCATCGTGGTTATCCAGGTAGCGGGCGAACCCAAGGCGATCGCGCGCAAGCTCCGGTTGCGGCAAGGGGAAGCGCGGCCACGACGGCAGCGGCTGGAACGAACGGGCCGTGCCGAGCATGTGCCGGTGCATGAAAAAGAAATCCACGCCGGAACCGTTGCGATCCTTGCGCGGCCCACGGGCATCACGTTCCTGGTCCCGCGGGCCGGGCTGCCAGCCGATGCCGCGCAGGGCATTGCGCTTGTCCTCGTCCAGGGTGTGCCATTTATCCCGCGAGGCGTGCCAGAGCTGGTGGAACAGCCGATGCTCGGGCGACACCAGCCAGGCCAGCAGCGCCGGGCTCAGCGGCGTGCGCTCCCGGGCCTCGGGGAAGCGTTGCTTGATGGCGATGAAATGATTGTCCTGTTCAGGCAGCGCCAGGGGACGGTCCAGGCGCAACACGCGGCCGCTGAGGGTGGCGCTGCCGGCATTGCCGAAACCGGCCCAGACTTCGTCCAGGGTCATGATGAATTCATAGTCCGGCGCGTCGTGCTGAGCCCCTGTCAGCCGCCAGCTCAGTTGCTTCGGGTCGGCGCCGGCCAAATCGCCCAACACCCGGTAACGCGGTTCATCGGCGCCACGCAAGCGAACGGCGCTGTCGAGGTAACCCACCAGGCCACGGCCCCTCTGGCCGATGTCGAGGAAGACCTGCAGATCGTCCTGGGGCAAGCCTTCGAGGCCGGCGTCACGGCCGGTGAAACGGATCGTCCAGATGCCCCGCAACGTATCGGCACGGCGCTGGCCCGCCACGTCGGCCACGTCGAACGAGGCCTCGCCGGGGGTGATGGTCGGGTCCGGCCGGGTCAGTTCGCGATGCCCGTAATACACCGCAGGCACGGCGGCACCGGTCAGCGCCAGGCCTGCCATGAACCATCGTCGAGAAATCGTCATTGCCTTACCTGTGTTCGCCCTGGGGTGGGCTTTATCCAAGCTAGAACGTTGGGTGGGCTGACAAATTTATAGGGAGGTGTGAGGCCGCCTTCGCGAGCAAGCTCGCTCCCACAGGGGATCTGAGTACATCCAGCAGAAACAGGCCGCCTCGCGGGCAAGCTTTGCTCCCACAATGAAATTGGAATGCGGTCACCTGTGGGAGCGAGCTTGCTCGCGATGGCGGCCCCGAGAACACCTAAATTTCCCGCCCGACCACTCGTTCTCCCCAGATAGCAAAGGCCCCCGCGCCTGTCCTTCCAAGGCGAACCTGACTGAGATCGGCAATGACAACACCTCGTTCGAAAAAGGCTCTTTTCATCGGCCTGCCCCTGGCCCTGGCGTTGGCCGTCGGTGCTGGCGTCGCGGCTTGGGACCATTGGTGGCGGGACAATCCCGGCTATCCGGTCAAAGTGATGAAAGAGGCCAGGGAGCTACACGAACGCCTGCTTTCCTTCGACAGCCATATCACCGTGCCGCTGGATTTCGGCACCGCCGGCAATGAAGCGGACAAGGACGGCAGCGGCCAGTTCGACTTGGTGAAAGCCAACCGCGGGCAACTGTCCGGTGCGGCCCTGACGGTGTTCGGCTGGCCCGAAATGTGGAACGGGCCCAACGCGCCACACAAGCCCACCGCCGGCTTCGTCGAGGAAGCGCGCAACCAGCAGGAAGTGCGCTACAAGATCATCACCGGCCTGGTCCGCGACTTCCCCAACCAGGTCGCCATTGCCTACACCCCGGATGATTTCCGTCGCCTGCACGGCGAAGGCAAGTTCGCGATCTTCATCAGCATGCTCAACGCCTATCCCCTCGGCCACGACCTGAGCCTGCTGGACCTGTGGACCGCGCGGGGCATGCGCATGTTCGGCTTCAGCTACATCGGCAACAACGACTGGGCCGACTCCTCCCGTCCGCTGCCGTTCTTCAACGACTCGCCCGACGCCCTCGGCGGCCTGTCGGACATCGGCAAGCAGGCGGTGACGCGCTTGAACGACCTGGGCGTGATCATCGACGTGTCACAGATGTCGACCCAGGCCCTGGAGCAAGTCGCGCAACTGAGCCGCACGCCGCTGGTGGCCTCCCATTCGGCGCCACGGGCGATGGTGGACATCCCGCGCAACCTCAGCGACAAGGAAATGCAACTGATCAAGGCCAGCGGCGGCGTGGTGCAGGTCGTCGGTTTTTCCCAGTACCTGCGGCCGCTGACGCAAAAGACCCAGGACAAACTCAACGCCCTGCGCGAACGCTTCGACCTGCCGCCATTGCCCAACCTGGCGGTGGCGCTGATGCCCGGCGACCCGATCATCGCCGCGTGGCCGGAACAAAAGTTCGGCGAATACGCCGGCCAGCTCTACGGCATCCTCGAAGAAGAACCCAAGGCCAGCCTCAAGGACCTGGGGGACGCCATCGACTACACCGTGCGCAAGATCGGCATAGACCACGTCGGCATCAGCTCGGACTTCAACGAAGGCGGCGGTGTGGAAGGCTGGGAGAACGTCGGCGACATTCGCAATGTCACCGCCGAACTGCTGACCCGCGGTTACTCGGAAGCCGACATCGCCAAACTGTGGGGTGGCAATTTCCTGCGGGTCTGGGATCAGGTCCAGAAAGCCGCCCGCCCCGCCATCGCCTCGACCCAGGAGGCGGCCCAGCCATGAATGAGCGTCGCACCTTCCTGAAGCAGGCCGGGATCCTCGCCGCCGGCCTGCCCCTTGCCGCCGGCCTGCCCGCCACAGCCAGCGCCGCTCCACTGCCACCGCTGCCCAAGGACAAATGGGCGCAGTTGCGCTCGCTGTTCAACCAGGACCCGGACTACCTGCACTTCTCCAACTTCCTGGTCACCACCCACCCGCGCCCCGTGCGCGAGGCCATCGAAAAACACCGCGCGGCCCTGGATAACAACCCTGGGCTGTTGATGGATTGGGACCTGGGCGTCACCGAAGAACGCGAGGAAAACGTCCGCACCTGGGCCGGCCGCTACCTGCAGGCGAATCCTGCGCAGATCGCCCTCACCGGCAGCACCACCGAAGGCCTGTCGATGATCTACGGCGGTGTCCAGGTGGCGGCCGACCAGGAAATCCTCACCACCGCGCATGAGCATTACGCCACCCACACCATTCTCGACCTGCGCACCCAACGGACGGGCACACGGGTGCGCAAGATCAAGTTGTTCGACAACGCCCGCGACGCCAGCCACGAACAGATCCTCACGGCCATCGACCGCAACATCCGTCCCGAAACCCGCGTGCTGGGCATGACCTGGGTGCACTCGGGCAGCGGCGTGAAGCTGCCGATCGACAAGATCGGCGCCCTGGTGGACAAGCACAACCAGGGTCGCAGCGATGAGCAGCGGATCATTTATGTAGTGGACGGCGTGCACGGTTTCGGCGTCGAAGACCTCAGTTTCCCTGCCATGAATTGCGATTTTTTCATCGCCGGCACCCACAAGTGGATGTTCGGCCCGCGCGGTACGGGCCTGGTGTGCAGCCGCAGCGAAGAGCTCAAGTACGTCACGCCGATCATCCCAACGTTCTCTGAAGCCACGGCGTTTTCCACCACCATGACCCCGGGGGGCTACCACGCCTTCGAGCATCGCTGGGCGGCCGACGAGGCGTTCAAGTTGCACCTGCAACTGGGCAAGGCCGAGGTCCAGGCGCGCATCCATGCCCTCAACAGCTACTTGAAGAAACAACTGGTGGCTCAGCCGCAGATCGAACTGGTCACCCCACTGAGCCCGGAGCTGTCCGCCGGTTTCACTTTCTTCCGGGTCAAGGGCCGCGACAGCGACGAGGTCGCCGCTTACCTGATGAAAAACCACGTGATCGCCGACGCCGTGCATCGCGACGCGGGGCCGGTGGTCCGCACCGCACCGGGGCTGCTCAACACCGAAGCCGAGATCGATCGCTTCATGGGGTTGCTGGGCAAGACACTCTGAACCTGACTTATCGAGAGAGATGGATGAACAGTTTTTCGTTGACGTTATTCCCGGTACTGGCCCTCGCGTCCCTGCTGCCCTCCGGCGCCCAGGCGTCTCAAGCGGGCCAGGTCTTTCGTGATTGCAAGGACTGTCCGGAAATGGTCGTGCTGCCCACCGGCACCTTCCAGATGGGCACCCCGGAAGACGAAGTAGGCCGCGAGCCCGACGAAGGCCCGATACACCCGGTGACGTTCGCCAAACCGCTGGCGATCAGTCGCTTCCAAGTGCTCAAGGGCGAATGGTTCGCCTACCTGCGCGACACCGGCTACACCATGCCCGACGGCGACGAGCGCCCCGGCCGGGCATGCAAGGCCGGCATCCCGGACTACCAGGGCAGCGACCCACGCAAGCAGTACACCGACCGGCACCCGGCGGTGTGCATGGACTTCGCCGAGGCCAATGCCTACGTGGCGTGGTTGTCGAAAAAGACCGGCAAGCAATACCGGCTGGTCAGCGAATCCCTGCGCGAGTACGCGGCACGCGGCGGCAGCACCGGGCCGTTCCCCTTCCCGTTCGACGAGGGCAAGGACTACAGCATCGCCCAGCATGCCAACACCTACGGCGCGGCCGACGGCTACAACTTCACCGCCCCGGCCGGCAGCTTCGCACCCAACGCCTTCGGCGTGTATGACATGCACGGCAACATCTATGAATGGACCGCCGATTGCTACAACGAAAACTACGTGGGCGCCCCGAGCGACGGCAGCGCCTGGCTGACCGGAAAATGCGAATTCAAACGCATCCGCGGCAACGACTGGGGCGAGGCGCCGGTGTTCTCCCGCTCCGGCAACCGCAATGCGCTGGTGCCCGGCGACCGCGGCGACTGGATCGGTTTTCGGGTGGCGCGGGATATGTAGGCGCCCCCTGTGAGAGCAAGCTTGCTCCCACATTATGCTTGCGGTGAACACAAGACCGATGAGCATCAAAAGTCCCTTGTGGGAGCGAGCTTGCTCGCGATGAGGCCGGCACATCCACCCTCTTCATCGACTGTAACCCCAAAAAAACGAAGACAAAAAAAACGACGCTTCCCATTTCTGAAGAAGCGCCGTTTTGTCTAAGTGAACAGCATCACGCACAAGGCAGGTCTATTTCATTCCCGCAAGAATCAGAACTCCGGGGTGTACTTCACGCTGAACATCAGGTTGCGCGGATCACCGAAGTTGTTGTTGCCATCAAGCTGGTTGTAAGCGGGCGTTATGTACGTCTTGTCGAACAGGTTGTTGGCATTGAGCGCCAAAGCGATTTCCGGCGTCAGCTGGTAGCCGACACGGGCATTCCACACGGTATAACCCGGTACGTCGGTCTTTTCCTGGTAAACCAGTGTGTGGCTTTGGGTGGTGAAGCCCAGGCCAGTGCTGACACGGCTCCAGTCGCCGGTCAGTTGGTAGTTGCCCCATACGCGCAGCATGTGTTTCGGCGTCCAGCTACTGAAGACAACACCGTCCTTCCCCGGCTCCTCCAGGTACTTGGTGGTGTTGTAGGTGTAGCCCGCGAACAACTGCAGATTGTCTACCACTTCACCACTGATTTCCGCATCGAAACCCTGGCTGCGCACTTTCCCCGAGGCTGCCGAGCAATACCCTCCCTCACACACCATCCCGCCGGCGATGTCTTGGATGGCGCGGTTCTCGTGATCGTAACGGAAGACAGCCAGGGAGGTATTGACCCGACCGTCCATCAGCTCACCCTTGAGGCCGACTTCGTAGTTGGTGCCAACGATGGGCTTGAGCACCGAACCGCTGGTATCGACCTCGGTCTGGGGCTGGAATACATCGGTGTAGCTGGCGTACGCCGCCCACTCACGGCTCAGGTCATAGATGATACCGCCGTAGGGCGTGACCACCCCGGTTTCAGTTCCGGTGTTTGCCGTGTAGGGGGTAATACCGGCTGAGTCTTCGGTTCTCGACTTGTAGCTGAAGTCATACCAGCTGACCCGGGAACCCAGCACCAGCGTCAGATCATCGATCGGCTTGACGCGCCAAGTGCCATACACACCCTTCTGGCGGATATCGTACTTACTGAGGACGCCCCGCCCGCCCGGGCTGTTGATCAGACTCTCATAGCTGATGTCCGGACGGTTATTGTTCAGGTCGAAGATGGAGTCGCTGGTGCTGTTGAATGTACGGGCGTAGCGATCATCCGTCTCCAACTGCGAGAAGTTGCCGCCGAGCATGACTTCCTGCTCCATCGACAAGGCTTCGAACTTGCCGATCAGGTTCATGTCCAGACCAGACTTCGTGGACTGGAAATCAGTCACGAAATCGGCATATTGCACGCCACTGCCATCAGGCAATAGACCACCACCCCTTTGCACTCGCTGGTTTTTCGCCTGGTTGTCTTCAGTCATGTACACGGCACCCACCTTGAACGCCCAGTCATCGTTGAACCGATGCTCCAGGTCGGTGTAGTAGGTGGTGACATCGATTTCCGAACGGTTCCACCGCGCCCCCGTATAGGTCGAACGCGACACGTCCGGCATCGACCCGTCGGCGTAGCGTGGCAGGCCACGGATGTTGCCGCGCGATTCGCCGTTGGATTGGCTGACTGCAAGGCCCAGGGTGGTGTCTTCGCTCAGGTCGACATCCAGCGCACCGTACAGCGAATGGGTCTTGCTCCACGCATGATCGACGAACGAATTGCTCTGGTCTTCGTCGATGACGACACGGCCGCGGATATTGCCGGCCTGGTTCAGCGGGCCGCCAGCGTCCAGTTGCAGGCCGTAGTGATCCCAGGAGCCGGCCTTGCCGGTCAGGGTTACGGTCGGGGCATGCTGGCCACGCTTGCGCACCAGGTTGACGGCACCGCCGGGGCTGCCAGTGCCTTGCAGCAAGCCGGCCGCGCCGCGCATGATTTCCAGGCGGTCGAAGAAGATCAGGTCCTGGGTCGCCCAGTTGCCCAGCGAATAGTTATTGCGCAGGATCGGCACGCCATCGTATTGCCAATCGTCGATCTGGAAACCCCGTGACGACAGGATCATGCCTTGGCCGACGCCCTGCAGGCCGACGATGCCGGTGGTCTGGTTGACGGCGTCCTTGAGGCTGACCAGGTTCTGGTCATCCATCTGCTTGCGCGTCATCACGGTGATCGACTGGGGAATTTCCTTGAGGGTGTGGGTGCCCTTGCCGAGGGTCACGGCCTTGCTGGTGTAGGAATGACTGCCTTCGGTTGTCGCGTCCAACGCTTGTGCACTGATGGTGGTCGCACCCAGCTCAAGGCCTCCCGTGGCAGGGCTGTCGATACTGACGTCTTGCGCCATTACCTGAGTGCTGAGGGGCAGTACACAGACCCACCCCAAACCTGCCAACACCCGCCACGAACGCAGGCCGCGGGACATGACGAGTGCCTTGAACAGAGGTTTCAACTCATGAATGGATGACATCGTGCTCTCTATTATTGGTCGAAGTAAAAGTCCATGGGGCCGAAGGGCCCGCCGCTCGCCGGCACACGTGAACCCGCACCGTCGATTGCCCCAGGGCAATGTGTCAGGGCGTGGCCGACCCGATGTGCCCACATACCTAAATAAGACGCAGCATCTGCCAAAACCGGAATGACTTTACTTATCATTCGCGAAAACGATCAAAAAAGGCCGGCGCTGTTGGGCGCCGGCCTTTTTAATCCTGGACTCCATGAACACAGCCCATACCAGGGCTGCGAACACACCTGTGGCGAGGGAGCTTGCTCCCGCTGGGCCGGTCCGACGCTTCGGGCGAAGCGGCCCCAAGTTTTTACGGTCGCTGCGCAACCGAGCGGGAGCAAGCTCCCTCACCACAATTGTGTGTCAGCCGGTTCCTCGCTAAATCCCCCTCCCGTCCAATCGTTCTACAGATGGGCGCGACCCAACCCGGCGTGCCGCCGTCCTCCAGCCCATGCGGTGAATGTCCCCGCGATGGCGTTCGTCCTTTTCATCTTGCAGGGAAACCTCCATGAGCCAACCAAAACGCGGGGTGATCAATGAATTGTTCACCCTGCTCAAACCCTTCCGGCTGATTGTCATCGGCGCCATCCTGCTGGGCATGGTCGGTGGCCTGAGCGTCACCGTGCTGCTGGCCACCATCAACCAGGTGCTGCACGCCGAAGGCGGGCTGAGCCACACCGTGGTGGGCGTGTTCGCCGGGTTGTGCCTGCTGGCCCTGATCAGCTCCATCTGTTCCGACATCGGCACCAACTACGTTGGCCAGAAGATCATCGCCAAGCTGCGCAAGGAACTGGGGGAAAAAGTCCTGTCGGCGCCGATCCAGCAGATCGAACGCTACCGCAGCCATCGCCTGATCCCGGTGTTGACCCACGACGTCGACACTATCAGCGATTTCGCCTTCGCCTTCGCCCCCCTGGCCATTTCCCTGACCGTCACCCTTGGGTGCATGGGGTACCTGGCAATGCTGTCGTGGCCGATGTTCCTGATGATGGTCGTGGCGATCATCATCGGCACCGTGGTGCAGTACATCGCCCGCGGTCGGGGGATCAAGGGCTTCATGGAGGCGCGCGACTCCGAGGACGAGTTGCAGAAGCACTACAACGCCATCGCCGAAGGCGCCAAGGAGCTGCGCATCCATCGCCCTCGTCGGCAACGCATGTTCGTCTCGGGCATCGAGCACACCGCCGACAAGATCTGCGACACGCAGATCCGCTCGGTGAACATTTTCGTGATCGCCAAGACCTTCGGCTCGATGCTGTTCTTCGTGGTGATCGGCCTGGCCCTGGCCCTGCAGTCGCTGTGGCCGAGCGCCGACAAAGCGGTGATGAGCGGTTTCGTGCTGGTGTTGCTGTACATGAAAGGCCCGCTGGAACACCTGATCGGCACCCTGCCCATCGTCAGCCGTGCGCAAATCGCCTTCCGCCGCATCGCCGAATTGTCGGAACAGTTTTCATCCCCTGAACCCCACTTGCTACTCAACGACCAAGGCCAGCCGAAAACGCCGGTGCAGACACTGGAACTGAGCAATGTGGCCTACAGCTTCCCGGCGGTGGAAGGCGCCGCGCCGTTCCGCCTGGGGCCGGTGAACCTGAAGATCGACCAGGGCGACATCGTGTTCATCGTGGGTGAAAACGGCTGTGGCAAGACCACGCTGATCAAGCTGCTGTTGGGCCTCTACGCGCCGCAGCAAGGGGAAATCCGTCTCAACGACCACGCCGTGACGGCCGTGACCCGCGATGACTATCGCCAGTTGTTCACGACGATTTTTGCCGACTACTACCTGTTCGACGACATCGTCCAGGGCGACACCCATATCCCGGACGACGCCAACCAATACCTGCAACGCCTGGAGATCGCCCACAAGGTCAGCGTGCGCGACGGCGCCTTCACCACCACCGACCTGTCCACCGGCCAGCGCAAGCGCCTGGCGCTGGTCAATGCGTGGCTGGAAGAGCGTCCGGTGCTGGTCTTCGACGAGTGGGCGGCCGACCAGGACCCGACCTTCCGGCGAATTTTCTACACCGAGCTGCTGCCGGATCTCAAGCGCCTGGGCAAGACCATCATCGTGATTTCCCACGACGATCGTTACTTCGACGTGGCCGACCAATTGGTGCGCATGGAAGCCGGCCGCGTCATCACCGAACTGCAACCCGCGTAAATAATCACGATTCTCATTCTGGTTTTTCTGGGGTGGTGCGTCCTAATTAAGAATTGATCACAACTACACCCTATTAAAACTAAAACCTGCAAGAGTGAAACACATGCCAGCAACTCCGGGGATTCCACGTTTTACCAAGGCACTGATCATGCGGCGCCTGCTGCAACCAGGCTTCAGCGCCACCGCGTTCAGCCTGGCACTGGCCATGCCGTTCAGCGCACAGGTCCAGGCACAGGAAGTCGACCTCAACATTGCGGCGCAGTCGCTGGCGAGTGCCCTGCAGGCGTTGAGCAATCAAACGAACATGCAAGTGCTCTACAGCGCCGATGATGTCCAGGGCCTGCGCAGCCAGCCGGTCAGTGGCCGATTGTCGCCGGCGCAAGCGCTGTCGCAGATGCTGGTGGGGACCGGCGTCATGTTCACCCTCCAGGGCAACACGGCCAGCGTGCGCGCCAGGACGTCGGGGGATTCGCTGGAACTGGGCGCCACGACCATCACCGGTAAAACCGCGGAATCGGCCTACGGCCCGGTGGACGGCTACGTCGCCACCCGCAGCGCCACCGGCACCAAGACCGACACGCCGATCCTGGAAATCCCGCAGACCATCAACGTGGTCACCGCCGACCAGATCGCCGTCCAGGGCGCGCGCAACCTGACCCAGGCCCTGCGCTACACGCCGGGCCTGAACACCGGCGGCTTCACCGACCGCAACGCCATCGCCGACGAAATCACCAGCCGTGGTTTCTCACCAACCCCGTTGTACCTCGACGGTGCCTACCTGCCCTATGCCGGCAGCCTGGGCGGTGCACCGCAAATCGACCCGTACACCCTGGAGCGTATCGAAGTGCTCAAGGGCCCCTCGTCGGTGCTGTACGGGCAGAACCAGCCGGGCGGCCTGATCAACATGGTTTCCAAGCGCCCGACCACTGAACAGCGCAGCCAGATCAAACTGGGCGCGGGCAGCTATGACCGGGTCAACGGCGCGTTCGACACCAGCGGCCCGATCGACGACCAGAAGGAATTCAGCTACCGCGTCATCGGCGTGGCGAAAAAAGGCAACCAGCAGGTCGATCACACCCACAGCGAGCGCATGCTGCTGGCACCGAGCCTGACCTGGGCCCCCAACGAAGACACCTCGCTGACGGTGCTGGCACAGATCCAGAAGGACGACGGCCTGGAAGACTACCAGGCGCTGCCGCGGATCGGTTCCCTGGAGCGCGGCCCCAACGGCCAGCGGATCGACCGGGACTTTTTCTCCGGCGACACGCGGTGGAACGACTACAAGCGTGACCAGTTCATCCTCGGCTACGACTTCAGCCACAACCTCACCGATGACCTGAAATTCCGCTCCACTGCCCGCTACACCGATGTGCGTGACCAGTACCGGGGTTTCTACCTGCGCAGCTTCGTCACCACCGGTGGCGTGACTGACCAGACCCGGGCCAACCGCGTAAAACTCGACTGGCAACAGCACAACACCGCCTACACCGTCGATAACAACGTGGAATACAAATTCAACACCGGCGCCCTGGAGCACACCACCCTGGCGGGCGTGGACTATCGTCATTTCAACCGCAAGTACGACGGTTACAACGCATACAACGTGGTGCCGATCGACCTGTACGGCAATAACAACAACTACGACACCGGCAGCGTAACGCCGACGCTGGACACCCAATGGGACAACACCGTGCGCCAGACCGGCGTCTACGTGCAGGACCAGATCAAGCTGGACCAGTGGATCCTGACCGTGGGTGGCCGCCAGGACTGGGCCGAAGTGGACAACAAGGACTTGCTGGCGGGCACCGTCTCCTCATTGCGTGACAACAAGTTCACCGGTCGGATCGGCCTGACCTATGTCACCGATTTCGGCCTGGCGCCCTACATCAGCTACTCCGAATCCTTCCTGCCAACCGTGGGCACCGACGCCGCTGGCGAGTCGTTCAAGCCGACCGAAGGCGAGCAGTACGAAGTGGGTGTGAAGTACCAGCCGTTCGACAAGACGATGATTACCGCCTCGGTGTTCCAGATCAAACAGAAGAACCTGGTCACCGCCGATCCCTCCGATCCGCAGAACTCGATCCAGTCGGGCCAGGTGCGTTCACGGGGCGTTGAACTGGAAGTCAAATCCACCCTCGACAACATCGACGTGATGGCCGCCGCCACCTACCTCGACTCGTTCTACACCAAGGACAACTACGGCAACGAGGACAACCGCAGCGAGCAACAGGCACCGTTCTCCGCCACGCTGTGGGTTGACTATCACTTCACCCAGGCCACCCTCAATGGCCTGACCTTCGGCGCAGGCGCCCGTCACACCGGCCGCAAGCCGGGCGACGCGGCCAACTCGTTCGACGTACCGGCCTTCACCGTGTTCGACACCACGATCAGCTATGACATGGGCAAGGCCACTTCGAGCCTGCGTGGCGTCACCACCAGCCTGAACGTGCAGAACGTCTTCGACCGCGAGTACGTGTCCCACTGCAACTACTCGTTCGGCTGCTACTACGGTCAGGAACGCGTGGCCTCGCTGGACGTGACCTACGACTTCTAAGCAATACCGCACACAAAAAAACCGGGCCTGGTCCTAATGCCGATCAGTTAAGCGAAATAAAGCCCGGCAGTAACCCTGTGGCGGGGGGGGGTGGGCCCGCGGGGGGGGGGGGCGGGGGGGGGGTTGGGGGGGGGGGGCCGGCCAAGGGGGGCAAGCGCCCACAGCCCGAGGGAGCTTGCTCCCGCTGGGTCGCGAAGCGGCCCTGTTTTTGGGGCTGCTACGCAGCCCAGCGGGAGCAAGCTCCCTCGCCACGGTTTGTGTGTTTGCCCGTGCTATCCACTTAACTGACAGGCATTAGGCCTGGCCCGGTTTTTTTGTGCCTGCAAATCTTGAAGTCATCCCAAAAACACTGTGGGAGCGGGCTTGCTCGCGAAGACGGCAGTACAGTCAACATCGATGTCGTTTGACCCACCGCTTTCGCGAGCAAGCCCGCTCCCACAAGGGATTTGTGGCGTGTGCAAATCCTGAGGCCACCCCACAGGGAACGGTGGGCCTTCAGGCAGTCAGTGCAATCCGCAGCGCCTGGCTCAGTTGCCCATACACCTCGTCAATCTCCGGCACCACGCTCTGCAAGCGCAGGTAGTCGTGGATCAGGCCGGTGTATTCGATCAGTTCCACGCTCACCCCCTGCTCCTGCAAACGCCGCGCGTAGGCGCGGCCTTCGTCCAGCAGCGGGTCATGGCCGGCCAGGGCGATCAGGGCCGGGGCCAGGCCTGGGCAACCGGGCGCCAGCAACGGCGAGAACCGCCAGTCCAGGCGATCGGTGGGCTCATTGGCATAGTGCCGGTAGAACCACTCGAGGGTGTCGCTCTCCAGCAGATAACCTTCGCCGAACAACTCGGTGGACGGACTGCTGGTGGACGCATCGGTCACCGGGTAGCAGAGCAATTGAAAGCACGGCTTGACCGCCAGGGAGGCGGGTTCCAAGGCCGATTGCAGCGCCAGCACCGTCGCCAGGGTCGCGCCGACGCTGTCGCCGCCGAACGCCACGCGACTGATATCCAAACCCTCGGCGTGGGCCTGCCGGGCCAGCCAGTCGAGGGCGTCGGCGCCGTCGTTCAGCGGGGTCGGGAAAGTGTGTTCCGGGGCCAGACGATAGCCCACCGACAACACCGCGCAGGGTGTCCGCGCGCAGAATTCGCGGCAGACGCCGTCGTGGGAGTCCAGGCTGCCGACCACATAACCACCGCCGTGAAAGTACACCAGCACCGGCAGCGCCTGGGCCGAAGCCGTGGCGGGACGGTACAGGCGCAGCGCCAGCGTCGCGCCGTCACGGGTCGTGAATGAGTGAGCGGCGCACAGCACATCCGCCGGAGCGCTCCAGCGCAATTGCACCGTGGTGCGCTCGAACGCCTCACGGGCCTGGGCCGGTGTCGACAGGTGAAACGGCCCGGGGCCCTCGGCCTGGCTTTCTTCGGCCAGGTCGAGGAAGGCATTGAGTTCCGGATGCAGGGACATCGCAGGGGTTCCTTATGAAAAACCAGGGGTAAAAGATGAGCCCTCAGGCTCATGCAAAACCCTGTGGCGAGGGAGCTTGCTCCCGCTGGACTGCGCAGCAGGCCCAAGTTTTTGTTCCAAGACAAAATGCTTGGGGCCGCTTCGCGACCCAGCGGGAGCACGCTCCCTCGCCACAGAGGCAAGATTTAAGCCGCCTGCGCCACGCAGTGCTCGATCAGCGCTTCCAGTTCCTCCTGGTACGCACGCATCAAACCCTCGACAGTCTCGGCACGGTAGCGGCGGGTGCTGAAGATGCAACGCAGCGCCAGGCGCCCGTCGTACACCTGCCCCACCACTTCCAGCCAGTTACCGAGCGCGGCATGGGAGCTGTAGCAGCTGCCGTAGCTTTCCGCCGCCGGCACCAGCAATGCCTTGTCGTCGAAGCTCTGGTCGAACTGCCCCAGGTAGTTGAACGTCACCCGGGCCTGGGGCGCACGCCCCAAGGTGGCGGCCATCGGCTCGCCGCTCATGTAGCGCAACACGCCGTAGCCCAAGCCCTTGTTCGGCACCGCGGCCAACTGCCGCTGCACCGCCCGCACCGACGTGCCGATATCGGCTTCAGGGTTCGGGGCCAGTCGCACCGGGAACATGCTGGTGAACCAGCCCAGGCTGCGGCTCAGGTCGATGTCCTTGACCAAGTCCTCGCGACCATGCCCCTCCAACTGGATCAGCACCGAAGGCTGCTGGCTCCAACGGCACAACACCCGACTCAGCGCCGCCAGCAACACGTCGTTGATCTGCGTCTGGTAGACCGCCGGCACTTGTTTGAGCAACTGCTGGGTGTGCTGCTCCGACAAGCTCAAATGCGCCACCGACTGGTACTGCACCTGGTTCTTGCCCCGCTGGTTGTCACACGGCAACTCGCTGCCCGGCTGGTCGATCTGTTCCAGCCACCAGGCTTTTTCCTGCGCCGGATAATCCAGCGCATAGGCTTGCAGGCCCTCGGCCCAGGCCCGGTAGCTGCTGGTGCGAATCGGCAGGTTCGGCGCCTGGCCCTCACTGTAGGCCGTATAAGCAGTCTGCAAATCCTGCAGCAGCAAACGCCACGACACCGTGTCGATGACCAGGTGATGAATGACCATCAACACGCGGGTTTCACCGTTGCCCAAGGTCACGTGCGCTGTGCGCCACACCGGGCCGTTGTGCAGATCGAGGCTGCGTTGCACCTGTTCGGCGTACAACTCCAGCTCAGCCTCATCGGCCACGCTGTGCTGCCACAGCAAGGGTTCGCTGGCCCACTGCGCCTGCATGTCTTCCAGCGCCTGGTAATGCTGCAGGTGACGTCCGCCGGCTTCGCTGAAGCGCAGGCGCAAGGCGTCGTGCTGCTGCATCATGCCGCGCAACGCCAATTCCAACGCCGTCAGGTTCAACCCTTGGCGGGCCCGCAGCATCAGTGCCTGGTTGTAGTGATGGGGTTCGCTCATGCGCTGGTCAAACCACCACTGCTGGATCGGAATCAGGTTGAACTGCCCTTCGGCGGCCACCTGGGTCACATCCTCGGCCGTCACGGCGCGCGTGTTCGAACGCTGGTCGAAAATCGCCTCGATGGTCTGGCCACGCATCAGGTCCCGCAACTTGAGCTCCATCTTCAGTTCCGAATGGTTGCGTACCCGCGAGACCACTTGCAGGCTGAGGATCGAGTCACCGCCCAATTCGAAGAAATTGTCGGTGATACCCACCCGCTCGACTTGCAACACATCAGCCCAGACCTCGGCCAACAGTTGCTCATCGCGGTTGCGCCCCGGCACATACTCGCTGCCCTTGAACTCCGGCTCCGGCAGGGCCTGGCGATCGAGCTTGCCGTTTGGCGTGACCGGCAACGCCTCCAGGCAGATCACCTGGGCCGGCACCATGTAGTCCGGCAATTGCGCCCGCAGCTCGGCCTTGAGCCGATCGCCGATGGCCACGCCATCGGGGGTAACCACGTAGCCGATCAGTTGCTTGCCCGAGGCGCTGTCCCGGGCGATCACCAACGCATCGCTGACGTCGTCCAGTTGCCGCAGGCTGGCCTCGACTTCCCCCAGTTCGATGCGGAAGCCCCGCACCTTGATCTGGTGGTCGATACGCCCGACGTAATCGAGCACGCCGTCGGCGCGCTGGCGCACCAGGTCGCCGCTGCGATACAGGCGATCGCCCGGCTGGCCGAACGGGTCCGGCACGAAGCGCTCGGCACTCAGGTCCGGGCGACGGTGATAACCACGGGCGATGCCCGCGCCACCGATGTACAACTCGCCGGCAATGCCCGGCGGCAACGGGTTGAGGTGGTCGTCGAGCACATACAAGGCGCGCTCGCCCACCGCACGCCCGATCGGCGCGTAGGCGGCCTCGCAACGTTGGCTGGCCGGCACCTTCCACAACATGGGTGTGACCACGGTTTCCGTCGGGCCGTAGCCGTTGGTGAAGAATCGTGGGCGCAGCGCCGCCTTCACTTGCTCGAAGGTCTGGTCCGGCACCGCATCGCCGCCGAAGCAGTACACCCGCACCGGCGGTGGCGCCAGTTGGCTGTGGGCGGCGTATTCGGCCAGTTGCTTGAGGTAGGCCGGCGGGAAGCAGGCGATGGTAATGCCATGGCGGTGCAAGGCGTCGAAGGTCTGCTCCGGTGTCCACAGCGCGCCGTCGCGAATCACCAGGGTGCCGCCGCTGAACAACGTGCTTAGCCAGCGTTCATGGGCACCGTCGAAAGCGAACGACATGAAGTGCAGTTCACGAGTGTCCTCGTCCATGTCATACAGCCCGGCGATGGCCTGGCAGTGCATGCTCATCGGCCCGTGCGCCACGGCGACACCCTTGGGTCGACCGGTGGAACCCGAGGTGTAGATCAGGTAGGCCAGGTTGCCGCCGAGCAAACCGCTGCGCGGCGGCAAGTCGCTGTAGCCACGGCTGTCGAAACCGTCGATGGCCAGGCGCGGCAAACCGTCGAGATCCGGCAAGCGCCCCTGTACCCGGCTGTGGGTCAGCAACAGCGCCATGGCCGAATCTTCGATCATGAACGCCAGGCGCTCGGGTGGATAATCGATGTCCAGCGGCACATACGCCGAGCCGCTTTTCATCACCGCCAGCAGCGCCACGACCATGTCCACCGAACGCTCCAGGGCCACGCCGACCACCACTTCCGGACCGGCGCCGAGTTCGATCAAGCGGTGGGCCAGGCGGTTGGCCCGGCGCTCCAGTTCGCCGTAACTCAACGAATCGTCGCCACACACCAGCGCCGTGGCCTGCGGTCGCGACTGGGCATGCCGGTAAATCAGCTCTGGCAACAACTGCGGCTGATGGCAGCCATTCGGCGCCGCGCTCCATTGTTCGAAGGCCTGCCACTGTTCCACCGACAAGCGCTGCAAATTGCCCAGGCACGCGTGGGGTGCATGGATCATCGCTTCCAGGGTGTCTTCCATCGTCCGGCGGATGCGTTCCACCGCTTCGACACTGAAGGCGTTGCGCAGGAACAGGTACTCGATGGACAGCGTTTCGCCCAGGTTGACCGCCAGGTCCATCGGGAAGTTGGTCACGTCATGATTGCGCGACTCGCCGAAGCTCAGGCCGGTGTCCTGCTGCTCGCCCAGGCGTTCGTCGATGGGGTAGTTCTCGAACACGATGATGCTGTCGAACAAGCCCTGCCCGCCGAGGCCCGACCAACGCTGGATGTCCGCCAGTGGCGCATGGGAATGCTCACGCAGGTCCAGGTTGTAGGCCTGCAACTGTTGCAGCCATTGATCCAGTGGTTGCTCGGGATCCAGGGTCTGGATCACCGGCAAGGTGTTGATGAACAGGCCGAGAATGTTATCGGCGTTGACCAGCCCCGCCGGACGCCCGGCGACGGTGGCGCCGAAGACCACGGTGTCCTGCCCGGTAAAGCGTTGCAGCAACAGCAGCCACGCCCCTTGGATCAAGGTATTGGGGGTGATCTGCAAGGCGCGGCAGGCCTGTTGCAGGCGAGCGGTCTGCGTCACGTCCCAGCGCGAATACAACGCCTCGTGCCCCGGCAGTGCCTCGACATGCCGGGGGAACATCGCCTGGTTGAGGGAGGTCGCCTGCTCCAGGGTATCGAGTCGGCTGCGCCAGAAGCGCTCCAGCGCACCCTGGTCCTGGCGTTGCAGCCATTCGATGAACTCGCGATAGCGACCATTGCGGTTGGGCACCTGCCCGTGGGCGTAGAATTGCAGCACTTCACCGAACAACCGCGAACTGCTCCAGCCATCCATGAGGATGTGGTGGCAGGTCCAGATCATCTGGTAGCGATCATCTTCCAGGCGCAGCAACAGCACCCGTTGCAGGGGCGCGCGGCTCAAGTCGAAACCGGCCAGGTAGTCGGCGGTCGCCCGGGCGCTGATCGCCTGCTCGCTGATGTCCTGTCCACGCCAGTCTTCGACCTGCAGCGGCAATTCAACGTGGCGATGGACGATTTGCACCGGCGCGCTCAAGCCATCCTGCCAGTGGAAACTGGTGCGCAGGATGTCCTCGCGCTCGATCACCGAGGTCCAGGCCCGGGCGAAACGCTCCGTGTCCAGGCCATGCACCGGCAGGCAGATCTGGTTGATGTACAAGCCGGAGCTGTCGTCGGCCAGGGTGTGGAACAACATGCCGTCCTGCATCGGTGACAGCGGATAGATGTCCTCCACCTGCGCCACCGGCACCGGCAGGCCGTTGAGTTGCGCCTGGCTCAGGCGCGCCAGCGGGAAGTCGGAAGGTGTCAGGCCCAGGTGCCCGTCGGTGCAGCAGTGGTCGATCAGTTGCTGCAACGCCACCGCGTAGGCATCGGCCAATTGCTGGAGCGTGGCCTCGTCGAAGACATCGCCACTGAAGGTCCAATCGAGGGACAACTGGCCGTTGAAAATCCGCCCGTCGATGGTCAGCCAGTTGCCCAGCGCCACGTCGTCGCCGTGCCCTGCGCCACTGCCCTCCTCACTCGGCACGAACAGCGCCTGTTCATCGAAGCTCTGGTCGAACTGCCCCAGGTAGTTGAAGGTGATGCGCGCTGGCGGCAGTTTTGCCAGCCGTTGCTGGACCGCTTCGGCACCGAGGTAACGCAGCACGCCATACCCGAGGCCCTTGTTCGGCACTGCGCGCAGTTGTTCCTTGATCCGCTTGATCGACTCGGCCGGGTCGCTCGCCGGCGTCAGCAACACCGGGAACAGGCTGGTGAACCAACCGACGGTGCGACTCAGGTCGACGCCCTCGAACAGCTCTTCGCGGCCATGGCCTTCGAGCTGCACCAGGCAGGCCGGTTGCCCGGTCCATTGGCAGACCACTTGCGCCAATGCGCTGAGCAGCAAATCGTTGACCTGGGTGCGATAGGCCGTCGGCGCTTGCTTGAGCAAACGCTGGGTCTGGTTGGCATCCAGGCGCGTGCTCACCGAACGGCCATGGGCCGCAGCCTGGCTGCCCTCGGGACGGGCCCGTGGCAATGGCGGCAGAGGCTGGTCCAGTTGCCCGACCCAGTAATCCAGTTCCTTGTTCAGGGTTTCGCTGCGGGCGTAGTCCTGCAACCGGGCGGCCCAGGCCTTGAACGCCGTGGACTTGCCCGGCAAGGCCGGCGCCTGGTTCGTCCGCAATTGGCGATAGACGTTTTGCAGGTCTTCCAGCAGCACCCGCCACGACACGCCGTCCATGACCAGGTGATGAATCGCCAAGTGCAGACGCGCACTGCCGTCCTGCACCGCGATCAGGCTGCAACGCAGCAACGGGCCGTGTTGCAGGTCGAGGCTACGTTGCGCCCGGTCGGCGATGGCGACGATTTCGGTGGCATCCTGCGCAGTGCGCTGCCAGATCTCCAGGGGCTGCTCATCCATGGCCTGGTGGCTGGCGCGCCAACGGCCATCGTCGGCCTGGGTGAACCGCAGGCGCAAGGCATCGTGATGGGCCACCACGTGAGCGAGGGCCTGTTGCAGGTGCGCGATGTCCAGCGGTTCGCGCGGGGTCAGCAGGACCGATTGGTTCCAGTGATCGCGGTGCGGGATATCACTGGCGAAGAACCAGTGCTGCATCGGCACCAGCAGGCTGTCGCCGGTGACCGGCCCCTGGTCGATCAGCCCTTCGTCGGTGGCGGTGGCGACCCGCGCCAGGGCCTGGATGTTCTGGTGCAGGAACAGGTCCTTGGGGGTCAGGCCGATGCCTTGGGCACGCGCCCGGCTGACCACCTGGATCGAGTTGATCGAGTCGCCGCCCAGGGCGAAGAAGTTGTCGGCGGTGCCCACCCGCTCGGCGCCGAGCACCCTTTGCCAGATCTCCACCAGCGCCCGCTCGATGGCGTTGACCGGTGCGGTGAACACCTCTTGGCGCTCGGCCAGGTCCGGCGCCGGCAACGCCTTGCGGTCGAGCTTGCCGTTCGGGCTCAGTGGCATGTGTTCCAGGCGGGTCAGGTGCGTCGGCACCATGTGTTCCGGCAGGCTCAGGCGCAAATGGGCCAGCAGCGCTTCACGCAATTGGGACCAAGCGCCGGTTGCCTCGGCCTGGGCGACCACGTAGCCGCTCAGCACCTTGCCGCTGCGGCTGTCCTGGGCCACCACCACCGCTTCGCGCACCGCCCCGTGTTCGAGCAAACGTGCTTCGATTTCCCCCAACTCGATACGGAACCCGCGGACCTTCACCTGATGGTCGATCCGGCCGATGTAGTCGATCACCCCGTCCGGGCGATAACGCGCCAGGTCGCCGGTGCGGTACAGCCGCTCGCCGGCCACGAACGGGCTGGCGACGAAACGCTCGGCGGTCAGTTCGGGACGGCGATGATAACCGCGGGCCAGGCCCTGGCCGCTGAGGTACAGCTCGCCGTTGACGCCGCTCGGCACCGGGTTCAGCTCATCGTCGAGGATGTAGGTCATCAGGTTGGCAATCGGCTCGCCAATGGGCACCGCATCGCGCCCTTCGTCGCGGCAGGTCCAATGGGTCACGTCGATGGCCGCTTCGGTCGGACCGTAGAGGTTATACAGCCGGGCATTGGGCAACTTGGCGAACACCTGCTGCTGGGCATCCACCGGCAGGGCTTCGCCGCTGCAGACGATGCGAGCCAGGCTGGTGCAACGGCTGACGTTGGTGTCGAGCACAAACGCTTGCAGCATCGACGGCACGAAATGCAGGGTGGTGATGGTTTCCCGTTCGATCAGGCTGACCAGTTTTTGCGGGTCGCGATGATCGCCCGGTGCCGCGACGACCAGGCGCACGCCGGTCATCAACGGCCAGAAGAACTCCCAGACCGACACGTCGAAACTGAACGGTGTCTTCTGCAGGACGCTGTCACCGGCCCCCAGGCCATAGGCCTGTTGCATCCAGCACAAGCGGTTGGTCAGCGCGCCATGGCTGTTGCCGGCGCCCTTGGGCTTGCCAGTGGAGCCGGAGGTGTAGATCACGTAGGCGAGGTTCTCGGCGACGGCCCGGCGTGGTGGGTTGTCGGTGGCATTGTCTCGCAGCCAGTCGTCGTCCCCATCCAACACCAGCGTCTTGACGCCGCCCCCTGTGGGAGCGAGCCTGCTCGCGAAGAGGCCATCACATTCAACATCAATATCGACTGTCAGGCCGCTATCGCGAGCAGGCTCGCTCCCACAGAATTGATTGAGCAATGAGCTCTGGGTCAGCAGCAACTCGATGCCACTGTCCTCGATCATGTAGGCCAGGCGCTCCGGCGGGTAGTCCGGGTCCAGCGGCACGTAGGCGCCGCCGGCCTTGAGGATCGCCAGCAGGCCAACGACCATTTCCACGCTGCGCTGCACCGAGATGCCCACCAGCACATCCGGGCCGACACCGCGGGCAATCAAGGCGTGGGCCAACTGGTTGGCGCGGGCGTTGAGCTGGGCATAGCTCAGCGACTGCCCTTCGAACACCAGCGCCTCGGCGTGGGGGTCACGCTCGACCTGGGCTTCGATCAACTGATGCACCGGGAGATGGTTCGGGTAATCGGCGAAGGTGCGGTTCCAGTCCTCGACGATCAGGCGCCGCTGCGCCCCGTCCAGCATCGGCAGTTCGGCGATGCGCTGGGTCGGATTGGCGACGATGGCGCGCAACAGGTTCAGCCAGTGCTCGCCGAGGCGGGCGATGGTGCTCGGCTCGAACAGGTCGCTGGCGTAGGTCAGCGCGGCGCTGAGGCCATCGGCGTATTCGAAGGTGTCCAGGGTCAGGTCGAACTGGGCGGTGCCTGCATCCCAGGTCAGTTGCTCCAGGTTCAGGCCCGGCAACGCCGACAGGTCCCGGCGGGCATCGCTGGCATGGTTGAACATCACTTGGAACAACGGCGTGTGGCTCAGGTTGCGCGCTGGCTCCAGCCGTTCCACCAGTTGTTCGAATGGCAGGTCCTGGTGGGCCTGGGCACCCAATGCGCGTTGCTTGACCTGATCGAGCAACTGGTCGAATCGCAGGTTGCCGTCGATGTCGGCCTTGAGCACCTGGGTGTTGACGAAGAAGCCCAGCAGGCGCTCGGTTTCCACCCGGTTACGGTTGGCAATCGGCACGCCGACGCGGATGTCGTCCTGGCCGCTGTAGCGGTGCAACAAGGTCTGCAAGCCCGCGAGCAAAAGCATGAACAGCGTGCTGTTGTGCTGCTGGGCCAGGCGCTTGAGGCCTTCGGCCAACGCCGGTTCGATGACGATGGGCAGCCGTGCGCCGCGATAACTTTGCTGGGCCGGGCGCGGATGGTCGGTCGGCAGTTCGAGAATCGGTTGCTCGCCGCCCAACTGCTCGATCCAGTAATCGAGTTGACGCTGCTGCTCCCCCGCCGCCAGCCATTGCCGCTGCCAGTGCGCGTAGTCGGCGTACTGGATCGGCAGCGGCGCCAGTTCCACGGCCTGGCCCTGGCTGAAACCTGCGTACAACTGCAGCAGGTCGTCGACCATGATCTGCATCGACCAGGCGTCGGAGACGATGTGGTGCTGGGTCAGGATCAGCACATGGTCATCAGCGCCCAGTTGCAGCCACTTGACCCGCAGCAACGGGCCGCGCTGCAAATCGAACAACTGCCGGGTTTCGGCTTCGATCAAGCCGCGCAAGGCCTGGTCATCGACAGTGGCGTCGATTGATTCGACCGCCAGGGCCAGCGGCGCCGGTTCGTCGATCACTTGCAGGGGGCGCTCGTTGTCGAGCACGAAGCGGGTGCGCAGGCTCTCGTGACGCGCCACCAGGGCATCGAAGCTCTGTTGCAGCGCGACACGGTCGAGGGCGCCGCGCAAACGCAGCGCTGCCGGAATGTGATAGGCGCTGCTGGTGGGCTCCAGTTGCCAGAGGAACCACTGCCGTTGCTGGGCGAACGAGAGCGCCAGCGGCTGATCGCGAGGGATGCGTGGAATGCTCGCTTCATCGTGCGCCGATGCCGTGCCCATGGCCTCGACAAACGCCCGCAGGCTGTGATGGCCGAACAACAGGCGCAACGGCACCTGGATATTCAGTTGCTGGCGGATCCGTGACATCACCTGGGTCGCCAGCAAGGAGTGGCCACCCAGTTCAAAGAAACTGTCCTCCAGGCCGACCCGCCGGACCTTGAGGATATCGGCCCAGATCGTCGCCACCGCCTGCTGCGTGGGCGTCTGCGGCGCGACATAGGTTTTCTGCCATTGGCTGGCATCGGGCTTGGGCAATTGCTTGCGATCCAGCTTGCCGTTGGGCGTCAGCGGGAAGCGCGGCAACAGCACCACATGGGACGGCACCATGTAGTCGGGCAGGTTGGCCTTGAGCCGTGTGGTGAGGCTGTCGCGCAGGCCGCTCTGGGCGGTGGCGTCCAGGTCATTCAGCTCGGCGGTTGGAACGATGTACGCCACCAACGCCTGGCCGCCTGGCGCGTCCTGGGCCAGCACCGCCGCTTCGCGGACACTGTCCTGTTCCAGCAGGCGCGCCTCGATCTCTCCCAGCTCGATGCGAAAGCCGCGGATCTTCACTTGATGGTCGATGCGCCCGAGGTATTCGAGGACACCGTCGGCACGCTGGCGCGCCAGGTCACCGGTGCGATACAGACGCTCGCCGGCGACAAACGGATGGGGCACGAAGCGTTCGGCGGTCAGCGCCGGGCGCTGGAAATAACCACGGGCCAGGCCTTGGCCGCCGATCAGCAATTCCCCGGCCACGCCATAAGGCACCGGCATCAGGTCGGCACCGACGATGTACAGCGTGGTGTTGTCGATGGGCCCGCCGAGCCACGGTTGCGCGGCCTGGGTTTGCAACGGGTGCAAGGCCGACCAGATGGTGGTTTCCGTCGGGCCGTAGAGGTTCCACACTTCACCGCCGAGGGCGAGCATGCGCACGGCCAGTTCCCGGGGCAACGCCTCGCCCCCGCACAGGCATTTGCAGCCGCGCAGCCCCTGGGCGTGTTCATTGTCCAGCAACATGCGCCAGGTCGACGGCGTGGCCTGCAGCACATTGACCTGCTCGGCCGCGATCAATGCCAACACCGCGTATGGGTCCTGGGCGATCTGTTGGCCGGTCAGCACGATGCATGCGCCGACCATCAGCGGCACGTAGATTTCCAGGCCGAAAATATCGAACGAGAACGTGGTCAGCGACAATGCCCGATCCTGGGCCGTCATGCCCGGTGCCTTGGCCATGCTCGCGACGAAGTTGGTCAGCGCGCCGTGGCGCACCATCACGCCCTTGGGCTTGCCAGTGGAGCCGGAGGTGTAGATCGCGTAGGCCAGGTGTTCCGCATCCAGGCGCGTCGCCGGCGCCTCGCAGCTATAGCCGTCGAGCCAGTCACTCTCCTGGTCCAATACCAGCGTGGAGCGAGCCTGCTCGCGATAGCGTCGGCACACCCAACATCGCCATTGACTGAACCGCCGCCATCGCGAGCAGGCTCGCTCCCACAAGGTACCGAGAATTGATTGAGCAACGAGCGTTGGGTCAGCAGCAGCTCGATGCCGCTGTCTTCGATCATGTACGCCAGGCGATCCTGGGGGAACGCCGGGTCCAGCGGCAAGTAGGCGCCGCCGGCCTTGAGGATCGCCAGCAGGCCCACCAGCATGTGCGCGCTGCGCTCCACGGCAATGCCCACCAAGACGTCGGAAGTCACGCCGAGGCTCTGCAGTTTCCCCGCCAGTTGATTGGCCCGGGCATTGAGTTGGCCGTAGCTCCAGCGCTCGCCGTCGATCACCAGCGCCGGAGCGTCCGGGGTGCGCGCCGCTTGTCTTTCGAATAGTTGGTGGACAAAACCCGCCTCGGGCGCCGGCACCGCGGTGCGCTGGCTGTCGTCGAGCAAGGCCTGGCGCTCGGCCGCGTGGAGCAACGGCAATTCACCGATGCGCTGTGCCGGGTCGGCCACGATGGCGCGCAACAGGTTCTGCCAATGCCCGGCCATGCGTGCAATCGTCTCGGCGCCAAACAGGTCGGTGGCATAGATCAGCGCAGCCGAAAGGCCTTCGCCATGCTCGACGGTTTCCAGGGTCAGGTCGAATTGTGCCGTGTGCGAGTCCCAGCTCAGCCCCTCGACTTTCAACGCACCGACCGGCCCCTCGCCCGCCGGGCCTTGGGTCCGGTGGTTGAACATCACTTGGAACAGCGGGCTGTGGCTCAGGTTGCGCTCAGGCTGTAACGCTTCCACCAATTGCTCGAACGGCAGCTCCTGGTGAGCCTGGGCGCCCAGGGCTGTCTGTTTCACTTGTTGCAACAAGGCGCCAAACGCATCCTCGCTCTGCACATCGCTGTCGAGCACCTGGGTATTGACGAAAAAGCCGATCAGGCGCTCGGTCTCGACCCGGTTGCGGTTGGCCGTCGGCACGCCGACGCGGATGTCGTTCTGGCCGCTGTAGCGATGCAGCAGCGCCTGGAACGAGGCCAGCAAAATCATGAACAGGCTGACGCCCTCACGCTGGGCCATGTGCTTGAGGTCGCCGGCCAGCACCGCGTCGATGGCGAGCTGCAGCCGCGCGCCGCGATAGCTCATCACCGCCGGACGGGGGAAGTCCGTCGGCAGCTCCAGCACCGGTTGCTGGCCCCCCAAGCGTGCGGTCCAGTATTCCAACTGGCGTTCGCGCTCGCCCGCTTCCATCCAGTGCCGCTGCCAGATGGCGTAGTCGGCGTACTGGATCGGCAGCGCCGGCAGTTCCAGCGCGCGGCCCTGGCTGAAGGCGGCGTAGCCGTTGACCAATTCCTCGACCATCACCTGCATCGACCAGCCATCGGCAACGATGTGGTGCAAGGTCACGATCAGCACGTGGTCATCCGCCGCCAACCGCAGCAGGCGCGTGCGCAGCAGCGGCCCCTGTTGCAGGTCGAAGAGCTGGCGGGTTTCTGCTTCGATCAACCGGCGCAGCTGCGTCTCGTCCGGCAATGGTTCCAGGGTGTCGGCCTGCAAACGCACCGGCGCCGCCGCGTGCACTTGCTGCACGACCTGCTCGCCATGGATCTGGAAGGTGGTGCGCAGGCTCTCGTGACGCGCCACCAACGCCGTGAAACTCTGCTCCAGGGCAGCGATGTCCAGCGGCCCGCGCAAGCGCAGGGCCGTGGGCATGTGATAGGCCGCGCTCTCGGGGTCCAACTGCCAGAGGAACCATTGCCGTTCCTGGGCAAACGACAGCGACAACGTGTCGAACTCGGCACTGACAGGCGCAATGGGCAGGTTCGCCGGGGAAACGTTCTCTTCGAGCATTTTCTGCAAGTACAAGCGACGTTTTTCCAGCGGCAGCGTTATGAAGCGCCTGGCAATACGTTGTGCGACAGCGGTGTCCATCAAACCTCCTCAAATTCATCGAGCAGCGCTTCAAGCTTGCTCAATTTCGACGTACTCATGGGTTCGCCGGCAGGCTCGAGTTGCGCCACGAACGCGCCGAGTACCGGGAATTGGAAAATCAGTTGCGGGGTCAAGGCCAGGCCCAGTTCCAGTTGCAGGCGCGAGACCACGCTCACCACCAGCAGCGAATGCCCGCCCAGCTCGAAGAAGTTGTCGCCCAGCCCGACCTGCTCGACCTTGAGCACGTCTTGCCAGATCGCCGCGACCTGGCATTCCAGGTCGCTCCGGGGCGCCAGGTAAGCCGATTGCAGGGCACGGGTGTCCGGTGCCGGCAAGGCCTTGCGATCGAGCTTGCCGTTGGGGGTCAGCGGCAAGCGGTCGAGGCAGACCCAATGGGTCGGCACCATGAAGTCCGGCACCTGGGCCGCCAGTCGCGCCTTGAGTCGGTCGCCCAGGCTGGCCGAATCCAGGGCGCTGTCCTGGCCGACCAGGTAGGCCACCAGGTTCGGTCCGCTCACGTCGTCCCGCGCCAGCACCACCGCATCGCGCACCTCGGCATCGGCCTGCAGGCGCGCTTCGATTTCCCCCAGTTCGATGCGCAGGCCACGGATCTTCACTTGATGGTCGATCCGGCCGAGGTACTCGATCACCCCGTCCGCGCCATAACGCGCCAGGTCACCGGTGCGATACAGGCGACCGCCCGCAACGGGGGCGAACGGATCGGGAATGAAGCGCTCGGCGCTCAGGGCCGGTCGCTGGTGGTAACCACGGGCCAGGGAATCACCGGCGATGTGCAACTCGCCGACGGCGCCCACGGCGCAAGGCTGCAATGCCGCATCCAGCACGTAGGTGCGCACGTTATCGATGGGACGACCAATGGCGATGATTCGCTCGGCGTCGTCCTCGCTGTCGCGCACCACGGCATGGCTGCTGGTGTCGATGGTCGCTTCGGTCGGGCCATACAGGTTGCGCAGTTCACCCTCGAACAGCGCCATGACCTGGCGCGACAGGTGCGCGCTGAGGGCTTCGCCACCGCACAGCAGCAGGCGCAGGGAGGCCAGCTGTTCGCGGGTCGCCACTGGCAGCAACGCCTGCAACAGCGACGGCGCCATTTGCAGCACGCTGATGCGCCACCGCGCCACGTCGGCCCAGAGGGTGGTCAGGTCGAGGTTCAGGTGCGGGTTGGCGAGCACCAGTTGCGCGCCGCTCATCAACGGCAGCCAGAACTCCCAGACCGAGGCATCGAAACTGATCGCGGTTTTTTGCAGGACGCGGTCGGCGGCCGTCAGTTTCAAGCAACCTTGCATCCACGCCATGTGGTTGCTCAGGGCGGCATGGCGCAAGGTCACGCCCTTGGGCTTGCCGGTGGAGCCGGAGGTGTAGATCACATAAGCGAGGTTTTCGCCGTCGATGACCACGCCAGGGTCGCGCTCGCTGTAGCCGGCCAGCCATTGCCCGGGTTGATCCAACAGCAGCGCGGCCACGGCAGCGTTGCCGAACAGCGGCAGCACCTCGGTTTCGGTGAGCAGCAAGGCGATGCCGCTGTCCTCGACCATGTACGCCAGGCGATCCCGGGGATAGGCCGGGTCCAGCGGCACGTAGGCGCCACCGGCCTTGAGCACCGCCAGCAAGCCGACCACCATCTGCACGCTGCGCGACAACGCCAGGCCCACTAATACATCGGGGCCAATGCCGCGTTCGATCAAGCCATGGGCCAGGCGATTGGCCCAGGCATTGAGCTCGGCGTAAGTGAGCGTTTCCTGCTCGCTGACCAGGGCGACCGCGTCGGGGCTGCTTTGGGCCTGGGCCTCGATCCATTGATGGACCAGGCGCCGAGGTGGCTCCACCACCGACGTGGCGTTCCAGTCGCCCAGCAGCCTGTCGCGGGTCGTCGCATCCAGCAGTTGGATGTCTCCCACGCAACCGCCAGCCGGCAGGCTCACCATCTGCGCGAGCACGTGTGCCACCTGCTCAGCCAGGCGCTCGACGGTGTGTGTAGGGAAAGCAGCATGGGCATAGGTGAAGTGCAGGCTCAGGATGTCAGTTAGATTGACGGCCAGGGTCAACGGGAAATTAGTCTGTTCCTGGCTGGCCACGCTGCCGAAGCTCAAGCCCGAGGGCGCCTGCTCTTGCAGGGCCTGGGACACGGGGTAGTTTTCGAACACCAGCAAGGTGTCGAACAAACCGTCGCCGCCCTGCCCGGCCCAGCGCTGGATCTCGAACAGCGGCGTATGTTCGTGCTCGCGCAAGGCCACGTTCTGGCCTTGGATCTGTAGCAGCAGCCCGCTCAGCGCTTGCTCCGGACGCGGGCTGGCGATGACCGGCAAGGTGTTGATGAACAGGCCGATCTGCTGCTCGACGCCCTTGAGCTCGCTCGGACGCCCCGACACGGTGGCGCCGAAGGCCACGGTGGCGTGGCAGGTGTAGTGCTGCAGCAGCAACAGCCAGGTCGCCTGGACGACGGTATTGAGGGTGACCTTCTGCTGGCGGGCGAACTCGCCCAGGCGCTGGGTCTGCTCGGGCGTCAGGTGGCGATAGTGACTGGCGTGGCTGCTTTCCAGCGCCGATTGCAGCGGCGCGAAACGGGTCTCGGCCAGACGCGTCGGCGCCTCCAGCGGTTGCAGTTGCGCCAGCCAGAAGGTTTCGCTGGCCTGGGCGTCGCGGCCTTGCAGCCAGGCGATGTAGTCCCGATAGCGCCCGGCCGGGCGCCGCAGGGCCTGGCCGTCATAGCGTTGCAGCACCTCGCCGAGCAACTGCGAGTTGCTCCAGCCATCCATCAGGATGTGGTGATGGGTGTAGATCAGGTGAAAACGCCGCTCGGCGGTGCGCACCAGCACCAGGCGCAGTAACGGCGCGCAGGCCAGGTCGAAGCCCTGCTCGCGTTCGGCATCCGCCAGCGCGTCCAGGGCCTGGCTGGCATCGGTGCGGGTGCTCCAGTCCAGCGAAGCGAACGGCACGCGCACCTGCTTGTGCACCACCTGCACCGGGCGCTCGCTGCCCTGCCAGATAAAACTGCTGCGCAGAATGTCATGGGCATCGACCGCCGCTTGCCAGGCCGCCTCGAAACGCCGTGGGTCGAGGCCTTCGATGTCCAGGCGCATCTGGTTGATGTACTGGCCGCTGCCCGCCTCGTAGAGGCTGTGGAACAACATGCCCTGCTGCATCGGTGCCAGCGGGTAAAGGTCTTCCACCCCGCGCGCCGAAAGCGCCAGGCCATCGAGTTGCGCCTGGGTCAGGCCGGCCAGGGGGAAATCCGTCGGCGTCATGCCCTGGTTCGTCGGGTCGCAGCAATGGGCGATCAACAGCGCCAGCTCGCTGGCGTAGTCATCGGCCAATTGCTGGATGGTCGCCGGCTCGAACTGTCGCTGGCTGAACGTCCAGCCCAACCGCAGCGCGCCATCGAACACCTGGCCGTTGAGCGTCAGCCAGTTGCCCAAGGTGGTCAGCGGGCTTTGCTCGTCACCGGCGCTTTCGCTGGCCGGGCTGAACAGCGCGCCTTGGTCCTGATCGAAACTGCCGTCGAACTGACCGAGGTAGTTGAACGTGATGCGCGGCACCGGCAGTGCTTCCAGGGCCGCCCGGCTGGCATCGTCGCCCAGGTAACGCAGCGCACCGAACCCCACGCCTTTGTCGGGAATCGTCCGCAGCCCTTGCTTGATCGACTTGATCGAGTCCGCCAGTTCGACGGCCGGCGACAACCGCACCGGGAACAGGCTGGTGAACCACCCCACCGTGCGGGTCAGGTCGACATTGGCGAACAGCTCTTCGCGGCCATGGCCTTCGAGCTGCAGCAACAGGCTGTCGTGTCCGGTCCAGCGGCAGATCACCCGGGCCAGGGCCGTGAGCAACAGATCGTTGACCTGGGTGCGATAGGCCGCCGGCGCCTCTTGCAGCAACTGCCGGGTCAAGTGCGCGTCGAGCCGTGTATGAACGGTGACGGCCTCATGGTTTTGCCCGATCGCCTCGGGGTCGAGGCACGGCAGGTCGGTCGGGGCGTCGTGCAGTTGCCCTTGCCAGTAGGCCAATTGCAGCTGCAATTCCGCGCTGCGGGCGTGGGCCTGCAACTGCTCGGCAAACACCTTGACCGAGCTGGTCTTGGCCGGCAGTTGCAGCCTTTGGCCGGCGAGCAACTGCTGGTAGGCGGTTTGCAGGTCGTCGAACAGGATTCGCCACGACACACCGTCCACCGCCAGGTGATGGACCACCAGCAACAGGCGCTGGCTGCCATCGGCCAAGGTCGCCAGGACGCCGCGCAACAGCGGCCCGGCGTGCAGGTCGAGGCTGCGCTGGGCCTGATTGGCGAGGGTTTCCAGCGCGCTGGCATCGGCCACGTCACACTGCCACAGCAAACCGTCATTCCCCCAAGCTTGCTGTTGCGCCGCCACCTCACGGTGCTCGGCGCGCCAACCTTCGGCGGTTTTATTGAAGGACAAACGCAAGGCGTCGTGGTGCAGCACCAACGCCTGCAAAGCCTGCTCCACCACCAATGCTTGCAACGGACTGGCCGGTTGCAGCAGCACCGACTGGTTGTAATGGTGACGCTGGGGAATCGCCTCGGCGAAAAACGCCTGTTGAATCGGCAGCAGCGGCGTCGACCCTTCGGCCGGCGCCTGATCGATTGCCGACGCTTCCCCACCGGTCTGGGCGACACCTGCCAGCGCCTGCACGGTCTGGTGCTGGAACAAGTCCTTGGGCGTAAAGCGAATACCCGCCTGGCGGGCGCGACTGACCACCTGGATGGAGACAATCGAGTCGCCGCCCAACTCGAAGAAGTTATCGCTCAAGCCGACCCGCTCGACCTTGAGCACGTCTTGCCAGATCGCGGCGATCTGTTGTTCCAGTTCACTTCGCGGCGCCACGTAGGCCTGCTGGACCTGGCTGGCGTCGGCGATGGGCAAGGCCTTGCGGTCGAGCTTGCCGTTGGCGGTCAGTGGCCATTGGTCGAGGAACAGCAGGTGCGTCGGCACCATGTAGTCCGGCAGATCGGCCTTGAGCTGGGTCTTGATCTGCTCGCGTAGATCGGCTGGGGCTTCGCTGGCGTGGGCCGGGATCACGTAAGCCACCAGTTGCTGGCCGCTCGGTCCTTCCTGGGCCAGCACCAACGCTTCACGCACGGAAGCCAAGGCGTTCAGGCGCGCTTCGATCTCGCCCAGTTCGATGCGGAAACCGCGGATCTTCACTTGATGGTCGATGCGACCGACGTACTCGATCACGCCGTCGCTGCGGTACTGCGCCAGGTCGCCGGTGCGGTACAGCCGTGCGCCGCTTTCGCCGAACGGGTCGGGGATGAAACGCAATGCGGTGAGGTCGCCACGATTCAGGTAGCCCCGGGCCAGGCCGGCGCGACCGACGTACAGTTCACCGATGCAACCTTTTGGCACCGGGTTCAAATCGCCGTCCAGCAGATACCAGGACAGGTCGGCAATCGGTTCGCCGATGGGGCTGCTGGCGTCCTGTTCCAGGTCCGCTATCGACAGCGGACGGTAGGTCACGTGCACGGTGGTTTCGGTGATGCCGTACATGTTGATCAGTTGCGGCGCGGCATCGCCGAAGCGCTCGAACCAGGGGCGCAAGGACTTGACGTCCAGCGCCTCGCCGCCGAACACCACGTAGCGCAAGGCGTTGCTTCGCGAGTCGGCGCAGGCTTCGTGCATCAGTTGCTTGAACGCCGACGGTGTCTGGTTGAGCACCGTCACCCCGGCGTCGCACAGCAGTTCATGGAACTGCTGCGGTGAGCGGCTGACGTCATACGGCACGATCAACAACTCGCCACCGTGGAGCAGTGCGCCAAAGATTTCCCAGACCGAGAAGTCGAACGCGTAGGAATGGAACAGGCTCCAGACATCCTGCGCGCCGAAGTTGAACCAGGGTTCGGTGGCCTCGAACAGGCGCAGCACGTTGTGGTGCGGCAGCAAGGTGCCTTTTGGATTACCGGTGGAGCCGGAGGTGTAGATCACGTAGGCGAGGTTCGCGGCGTCCATCGCCACCTGCGGATCGCTGTCGGTGAAAGCACTGACATCGGCATCCAGCAGCAGCGTCTGCACGCCCTCCGGCACTGGCAACTGATCGACCAGGGCCGCTTGGGTCAGCAGCAAGCGAATGCCGCTGTCCTGCATCATGTAGGCCAGACGATCCTGGGGATACGTCGGGTCCAGCGGCACGTAGGCGCCGCCGGCCTTGAGGATCGCCAGCAAGCCCAGCAGCATGTCGAAGCCCCGCTCGGCGGCCAATCCCACCAGCACATCCGGGCCGACGCCGTGGGCGATCAACTGATGGGCGCGGCGGTTGGCCTGGGCGTTGAGTTCGCCGTAGGTCAGGACTTGGGCGTTGAAACGCAACGCGATGGCGTCGGGACGCAAGCGCGCCTGTTCGGCGATGCGCTGATGCAGGCAGGCCTCGCCCGGGAAGCTGCGCGGTGTCGGGTTCCATTGGGCGATGTGTTGCTGTTGCTCGGTGGCCGTCAGCAACGGCAATTCACTGATACGTTGGCCGGGATTGGCGACGATGCCGTGCAGCAAGTTCAGCCAGTGTTCGGCCAGGCGCTGCACGGTGCTGGCGTCGAACAAGTCAGTGGCATAAGTCAGCGCCGCACCCAGTTCACCCTCGGCTTCCAGGGTGTCGAGGGTCAGGTCGAACTGGGCAGTCTGGCTTTCCCATTCCTGGGCCTTGATCACCAGGCCGGGCAGCGCCGGCAGTGCCTGGCGAGCCACACTCTGGTGGTTGTACAACACCTGGAACAACGGGCTGTGGCTCAGGTTGCGTTCAGGCCGCAGGGCTTCGACCAGTTGTTCGAACGGCAGGTCCTGATGGGCCTCGGCGCCGATGGCCGCTTGTTTGACCTGCGCCAGCAATTCACTGAAACGCTGCTGCGGATCGACCTCGGCCTTGAGCACCTGGGTGTTGACGAAGAAGCCGATCAGGCCTTCGGTTTCCACCCGGTTGCGGTTGGCGATGGGCACGCCGACACGAATGTCCGACTGGCCACTGTAGCGGTGCAGCAAGGCCTGGAACGAGGCCAGCAAGACCATGAACAGCGTGCAGCCTTCGCGCTGGGCCAGCTGTCGCAGCCGTTGGCCCAAGGCCTGCGGCAAGTTGATCGCCAGGCGGGCGCCGGCAAAACTCTGCTGGGTCGGGCGCGGCCGGTCGGTGGGCAGCGCCAGCAACGGCTGCTCGCCCCCCAGCACATCGGTCCAGTAGGCCAGTTGCCGTTCCCGCTCGCCGGCGTCCATCCACTGACGTTGCCATACCGCGTAATCGGCGTACTGGATCGGCAGCTCGGCCAATGCCAGGGACTCACCCTGGCGGCACGCGGCATAACCCTGCATCAGTTCCTGCACCAGCAATTGCATCGACCAGCCATCGGAGACGATGTGGTGCTGGGTCAGCACCAGCACGTGCTCGTCGGCCGCCACCCGCAGCAGGCCGACCCGCAGCAGCGGGCCGTTTTGCAGGTCGAAGGGCTGGGCGATCTGCTGGCGGACGAAGGCCTGGATCTGTTCATTGCCGCCCTCGAGCATCTGCGGGATTACCACCGGGTTCATCTGTGGGTGAATGACCTGGAACGCTTGCTCATCGACCTGGTCGAAGGTGGTACGCAGGCTTTCGTGGCGCCGCACCAGGGCGGCGAAACTCTGTTGCAAAGCCTCCAGGTCCAGGTTGCCCTGAATCCGCAGCGCCGCCGGAATGTGGTACGCCGCGCTGTCGGGCTCCATCTGCCAGAGGAACCACTGGCGCTGCTGGGCGTAGGACAGCGGCAGCGGCGCCTGGTCCCGGGAAAGACGCGGGATGCTCGCCGGCCGTGCCACGTCGCCGTCTATCAGCGCCGCCACACAAGCCTCAAGGCTGGCGTTCTCGAACAACTGGCGCAGTTGCAGGTTCAGGCCGAGGGCCTGGCGAATGCGCGACACCATCTGCGTCGCCAGCAGCGAGTGGCCGCCCAGTTCGAAGAAGCTATCGCTCAAGCCGACCCGCTCGACCTTGAGCACGTCTTGCCAGATCGCGGCGATCTGGTGTTCCAGCTCGCTTCGTGGCGCCACGTAGGCCTGCTGGACCTGGCTAGAGTCGGCGGTGGGCAAGGCTTTGCGGTCGAGCTTGCCGTTGGCGGTCAGTGGCCATTGGTCGAGGAACAGCAGGTGCGTCGGCACCATGTAGTCCGGCAGGTCGGCTTTGAGTTGAGTCTTGATCTGCTCGCGCAGGTCGGCTGGGGCTTCGCTGGCGTGGGCCGGGATCACGTAAGCCACCAGTTGCTGGCCGCTCGGCCCTTCCTGGGCCAGCACCAACGCTTCGCGCACGGAATCCAAGGCATTCAGGCGCGCTTCGATCTCGCCCAGTTCGATGCGGAAACCGCGGATCTTCACTTGATGGTCAATACGACCGATGTACTCGATCACGCCGTCGCTGCGGTACTGCGCCAGGTCGCCGGTGCGGTACAAACGTGCGCCGCTTTCGCCGAACGGGTCGGGGATGAACCGCAATGCAGTAAGGTCGCCACGATTCAGGTAGCCCCGGGCCAGGCCGGCGCGACCGACGTACAGTTCACCGATGCAACCTTTTGGCACCGGGTTCAAATCGCCGTCCAGCAGATACCAGGACAGGTCGGCAATCGGTTCGCCAATCGGGCTGCTGGCGTCCTGTTCCAGGTCCGCTATCGACAGCGGACGGTAGGTCACGTGCACGGTGGTTTCGGTGATGCCGTACATGTTGATCAGTTGCGGCGCGGCATCGCCGAAGCGCTCGAACCAGGGGCGCAAGGACTTGACGTCCAGCGCCTCGCCGCCGAACACCACGTAGCGCAAGGCGTTGGCCCGGTCATCGGCGCAGGCTTCGTGCATCAGTTGCTTGAACGCCGACGGTGTCTGGTTGAGCACCGTCACCCCGGCGTCGCAGAGCAGTTCATGGAACTGCTGCGGTGAGCGGCTGACGTCATACGGCACGATCAACAACTCGCCACCGTGCAGCAGTGCGCCAAAGATTTCCCAGACCGAGAAGTCGAACGCGTAGGAATGGAACAGGCTCCAGACATCCTGCGCGCCGAAGTTGAACCAGGGTTCGGTGGCCTCGAACAGGCGCAGCACGTTGTAGTGCGGCAGCAAGGTGCCTTTTGGATTACCGGTGGAACCGGAGGTGTAGATCACGTAGGCGAGGTTCGCGGCGTCCATTGCCACCTGCGGATCGCTGTCGGCGAAAGCGCTGACGTCGGCGTCCAGCAGCAGCGTCTGCACGCCCTCCGGCACTGGCAACTGATCGACCTGGGCCGCTTGGGTCAGCAGCAATTGAATGCCGCTGTCCTGCATCATGTAGGCCAGACGATCCTGGGGATACGTCGGGTCCAGCGGCACGTAGGCGCCGCCGGCCTTGAGGATCGCCAGCAGGCCCACCAGCATGTCGAAGCCCCGCTCGGCGGCCAATCCCACCAGCACATCCGGGCCGACGCCGTGGGCGATCAACTGATGGGCGCGGCGGTTGGCCTGGGCGTTGAGTTCGCCGTAGGTCAGGGTTTGGGTGTTGAAACGCAACGCGACGGCGTCGGGACGCAAGCGCGCCTGTTCGGCGATGCGCTGATGCAGGCAGGCCGCGCCCGGGAAGCTGCGTGGCGCCGGGTTCCATTGGGTGATGTGTTGCTGGTGCTCGGTGGCCGTCAGCAACGGCAGTTCACCGATGCGTTGGCCGGGATTGGCGACGATGCCGTGCAGCAGGTTCAGCCAGTGTTCGGCCAGGCGCTGCACGGTGCTGGCGTCGAACAGGTCAGTGGCGTAGCTCAGGGATGCGCCCAGTTCACCGTGGGTTTCGTGGGTGTCGAGGGTCAAGTCGAACTGGGCGGTGTGGGAACTCCAGTCGAGGCTCTCGACCTGCAGCCCCGGCAGCTGCAGGGCCTGGGCCGCGCCGCCGCTCTGGTGGTTGAACATCACCTGGAACAGCGGGCTGTGGCTCGCCTGCCGCTGGGGTGCCAGCGCTTGCACCAACTGCTCGAACGGCAGGTCTTGATGGGCCTGCGCCCCCAGCGAGGCCTGTTTGATCTGCGCCAGCAATTGTTCGAAAGGCAGGTCGCCGCGCACCTGGGCATTGAGCACTTGGGTGTTGACGAAAAAGCCGATCAGGCCTTCGGTTTCCGGGCGATTACGGTTGGCCACCGGTACGCCGACACGGATGTCCGATTGGCCGCTGTAGCGGTGCAACAAGGCCTGGAACGAGGCCAGCAAGACCATGAACAGCGTCGAGGCTTCGCGCTGGGCCAGTTGCTTCAGGCCCTGGGTCAGCCCGGCGTCGACGGTCAGGTCCAGGCGCGCGCCGCGATGGCTCTGCACCGCCGGGCGCGGGCGGTCCGTTGGCAACGGCAGGACTTCGCCGCCGTCCCCCAGCCGTTCGGTCCAATAGGCCAGTTGCCGCTCCAGCTCGCCGGCCTCCATCCATTTGCGCTGCCAGATCGCATAGTCGGCGTATTGGATCGGCAAAGGCGCCAGGGTCGGCGCTTGACCGCTGCGGTGGGCGGCGTAGAGCTGGACCAGGTCATTGACCATGATCTGCGCCGACGCACCGTCGCAAATGATGTGATGCTGGGTCAGCACCAGCACATGATCGTCCGCGGCAAGTTGCAGCAGCTTGACCCGCAGCAGCGGCCCCTCTTGCAGGTCGAACAATCCAGCGATTTCATCATCGACCAGGGCCTTGAGCGCAGCCTCATCCGCTGGCCCCGACACCACCTGGGGTTCGATCGCCAGGCTCAAGTGGGCCTGCACCACTTGTTGGGGGCCTTCCGGGCTGTCGATGAAGACCGTGCGCAGCACGTCGTGACGGGCCAGCAAGGCGTCGAAACTGCGTTGCAACGCCGACAGGTCGAGGGCGCCGCGCAGGCGCAGCGCCGTGGGCACGTGGTAGGCCGCGCTGTGGCGGTCCAGTTGCCAGAGGAACCACTGGCGTTCCTGGGCGTAGGACAGGTCGAGCGTCGCGAACTCGTCGCGCATCGCCGGGATCGGCAATGCCGCCAGGCTCATGTGCTTGCTGTGCAGCTTGTGCAGGAACGCTTGTCGTTGGGCGAGCGGTAAACGGATGAATCGCTGAACCAGAGACAGGTTATCGAGCTGAGTCATTCAAAGGGTCTCCAGGTCTGCCAGGAAATCATGCATCTCACTCAAGTCGTCGCTGGAGTGAGGGCTCAGGTGGGCCGCCAGTTGCGCGGCGTAGTCGGCCAGGGACGCGGTGCTGAACAGCAAGTCCAGGGGCACCGCGGCGCCTTGCTGCATTTGCAGGCGCGCCGTCGCTTGCGTCGCCAGCAGGGAATGCCCACCCAGTTCAAAGAAGTTGTCGTCGCGCCCTACTTGCTCGAGCTTGAGCACGTCTTGCCAGATGGCGGCGATGCCCTGCTCCAGCGCGCCCTCGGGCGCCACGTAGGCTCGTAGCAGTTGCTGGGCGTCCGGCAGCGGCAAGGCCTTGCGGTCGAGCTTGCCGTTGGGGGTCAGCGGGAAGCGTTCGAGCAACAGCCAGTGCGCCGGCATCATGTAGTCGGGCAGTAAAGGCGCGAGCCGGGCCTTGAGGGCGTCGCGCAGAGCCGCCGGTTCCGCCGTTTCTGGATGCGCGGCGATCAGGTATGCCACCAACTGCAGGCCGCCCGGCCCTTGTTGCGGCACCACCACCGCTTCGCGGATCGACGCCTGGGCCAGCAGGCAGGCTTCGATTTCCCCCAGTTCGATGCGAAAGCCGCGGATCTTCACCTGGTGATCGACCCGGCCGATGTACTCGATCACGCCGTCGCCCCGCTGGCGCGCCAGGTCACCGGTGCGGTACACCCGCGCACCATTGCCGAACGGGTCCGGCAGGAAGCGCTCGGCGGTGAGCGCCGCACGGTCGTGGTAACCCCGGGCCAGGCCGTCGCCGCCAATCAACAGTTCGCCGATGAGCCCGACCGGGTTCGGCGCGAAGTGATCGCCGACGATATGCAGCGACGTGTTGGCAATCGGCCGGCCGAGGTACGGCAGACGCTGCGCTGCGGTCAATCGATACGCCGCCGACCAGATGGTGGTTTCGGTCGGGCCATACAGGTTCCAGACTTCGCCCGCGACATCCAGCAGCCGCTCGGCCAGGTCCTCGGCCAACGCCTCGCCACCGCACAGGCATTTGCGCCCCGCCAGCAAGGCGGACGCCGGGTGGTCGAGCAACATGCGCCAGGTCGATGGCGTGGCCTGGACCACGCTGACCTGCTGCCGATCGATGGTCTTGAGCAGCGCCTCGGGGTCGTGGGCGCTCTGCTTGTCCACCAGCACCACGCAGGCACCGCTCAACAGCGCGCCGTAGAGTTCCAGGCCGAAGATGTCGAACGAGAACGTGGTCAGCGACAGCACCCGATCACTGGCGGCGATGCCCGGCTCACGGGTCATGCTGGTGACAAAATTCACCAATGCCCCATGGCGCACCATTACGCCCTTGGGTTTGCCAGTGGAACCCGAGGTGTAGATGGCGTAGGCCAAGTGCTCCGCATCCAGGCGCATCGCCGGCACCTCGCCGGCATAACCGTCGAGCCAGCCGCCCTCCTGGTCCAACACCAGCGTGTTAGAGCTTGCTCGCGATGAGGCCCTCACCTTCACCATCAATATTGACTGAACCACCGCCATCGCGAGCAAGCTCGCTCCCACAGGACAGCGGTAGCTGGTTGAGCAGCGAACGTTGGGTCAGCAGCAGTTCAATGCCGCTGTCTTCGATCATGTAGGCCAGGCGGTCCTGGGGGAACGCCGGGTCGAGCGGCACATAGGCGCCACCGGCCTTGAGGACCGCCAGCAGGGCGACAACCATCTCCACGCCACGCTCCAGCGCGACCCCGACCAATTGATCGGGCCCCACGCCTTGTTCGATTAAGCGATGGGCCAGGCGGTTGGCCCGGACGTTGAGTTCGGCGTAGCTCAGCGCCTGCTCGGCGAACACCAGCGCCGTGGCATCCGGTGTTTGGCGGGCCTGGGCCTCGAACAGGCGATGGACGCAATGCTCATCCGGATAAGCGGCGGCGGTGGCGTTCCAGCCTTGCACCTGCTGGTGGGTTTCACCGCTGTCGAGCAAGCTCAGTTCCCCCAGGGGCCGTTGCGTGCCGTCGGTCATTTGCAGCAGCAAGCGCCGCAGATGCACGCCGATCTGCTCGACCGAGGCCGGGGCGAAACTGGCGCACTGGTAGCTGAACTGCACCGCCAGCTCGGCACCGAGGCTGACCAGCAGGGTCAGCGGGTAATTGGTCTGTTCCAGGTTGTCCACGGCACCGAAACGCAAGCCGTCAGGCGCACCGTGCTCCAGGGCTTCGGAAATCGGGTAGTTCTCGAACACCAGGATGTTGTCGAACAACGCTTCGCCGCCCAGGCCGGCCCAGCGCTGGATATCGAACAACGCCGTATGCTCGAACTCGCGCAAGGCCAGGTTCTGCGCCTGGACGCTGTGCAGCCAGTCGCCCAGCGCCTGTTCGGGACGCGGGCTGGCGATGACCGGCAAGGTGTTGATGAACAGGCCGATCTGCCCCTCGACGCCCACCAGGTCCGCCGGCCGCCCCGCCACCGTCGCGCCGAACGCCACGCTGGCTTTGCCGGTGTAGCGCTGCAAGAGCAACAGCCAGGCCGCTTGCACCAGGGTATTGACGGTCACTTTGGATTCGCGGGCGAATTCGGCCAGGCGTTGGGTCTGCTGCGCATCCAGTTGCACATGATGATGACCGTACAGGTTCGCCGAGACGTCCTGGGCCGGGCGCGCAAACACCTGGGCCAGGCGCACCGGTTCATCCAGCGTGCGCAATTGTTGCGTCCAGAACCCTTCGCCGAGGCTCGCGTCCTGGCGTTGCAGCCAGGCGATGTAGTCGCGATAACGGCCAGCCGGACGGGCCACGCTGTCGCCGCGGTAGTGCTGCAACACTTCGCCGAGCAACTGCGCGCTGCTCCAGCCGTCCATCAGGATGTGATGGTTGGTGTAGATCAGGTGATGCCGATCAGCCGCCGTGCGCACCAGCACCAGGCGCATCAGCGGCGCCTGGGTCAGGTCCACGCCTTGGGCCCGCTCTTCATCGGCGAGAGTTTGCAAGGCGCCATCGATTTCCATCCGCCCGTTCCAGTCGAGCACACGGAACGGCACCTCGACCTGACGCTGGACGATTTGCACTGGCTGCTCCAGGTCGCCCTGCCAGAAGAACCCGGTACGCAGGATGTCATGGGCATCGACCACCGCTTGCCAGGCGGCGCGAAAACGCTGCGGATCGAGACCGTCGACGTCGAGGCGCATCTGGTTGATGTAGTCGCCGCTGCCCTGCCCAAGCAAGGAATGAAACAGCATGCCTTGCTGCATCGGCGACAACGGGTAGAGGTCGTCGATGGCCTGGGGGACTGGGACCAGCGTGTCCAGTTGCGCCTGGGTCAGCCGCGCCAACGGGAAATCCGACGGCGTCACGCCCCGGCGGTGACTGTCGCAGCAATGGGCGATGAGCGCCGTGAGCTCTTGCACGTAGTCATCGGCCAGGCGCTGGATGGTCGCGGTATTGAACAGCTCGCCGCTGAAGGTCCAGCTCAAGTCCAGCTCGCCGCCGAAGACTTTGCCGTCCAGCGCCAGCGGACTGCCCAGCGGGCCCTGCATGTTCAGCTCTTCACCGCCATGCTCGTCGGTGGGCACGAACAAGGCGTCGTCAGCCGCGGCGAAACTGCCGTCGAACTGGCCGAGGTAGTTGAACGTCAGTTGCGGTTTCGGCAAGGCTTGCAGGGTTTGACGTGCGGCGTCATCGCCCAGGTGCGCCAAGGCCCCGAAGCCAATGCCCTTGTTGGGGATGGCCCGCAGTTGTTCCTTGACCTGTTTCAGCGAAGCGCCAATGTCATCCGCTACCGGCGTCAATCGTGCCGGGAACAGGCTGGTGAACCAGCCGACCGTGCGGGTCAGGTCGATGTGCTCGAACAGCTCTTCACGGCCATGGCCTTCAAGTTGCAGCAGCACACTGTCAGCGCCGGTCCAGCGCACCATCACCCGCGCCAGGGCGGTGAGCAGCAGGTCATTGACCTGGGTGCGATAGGCCGCCGGAGCCTCCTGCAACAGTTGTCGAGTGAGGGTCTTGTCCAGTGAAGAGCGAATGGTCAAGGCTTGGCGATGCTGCCGTCCGCCCTGGGGGTTGTCCCATGGCAACGCCGTGGAGGTGCCTTGCAATTGCTGCTGCCAGAAGCCCATCTCGGCCTGCAGGGCTGCGCTGCTGGCGTAGCCCTGCAACGCTTCGGTCCAGGCCTTGATCGCGCTGGTCTTGGCTGGCAGTTGCACGATTATTCCTACAAGCACCTGCCGATAAGCCGTTTGCAGGTCTTCGACGAGGATCCGCCAGGACACCCCGTCGATCACTAGGTGATGCACGATCAGCAACAGACGCTGGGTGCCATCGGCGAGGTTCGCCAGCACCGCACGGATCAGCGTGCCGCCGTCCAGTTGCAGGCTGCGCTGGGCCTGGTCGCCCAAGGCTTGCAGTGCGACAAGATCGACGACTTCGGCGTGCCAGACAATGCCGTCAGCAACCCCGTCACGGTAGCGCGCCGTCCAGCCGTCAGCCTGCTCGGTGAAGGCCAGGCGCAGGCTGTCGTGGTGCACCACCAGCGCACCCAAGGCCCGCTCCAATGCCTGGGGATCGAGTGCCTCGGTCGGCTTGAGCATCACCGACTGGTTCCAGTGATGACGGTCGGGAATCGGCTGGGCGAAGAACCATTGATGAATCGGCAGCAGTGCGGTTTCGCCGGTCGCGGGTTGCTGGTCGATCAATTGCAGCGGCGCGCCCGTCTGTGCCACGGCGGCCAGCGCCTCGATGGTCTGGTGCTGGAACAGGTCCTTCGGCGTGAAGTGGATACCGACCAGCCGCGCGCGACTGACCACCTGGATCGAGACGATGGAATCGCCGCCCAGTTCGAAGAAGTTGTCCCCCAGGCCCACGCGTTCAAGTTTGAGCACGTCCTGCCAGATCGACACCAGTTGCTGCTCCAGCGCGCTGCGCGGGGCCACGTAGGATTGCTGCAACTGACTGACGTCGGGCTTGGGCAGGTTCTTGCGGTCGAGCTTGCCATTGGGGGTCAGCGGTAGGCGGTCGAGCAGCAGCAGATAGGCCGGGACCATGTGTGCCGGCAGGGTCGCCTTGAGTTGGTCACGCAAGTGCTCGGCGAAATCCTTTTGCACAGTTTCATTGGCAACCACATAGGCCACCAGGCGCTTGCCGCTGCCAGCAGCCCCTTCCTGTGCCACGACCACCGCTTCGCGCACCCCATCGAGGGCTTGCAGGCTGGCTTCGACTTCACCCAGTTCAATGCGGAAGCCGCGGATCTTCACCTGGTTGTCGATGCGGTCCAGGTAATCGAAAGTGCCATCGGCGCGTTGGCGCACCAGGTCGCCGGTGCGGTAGAGCAAGCCGCCGCCCGTGCTGAACGGGTCGGCAACAAAGCGCTCGGCCGTCAGGCCCGGACGGTTCAGGTAACCCCGCGCCAGGCCGGTACCGCCCAGGTACAGCTCACCCGCCATGCCTTGGGGCAGCAGGTTCAAGTCGGCGTCGAGCACGTAGGCGCTGCGGTCACCGATGCGGCTGCCGATGGGCGCATACGCGGCGCCACACGCCACCTCGCGGCCAGCCTTCCAGATCAGCGGGGTGACCACGGTTTCGGTCGGGCCGTAGCCGTTGATGATGAAGTCCGGATCGAGGGCACGCTTGACCCGTTCGAAGCTGGCATTGGGCACCGCATCGCCGCCAAAGCAGTAGATGCGCACCTTCGGCGGGTTGCCTTCGCGTTCGGCGTGTTCGGCCAGTTGCTGCAGGTACACCGGCGGGAACGCCACCACGGTCACGCCGTGCTCGCCCATCGCGCTATAAGTCTGTTCCGGGGTCCACAGGCTGTCGTCGCGAATCAGCAGCGAGGCGCCGTGGGTCAGGCTGGTGAGCCAGCGCTCGTGGGCACCGTCGAAGGCGAAGGACATGAAATGGAATTCGCAATCACTGTCGCGCATCTCGTAGCGCTCGCCGATGGCCTGGCAGTGCATCGCCAGCGGACCGTGGGCCACGCTCACGCCTTTGGGGTTGCCGGTGGAGCCGGAGGTGTAGATCACGTAGGCGAGGTTCTGCGGATCGACGCTGACCGAAGGTGCATCCGCCGATTGCAGGCTCACGTCCAGGCGATCGAGCTCCAGCACCTGGTCGGCACCCTCCAGCGGCAACTGCGCCGACACCCGGGAGTCGGTGAGCAACAGCGCCAGCCCGGAATCCTCGATCAGGTACGTCAGGCGTTCCCGTGGGTAGCTGGTGTCCAGCGGCACATAGGCGCCGCCGGCCTTGAGCACCGCCAGCAGCGCGACGATCACCCCTTCGCTGCGCGGCAGGGCCACGCCAACGCGGGTTTCCGGCCCCACGCCCAGTTCGATGAGCTTGTGGGCCAGGCGGTTGGCGCGACGGTCGATGTCGCCATAGCTGAAACGCTGGCCGTCGAAGATCACTGCCGTGGCGTGGGGCTTGTGCGCCGCCAGATCGGCAATGCGTTGATGTACGGGGATGTCGGTCGGGTACGGCTGCGGATGATTGGCGGCCTGTTGCCGGGCCTGTTCCTCGGCGCTGACCAGGGCGATTTGTCCAAGATGGCGCACGGGGGATTCGGCGAAGCGCTGCAACAGCTGCAACAGATGCGCGCCGATGCCTTCGATGGCCGCTTGGCTGAAATGCGCCCGGTCGAAACTGTAATGCAGCGCTAAGGTCTGGCCGAGCGTCACGGCCACACTCAATGGGTAATGGGTTTGCTCCAGGTGGCTGACGTCGCCAAACACCGCGCCCTGTCCGGCACCTTCTGCCAGGGCCTGGGCAATCGGGTAGTTCTCGAAGACCAGGATGTTGTCGAACAGCGCCTCGCCGCCCTGCCCGGCCCAGCGCTGGATATCCGCCAACGGTGTGTGCTCGAACTCCCGCAGGCTGAGGTTCTGCGCCTGCACGGCTTGCAGCCAGGCACCGACCGTTTGGTCCGGACGCGGCGCGGCGATCACCGGCAAGGTGTTGATGAACAGGCCGACCTGTTGCTCGATGCCCGGCAGATCCGCCGGACGCCCGGCCACGGTGGCACCAAAGGCGACGCTGTCATGACCGGTGTAGCGTTGCAGCAGCAACAGCCACGCCGCTTGCACCAAGGTGTTGAGGGTGACTTTCTGTTGGCGGGCGAACTGTTCCAGGGCCTGGGTACGGGTCGCGTCCAGGGTCTGGAAGTGATCGCCATGGCCGCTGTGGATTTCACTGGCAGACATGACGCGCGCCAATCGGGTTGGTTCTTGCAGGGTGGCCAACTGGCCGGTCCAGAACGTCTCGCCCAGTTGCGCGTCCTGGCGTTGCAGCCAGGCGATGTAGTCGCGATAACGCCCGACATTGGCCTTGGGCAAGCGACCGCTGTAGCGCTGCAATACTTCACCGAGCAGTTGAGCGTTGCTCCAGCCGTCCATCAGGATGTGGTGATGGGTGTAGATCAGGTGCCAGCCCTCGGCCTCGGTCTGCACCAACACCAGGCGCAGCAACGGCGCCTGGGCCAGGTCGAAACCCGCGCGGCGCTCGGCGTCGGCACGCTCATTCAGGGCCTCGGCGAGGTGATCGCGTCCGCGCCAATCGAGGAGCGTGAATGGCAATTCGACCTGGCGACGGACGATCTGCAACGGCTGCTCGAGGTCGCCCTGCCAGACAAAGCCGCTGCGCAAGCTATCGTGAGCATCGAGGGTGGCCTGCCAGGCCTCGGCAAAGCGCTGAGCATCGATGCCTTGGACGTTCACCCGCAACTGGTTGATGTATTCCCCCGCTGCCTGCTCGTACAAGGTGTGGAACAGCAAGCCCTGCTGCATCGGAGACAACGGATAGAGATCGTCGAGCTGCCCGGCGGCCACCGGCAGGCTGTCGAGTTGCGCCTGGCTGATGCGCGCCAGGGGGAAGTCCGAGGGCGTGGCCTGGGGCGCTTCCAGCGCGCAGCAATGTTCGATCAACGCCCTCAGTTCGGCGAGGTAGTCAGCGGCCAGGGCCTCGATGGTCTGCTGCTTGAACATCCGCTCGCTGAAACCCCAGTTCAGGGACAGCTCGCCGCCGTAGACCTGGCCTTCCACCGTCAACCAGTTTGCCAGCGGCGCCCGGGCATGCTGCGCCGCGCCACTGCCTTCGCTGGACGGCACGAACAGCGCGCCGTCATCGAACTGCCGGTCGAACTGGCCCAGGTAGTTGAAGGTGATGCGCGGCACCGGCAAGGCCGCCAGTTCGGCACGCACTTCAGGTTCGCCCCAATAGCGCAGCACGCCGTAGCCCAGGCCCTTGTCCGGCACGGCGCGCAGTTGTTCCTTGATGGCCTTGACCGATGCACTCAACGCCGACGCCGGGCTGAGGCTGATCGGGAACAGGCTGGTGAACCAACCGACGGTGCGGGTCAGGTCAATGCCCTCGAACAGGTCTTCACGGCCATGGCCTTCGAGCTGGATCAGCGTGCTGTCCTGGCCGGTCCAACGGCACACCGTACGGGCCAGGGCCGTCAGCAGCAGGTCATTGACCTGGGTGCGGTAGGCCTTGGGCGCCTGTTGCAGCAGTTGGCGGGTCTGTTCGGCGTCCAGCCGCACTTGCACCTTGCGCTCGTCACGGACCTCCAGCAGCCGCTCGGCGTAGTCGCACGGCAAGCCGTTGCCGGCCGGTGCATGACCCTGGGCGCGCCAGTAATCGAGACTGCCCATGAAGCCATCGAGATGCCCGTGCAGTTGCTCGGCCCATTGTCCATAGGCGCTGGTCTTGGCCGGTACCTGGATCGGCTGGCCGGCCCGCAATTGGCGGTAGAACTGTTGCAGATCGTCCAGCAGCACGCGCCAGGAAACACCGTCTACCACCAAGTGATGGATCGCCAGCAACAAGCGCTGGCTGCCATCGGCCATGTCCACCAGCAAGGCCCGCAGCAGCGGTCCGTCTTCCAGGTCGAGGCTGCGCTGGGCGTCATCGCACAGGGCGTTGAGCTGCTCGACCGACGTCGCCGAGCGCTGCCACAACAGGCTGGCCGTCGACGGCTCGGCATAGGCTTGCTGCCAGTGGCCGTTCACTTGGGTAAAGCGCAGGCGCAGGCTGTCATGGTGCTCAGCCAGACGGGCCAGGGCCGACGCCAATGCCACGGCGTCGAGGTGTTCGCCAGGCACCAGCAACAGCGACTGGTTCCAGTGCTGGCGCTCGGGGATGTCACGCTCGAAGAACCACTGCTGCACCGGCGTCAACGGCACCGCGCCGCGCGCCAAGCCCTGATCGATCGTATGACTGTCGCCCTGGCGCGCGACCAGCGCCAGGCTGCGCAGGGTCTGGTGCTGGAACAGCGCCTTGGGATTGAGCATGATCCCGGCCTGCCGCGCCCGGCTGACCACTTGCATGGAGACGATGGAATCGCCGCCCAGTTCGAAGAAGTTGTCTTCCAGGCCGATGCTGTCGAGGTTCAGCACGTCCTGCCAGATCGCCGCCAGGGCTTTTTCCATCGGGCTATGGGGCGCGACGAATTCACGTTGCTGCTCACTGCCATCGATGGCCGGCAACGCCTTGCGGTCGAGTTTGCCGTTGGGGGTCAGCGGCAGTTCTGCGAGGAACACCAGGTAGGCCGGGACCATGTAGTCCGGCAGGTGTTCACGCAAAGCAGCCTTGAGGGTTTCGCGCAACCGTACCTGGGCATCGGCCTCCCTCAGCACCGCGGCCTCGCTCGGGACGATGAAGGCCACCAGTTGTTGGCCATGCTCGCCGTCCTGGGCCAGCACCGCCAGTTCGCGCACCTGGGGTTGTTGCAGCAGGCGCGCCTCGATTTCCCCCAGTTCGATACGGAAGCCGCGGACCTTGACCTGATGATCGATACGGCCAACGTACTGCAAGGCGCCGTCGGCCTGGTAACGGGTCAGGTCACCGGTGCGGTACAAGCGTTCGCCGTGGGTGGAGAACGGGTTGGGCACATACTTTTCAGCGGTCATCGCGGCCTGGCCGAGGTAACCCCGGGTGATGCCCGCGCCGCTCAGGTACAACTCCGCCGAAACGCCTTGGGGCACCGGTTGCAGGTCAGCGTCGAGCAGGTAGCTGGCGGTGTGCTTGAGGGGCCGGCCGATGTTCGCCGTGCCGCCGGCGGTGCGGCGGGTCCAGGTGGAATAGGTGGTGTCTTCCGAGGGGCCATAAAGATCGTACACATGCTCAACGCCACCCAACTGTGGGAGCGAGCTTGCTCGCGATGGCGCTCTGTCAGTTGACCCATCAGTGATTGGCACACCGCTATCGCGAGCAAGCTCGCTCCCACAGTACAGGGCGTCTACCAAACTTTGTTTCAAGGGCTCACCGGCCAGGTTGATGATCCGCACACTGGCCGGGATCTCACCGCCGCGCTGCAACGCGGCAATCGCCGAGGGCACGGTGTTGATCAGGCGCACCTGGTCCCGGGCCGGCAGTTGCGGCAACTCCAGGGCATTGCGGGCGATGATCAGCGAGCCACCGTTGGCCAGGGTCACGAACAGTTCCCATACCGACAAATCGAAGCACACCGACGTGGAGGCGAGTACGCCCTGGATGTCGTCGCGGCTGTAGACCGATCGGGACCAGTCGATCAGCGCCAGCACGTTGCGATGGGCAATCGCCACGCCCTTGGGCTGGCCGGTGGAACCGGAGGTGTAGATCACGTACGCGAGGTTGTCTGGCGTGACTTGAGTGGTCGGCGCGCTGAGTGAGTACTGCCCCAACTCGATCCGATCCAGCATCAGCACGGCGGTTTCGGCCGGCACGCTGAGCGTCGCCGCCACCGCCTGTTCTGTCAGCAAGACCCGGGCGCGACTGTCGTCAAGCATGTAGGCCACGCGCTCGGCCGGGTAGTCCGGGTCCAGCGGCACGTAGGCGCCACCGGCCTTGAGCACTGCCAGCAAGGCGATCAGCAGGTGTTCGGAGCGCGGCATCGCCACGCCGACACGGACTTCCGGGCCCACGCCCAGCTCGATGAGCTTGTGGGCCAGCCGATTGGCGCGGTCGTCGAGTTCACTGTAGGTCAGGCGCGTGTTGGCGAAGGTGACGGCCAAGGCATCCGGCGTGGCCTCGGCCTGGCGGGTGATCATCTGGTGGATGCACAGCGCCTGGTCGAACGGCGCGTCCACCGGGTTCCAATCATGGATCAGGCGCTGATATTCATCGGCTTCCAGCAGCGGCAACTCGCCGACGAGCGCGCGATTGTCGTCGACCATGCCTTGCAGCAGCCGCGTCCAGTGCCGGGCCATGCGCTCGACCGTCGCGGCGTCGAACAGATCGTTGGCGTAGGTCAGTGCCGCATGCAGCTTGCCGGCCTTTTCCCAGGTGTCGAGGGTCAAGTCGAATTGCGTGGTGCGGCCCTGCCATTCCAACATCGACAACTCCAGCCCCGAAGCCGTGCGGATACTGGCGATGTCGGCCACTTGCGGCTGGTGGTTATACATCACTTGGAACAGCGGGGTATGGCTGAGGCTGCGTTCCAGTTTCAGGGCTTCCACCAACCGTTCGAAGGGCAAGTCCTGATGGGCCTGGGCGCCGAGGGCGGCTTCCTTGACCGTGCGCAGCAACTCATCGACCCGGGTCTGGCCGCCGAGCTCGGTACGCAACACCTGGGTGTTGACGAAAAAGCCGATCAGCCCTTCGGTTTCGGCGCGATTGCGGTTGGCGATGGGCACACCAACGCGGATATCGGTGTGGCCGGTGTAGCGATGCAGCAGCACGTTGAACGCGCCGAGCAGGAGCATGAACAGGGTGACGCCATGCTGCTGGGCGGTGGTGCGCAGTTGCTCGGCCAGTGCCGGCTCCACGGCGAATTCAAAGCGCGTGCCGCGATAGCTGGGCATCGCCGGGCGCGGGTGATCGATAGGCAGTTCCAGCACGGGATGCTCATCGCCCAGTTGCGCCTGCCAATAGTCGAGTTGACGCGCCTGCTCGCCGGCTTCCAGCCAGCGGCGCTGCCACAAGGCATAGTCGCTGTACTGGATCGGCAAGTCGGCCAGTTGTGGTTCCACCCCCGCCTCATGGGCGTCATAGCAGCGAATGAATTCGTCGATCAGCACGTTCATCGACCAGCCGTCTGAGACGATGTGGTGCAAGGTCAGCAGCAGCACGTGCTCTTGATCATCGAGCTTGAGCAGTTCGACCCGCAGCAACGGGCCGCTGGACAGGTCGAAGGGCTGCAGCGATTGGGCTTCGGCGGCCTGGCGCACCGCCTGCTCGCGCTCGGCAACCGGCAAGGCGCTGAAGTCCTTGCGGCCTATCACCAGTGCGGCGCTGGAGGGCACTTGCAGGAGGCTGTCGTCGGCCTGGCGCTGGAACACCGTGCGCAGGGTTTCATGACGGGCCACCAGGCTGGCGAAGGCTTGCTCCAGCGCCGACAGGCTCAACGCGCCCTTGAGCCGCACCGCTCCCGGCAGGTTGTAGGCGCCGCTGCCCGGCTCCAGTTGCCAGAGAAACCACATGCGCTGCTGGGCATAGGACAACGCCTGGCGATCCTCGGCCTCGACGCCTTGGGGAATGGGGAAACCGCTGAACTCCACGCCCTCCTTGGCCAACGCGGCCAGGAACATCCGGCGCTTTTCCAGGGGCAACCCGATAAACCGGCGAGCAAGTTTCAAGGCGTCTTCAGCATTCATTTCTGGGGTATCCGGAATCAGTGGGCACAAGGCACAAAGGCAAGTCGTCCCTATGAAACGAATGCAAACCGGAAAAATTAGCGCTTGAGAACAAGTGTCAGAAAGGAAGAAACCCGTGGCGAGGGAGCTTGCTCCCGCTCGGCTGCGCAGCAGTCGTAAACCGGCTGATGCGGTCTGTCTGGACTACTGCAAGTTTCTTTGGGGCGGCTTCGCCGCCCAGCGGGAGCAAGCTCCCTCGCCACAGAAGCGGGTCTTGAACGGGCTAGGCGCTGATGGCCAACCCATGCCGCCGATGATGCACGCTCAATTGATCCTTGATCAGCCGCAGCACCTTGGCCTCGTGCTCATGAATGAAGAAGTGCCCGCCCGCCAGCATGTCGACCGAGAAGCTGCCCGTGGTTTCCTGGCGCCAGCCCATCAGTTGCTCCGTGGTGGCCTTGTCGGCCGTGCCGCCGAATACATGCACCGGGCACTTGAGCAGCGGACGTTGCCGTGGCTGGAAACGGCCGCACAGCAAAAAGTCGGCCCGCAGGATCGGCAGGGTCAGGTCCATCAGCTCTTCATTGGCCAGTATCTCCTCGCTCGTACCATTGAGGGTGCGCAGTTGCTCGATCAACTCAGCGTCGGTTTTCGCCTTGGCGAAACCGCGGTCATAGTCGGCGCGCATCGTCGGCGCCGCGGTGCCGGAGGCAAACAGCGCCACCGGTTCCGGGCTGCCAAGCTCACGCAGGGCATGGGCGATTTCGCAGGCCAGCAGCGCGCCCAGGCTGTGGCCGAACAAGGCGTACGGGGCCTGGAGCGTCGGGTGCAGCTCCCGCGCCAGTTGCATCGCCAACGGGCCCATGTCGGTGTGCAGCGGCTCGTCGAAGCGCGCACCGCGCCCCGGCAATTCCACCGGTTGCACGTGCAGCCATTGCGGCAACGTGCGCCGCCAGCGGCTATACACCATCGCGCTGGCGCCGGAATAAGGCAGGCACAGCAGGGTCAGTTGGGTCACTGCGGTTTTCTCCGATCGGTCGTGTAGGGAAGATAACGAAATCCTAACCCATGGAATTAGTCAAAACCGTGACGTTCGCCACGAGATGCCTGCCCCTTCTGGGTGTAAGGCATGTGAGAGCGAGGCATGTGGGAGCAAGGCTTGCCCGCGATGAACGATAACGCGGCTCATCTTCCCACACGACCTTATACTGGCGACATCTCGATCACTGCACCGCACAGGAGAACGCCATGGGTTGGTCCGCCAAGCAATATGTCACCTTCGAACAGGAACGCACCCGTCCGTCCCGGGACCTGCTCGCCGCCATTCCTCCCGTGGAGGCGCGCACGGTGATCGACCTGGGATGCGGCCCGGGCAACTCCACCGAACTGTTGGTGGAACATTTCAGCGGCGCCACGGTACGCGGCCTGGACAGTTCCAGCGACATGGTCGACGCCGCACGCAAGCGCTTGCCCGCCGTAACATTCGATACGGCCGACATTGGCCAATGGGATGAACCTGGGCCGTTCGACGTGATCTTCGCCAACGCGGTGCTGCAATGGCTGCCCGACCACGCGACCCTGCTGCCCTCGCTGATGGGCAAACTCGCCCCCGGCGGCAGCCTGGCGATCCAGATGCCCGACAACCTGCACCAGCCCTCCCACCGCTTGATGCGGGAAATCGCCGCCAACGGGCCTTGGGCCAGCCAACTGGCCGCGGCGGCTGATTCGCGTACCGAGATGGCGGATGCCAGCGCCTATTACGCGATCCTCAAGCCCCACTGCAGCCGCGTCGATGTGTGGCGCACCACCTACCATCACCCCTTGGCCGGCGGTGCCGCAGGCGTGGTGGAATGGTTCAAGGGCAGCGCCTTGCGGCCGTTTCTCGAGCCGCTGGACGAGACACAGCGCGAGCAATACCTGGCGCAGTATCTCAAGGCGATCGAACAGGCTTACCCAGCACAGGACGATGGAACGGTGCTGCTGCCGTTTCCCCGGCTGTTCATGGTCGCGACGCGATAGGGCGAGGGTCGATGACGCAGCGACAGGGCCTAAATTTCTGATCCGGGCCCTCGTTACCTGCTAAGACCAAAAACCCGCAAGAGTGACCGCCGTGGACCTGCACACCATCCTGGGCAAGCTGTTCGCCAATGCCGGCGCCGTTGGTATCGAAGGCGTCTTCCAATTCGTGTTCGGCCCGCACCAGGCGTACTGGTCCGAGGTCAAGGCCAGCAGCCGCACCGAGGCGGGCCGCCACACCAGCCCCGACGTGACCATCGAGGTGGCGGAGAAGGACTTCCTCGGGATCATGGCCGGCATGGCCAATGTCGAAGAACTGTTCGCCAGCGGTCGCCTGAAAATCGGCGGCAACATGGGCCTGGCGACGTTGCTGCCGCAGATCATCGACCATGCCCGGCATGGCGGTGGCGTGGTGGAAAAGGTTGACATGAACAAGCGCTACCCGACCCCGCCGCGCTTCAGCGAAAAACTCACCGCCAGCCTGCCGACCCAACGCAGCGTGGAACGGCGGCCCCGCGGTGGGCTGTCGGTGCAGGAATTCCGCGCCCGGTACCTGCCCCACGGCATTCCGCTGGTCATCAGCGATGCCTTGCAGGACTGGCCGTTGTTCAAGCTCAGCCGCGAAGAATCCCTGGTGCATTTCGCCGAGCTGCAAGGCATCACCCGTCATGGCGACTACGTGAAGAAGACCTTCTCCACCGAGCGGGATTTTCGCTCCACGTCCATGGCCGACTTTATCGCTTCCCTCGACAGCCCGGCGGCCAAGGGTGCCGACGGTGAACCACCGGCCTACATGGGCAACAACATCCTGCCGGCGCAGCTAATGGAGCAGATCAAGTACCCGCCCTACTTCGACCCGTCGTTGTTCATCCCACCGCGTATCTGGATCGGCCCCAAGGGCACCCTGACGCCCCTGCATCGCGACGACACCGACAATCTGTTCGCCCAGGTCTGGGGCCAGAAAACCTTCACCCTCGCCGCGCCTCATCATCGCGAAGCCTTGGGCACCTGGTCCACGGCGCCCCAAGGCGGGCTGGACGGCTGCGATTTCAACCCGGACGCGCCGGACTACCAACGCTTCCCCCAGGCCCGTGACGTGACCTTCCTGCGCGTGACGCTGGAGGCTGGGGATTTGCTGTTTTTGCCGGAGGGCTGGTTTCACCAGGTGGAGTCGGTGTCGACGTCGTTGTCGGTGAATTTCTGGGTGAATTCGGGACGGGGGTGGTAACAGCGGCCCTGCGGCAGGCGGCCTTTTGTGGCGAGGGAGCTTGCTCCCGCTGGGCTGCGAAGCGGCCCCAAAACCTGACGCCTCGAACATTCAGGTAGATTGAGCTCATTGCCTTTTGGGGCTGCTGCGCAGCCCAGCGGGAGCAAGCTCCCTCGCCACATGTCTTGTGTTGTACATCTGTTGATGTGTTCCGTTCATTGTGAATGACCGCCTCACCCAACTGAACTCCACCCACCTCAAACCAGTCAGCAGGTAAGGCCCTCAACTCAAGGTGCTAGACCATGCAGATATCCCTCGCCCGACAGGTTGCCCTGGTCACCGGCGCCAGCTCCGGCATTGGCGCAGGCGCGGCCAAGGCGTTGGCAGATGCGGGTGCCGCCGTGGTGCTCAACTACCATTCCAACGCCGAGCCGGCGCAAGAACTGGCCCGTGAAATCAACGCCAACGGCGGCCGCGCCATCGCCGTGGGGGCCGACGTATCGAAGGAACAGGAGGTCGAGCACCTGTTCGCCCAAGCCCTCGATGCCTTTGGCACACTGGACATCCTGGTGGCCAATTCCGGTTTGCAAAAAGACGCCGCCGCCGTCGATATGAGCCTGGAAGACTGGAACACCGTGATCGGCACCAACCTCACCGGCCAGTTCCTTTGCGCCCGCGCCGCCCTGCGAATCTTCAATCGCCAGGGCATTCGCCAGGGCGTGTCCCGGGCCGCCGGCAAGATCATCCACATGAGCTCGGTGCACCAGCGCATACCCTGGGCCGGCCACGTCAATTACGCCGCGTCCAAGGGTGGTGTCGATCTGCTGATGCAGAGCCTGGCCCAGGAAACCAGCCACCAGCGCATCCGCATCAACAGCATCGCTCCCGGCGCCATCCGCACGGCCATCAACCGCGAAGCCACCGAGGGCGAGCAGGAGCAGAAACTGCTGGAGCTGATTCCTTACGGTCGCGTCGGCGATGTCGAGGACGTCGCCAATGCGGTGGTCTGGCTGGCCTCGGACTGGTCCGATTATGTGGTGGGCACCACGCTGTTCATCGATGGCGGGATGAGCCTTTATCCGGGGTTTCGCGGCAATGGCTGACCATGACGAACCGCAAAGCCCCATCGAGAACCACGGCATCATCGGCGACATGCGCAGCGCAGCGCTGGTCAACGACCGGGGCAGCGTCGATTTCTTCTGCTGGCCGGAATTCGATAGCCCGTCGATCTTCTGTTCCCTGCTCGATACTCCGGAGGCGGGCATTTTCCAACTCGCGCCTGACCTGCCGAACGCCCGTCGGCAACAGATCTACCTGCCCGACACCAACGTATTGCAAACCCGTTGGCTGAGCGACGGCGCTGTGGTGGAGATCACCGACCTGCTGCCCATCGGCGACAGCGAAGACGATTTGCCGGTGCTGATGCGCAAGGTCCACATGACCGTCGGCAGTGCGACGTTTCGCCTGCGCTGCGCGGTGCGGCATGACTACGCCCGGGCCGCGACGACCGCGAGCCAGGACGGCAGCCACATTTGCTTCAGCGCGCCGGGGCATCCGAGCCTGCGTTTATGCGGCGATCAGCCCATGACGCTGGACGGCAACGTCGCCGTGGCCGAGTTCACCCTGGAACAGGGCCAGCGCGCCGAATTCCTGCTGGGCGGCATCGACGACCCGCGCCTGCAGGACGATGCCAGCGCGATGTGCCTGGAGCGGACCCTGGCGTTCTGGCGCGGCTGGATCGGCCAATCCAATTATCGCGGGCGCTGGCGCGAAGTGGTCAACCGCTCGGCCCTGGCGCTGAAACTGCTGACCTCGCGCAAACACGGCGCCATCCTCGCCGCCGCCACCTTCGGCCTGCCGGAAACCCGCGGGGGCGAGCGCAACTGGGATTACCGCTACACCTGGATCCGCGACGCTTCGTTCACGGTCTACGCGTTCATGCGCCTGGGTTTCGTCGACGAAGCCAATGCCTACATGCGCTGGCTGCGGGGCCGAGTCAGCGATTGCTGCGACCAGCCGACCAAACTCAACATCCTCTATGGCCTGGACGGCAGGCAGGAACTGCCGGAAACCGAGCTGCCGCACTTGAGCGGCTTCGGCAATGCGCAACCGGTGCGCATCGGCAACCTGGCTTACCAGCAAGTGCAATTGGATATTTTCGGCGAGCTGATGGACGCGGTGTACCTGGTCAACAAATACGGCGAAGCCATTTCCCATCAAGGTTGGAAACACACCGTCGAGGTGATCGACCAGGTATGCACTGTCTGGCAGGACAAGGACGTGGGCATCTGGGAAATGCGCGGCGACAAACAGCATTTCCTGCACTCGCGGCTGATGTGCTGGGTCGCCGTCGACCGCGCCATCCGCCTGGCCGAAAAACGCTCCCTGCCCGCCCCGTTCGCCCGCTGGGACGAGACCCGCCAGGCCATTTACCAGGACATCTGGACCCACTTCTGGAACGACGAACACCAGCACTTCATCCAGCGCCTGGGCAGCACCGCTCTGGACGGTTCAATGCTGTTGATGCCTTTGGTGCGTTTCGTCAGCGCCCGCGACCCGCGCTGGCTGTCGACACTCGATGCCATCGAAAAAAGCCTGGTGCGCGACGGCATGGTCTACCGCTACCGCAACGACGACAGCCCCATCGACGGCCTCAGCGGCACCGAAGGCTCCTTCGCCGCCTGCTCGTTCTGGTACGTCGAATGCCTGGCCCGCGCCGGCCGCGTGGAAAAAGCCCAGCTGGAATTCGAACAACTGCTGCGCTACGCCAACCCGCTGGGGTTGTACGCCGAAGAGTTCGACAGCCACGGCTACCACCTGGGCAATACTCCCCAGGCCCTGACCCACCTGGCGCTGATCAGTGCGGCGAGCTTCCTGGACCGCAAGTTGAGTGGCGAGAAGAATCATTGGCAGCCGTGAGCTGAATGGCCCTTCAGACTGGGCGAGCTTGCTCCCGCTGGGTTGCGAAGCGACCCCAAGATTTTGCGCCTGCTGCGCAGTCGAGCGGGAGCAAGCTCCCTCGCCACAGGGAAAGTGGTGGGCTGGCTATTGTGTTGAGTCGGCCAGTTCGAGGTCATCCAACGCTCGGTTGGCTAGCAACCTGGCCAGTTCGATCAACTGCTGAATCCCCAACGCAACATGGCGCCGAGAACCTTCCAACTCGAACCCCAGGTCACTGACCAGCGCATCGGCCGAAGCCAGGGTTTCGCTGAGGGTGGTCAGCACCGATTCGGTGTTGAGGCCGGGAACCACGGTGAAAACCTGGCCGTCCTGGGTGTCGGGCTTGGGTGGGGCGGGAGGAGACAAGTGAACGTTCAGCGCCCGGTCGGCGGCTTCACGGAGTTTTTGTGTATCGAAGGTGGTGTAGGCAGAGAGGTTTTCGGCTCCATGACGATTGATCTTGTCCATTGTGAAACTCCTAGCTTGAAAAATGAGTTCACCGACCTCGCTACGAAAAAGGCTGAGGTTGGCGCGTATGCGCCTGACATTGGACGGGTGACCAAACCCGGTCGCTGATTTTGCAGCGACGGGCAAAGCCTATCCCCACCCCTTCCGAACCGGCAACCGACGTGAGTCGCCAGAAAATTCCGGTTCACCTATTTTTTTGTAGGAACACAACCCCGTGGCGAGGGAGCTTGCTCCCGCTCGACTGCGCAGCAGGCGCAAAAATCTTCCAGCCTCCAAAAAACAGCGTCCGGTATGGGGTCGCTTCGCAACCTAGCGGGAGCAAGCTCCCTCGCCACAGAAGCAATCACCGCAAGTCACCCATTTAGCGTTACACCCCGTTTCGAGTTGCCAGCCCCGCCAACCCCTCCTAAGATCGACGCTCTCACGGGTGCAGCGGAGCTGCCCGATAAAAACCCGACTCAAGGACCTGACATGACCCATATCAAACGCCCCATCACCACCCCACCCCGAACAGGCCTGACCCGCGAAGACCTCTGGGAAGGTCACGACCGGGGCTTGATCAAGTGCTGGGAAATCGGCCGCGATCGTTCGGTGAAGTTTCCCGAACTGGCGCAACGCTGTCTGGCCGGGGAGTTGCCGGTGCTGGGGTGGAAAGGTGGCGTCAGCCGCAGCCTGAAGAAAAACGAAAAATTCGGTTGCCTCAAATACCTCGCCCAATGGCAGGGCCTGCGCGGTGAAGACCTGGACATCGACCTGACCCAGGAGCGCACCCTGACCTGTTCCAGCACGAACATGATTGTGACGTTCACGCCGGATCGGGCCAAATACGTCAACCAGGAACCTGCCTGAACACAACCGCACACTGCCGGAGGCCGACATGAACCTTGAGCCCAGGATCAACTTCGCCGTCACGCCGTTACTGCGCATTGCCTACGAAGAACACGGCCCCGCCAGCGGCGACCCGATCATCCTGCTGCACGGTTTTCCTTACGATCCCAGGGCGTTCGATGAAGTCGCGCCGGCCCTGGCCCAGCGTGGCTACCGGGTCATCGTGCCCTACCTGCGCGGCTACGGCCCGACCCGTTTCAACAATCCGGCCATCCTGCGCTCCGGCCAGCAAGCCGCCCTGGCCCAGGACCTGCTGGACCTGATGGACGCACTCTCCATCCCCCAAGCGGCGCTGTGTGGCTACGACTGGGGCGGTCGGGCGGCGTGTATCGTCGCGGCACTGTGGCCCGAGCGCGTGCGCTGCCTGGTGACCGGCGATGGCTACAACCTGCAGGACATTCCGCGCTCCAGGCAACCGCTGGACCCGGAAACCGAACATCGGCTGTGGTACCAGTACTACTTCCACACGGCCCGGGGTGTCGAGGGCCTGACCCAGAACCGGCGCGAGCTGTGTGGCTTGCTTTGGCGCCTGTGGTCGCCGACCTGGAAACGTGGCGCCGAACTGTACCCCCTCAGCGCCGCGTCGTTCGACAACCCGGACTTCGTCGATGTGGTGATCCACTCCTACCGCCATCGCTTCATGTACGCACCGGGCGATCCGACGCTGGAGTGGATGGAGGAAAAACTGACGGCGCAACCGGCCATCAGCGTGCCGAGCATTTCCCTGTGCGGCGCCGATGATGGCGTGGGGCCTGCTGCGGAACACGATGAAGACATTGCGCATTTCACGGGTTTTTATGAGCGCCGAGTGCTCGCCGGTGTCGGCCACAACATTCCCCAGGAAGCTCCCGAGGCCACGCTCAAGGCGTTGTTGGATCTGCTTGAGGGCTGACGGCGAACCGCTCGCGATAGGCCTGGGGCGTCACGCCCATGGCCCGTAGGAAACTTCGGCGCAAGGTTTCCTCGCTGCCAAAACCACATTGCACCGCCACCCGTTTGATTGACACCGCGGTGTCGGACAACAAACGGCGCGCGGTTTCCACGCGAATCAACTCGACGGCCCGCGCCGGGGTCTGGCCGGTGTCGGCGCGGTAGTGACGCACAAAGCTGCGCTCGCTCATGCCCACCTCGGCGGCCAGGCTCGACAGGCCAAGGTCACGGGTGAGGTTTTCGGCGATCCAGGCGTGCAGGTCATCGAACCGACTGCCCTGTTTTTGCAGCGACAACGTCACGCTGAACTGCGATTGCCCGCCAGGACGCTTGAGGAACACCACCAGTTGGCGGGCGACCTCCAGCGCCACCGCGCGGCCCAAGTCCTCCTCGACCAGCGCCAGGGCCAGGTCGATGCCGGCCGTCACCCCGGCCGAGGTCCAGACCGGACCGTCGTTGATAAAAATCGGGTTGGGTTCGACCCGCAATTGCGGATGTTGCTCGGCCAATTGCTCGCAGCGAGTCCAGTGCGTCACCACGCGCCGTCCGTCCAGCCAACCGCTGGCGGCCAGCAGGAACGCTCCGGTGCACACCGACGCCACCCTTCGCGAACGCAGGCCGTGCGCCTTGATCCAGGCCACCAGCGCCGGATCTTTCGCCGCTTCGTACACGCCCCAGCCACCAGCAATCAGCAACGTGTCGCTGCCCTCGCTCGGCAGCGGCTCGGCCATCAGCGCCAACCCCGCGGAGGACATCACCGCCCCGCCACCCACCGCGATGACCGTCGGCGTATAAGGCAGCGGCAGGCCTTGCTGGCGAGCCAAATCGTTGGCCGAGGCAAACACCTGCAAGGGCCCGGTGACATCCAGCACTTGCACGTTGGCGAAGGCCAGGACATGAACGGTTTTCGGTGGGTTGGGCATATTGGCGTGATTCGTGGGCTTATTGGCGTATACGCCAGAGCCTACGGATCTAAAGTAAAACCGTCCACCCCTCGGGCATCATCCAAAGGAGAACGCGACATGACGTTGCAGATCGGTTTGCTGTTATTCCCCCAAGTCCAGCAGTTGGACCTGACCGGCCCTTATGACGTATTGGCCTCGTTGCCAGATGTGAAGGTCCACCTGATCTGGAAGGACCTGGCCCCGGTCACCGCGAGTACCGGGCTGGTGCTGCTGCCCACCACCACGTTCGAGGACTGCCCGAAGCTCGATGTGATCTGCGTCCCCGGCGGGACCGGCGTCGGGCCGCTGATGGAAGACGAGCAGACGCTGGCCTTCGTCAGGCGGCAAGCCGCCGACGCGAAATACATCACCTCGGTGTGCACCGGTGCGTTGGTGCTCGGTGCGGCAGGCCTGTTGCAAGGCAAGCGCGCCACCACTCACTGGGCCTATCACAGCCTGTTGCTAACCCTGGGCGCGACGCCGGTCAAGGACCGCGTGGTCCGCGACGGCAACCTGCTCACCGGGGGTGGCATCACGGCCGGGATCGATTTTGCCCTGACCCTGGCGGCCGAACTGTTCGACCAGGACACCGCCGAGCTGGTCCAACTGCAGCTCGAATACGCCCCTGCCCCGCCGTTTACCGCCGGCAGCCCGGACACCGCGCCGACGCGCGTCCTGGAAGAAGCCCAACGGCGTGCGGCCGAGTCGTTCCGGGTGCGCTCGCAGATCACCCAGCGTGCTGCGGCGCGGTTGGAACTGGCGTAACGATAATCACCAAAGCCGGCGCACAGACGATGTCGGGTTGGACACAACCTTGAGGCAGTCCCATTGTGGCGAGGGAGCTTGCTCCCGCTCGACTGCGCAGCAGTCGCAAAATCCTGGGGTCGCTTCGCAACCCAGCGGGAGCAAGCACGCGAGCCCCAAAGGGTTTCCTTGTCGGTTCAACTCGACTCAGAACGGACTGGCAGTGGGTCGCACAATCAGTTCGCTGACGTCCACATCCGCCGGCTGTTCGATGGCATAGGCGATCGCCCGGGCGATGGCTTCGGCCGGAATGGCGATCCGGCGAAACTCACGCATTTCGGCACGCCCCCCTTCATCGGAAATGCTCTCGGCCAGTTCCGACTCGGTCACGCCGGGGGAAATCACCGTCACGCGCACATCACCTCCGACTTCCTGGCGCAAGCCCTCGGAAATCGCCCGCACGGCGTATTTGGTGGCGCAATACACAGCGGCCGTCGGGCTGACGGCGTAGGCACCGATGGATGCGATATTGATGAACTGCCCGCTACGTTGGCGCTGCATCAGCGGCAGGCCGGCGGCGATGCCGTGAAGCACGCCGCGGATATTGACGTCGATCATACGGTCCCACTCCTCGACTTTCAGCGCCTCGAGTTTGGAGAGCGGCATGACCCCGGCGTTGTTGATGATCACGTCGACCCGACCGAACCGTTCGACAGCGAAGTCAATCAGGCTCTGGACGTCATCGCGGCGGCTCACGTCCACGGATTTGCAGGCCGCCTGCTGGCCGGCGGCTTCGAGTTCCTGCACCAGCGCTTGCAAACGATCGATACGCCGGGCGCCGAGTACGACACGAGCACCGCGAGCCGCGAGCAACCGCGCCGCCGCTTCACCAATCCCGCTGCTGGCGCCGGTGATGACCACGACTTTGTTTTGAATATCGGACATGATGGTTTCCTCGTCTGGACGTGTTGGCCCCCGGGGTGGGAGCGTTTTGACAGGTCCAGATTAGGCAACCGACCTTTGCCTGGGTTAGTCGGATCCTCCTGCGCACTTGCACGATCCTGTAGCGATAAATCCGACTCTGGCCGGCAACCGCGCAATCGGTTTTACTAGCGCGGTCCACTCATTTGGCCTGGGAGATTGATCGGCATGTCGGTATCCACGTCCATCCATATGGCGTCAGACGACGGCGTTAGTCAGCGTCGCGCCGAACTGGCGAGCCTGATGATGCGCTTCGCTCCGGACTTCGGCGTCCATCCCACGGCCATCGAGGCCTTGCACCTGATCCGCAGCGACGAACCAACCGAAGCCCTGCACACCGTGCACAAACCTGGTTTGTGCGTGATTGTCGAAGGGCGCAAGGAAGTGCGCCTGGCGGACGAATGCTACGTGTATGACCCGCTCAATTACCTCGTCGTCTCGGTGACCCTGCCGTTGGCCGGCCAGGTGATTGAAGCCAGTCCCGAGCGCCCCTACCTGTGCATCCGCCTCGACATCGATCCGGCACAGATCTGTCGCCTGATTGCCGACGCCAGTCCCATCGGCGTGCCGGCCGAAAGAACCGGACGTGGGCTGTTCCTGGATCGCATCGATGCGCCATTGCTGGACGCGGTGTTGCGCTTGCTGCGGCTGCTGGACAGCCCGGACGATATCGCCACGCTCGCGCCGCTGGCCCAACAGGAGATTTTCTACCGGCTGCTGCGTGGCGCCCAAGGCCGGCGCTTGCACGATATCGCCATTCCCGACACCCAGACCCATCGCATCAGTCGCGCCATCGAGTGGCTCAATAGTCATTACGCCGAGCCGCTGAGCATCGACAGCCTGGCACAAATGATCAACCTCAGCCCTTCGGCCCTGCATCACCGCTTCAAGGCCGTGACCGCCATGAGCCCCCTGCAATATCAGAAACAGCTGCGCCTGCAAGAGGCCCGCCGGTTGTTGTTGGCGGAGAGCAGCGATGTTTCGTCAATCGGCTACAAGATGGGGTATGAAAGTCCTTCGCAGTTCAGCCGCGAATACAGCCGTCTATTTGGCGCCTCGCCGAGCAAGGACATCGCTCGTTTGCGTGCCCAGGCGCTGCAAGCCAGTGGCGCTTGACCCTGCGTTTGGCACATCAGGCTACTTTTTCACAGACGAAAAAAAACCCGCCTAAGCGGGTTTTTTGAGGACCAATTTGACTCCCTGTCCGGCATTCCATGCCTGGTCCAATCATCCATGACCCTGAGCACTCCCTGTACCCAGTGGATGAACATAGATTAGGCCTGCCGGTGTCCTGGGAAAAGACGAGAAAGCAGCAACGCCGTGTAAGCGTTTCGCTATAGAACCCTTTGACACGTTCCAGCAGACGAAAAAAAACCCGCCGAAGCGGGTTTTTCCAAGACCATTACGACTCCCTGTCGATAGCTAATCCTTGCATGGTCGATCGTCCCTGATCCTGAGCACTTCCTGTGCTTCAGTGGATGAGTCCAGATTACGCCTCGGATCCAAAACGAAATAGACGACATAGCTACCATCTCGTGTAAGACATTCGCTATACCTGCCCTTCCGAAAACCCTTAGCTCCACCAGCCGTTCGATCTCAAGCCTTGTTCAGGAAGGTTTCAATATTGGCCATTTGCTCATCCCAGCCACGGCTGTCCATGCGAAAAGCCTTGAGTCGGCGAGCCTCTGGGATGTTGTTGAAACCTGACTCCACGACTTTGAGCAAGGTACCGCCATCCATGTCCTCAAGTTCGAATAACACACGGGTCTCAGACTCCTGGGAATAATCCACCTGGGGTTCGACTGCGTAAGGATGCCAGCGAAACGAGAACACTCGCTCGGGTTCCACCCGCTCCACCGCGACGTCCCAGATAAGGTGCTCGTAACCTGGGTAAGTGATTTGCCCCTGGGTACGCTCACCTGCTACAAACCGTTTCCCCTCAAGGGCGACACCAAACCACTGGCCGAAGGCTTCGGCATTGGCCAGGGCGCGCCAGACTTGGGAGCGCGGGGCCTTGAGCAGGATCTTTCGTTCAATGCGGTCGGATGAATGCATGTGTCACCTCCTGTGTTTCAACAGTAGGCTTGTAAGACCACAAGGCCAACCGGAAAGTTGTATCAGAGAGTTGTTTAGCGCTGCCGGCGTTAAAACTGTATGGAGCGTTGTAAACTCCCCCGGCGTTTTCCACCCCTCAAGGAGAGACCCGACATGTCCCCACGCTGGCTTCTGGCCCTGACACCGTTGCTTTTTGTCGCTGTTGCCAAGGCCGACGACTGCGCCAACGCCATCACCCAAGGCGAAATGAACCAGTGCGCAGCCAAGGAAAGCAAGGCCGCCGACCACGAGCTGAACAGCTTGTACAAGCAGATCACCGCACGCCTGAAGGACAATCCCGACGCCAAGAACATGCTGGTCAAGGCACAGCGTGCCTGGATAGGCTTCCGTGACGCCGAATGTGAATTCTCCGCCTCTGGCGTCGAGGGCGGCAGCGTCTATCCGCTGATCTATGACAATTGCATCACCACCCAGACTAAAGCCCGGGTCGAGGCATTCAAGACCTATCTCAAGTGCAAGGAGGGGGATCTGAGCTGCCCCGTACCCGAGGCTTGATAGCCAGGAAGTAAAAAAGGATGACCTCTGCAGGTCATCCTTTTTTTGGTCAGCGTTTTTATCGCGGGCAACACAAAACCCCTACCTGCATTAGCAGATAGGGGTTTCGGAATTTAATCTTGACGATGACCTACTCTCACATGGGGAAACCCCACACTACCATCGGCGATGCATCGTTTCACTGCTGAGTTCGGGATGGGATCAGGTGGTTCCAATGCT
>NZ_JBIXJT010000010.1:0-77558 GCF_052871455.1 Pseudomonas sp. LARHCG127
TCAAGAACCATGCTTGCAGCACGTTGCTTGAACTCGCGGGTGTAGGTCTTTCGCTCTTGCATGAAACCTCCTGATTGGGCGAATCATATCGCCCTTAAGAGGTGTCCGGGTTCATTAGGCCAGTTCAGCTTGCTCGCGATGGGGCCTCCAAATTCAGCGAAGGGTCAAAGGCTGATCAGCCCTCATCCCCGTCATCATCATCCCCACCATCGACCTTCATCCCCAATTCCTTGATCTTGCGGGTCAAGGTATTGCGGCCCCAGCCCAGTAGCACGGCGGCGTCGCGGCGGCGGCCGGCGGTGTGCTTGAGGGCGGTTTCGATCATGATCCGCTCGAAGCTGGGCACGGCACTGTCCAACAGGCTCGACTGGCCACGGGCCAGGGCCTGGTCGGCCCACTGGCGCAGGGCTTGTTCCCAGTTGGTCACCGGGGCCGAATCCTGCGGCAGGCTCAACAGCTCCGGCGGCAGGTCGCTGATGTGCACCTCGCGACCCGAAGCCATCACCGTGATCCAGCGGCAGGTGTTCTCCAACTGGCGCACGTTGCCCGGCCATGGCAGGTTCTTGAGGTATTCCTCGGTTTCGCTCTTGAGCAGCTTGGGCTCGACCGCCAGTTCCTGGGCCGCGCGGCTGAGGAAGTGCCGGGCCAGGGTCGGGATGTCTTCACGACGGTCCGCCAGGCGCGGGATATGGATGCGGATCACGTTCAGGCGATGGAACAAGTCCTCACGGAATTTGCCGGCGTGCACCAGGGTTTCCAGGTTCTGGTGGGTCGCGGCGATGATGCGCACATCGACCTTGACCGGCGTATGGCCGCCGACCCGATAGAACTCGCCATCGGCCAATACGCGCAACAGGCGGGTCTGGGTGTCAGCCGGCATGTCTCCGATTTCATCGAGGAACAGCGTGCCGCCGTCGGCTTGCTCGAAACGCCCACGGCGCAGGTTGGCCGCGCCGGTGAACGCGCCTTTCTCGTGGCCGAACAGTTCGGACTCCATCAAGTCCTTGGGAATCGCCGCCATGTTCAGCGCGATGAACGGCGACGCCGCCCGTGGACTGTGGCGATGCAGGGCGTGGGCCACCAGTTCCTTGCCGGTGCCCGACTCGCCGTTGATCAGCACGGTGATGTTGGAGTGGCTCAAGCGCCCGATGGCGCGAAACACTTCCTGCATCGCCGGAGCTTCGCCGATGATTTCCGGGGTGCGGGCCAGGGCCGGCACTTCTTCCAGGCCCTGCTGCTCCTGGGCGTGCTGGTTGGCGCGCTTGACTAGCGACACCGCTTCGTCGACGTCGAATGGCTTGGGCAGGTATTCAAAAGCGCCGCCCTGGTAAGACGCCACGGCGCTGTCCAGGTCGGAATGGGCGGTCATGATGATCACCGGCAGGCGCGGATGCTGTTCGCGAATTCGCGCCAACAGATCCAGGCCGCTGGCGCCCGGCATGCGGATGTCGGAGATGATGACGTCCGGTTGCTGACGCGCCAGGCGACTCATCACCCCGTCGGCGCTGTCGAAGCTCTGGGTGGTCATGCCTTCCTGTTGCAAGGCTTTTTCCAGGACCCAACGGATAGAACGGTCGTCATCGACGATCCACACGGTTTCACTACGGCTCATGTCGATGTGGCTCCTTGTTCCAGTGGCAGGAAGATCGAGAAGGTGGTGTGGCCGGGGTGGCTCTCACATTCGATCAAGCCCTGATGCTGACTGATGATGTTCTGGGTAATGGCCAGGCCCAGCCCGGTACCGTCCGGACGGCCGCTGACCATGGGGAAAAAGATGGTTTCCTGCAGCTCGGCTGGGATGCCCGGGCCGTTGTCGATGATTTCGATCTTGGTCACCAGGCGATGGCGCACATGGCCGATGGTGAATTGGCGCATGGCGCGGGTCCGCAGGCTGATGCGGCCCAGGCGCAGTTCGTTCTGGCTGCTGATGGCCTGCATGGCGTTGCGCACGATGTTCAGTACTGCCTGGATCATTTGTTCGCGGTCGATCAAGACATCGGGAATGCTCGGGTCATAGTCGCGCACCAAGGTGATGCAGCCCTGGCTTTCGGCTTCCACCAGGCTGCCGACACGTTCCAGCACTTCATGGACGTTGCACATCGCCAGGGATGGCAGCTTGTTCGAGCCAAGCATGCGGTCCACCAGGTTCCGCAGGCGGTCGGCTTCTTCGATGATGACGTTGGTGTAGTCCTTGAGGCTTTCTTCCGGCAGTTCGCGGGCGAGCAACTGCGCCGCGCCACGTATCCCGCCGAGGGGATTCTTGATCTCATGGGCGAGGCCGCGCACCAGCATCTTGCTGGTTTCCTGCTTGGACAATTGCGCCTCTTCCTTGGTGATGCGCAGCAGCCGATCACGGGGATGGACTTCCAGCAGCAGCAAAGTGGCACCGTTGTTCAGGATCGGCGTGACTGCGTAATCCACGGTCAGGGTCTGGCCGGTCAGGGCGGTGAGCATCGCCTCACGCTTGGTGAACGGGTGGGCCTGCTCCACCGCTTGGCGCAGGGAGTTGAGCGCTTCGGCGGATTCGGTGAACAGCTCGCTGATGAACTGCCCGTGACTGCGCTGGCCGCTGACGGCCAGGAGCATCTCCGCCGCCGGGTTCATATACTCGAGGCGCAATTCTGCGTCGAGCAGGATGGTCGCGGTGGTGAGGTTGTCGAGCAGCAAGCGGTGTAGTGCGTCGCTAATGGTCATCAGGACCTCTTTTGGAGCGTAGCAACTGGGGACCGATCCCAAATTGCGCGCGCGATTAATGCGCTGTTGCGAGGAAAATGCAAAAACCAAACCAAGGCTCCGAAAAGAAGCGTTTAGAGCCTCAAAAGGGTGTTTTTCGGTCGGTTGCGTGGCGTTCTGCCAGCTTTTTCGGGTACTTTCGAACCAAAATGGGTTTTGGATCTGGGTATCGTGCAAGCTATTGCACCAATATAGTGCGTCGGTCTGGGTGGTGTTAGAAGAACGGCAAGATGCTGCTTTTTTCTTCTTCAGGTTTTTCGGCGAGAGGGCACTCGGGCCGTTGACCGTAGTCGGCCGTGGCGCAGGGCTTGATGCGGCGCTTTTGCGCCAGGGACATGCGCTGCATGTGGAAGGGCTGGTTGGCGGTGCGCTCGACGATGCGGTCCTGCTCGTCAAGGATTTCCACCGCCAGATGATGGCTGCCCCGGTCGATGTTACTCAAGGCGAATACCGGGCTCGGCCCCGGCGCGCCCGTCGGCTGGCCGTCGAGCAACAGCCGGTAGCGGTGGCCTTTTTTAAGGCCGGGCTCGCTGGTGACGCTGACGATCAGTTCGCCTGCGGTGCTGCGTATTGTCGCGTCCGGCTCGGGTATCAACAGCCGGAGCATTTCGTAATGGAACAGCGGCTCGGGCCGGGCTTCGGCCGCAGGCGCCGAGGGTGTGCTCGCCGGCGGCGTCGGCATCCGGTTGCCGGGTGACACTTGGACTTTCTTTGCGTTGCCAGGGCGCGGCTGATCGGTGAACACACGATTACCCTGGGCATCGATGTAGGTGTAGACCTGCGCCACCCCGGGCAGCGCCGCCAATGCCAGGCCAAGGGCGAGCCACCAGCGGATCATGGTCGGTGCACCCGTTGCACGGTGAACGTGACGGTTTCGCTTTGCTGCACAAGGTTCTCTCCGTCGATGACCTGAACCGCCAGGCTGTGTTCGCCCCGATCGATATTCATCAATTGCAGGCGCGGCACGTTGCTCGGCTGGCCGTAGGGCTGTCCGTCCAGCAGCAAACGGAACAGATGGGGGCTGCGCAGGCGCGGTTGGGCACGCACGCCCACGGTGAAGGTGCCGTTGTTGGCACGCAGGGCCTCCTCGGTGGGGATGTCGATCAGTTCCAGGATCTCATAGGCATTGCGCGGTTCGTCGCTGTTCGCGGGGGCTGGTGGGGTGTCCGGGCTGGTTGGGGATTGACGTTCGATGCTGTTGAGCGGTGGCAACTCCACTGTCTGCGCCGGTACGCCTTGGGGCGGCTGGTTGCTGTAGGCGGTGTTGCCCTCGGCGTCGGTGTACTTGTAGATATGCGCGGCGGCAGGCAGCGCCAGCAGCAACAACAGGATGATTAAAAAACCGCGACCCATGGGAAATCAACCGAAAACCAGAGTGATGGATGCAGCATAGGCCAGGGCGGATGGTTGGCCCAGTTGTTGTGTTGCTCCCACAGGGGATTTGCTGTGAGCACACATCTTGAGCCCGATGCAAAACCATTGTGGGAGCGAGCTTGCTCGCGATAGCGGCGTGTCAGTCATTGGGGTGTTGGATGTGCCGGCCTCATCGCGAGCAAGCTCGCTCCCACAGGGGATCGGTTGTGAGCACACATCTTGGGCTCGATGCAAAACCACTGTGGGAGGGGGGCTCAGGATTTCGGGGAAACGCACAGTCCGCCGGTTGCCCGGATCAAGGCGAGCCTGTGTATCGGGTGCTGTTTGTTGTGGTGGGTGGCTCGGGCCAGCCATTGCGGGCAGTGCGGGTCGGTGCGGTAGGGGGCGAAATCGGCCAGTTGCTGCAATAGGCGTTTTTGCAGTCGATCAAGTTGTGGGCGGATCTCGCCTACCAAGTCCGGGCGTGGCAGGTCCGGGGCCTTGCCGTCCAGGGCCCAGTCGGACAAGTTGATGTATTGCACCATTTTGTTGGCTTCTATCTGGGCGGCGAAAAACGCTTCCACGGTTTCGCCACTCAACTTGTAGGCCGGCGCCTGGGCAACGGCGGCGGCAATGACTTCACGCTCGCGCTGACGGTCCTCCACAGGTTTGCCACTGTCCCATTTGCTCAACGCTACCTGGTCGGCGATGGCCAGGCGTTCGCCAATGGCGTTGAGCAGCGGGGTGAGGTCGTCAGGGGCGCGGGTCGAGGCGGCTTCGGCGGTGGTAGCCAGCAGCGCGGCAGACAGGGCAAGGCAGAGCTTGAAGCGCAACGTCATGGTCAGTCTCGTCTTCTGTGGGGGAGCGACGAGGCATCATGCACTTAACCTGCCCCCATAAAAAAGGCCTCCCGAAGGAGGCCTCTCTTTAGTTCACGCCGTGCGTGGCGGCGCTTACTGGATCAGCAGCTGTAGTACAGCTCATATTCCAGTGGGTGTACGAAGGTGCGAACCTTGATTTCTTCTTCGCTTTTCAGTGCGATGTAAGCGTCGATGAAGTCATCGCTGAATACGCCGCCCTTGGTCAGGAACGCACGGCCCTTGTCCAGCTCTTCCAGGGCTTCTTTCAGGCTGCCACAGACTTGTGGGATTTCCTTGGCCTCTTCAGGCGGCAGGTCATACAGGTTTTTGTCAGCGGCATCGCCAGGGTGGATCTTGTTCTGGATACCATCCAGGCCGGCCATCATCAGTGCAGCGAAGGCCAGGTACGGGTTGGCAGCCGGATCCGGGAAGCGTGCTTCGATACGGCGGGCTTTAGGGCTGTTCACGTAAGGAATACGGATCGAGGCGGAACGGTTGCGAGCCGAGTAGGCCAGCATGACCGGAGCCTCGAAGCCTGGGACCAGACGCTTGTAGGAGTTGGTCGACGGGTTGGTGAAGCCGTTCAGGGCCTTACCGTGCTTGATGATACCGCCGATGAAGTACAGGGCGGTGTCCGACAGGCCGGCATAGCCTTCGCCTGCGAAGGTGTTCTTGCCGTCCTTGGAGATCGACATGTGAACGTGCATGCCCGAACCGTTGTCGCCGTACAGAGGCTTCGGCATGAAGGTCGCGGTGCGGCCGAAGGCGTCAGCCACGTTGTGTACGCAGTACTTGAGGGTCTGTACTTCGTCAGCCTTCTTGACCAGCGTGTTGAATTTCACGCCGATTTCGTTCTGGCCGGCAGTCGCCACTTCGTGGTGGTGAACTTCGACGGTCTGGCCCATTTCTTCCAGTGCGTTGCACATGGAGGTACGGATTTCGTGGTCGAAGTCGAACGGTGGAACCGGGAAGTAACCGCCCTTGATACCTGGACGGTGGCCTTTGTTGCCGCCTTCCACGTCCTGGTCGGACATCCACGAACCTTGTTCGGAGAAGATCTTGAACATGGAGCCGGAGATGTCGGACTTGAACTTGACCGAGTCGAAGATGAAGAACTCAGGCTCAGGGCCGAAGAAAGCGGTGTCGCCGATACCGGTGGACTTCAGGTATTCCTCGGCACGGTGGGCGATGGCGCGTGGGTCGCGGTCATAGCCTTGCATGGTCGAAGGTTCGATGATGTCGCAGACCAGGATCAGGGTCGGCTCTTCGGTGAACGGGTCCAGGACGGCGGTTTCGTCGTCCGGCATCAGGATCATGTCGGAGGCTTCGATGCCTTTCCAGCCGGAGATGGAGGAACCGTCGAACATCTTGCCGATTTCGAAGAATTCGTCGTCCAGCGCATCACGGGCCGGCATGGTCACGTGATGTTGAGTGCCTTTGGTGTCAGTGAAGCGCAGATCAATCCACTTGACGTCATGATCTTTGATGAGTTGAACCGACTTCGACATATGTCCTCCGGGTGGCTTCGGGCGGGTAGTGGAGTGCCCTTAGATATGGGTGATGCCGGCGCGAATACTCTGCCAAGGCAACCTGCCTCACAAGGGAGCAAATTGCATGCCAGTGCCCCAGCATGGGTTTTTTGCACCAAATCCACGCTTTTAAAGGCGTAAATCACAGATTGTCAGACAATAACGCACTGCAATGTGGCGCCGTCAATCGATAATGACCTGTTTTGGTGCATGTAAAACCATCTGCACAGAAACTGGTTAAACCTTGAGCAATTTCCGCTATAATCCGCGCCCCCCTTTTTCGGCTGGCCGTTCGCGCGCTGTTTTCATGAAACTAATCGTAAAAGTCTTCCCCGAGATCACCATCAAGAGCCGCCCGGTACGGATGCGTTTCATCCGCCAGTTGGCCAAGAACATCCGTGCTGTGCTCCGAGACCTGGACCCGGCTGTGGTGGTGAATGGCGTGTGGGACAACCTCGAGCTGGAAACCCGTGTCAGCGAACCCAAGGTCCTGAAGGAAATGACCGAGCGCCTGAGCTGCATGCCGGGCATCGCGCATTTTCTGCAAGTCGACGAATATCCGTTGGGTGATTTCGACGACATCCTTGCCAAGTGCATGCTTCATTATGGTGACGCACTGACCGGCAAGATCTTTTCGGTGCGTTGCAAGCGTGCGGGCAAGCACGCGTTCAGCTCTATGGATGTGGAGAAGTACGTCGGCAGCCAATTGCGCCGGCAATGCGGCGCGGCCGGTATTTCGTTGAAAGATCCGGAAGTCGAAGTCCGCATCGAAATTCGCGACCAGCGGCTATTCGTGATCCACAGCCAGCACAACAGCATCGGCGGTTATCCGCTGGGTTCGCTGGAGCAGACCCTGGTGCTGATGTCCGGTGGCTTCGACTCCACGGTAGCCGCCTACCAGATCATGCGTCGCGGGTTGATGAGCCATTTCTGCTTTTTCAACCTGGGCGGGCGCGCCCATGAATTGGGCGTGATGGAAGTGGCGCACTTCATCTGGAAGAAGTACGGCAGCTCCCAACGCGTGTTATTTGTGAGTGTGCCGTTCGAGGAAGTCCTGGGCGAGATTCTCGGCAAAGTCGATAACAGTCATATGGGCGTCATTTTGAAGCGTATGATGTTGCGCGCCGCTTCACGAATTGCCGACCGCCTGCAAATCGACGCGCTGGTGACCGGCGAGGCGATCTCCCAGGTGTCGAGCCAGACGTTGCCGAACCTGTCGGTGATCGACTGCGTGACCGAGAAGCTGGTCCTGCGTCCACTGATCGCCAGCCACAAGCAGGACATCATCGACCAGGCCAATGAAATCGGCACCGCCGAGTTTGCCCGGCACATGCCCGAGTACTGTGGCGTCATCTCGGTCAATCCGAAGACGGCGGCCAAGCGCGGGCGGGTAGAGCACGAAGAGAAAGAATTCGACATGGCGGTGCTCGAGCGAGCGCTCGAAAACGCCAGGCTGGTGCCGATCGATCGGGTGATCGATGAATTGGGCCAGGATGTTCAAATTGAAGAAGTCGGCGAAGCGTTGGCCGGTCAGATCATCATCGACATCCGCCATCCGGATGACGCTGAAGACGACCCGCTGAGTGTCGCCGGCATCGAGGTAAAAACGATGCCGTTCTATGCAGTGAACGCGCGTTTCAAGGAACTGGACCCTACTCGCCAGTACCTGCTGTATTGCGACAAAGGCGTGATGAGTCGCCTGCATGCCCACCATTTGCTCAGTGAGGGGCATGCCAATGTGCGCGTTTATCGACCGAGCTAAGTGCCCGGGGCTGTATGCCTGTGGCCTGCGTCACCGGCCCCCCGACGCCGCCGACACGCTGTAACTGTCGGACTCAACGTAAATCGCTGCCACGACCTGTCAGCACACCGAATCCTCTGATCGAGATACACAAGTGATCGAAAATCTACGCAACATCGCCATCATTGCTCACGTTGACCATGGTAAGACCACCCTGGTAGACAAACTCTTGCGTCAATCCGGCACCCTGGAGCGCAACGAGCTCAACGACGAGCGCGTGATGGACTCCAACGACCAGGAAAAAGAGCGCGGTATTACCATCCTGGCGAAAAACACCGCCATCAACTGGAACGGCTACCACATCAACATCGTGGACACCCCGGGCCACGCCGACTTCGGTGGTGAAGTAGAGCGCGTGATGTCGATGGTCGACTCCGTACTGCTGCTGGTTGACGCTCAAGACGGCCCTATGCCGCAAACCCGTTTCGTGACCAAGAAGGCGTTCGAAGCCGGCCTGCGTCCGATCGTGGTCATCAACAAGGTTGACCGTCCAGGCGCGCGTCCGGACTGGGTTCTGGACCAGATCTTCGACCTGTTCGACAACCTGGGTGCCACCGAAGAACAGCTGGACTTCAAAGTCGTCTACGCCTCGGCCCTGAACGGCATTGCCGGCCTGGACCACACCGCCATGGCGGAAGACATGACCCCGCTGTACCAGTCGATCGTCGACGACGTACCGGCACCGAAAGTCGACCGTGACGGTCCGTTCCAGATGCAGATCTCGGCACTGGACTACAACAGCTTCCTGGGTGTGATCGGTGTTGGCCGTATCGCCCGTGGTCGCATCAAGCCGAACACCCCGGTGGTTGCCATCGACGCTGAAGGCAAGAAGCGCAACGGTCGTATCCTCAAGCTGATGGGTCACCACGGCCTGCACCGCATCGACGTTGAAGAGGCAGCGGCCGGCGACATCGTCTGCATCAGCGGCTTCGACCAGCTGTTCATCTCCGACACCCTGTGCGACCCACTGAACGTCGAAGCGATGAAGCCGCTGACCGTTGACGAACCTACCGTTTCGATGACCTTCCAGGTCAACGACTCGCCGTTCTGCGGCCGCGAAGGCAAGTTCGTGACTAGCCGTAACATCAAGGAACGCCTGGACAAAGAGCTGCTCTACAACGTTGCCCTGCGCGTTGAAGAAGGCGACTCGGCCGACAAGTTCAAAGTCTCCGGCCGTGGTGAGCTGCACCTCTCGGTACTGATCGAAACCATGCGTCGCGAAGGCTTCGAAATGGGCGTGGGTCGTCCTGAAGTGATCATCCGAATGGTCGATGGCGTCAAGCACGAACCGTACGAAAACGTGACCATCGACCTGCCGGAAGAATCCCAGGGCGCGATCATGGAACAAATGGGCCTGCGTAAAGGCGACCTGACCAACATGGTTCCGGATGGCAAGGGCCGTGTGCGCCTTGAGTACAACATCCCGGCCCGTGGCCTGATCGGTTTCCGTAACGAGTTCCTGACCCTGACCTCCGGTGGCGGCATCCTGACCTCGATCTTCGATCGTTACGACGTGATGAAGTCCGGCGACATGTCCGGCCGTCAGAACGGCGTGCTGGTATCGGTTGCCACCGGCAAGGCCCTGACCTACTCGCTGGAAACCTTACAAGCGCGCGGCAAGCTGTTCGTCGAGCACGGCCAGGATATCTACGAAGGTCAAATCGTCGGCCTGAACAGCCGCGACAACGACCTGGGCGTGAACCCGACCAAAGGCAAGAAGCTCGACAACATGCGTGCTTCGGGCAAGGACGAAACCATCGCCCTGGTTCCGCCGGTCAAGTTCACCTTGGAACAAGCGCTGGAGTTCGTGCAGGAAGACGAGCTGTGTGAAGTGACGCCTAAGTCGATTCGCCTGCGTAAGAAAATCCTTGGCGAAAGCGAGCGTACCCGCGCTGCCAAGAAAAGCGGCAACTGAGTCTCGACTTAGTTAGCGGCTGAAAAAAAACGCCCCCGGTCGTGAGATCGGGGGCGTTTTTTTATGCCTGGAAGTTATGTAGTGGCTTTCAGGGCGCTATCGCGAGCAAGCTCGCTCCCACAGTAGATCTTCAGCGGATACAGATTCTGTGTCCGACATGAATCCCCTGTGGGAGCGAGCTTGCTCGCGATGGCGATGGTTCAGGCGCTAGATAACCAACGGCTGATCAGAATCGATCCAACGTCCGCGGGTTGCGCTCGCGCTCCACTTCCTTGGGCTTGTAGGCGCAATAGCCTGGCCGTGGTCCGACCCGAGGATGGTTGCGGCAGGTGTCCGGGCGCTTCTCGTAAATGGTGCACAGCCGGCTCTTGCGGTCCAGATAAAGGCAATCGTTGTTGCTCATGCGCTGGAGCGTGAAGATTTCCGACTTCTGGTTGTAGCGCTCGACGATCCCTTCCTTCTGCAGGCGCTTGGCGATGTTCTTCGGTGGGTCGCCCAGTTCGAACTCATCGACGATGCCAATGCGGATCAGGTCCTTGATCTTGACCTCCACCGGCAGCGTGCAGCAGCTCGACACGCAGGAACCGCACATCGGGGCGGAGTACTTGGCCCAGGTATCGAGTCGGTCGATCTCCGCGGCGGCGATCAGGTTGGACTTCATCATCACGGTTTACCAGCATGCATCAGGGCGCGCGATCATACCGGGACTGGTGAAATTTTGAACGACCATCTGCCGGTTTTTTTTGCATCCCGGCAAAACCTGTCGGGACCGGCACGGCCCCTGCATTCATTCGACCATCCGGCAATTCCATGGCGGCGATTCTCCGACACTCGGGGAAATCCACCGAACCAAGAGCCTGTACCGTCTGTCAGACCGTCTAGGCTCAGACAATTCCATGCTCGTTCGAGGTCTTATCAATGACTCAAGAACCACTTGTTCGCGAAGCTGAAGTTGCGGCATTTCGCGACGCCGTGTTGACCAAACTCACTTATGCCGTCGGCAAGGACCCCGATCATGCGTTTGATCACGATTGGTTCGAAGCCATTGCCCTCGCCGCCCGCGACCACATGGTCGAACACTGGATGGACCACACGCGGCAGATCTACCGCAAGGGCCAGAAGCGGGTCTATTACCTCTCCCTGGAATTTCTCATCGGTCGCTTGCTCTACGACAGCCTGAGCAACCTCGGCCTGCTGGACACCGCCCGTGAGGCCTTGACTGAGTTGGGCGTGGACCTGGAGCGTATCCGGCTGCTCGAGCCCGACGCGGCGTTGGGCAACGGTGGCCTTGGCCGCCTGGCGGCGTGCTTCATGGAGAGCATGTCCACACTGGGTATCGCCGGCCATGGCTACGGTATTCGTTACGAACACGGCTTGTTCCGCCAGGCGATTGTCGATGGTTGGCAGCAGGAGCAGACCGAGCACTGGCTGGATTTCGGCAACCCGTGGGAGTTCGAGCGTCCGGAAGTGGTCTACCCGATCGGCTTTGGCGGCAGCGTCGAAACCGTGACCGACGACACCGGCAAGACCCGCCAGGTCTGGTCCCCGGCCGAAACCGTGCGGGCCATTGCCTATGACACGCCAGTGGTGGGCTGGCGCGGCGCCAGTGTCAACACCCTGCGCCTGTGGCGCGCCCGGGCGGTAGAAGACCTGCACCTGGAACGCTTCAATGCCGGCGACCACCTCGGCGCCGTAGCCGAAGTGGCCCGGGCCGAAAGTATTTCCCGCGTGCTGTACCCAGCCGACAGCACCGAAGCCGGGCAGGAACTGCGCCTGCGCCAGGAATATTTCTTCGTCGCCGCCTCGTTGCAGGACTTGCTGCGCCGCCATCGCAACATGCACACCTCGGTGCTGACCCTGGGCGATCACGCGGCCATCCAGCTCAACGACACGCACCCGTCCATTGCCGTGGCCGAGTTGATGCGGCAGTTGGTGGACGTCTACGACGTGGCCTGGGACGCGGCCTGGCAGGTCACCCAGGACACGCTGTCCTATACCAATCACACGCTGTTGCCCGAAGCCCTGGAAACCTGGCCGGTGGGGCTGATGGAGCGCATGTTGCCCCGGCACATGCAGATCATCTACCTGATCAACGCCCAGCACATCGATTCGCTGCGGGCCAAGGGTGTGCACGATTTCGACGTGCTGCGCGCGGTGTCGCTGATCGAGGAGGACAACGGTCGCCGGGTGCGCATGGGCAACCTGGCGTTCCTCGGTTCCCACAGCGTCAATGGCGTGTCCGGGCTGCATACCCAGTTGATGCGCAGCACGGTGTTCTCCGAGCTGCACAAACTCTATCCGGAGCGGATCAACAACAAGACCAACGGCATCACCTTCCGCCGCTGGCTGTTCCAGGCCAACGCTGAATTGACTTCGATGATGGTCGACGCCCTCGGCCCGAGCGTGCTCGACAACCCCGAGGAGCGCTTGATCGAACTGGAACCGTTTGCCGACAAGCCGGCGTTTCGCAAGCAGTTCGCCGAGCAGCGCCTGCACAGCAAGAAGGCCCTGGCTTACTTGATTCATGAACGACTGGGCATCGCCGTCAACCCGGCGGCGATGTTCGACGTGCAGGTCAAGCGGATCCACGAGTACAAGCGCCAGTTGCTCAACCTGATGCACACCGTGGCGCTGTACCAGGCGATTCGTGCCGAGCCGGAAGTGGACTGGGTGCCGCGGGTGAAGATCTTCGCCGGCAAGGCCGCCGCCAGTTATCACCAGGCCAAGCTGATCATCAAGCTGACCAACGACATCGCCCGGGTGGTGAACAACGACCCGACCGTGCGCGGCTTGCTCAAGGTGGTGTTCCTGCCCAACTACAACGTCAGCCTGGCCGAAAGCATCATCCCGGCGGCGGATTTGTCGGAGCAGATTTCTACCGCCGGTTTCGAAGCTTCGGGCACCAGCAACATGAAGTTCGGCCTCAACGGTGCGCTGACCATCGGCACCATGGACGGCGCCAACGTGGAAATGCATGACCGCGTCGGTGGCGAGCACATGTTCATCTTCGGCCTGACCGCCGAGCAGGTCGAGGCGCGCAAGCGCAACGGCGAATTCAGCGCCGCGCCGGACATCGCTGCGTCCCATCGGCTCAACGATGTGCTGCAGGCGATTCGTGGCGGGGTGTTCTCGCCGGACGATCCGATGCGCTACACCGGGCTGGTGGACTCGTTGGTGGATTACGACCGCTTCTTGGTTTGCGCCGATTTCGACGCCTACTGGAACGCCCAGGCCAAGGTCGAAGAGAAGTGGCACGATTCCAAGCAATGGTGGCGTTCTGCGGTGCTCAACACCGCGCGCATGGGCTGGTTCTCCTCGGACCGGACCATTCGGGAATACGCCACCGACATCTGGAAAGCCCTGGAGTAGCCTTTACTGCAAGAAATGTGAGCGAAGCCCAACGGCGGTTGGGCTTCGTCGATATACTAGGCGCCAGTTTCGCCGGGCTGTGCAGCCGGACTCGGTACTGGAAATGCCAACCATCCAATGTGGGAGCGAGCTTGCTCGCGATAGCAGCCTGTCAGGCAACATTAATGTCACCTGACACACCGCATCGCGAGCAAGCTCGCTCCCACAGGGCGTGGGGGTTTTCCACTAGACTGATCCAGGCACCGCATCACCCCGGTTACGCCCGCAACGGGCCGCTTAGGGATATCGACCATGCAATGGATCTTGACGTTGTTGGGCCTGGCACTCGGCTGGGTGGTGGACGAGTCGTTCGCCGATGCGCTGATAGGCGCACTGGTGGGGCTTGGCATCGCCCAGGCGTTTCGACTGGGGCGCCTGGGAGTCCAGGCCGCCAAGCAACAGATCTTGTTGCAGGAAGCCCAGCAGAGCGTGCTCACGCTGGAAGCCCGCCTGGCGGTTCTCGAACGCGGCAAGGTGGCCGAGCCACCTGATCCGACGCCAGCGCCCGAGGTTGCCGTGCCCCAGGCCGCGCAGCCCGCGACGCGTAGCGAGCCGCAGCTCGTCTGGGAGTTGCCGCCAGACCTCGAACCCGTTTCCGCGATGGCCAGCCAGGCCAGCCAGCCGTTGCCCGAGAACATTTGGAAACCCGCGCCAGAGACGTCCAGTCGACGTGCCAACCGCGACTTTGCCCCTTTGCCCCTGGAGCCGATCGCTGCGGAGCCGGCGGCCCCGCGCGGCCCGAATCTGTTCGACCGCGCCGTGACGGGCGCGCGCAACTGGCTGTTTGGCGGCAATACCGTGCTGCGAGTCGGTGTGCTGCTGTTGTTCCTCGGCCTGGCGTTCCTGCTGCGCTACGCCACCGAAGGCATGGTGGTGCCGATCGAAGTGCGTTACGCCGGTGTCGCGGCCAGTGCGTTGGGCCTGCTGGGCCTGGGCTGGTGGTTGCGCCAACGCAACAGCAGTTATGCGCTGATGCTCCAGGGGACCGGGATCGCCGTGCTGTACCTGACGGTGTTCGCCGCCATGCGCCTGCATCCGTTGCTCGACTCCAAGGCGGCCCTGGGTTTGCTGGTGGCGGTCACGGTGTTCTCGGCGATCCTCGCGGTTACCCAGAACGCCATGGGCTTGGCTGCTGCGGCGGCGCTGGGCGGGTTTGCCGCCCCGATCCTGACCTCCACCGGCAGCGGCAACCACGTTGCCCTGTTCAGCTATTTCATCCTGCTCAATGCCGGCATCCTCGCGATCGCCTGGTTCAAGGCCTGGCGCCTGCTCAACCTGATCGGTTTTGTCGGCACCTTCGGCATCGGTTTCGCCTGGGGCCTGCGTTCCTACACACCGGAACTGCTGTGGAGCACCGAGCCGTTCCTGATCCTGTTCTTCCTCATCTACCTGGCGATTGGCTTGCTGTTCACGCGGCGCAAATTGTTGGAAATGAGCGACGCTCCCGAAGACGCTAGCCGCGAGGCGTTGCTGCGCTGGTCGGCGCGCAAGGGCGATTACGTGGACGGCAGCATGCTCTTCGGCCCGCCGCTGGTGGGCTTCGGCTTGCAGTTCGCGTTGGTGCAGCACCTGGAATTCGCCGCCGCCTTCAGCGCCCTGGCCCTGGGCATGATCTACATGGGCCTGGCTCGGCTATTGATGGGTGGGCGCGCCCTGCTGTTGGCGGAAACCTGCCTGGCCCTGGGGGTGATTTTTGCCAGCCTGGCGATCCCGTTGGGGCTCGATGCCCGTTGGACCGCGGCGGCGTGGGCCGTGGAAGGCGCGGGAATCTTCTGGCTGGGCCTGCGCCAGCAACGTCCATTGGCCCGGGCTTTTGCCTTGTTGCTGCAAGTGGGCTCGGCACTGGCGTTCCTCAGCGAGTTGCGCACTGGCGACGGCAGCCTGCTCGATGGTTCACCGCTGGGAGCATTGATGCTCGGCGGCGCCTTGCTGTTCACCTTCTACCAGTTGCTCAAGGCTGAGCCCGGACACTGTTCGCATTGGGAACGCCAAGGCCGGCCGATGCTGGCGGTGCTGGGGCTGAGTTTCCTCTATCTGCTGGCACCGCTGTTCTTCCTCACCCACGGCACCGCCATTGCCTGGGCCCTCGCCGGTTTGGCGACGCTGTTTGTCGGCCTGCGCCTGCAATCGCGTAGCTTCCTGTTCACGGCGTTTGCGGTGCAATTGCTCGGCGGCGCGCTGTTCCTGTTGCGCTTGCAAGGTGCCGAGGGCGATGCCTCAGCGGTGTTCAGCGCGGGTTGGAGCGGTTTGCTCAGTGCCTCGCTGATCGGCCTGGCGTTGATCGGCGGCATGTTGCTGGCGGCGCGCGACGACATGGTGCGCAACGATGTCCGGTTGCTGCGCGGCTTGTCGGTGGTATTGCTGGCGGGGCTGGTGCTGATCAATCTCGCGGTGCTGTTCGTCCTGCCGTGGCAAACGGCGAGCGGCGTATGGGCGGCCAGCGGCCTGTTGATCATCTGGCTGAGCCTGTACCTGAAACAACGGGTGAGTTTTGTCTTCGGCCTGCTGTTGCAACTGCTGGGCGGTGCGGCGTTCCTGACGGCGGGGCCGGCGCTGTTGGGGCCGCTCAATGCCGAGGACCTGCGGCCCCTGGCCCATAGCGGCTTCTGGACGCCGTTGGTGCTGGGGCTGGCAGCGCTGGTGGGGGCATGGCGCCTGCAACGGGCGCATGCGGCGCAGGAACTCGATGCCTTGAGCTTGCAACGCCTGTCCGAGCTGCTGCTGATCTGGGGCGCCGGTTGGTGGGCGCTGGCGTGGGTCAGCGAAGTGCTGCGCTTCGCCCCGGCGAATCAGCAAGGCAGCTTGCTGTTGGGGGGCGCGGCGCTCAGCGTGGCGGTGTGGAGCGTATTGTCGCTGCGCTTGAAATGGCCGGCGCTGGGGCTGCTGTGCACCTTGTTGATCCCGGCGACGGGTTGTGTGCTGGTGGCAACGGGGCACAGCCATTACCACCCGGCGGCGAACGTTGGCTGGCTGGCCTGGCTGGCGGTATTCGCCGTGCATTTCCTCTCGCTCAAGCGCCTGGCCGAGACGCTGCCGGCGCAGGCGCGCAGTACGGCCCACGTCCTGGGTTGCTGGTTGCTGATGGCGGTGTTGATGCTGGAGTTGCGTTACGGCCTGCTATTGCTGTCCGAGCAGTACAATGCCTGGCGCTGGCTGGCCTGGGCGATCCTGCCGGGCTTGTACCTGGTGCTGATGGCCACGCCGCGTACCTTGCCATGGCCGGTCTCGGCCCAGCCGCGCGAATACCGGGTCTACGCGGCGGCGCCCATGGCGCTGTTGATGCTCGGTTGGTTCTGGCTGACCAACACCTTCAGCGATGGCAACTCAGAGCCACTGCCTTATGTGCCGTTGCTCAATCCCCTGGAACTGGGCCTGCTGTTCGCCTTGTTCGGTATCTATGTGTGGGCCCGCAACGCCGTGGCGCAATCGACGAACCGCTGGAGTCGCGTCGGGTACATCGCCCAGTTGATCGCCGGTGTGTCGCTGTTCGCGTTCTTCACTGCCCTGGTGATGCGTACGGCTCACCAGTGGATGGGGGTCCCGTACGAGCTGGATGCGCTGCTCGAGTCAATGTTCGTGCAGGCCGGCTTGTCCATTGTCTGGACCCTGATCGCCCTGGGCCTGATGATCGGTGGTCACCTGCGCCATCGTCGAGAAGTGTGGCTGGTGGGCGCGGCGTTGATCGCCGTGGTCGTGGCGAAGCTGTTCTTTGTCGAATTGAGTAACCGTGGCGGTCTGGCGCGGATCGTGTCGTTTATCGGCGTGGGCGTGTTGTTGCTGGTGGTGGGCTACTTCGCGCCGCTGCCGCCAAAACGCCCGGAAACGGCCTCACCGGTCGAGCCGCCGATGCCTGTCAGTGAGGGAGTGTCATCTTGAGTCGCACGTTGAATCGGATCGGGCTGGGGGTGGTCGGATTGTGGGTGGCCTTGTCGGCTACGGCCCAGGAGCAACCGGCGGATTTCGCCCATCAGGTGCCGTTGGCCTTGAGCGGCGAAGGGCCGTGGTATCGCCTGCCATTGCCATTGGACGTTCAATTGCAAGCGCGGCAGACCGACCTGAGCGACTTGCGAGTCTTCAACGCCGCCGGCCAGGCCCAGGCCTACGCCTTGGTGCGCGAGTCGGCTCAGAGTCGGGAAAACCGCACCTTCACCGACGTGAAGTGGTTCCCGCTGTACAACGCCGCCGATGACAACGAGCGCGCGCCCAGCGTGCGGGTGCAATCGAACGCCAACGGCACCCTGGTTGAAGTCCAACCCGCCAGCCGGCTCGAAGCCGGGGAAGAGGCGTTGCGTGGCTGGTTGTTGGATGCCAGTGCGATCAAGGCACCGCTGCAGCAGTTGATCCTCGACTGGACCAGTGAGCGCGACGGTTTCCAGCGATTCACCATCGAAGCCAGCGACGATTTGCAGCACTGGCAGTCATGGGGCGAAGGCCAGGTGGCGCGCCTGACCTTTGCCGACGAGCAGGTCGAACAGCATGAAGTGAATCTGCCGGGGCAGCCGGCGCGCTATCTGCGGCTGCTGTGGGATTCGCCGTCCTCGGCGCCGGTGCTGACCTCGGCCCAGTTGCAAAGCGCCAGCCGCGAAAACCTGCCGTTGCCACTGGCCTGGTCGCAGCCGTTGGCCGGCAGCACGACGAAGACCGGTGAATACACCTGGCAGCTGCCCATGGGGCTGAACATCGAACAGGTGGAGGTCGAACTGAGCCAAGCCAACAGCCTGGCGCCGGTGACCCTGGCTGGCCGCCGCGAAAGCAGCCATCCGTGGCAGCCGCTGGGCGCTGGTTTGCTTTATCGCCTGACCCAGAACGGCCAGGACGTGCTGCAAAACCGTCTGCAACTGTCCGGCCAGACCGTGCAGCAACTGAAATTGACCGTGGACGAGCGCGGCGGTGGCCTGGGAACCGAAGCCCCGGCGTTGCGCTTTGCCGTGCGTCCGACCCAAGTGGTGTTCCTGGCGCGGGGCGAAGGCCCCTACCGCCTGGCGCTGGGCAGCGCGACAGCCAAGGCGGCCAGCTTGCCATTGACCACGTTGGTGCCCGATTACAAACCGTCGCGCCTGGCGGCGTTGGGGACGGCGACGGTGAACGGCTCGGCCACTTCGACGCCGGTTACGGCCGCTGCCGCTGTGCCGGCGACGGTCGATACCAACTGGAAGAAAATCGGCTTGTGGGCGGTGCTGCTGCTGAGCGTGCTGTTCCTCGCGGCGATGGCTTTCAGCCTGCTGCGCAAGCCGCCGGTCAAGAGCTGAGGTGTGTTCATCGCGAGCAAGCTCGCTCCCACACTGGACCGTGTTCCTCGGAAGAACTCGGTCAACTGTGGGAGCGAGCTTGCTCGCGATGGCGCCCTGTCATTCAACAGAAATACCCAGGCGAACCGCTGCGCCGTGAACTCAATCCTCCATATCCCGTCTCATAGGAGGAATTAAGTCCCGACTCGCGCTAAACTGCGCGGGTTTTCCGCCCCCTATTTTTCGGAGCCGTCCATGTCCCGCGTTACCTTGAGTCGCTATTTGATTGAGCAGACCCGCAGCAACAATACCCCTGCCGATCTGCGCTTTTTGATCGAAGTGGTGGCGCGTGCGTGCAAGGAGATCAGCCACGCCGTCTCCAAAGGCGCCTTGGGTGGTGTCCTGGGCAGCATGGGCACCGAAAACGTGCAGGGCGAAGTGCAGAAGAAGCTGGACGTGCTGTCCAACGAAATCCTGCTCGAAGCCAACGAATGGGGCGGTCACCTGGCGGGCATGGCGTCCGAGGAAATGGACAATGCCTACCAGATTCCCGGCAAATACCCCAAGGGTGCCTACCTGCTGGTGTTCGACCCACTGGACGGTTCGTCGAACATCGACATCAACGCGCCGGTCGGCACCATCTTCTCGGTACTGCGTTGCCCGAACGAGTACCTGAGCCAGAACGAAGCCCTGAATGAAAAGGCCTTCTTGCAGCCAGGCACCGAGCAGGTTGCCGCCGGTTATGCCATCTATGGTCCGCAGACCATGCTGGTGCTGACCTTGGGCGACGGCGTCAAGGGCTTCACCCTGGACCGCGAGATGGGCAGCTTCGTCCTGACCCACGAAGACATCACCATTCCTGAAACCACCCAGGAATTCGCCATCAACATGTCCAACCAGCGTCACTGGGAAGCTCCGGTACAACGCTACGTCAGTGAGTTGCTGGCCGGTGAAGAAGGCCCGCTGAAGAAGAACTACAACATGCGCTGGGTCGCCGCGATGGTTGCCGATGTGCACCGGATCCTGACCCGTGGTGGCCTGTTCATGTACCCGCGTGACAGCCGCGAGCCCTCCAAGCCAGGCAAGCTGCGCCTGATGTACGAAGCCAACCCGATGTCGTTCCTGGTGGAGCAGGCCGGTGGCGCTTCCACCGATGGCCACCAGCGCATCCTTGATATCAAGCCTGAAGGCCTGCACCAGCGTGTGGCCGTGTTCCTCGGCTCGAAGGAAGAAGTGGCCCGCGCCACGGCTTACCACAAGGAGTAAATCATGGCCGAGCCCTGGCAGCCGTTGCTCGATTGGTGGTTTGGCACAGCCGAAAAACCAGATGAGATCGCGGCTGACAAGGGCAAGCTATGGTTTGGCAAAGGCCATGATCGCCAGGCGCAAGAGCGCTTCGGTGATCAGGTCGAGCAGGCACTGGCCGGCGGATTGACCGATTGGGCGCAACGCCCGGAAGGTTGGCTGGCCTTGGTGCTGCTACTGGATCAACTTCCCCGGATGATCTATCGCAACACCCCCGAAGGTTTTTCCGGCGACCTGCGTGCCCAAGCGCTGGTGGCTCAAGGACTGGCGGCGGGCTTCGATCAGCAACTCAAACCCATCCAGCGCGTATTCATCTACCTCGTACTCGAACACTGCGAAAACCTCGCGGTGCAGAACGAAGCCGTGTCGCGGTTCATCGAGTTGGTTCGAGAACAGCCCGAGGCGCAGCGTGCGGTGTTTGAGGACAACCTGGATTATGCCGAGCGGCATCAGAAGATCATTGCGCGGTTTGGCCGCTTTCCCCATCGCAATGCGGTGTTGGGGCGTGAGTCCACGGCTGAGGAAGTGGAGTTCTTGAGCAGGCCTGGGTCCAGGTTCTAAATTGTGTTGTGGCCGCTATCGCCATCGCGAGCAAGCTCGCTCCCACAGTAGAGTGCGGTCAACTGTGGGAGCGAGCTTGCTCGCGATGGGGCCTTCGATAGCACTAGATCCGGAAACTGCCCACCAACTGCTTCAACCGCGCCGCCTGCTGCTCGAGGTCGGCACAGGCCCGCAAGGTGGCTTGCAGGTTTTCCACGCCTTCCTGGTTAAGCGTATTGATCTCGGTGATGTCGACGTTGATCGATTCCACCACGGCGGTCTGTTCTTCGGTGGCGGTCGCCACGGATTGATTCATGCCGTCGATTTCACCGATGCGTTGGGTCACGCTGCCCAGCCGTTCGCCGGCCTGGTTGGCGATGCTGACGCTGCCTTCGCTCTGGCGCTGGCTGTCGGTCATGGTCAGTACCGCTTCCCGTGCGCCGACTTGCAGCTCTTCGATCATCTTCTGCACTTGCTGCGCCGAGTCCTGGGTGCGGTGGGCCAGGTTGCGCACTTCATCGGCCACCACCGCGAAGCCGCGCCCGGCCTCACCGGCCCGTGCCGCTTCGATGGCGGCGTTGAGGGCGAGCAGGTTGGTTTGCTGGGAGATGCTGGTGATCACCTCGAGGATCTGGCCGATGTTCACCGTGTTGCTGTTCAGGGTTTCGATGTTGCCGCACGAATCGCTGATCTTGGCTGACAACTGCTGCATGGCCGCGATGGTTTTATCCACTACTTGCTGGCCATCTTCGGCCAGGTTGCGGGCCTCGCTGGAATGTTGCGAGGCGAGGGCGGCATTCTGGGCGATTTCCTGGGCGGCGGCGCCGAGCTGGTTGATGGCCGCGGCCACGCTGCTGGTGCGCGACGCCTGCTGGTCGGAGTTGAACATCGACGAGTTGGAGGCACTGACCACGCGCAGGGCGACTTCGTTGACCTGGCCGGTGGCCGAGGCCACTTCGCGGATCGAGGTGTGAATGCGCTCGACAAAACGGTTGAACGACGTGCCCAGGGCGCCGAATTCGTCCTGGCCGTGGATCACCAGGCGCCGAGTCAGGTCGCCTTCGCCTTCGGCGATGTCATGCATGGCGCGGCCCATGGTCAGCAGCGGTTGCATCAACACGCGGATCAACATGCCCAGCAAGGCGATGATGAACACCACGGCGATGACCATGGCGATCAGTGCCGAAGTGCGGAACTCACTGAGCATCGCCAGGGCGGTGTCCTTGTCGAGCACCAGCGCCACGTACCAATCGGTGCCCGGCACACCATTGACCCGGGTGAAGGAGATGAATTGGGACTTGCCGTCGAGGTCGACTTCCTTCACACCCGGGCTGATTTGCGGCGCGCCGTTGGGGTAGGCCTCGGCCAGGGTCTTGAGCACGCGCTTGCTGTCGGGGTGGATCAGGATCTTGCCGTCGGCGCTGACGATGAACGCGTGGCCGTGGCCGCCGAAGTTCAGCGAGTTGATGATGGCGCTGACGCTGGACAGGTCGATGTCCGCACCGGCCACGCCGATCATCTGGTTCTGGCGTTGTACCGGAGTGGCGACGGTGATCACCAGCTTGCCCGACGAGGCGGCGATGTAGGGTTCAGTGACGATGGTTTGCTGTGCGCTGTTGGCAGCCTTGTACCAGCCACGGGCGCGAGGGTCGTAGTCGGCGGCGCGATTGCCGGCCGGTACCGAGAACATCAGGCCGTCGGTGCCGCCGAAATAGCTGAGCTGGAAATTGCCGGTATAGGCCGGCAGGCCCACGGCGCGCTTGAGGCTGTCGGCACTGCTGCCGTCCACGGCGATCTGTTGGGCCAGCGATTGCAGCAATTGGATACGGCCGTCGACCCATGTCTGGATGTTACGGCTGGTCAGGCTGCCGAGTTCCTGCATGGAAGTCTCGGTGCTGGCGTGCAGGCTTTGGCGTTGACGGTAGTCGTTGAACAGGATGAAACAGGCGAATGCAACGGCCACCACGAGGGCGGCAGCCAGCAGGATTTTATGGCTGAATTTCATGTTTCTGGTCATTAAGAACACTACCGCGGAGGGACGGGTCAGGATGGGCTGTCAATTTGCCATAACGCAGGGTTTTGCGCTGTGACTTTTTATCGGCGTAGAAGCCCGGCTCATCAGGCGTCCAGGGTCCAATCCCGACGAAAGGTACGACGGCGTCACAAACCGAGTGACTCACCGATGAAACACCTCTGCACGGCCAATAAATACTGGCGGCGCGAGGGAACCAGATAGGGGTTTTCTCTTCTAAGGATCAGGTTGGCACCCTGCCACCTCCCTTCCGTTCCAGGAGTTACACCATGTCGCTGCGTTCTATCGCTCTGCTGTTTATGTGCGTCGTGCTGACCGCATGCAGCAAGGTCAACCAGGAAAACTATTCGAAGCTGTCGGCTGGCATGCCCAAGGCCGAAGTCGAAACGTTGCTGGGGAAACCGACCGATTGCTCAGGCGCCCTCGGCATGTCCAGCTGCACCTGGGGCGACCAGAAAAGCTTTATCAGCGTGCAGTACGCCGGTGACAAAGTGTTGATGTTTTCCGGCCAAGGCCTGAAGTAAACCGAGGCCAGTGGCCTGCGGGAGAAAAATAATGATGCGGTTAGTGTTTGTGCTTTTGGCTGGCCTGGTATTGGCTGGCTGTGCCACTTCTGGCGAAGATCCGTTGGCACCCAAGACGGTCAACAGCGTCAATCTCAAGCGTTACCAGGGGACCTGGTATGAGTTGGCCCGCCTGCCCATGTATTTCCAGCGCAATTGCGCGCAATCGGAAGCTCACTACACCCTCAAGCCAGACGGCAACGTGGGCGTGCTCAATCGCTGCCTGACCTCGGACTGGCAGTGGGAAGAAGCCAGGGGCACCGCGACGCCGCAGGTGCCGGGCAAGACCGACAAGCTCTGGGTCGAATTCGATAACTGGTTTTCCCGGATCGTGCCGGGCGTGGCGAAAGGGCAATACTGGGTGCTCTACGTCAGCGATGATTACAAGACCGCCATCGTCGGCGACCCGAGCCGTCGCTACATGTGGCTGCTGTCCCGCACACCGACCGTCAACAGCGTCGTGCGCGAAGAACTGCTGAGCAAGGCGCGCCAGCAGGGCTACGACACGACACGCCTGGTCTGGCGCGCGTCGGACCGGCAGATGGCCAAGACTTCGGACTGACAGTCACCCGAAAACCAATGTGGGAGCGAGCTTGCTCGCGATAGCGGACTTGAAGGTAAAGGTCTCATCGCGAGCAAGCTCGCTCCCACATTTGGTATCTGTCACATCGATTCTTGGGGTCAGCCCAGCAGTTCGCGCAATACCTGGGTAAACGCCCGGGCGCTTTCCGCTTCGCCGGCATGACGCCCCTCACGCACCACCCACTGTCCGCCGACCATCACATCGCGCACCTGGCGATCGCCGCCGGCGAACAGCCAGCGATTGAGGATCCCGTCGCCCTGGGCCGTGGCCAGGTATGGGTCGTTGCCATCGAGCACCAGCCAGTCGGCGCGCTTGCCGATTTCGAGAGCGCCGATCGGCTGCCCCAGGGCCTGGGCGCCGCCTTCCAATGCCGCGTCAAACAAGGTGCGGCCAACCATCGGCTGATCCGCCCGATACAAGCGGTTGCGCCGTTGATCCCGCAGGCGCTGGCCATATTCCAGCCAGCGCAATTCTTCGACCACGCTCAATGACACATGGCTGTCGGAGCCAATACCGAGGCGTCCGCCCTGGGCGAGGAAATCCACGGCCGGGAAAATCCCGTCCCCCAAATTGGCTTCGGTGGTCAGGCACAGGCCGGCAATCGCCCGGCTCTTGGCCATGAGGCTGACTTCCTGGGCGTTGGCGTGGGTGGCGTGGACCAGGCACCAGCGCTGATCGACCTCGGTGTTGTCATACAGCCATTGCAGCGGACGCGCGCCGCTCCAGCCCAGGCAGTCGTCGACTTCCTTTTGCTGCTCGGCAATATGGATGTGCACCGGGCAATCATGGTCGCTGGCGGCCAGCACGTCCTGGATCTGCCCGGGCGTCACGGCGCGCAGCGAGTGGAAGCACAGGCCCAGCGCCTGGGACGCTTGCCCGGCCAGGATCGGCTGCAAGCGCGACTGAAGTTTCAAGTAGTTTTCGGTGCTGTTGATGAACCGGCGCTGCCCGTCGTTGGGTGCCTGGCCGCCAAAGCCGGAATGGCTGTAGAGCACCGGCAGCAGCGTCAGGCCAATGCCGGCGGCGCTGGCGGCGTGGCTGATACGCAGGGCCAGCTCCGCCGGGTCGGCGTAGGGCGCGCCGTCGGTGTCATGGTGGACATAGTGGAATTCAGCGACCGAAGTATAGCCGGCCTTGAGCATTTCGATGTACAGCTGGCGGGCGATGATGCCGAGTTGGTCGGGGCTGATTTTTCCGACGAGGCGGTACATCAAGTCGCGCCAGGTCCAGAAACTGTCGTTGGGATTGCCCGCCACTTCCGCCAGCCCGGCCATCGCCCGTTGGAAGGCGTGGGAGTGCAGGTTCGGCATGCCCGGCAACAGCGGACCGCCCAGCCGTTCGGCGCCATCTGCGTGGGAGCCGGCCTGGATATGGGTCAGGACGCCTGCGGCATCCACCTCAAGACGTACATCATAGGCCCATCCACTAGGCAGCAGCGCGCGTTCGGCAAAGAAGGCGGACATGGTTCAACCTCATCGTGCGTAATTTGTATATACATATACAGACGTTTGCCTGGCCGGTAAACTCCGGCAAGCTAGCAACCTTATTCGCAGAACAGGGAACCGCCGTGCCGACTCCGCCTGCCAAACCGCCGCTGGCCGCAAACATGGGTGACAGTCCGGCGCCCTTGTACGCCCGCGTTAAACAAATGATTACCCAGCAGATCGACAGTGGAAACTGGCCGCCGCATTACCGTGTGCCATCGGAAAGCGAGCTGGTCAGCCAGCTGGGTTTCAGCCGCATGACCATCAACCGTGCCCTGCGGGAAATGACCGCCGACGGCCTGTTGGTGCGCATGCAGGGTGTCGGCACCTTCGTGGCCGAGCCCAAGAGCCAGTCCGCGTTGTTCGAAGTGCATAACATCGCGGATGAAATCGCCTCCCGTGGTCATCGTCACAGCTGCAAGGTCATCACCCTGGAAGAAGAGGCGGCCGGTTCCGAGCGGGCCCTGGCCTTGGACATGCGTGAAGGCCAGAAGGTATTCCATTCACTGATCGTGCATTTCGAGAACGACATCCCCGTGCAAATCGAGGACCGTTTCGTCAACGCACTGGTGGCACCTGAATACCTCAAGCAGGACTTTACCGTGCAAACCCCCTACGCCTACCTGAACCAGGTTGCGCCGCTGACCGAAGGCGAGCACGTAGTGGAGGCGATCCTAGCCGAGCCGAGCGAATGCAAGCTGTTGCAGATCGAAAGGGGCGAGCCGTGCCTGTTGATCCGTCGCCGCACCTGGTCCGGGCGCCAACCGGTCACCGCCGCTCGCCTGATCCATCCGGGCTCACGTCACAGTCTGGAAGGGCGTTTTCATAAATGAGCCAATTGAAAGTGTTACGTGCCGCGGATTACCCGCGCATGCCTTGGAAGAACGGTGGCGGCAGTACCGAGGAAATCACTCGCGATGCCGGCACCGGCCTGGAAGGTTTCGGCTGGAGACTGTCGATTGCCGATATCGGTGAGTCGGGTGGTTTTTCCACCTTCGCCGGTTACGAGCGGATCATCAGTGTCTTGCAGGGAGATGGCATGACGTTGAATGTCGATGGTCAGGCTACGCGGGCGCTTTATCCGCTGGACGCTTTTGCGTTCAGCGGCGAGAGCCATGTGCATTGCACGCTGCTGGGCGGACCGATTCGTGACTTCAACCTGATCTACGCACCGCAGCGTTACCGCGCGCGATTGCAATGGTTGGGCGGCCAGCAGCGGTTTTTCAGCGAGGCGGCAACGGTGTTGGTGTTCAGTGCCGCGCCGACGCTGAGGATCAAGATGGATGAGGCTGTCGAGGCGCTGGGGCTTTATGACTGCCTGCAACTGAGCGGCAACACCGGGCTGCTGGAAATCACCACCCACGGCCAATGCTGCGTGATCGAGCTGACGGCCCACTAAAGAAATCCTGCGACAGAGCTTTTGTGGCGAGGGAGCTTGCTCCCGCTGGGCCGGGCTGGCGCTCCAGCGCGCAGCGGCCCTGTTTTTTGGGGTCTGCTTCGCAGCCCAGCGGGAGCAAGCTCCCTCGCCACAAAAAGCGTGTTTATTGTTCCTTCCGCACGCACCAACTTGTTACTGAATGCCCCAGCGTGGCGCAATATCACGCTTTTATGTCCCCCCGATTCCTCCCTTTGAACCCCCCCGTCAAAAATTTCATGCCGCTCAGCAGCCCTTGAATCACAAGGCTTTCAGCAATTCCCCAACCGTTTCTGAACACTACCTCTAACAAGTTGGCCGCTTGATTGCATATGCTTGTACATACAAGTAAAGACGTATGCGTATGAGTCACCGATATTCAACGCAACGTTCGTAGAAATCGCTGCCCACTGCCCGGGCTGGTCTGGATTGATCGCTGAGGAGTTTTTGCTGTGACCGACGCTACCCGCAAACCCGAAAAATACCGTGACGTTGAAATCCGCGCCCCTCGCGGTAACACGCTGACCGCCAAGAGCTGGCTGACCGAAGCGCCGCTGCGCATGCTGATGAACAACCTCGACCCGGAAGTGGCCGAGAACCCCAAGGAGCTGGTGGTCTACGGTGGCATCGGCCGCGCGGCACGCAACTGGGAGTGCTACGACAAGATCGTCGAAAGCCTCACCCACCTGAATGACGACGAAACCCTGCTGGTGCAATCCGGCAAGCCGGTGGGCGTGTTCAAGACCCACAGCAACGCCCCCCGCGTACTGATCGCCAACTCCAACCTGGTGCCGCACTGGGCCAGTTGGGAACATTTCAACGAACTCGACGCCAAGGGCCTGGCCATGTACGGCCAGATGACCGCCGGCAGCTGGATCTACATCGGCAGCCAGGGCATCGTGCAAGGCACCTATGAAACCTTCGTCGAGGCCGGTCGCCAGCATTACGATTCCAACCTCAAGGGCCGCTGGGTGCTGACCGCCGGCCTGGGCGGCATGGGCGGCGCACAGCCGCTGGCCGCGACCTTGGCCGGTGCATGCTCGCTGAACATCGAGTGCCAGCAGGTGAGCATCGATTTCCGCCTGAAAACCCGCTACGTCGACGAGCAGGCCAAAGACCTCGACGACGCCCTGGCGCGCATCGAGAAATACACCGCCGAAGGCAAGGCGATTTCCATTGCACTGTGTGGGAACGCGGCGGAAATCCTGCCGGAAATGGTCCGTCGTGGTGTGCGTCCGGACATGGTCACCGACCAGACCAGCGCCCACGATCCCCTCAACGGCTATCTGCCGGCCGGCTGGACCTGGGACGAATACCGTGCCCGCGCCAAGACCGAGCCCGCCGCCGTGGTGAAGGCCGCCAAGCAATCGATGGCCGTCCACGTCAAAGCCATGCTGGCCTTCCAGAAAATGGGCGTGCCGACCTTCGATTACGGCAACAACATCCGCCAGATGGCCCAGGAAGAGGGCGTCGAAAATGCCTTCGACTTCCCGGGTTTCGTCCCGGCCTACATCCGTCCGCTGTTTTGCCGCGGCATCGGCCCGTTCCGCTGGGCGGCGCTGTCGGGTGACCCGCAGGACATCTACAAGACCGACGCCAAGGTCAAGGAACTGATCCCCGACGACGCTCACCTGCATAACTGGTTGGACATGGCTCGCGAGCGCATCAGCTTCCAGGGCTTGCCGGCACGGATCTGCTGGGTTGGCCTGGGCCAGCGCGCCAAGTTGGGCCTGGCGTTCAACGAAATGGTGCGCAGCGGTGAGCTGTCGGCGCCGATCGTCATCGGCCGTGACCACCTCGACTCCGGTTCCGTGGCCAGCCCGAACCGTGAAACAGAATCCATGCAGGACGGCTCCGACGCCGTTTCCGACTGGCCGCTGCTCAATGCCTTGCTCAACACCGCCAGTGGCGCGACTTGGGTATCGCTGCACCACGGTGGCGGCGTCGGCATGGGCTTCTCCCAGCACTCGGGCATGGTGATCGTCTGCGATGGTACCGATGAAGCGGCCGAGCGGATTGCCCGCGTGCTGCACAACGATCCGGCGACCGGCGTGATGCGCCATGCCGATGCCGGTTACCAGATCGCCATTGATTGCGCGAAGGAGCAGGGGCTGAACCTGCCGATGATTACCGGCAAGTAATCCCGGATCCCTTGTGGGAGCGAGCTTGCTCGCGATAGCGGTGGATCAGTACCGGTTCCGTCTACTGACACGCCCTCATCGCGAGCAAGCTCGCTCCCACAGGGATGAATTGCAGAACAATCCACAGAGGTTGAACCATGGCTGTCACCAGCACACGCGCAAGCAGCAAGCCGTTGATCGAGAAACGTTCGATCGACTACATCCCGGAAGCGGAGCGACACGGTCGGCTGTTGAGCCAGTTCACCCTCTGGATGGGGGCCAACCTGCAAATCACTGCAATCGTCACCGGTGCATTGGCGGTGGTGCTGGGCGGTGATGTGTTCTGGTCGTTGATCGGTTTGCTGATCGGCCAAGTGCTCGGCGGTGGCGTCATGGCCTTGCATGCCGCCCAAGGGCCAAAGCTTGGCCTGCCGCAGATGATCTCCAGTCGTGTGCAGTTTGGTGTGTATGGCGCGGCCATCCCGATCGTGCTGGTGTGCCTGATGTACCTGGGTTTCACCGCGACGGGGACCGTGCTTTCCGGCCAGGCGCTGGGCCAGTTGTTTGGTGTCAGCGACAGTGTCGGCATCCTCATTTTCGCCAGTGTCATTGTGCTGGTCACGGTGCTCGGGTATCGGGTGATTCACTTCATTGGCCGTGTCGCCAGCGTGATTGGTGTGATTGCCTTTGTTTACCTGTTTGCTCGCCTGATCAGCCAGACCGACGTGGGCGCACTCCTGCAAATCCGCCATTTCAGCTGGAGCAGTTTCCTGCTGGCGGTGTCGCTCGCGGCCTCCTGGCAGATCGCCTTCGGCCCCTACGTGGCGGACTATTCGCGTTACCTGCCGAGCAAGACCTCTTCGGTGAAAACCTTTTTTGCCGCAGGTGCCGGTTCAGTCATCGGCGCACAGGTGGCGATGATCCTCGGCGTGTTTGCCGCCGCCTCGGCCAACGGGCAGTTCGCCGGTCACGAAGTGGCCTACATCGTTGGCCTGGGCGGTACCGGTGCCACGGCTGCGTTGCTGTACTTCAGCATCGCGTTCGGCAAGGTCACCATCTCCACGCTGAACTCCTACGGTAGCTTCATGTGCATCGCGACCATCATCAGCGGGTTCCGGGGACACCTGAACGTAACGCGTGTGCAGCGTCTGGTGTTCGTGCTGTTCATTGTCGGCGCGGCGACCTTGATCGCGCTGCTCGGCCAGCACTCGTTTCTCGGTGCGTTCAAGTCCTTCATCTTGTTCTTGCTGGCGTTCTTCACGCCGTGGAGCGCGATCAACCTGGTGGACTACTACTGCATCACGCGCGAGCGTTATGACGTGCCGGCATTGAACGATCCGAAGGGTCGCTACGGTCGCTGGAATGCCCTCGGCATCAGCGTCTACGTCTTTGGTGTACTGGTTCAGTTGCCGTTCATTGCCACCAAGTTCTATACCGGTCCGTTGGTGAAAGCCATGGGCGGTGTGGACATCTCCTGGATCATCGGCCTGGTGGTCCCGGCGGCGCTGTATTACGTCGTCGCCAGGAAGTGGCACAGCGCAGTACCCGATCAATTGATCCTGCCGGTCGAGCAGGACGCGGTTGACGCACAACCGAGCAGGGCGGGCCGCATCCAAGCGGTCTGATGGGACGTTGACAGGGCTGGATGCCTCTTGACTGCCGTAAGCCAATCCAACTGATTAGGAGCGTCACATAATGAAGTCGAACAAGACCCTGCTGACCACATTGCTTTCCATGGGCCTGCTGGCCAGCGCCGGCGCCACGCAAGCGGCCGGTTGGTGCGAGTCGGGTAAACCGGTGAAATTCGCCGGCCTGAACTGGGAAAGCGGCATGCTGCTGACCGACGTCCTGCAAGTGGTGCTGGAAAAAGGCTACGACTGCAAGACCGACAGCCTGCCCGGCAACTCCATCACCATGGAAAACGCCCTGAGCAGCAACGACATCCAGGTATTTGCCGAAGAGTGGGTCGGCCGCAGTGAAGTCTGGAACAAGGCCGAGAAGGCCGGCAAGGTGGTCGGCGTCGGGGCCCCGGTGGTGGGCGCCATCGAAGGCTGGTACGTGCCGCGCTACGTGATTGAAGGCGATGCCAAGCGCAAGCTCGAAGCCAAGGCCCCGGGCCTGAAGAACATCGCCGACCTGGGCCAGTACGCCGTCGTGTTCAAGGATCAGGAAGAGCCATCCAAGGGCCGCTTCTACAACTGCCCGGCCGGCTGGACCTGCGAGCTGGACAACAGCGAAATGCTGAAGAGCTACGGCCTGGAAAAAACCTACACCAACTTCCGTCCAGGCACCGGCCCGGCCCTGGATGCGGCGGTGCTGTCGAGCTACAAGCGTGGCGAGCCGATCCTGTTCTACTACTGGTCGCCAACGCCGCTGATGGGCCAGGTGGACTTGGTCAAACTCGAAGAAAAACCCGGCGTGGATAAAAGTGTGAGCATCAAGGTCGGCCTGTCCAAGACCTTCCACGACGAAGCCCCGGAACTGGTGGCGGTGCTGGAAAAGGTCAACCTGCCGATCGATATCCTGAACCAGAACCTCGGGCGCATGGCCAAAGAGCGGATCGAGTCGCCGAAACTGGCGAAGATCTTCCTGAAGGAACATCCTGAAGTCTGGCACGCCTGGGTCAGTGAAGACGCTGCCAAGAAAATCGACGCGGCTCTGTAGGTCGAATATTTCCCGGCCAACCGTGGGGCTGGCCGGGACATTCACCGCATCCACCTGATCGAGAGTCTCTTATGTTTCCCGAAAGCTTTACCTTCTCCATCGCCGACTGGGTCAACGGTTGGGTCGATTCCTTGGTGACCAATTATGGCGATGTGTTCCGGCACATCTCCGACACCCTGCTGTGGGCCATCGTCAACCTCGAAGGCCTGCTGCGCATGGCGCCGTGGTGGTTGATGCTGGCCATCGTCGGCGGCGTTGCCTGGCACGCCACCCGCAAGGTCGTCGCTACGGCGGTGATCGTCGGCCTGTTGTTCCTGGTGGGCGCGGTGGGCCTGTGGGACAAATTGATGCAGACCCTCGCCCTGATGCTGGTGGCGACGCTGATCTCGGTGATGATCGGCATTCCCCTGGGCATTCTCTCGGCGCGCAGCAATCGCCTGCGTTCGGTGTTGATGCCGTTGCTGGACATCATGCAGACCATGCCGAGCTTCGTGTACCTGATTCCGGTGTTGATGCTGTTTGGCCTGGGCAAGGTCCCGGCGATCTTCGCCACGGTGATCTACGCCGCGCCGCCGTTGATTCGCCTGACTGACCTGGGCATCCGCCAGGTGGACGGCGAAGTGATGGAGGCGATCAACGCCTTCGGCGCCAACCGCTGGCAGCAGTTGTTCGGCGTGCAACTGCCCCTGGCCCTGCCGAGCATCATGGCCGGGATCAACCAGACCACCATGATGGCCCTGTCGATGGTCGTCATCGCCTCGATGATCGGCGCCCGTGGCTTGGGTGAAGACGTATTGGTGGGCATCCAGACCCTCAACGTCGGGCGTGGCCTGGAAGCGGGCCTGGCCATTGTGATTCTCGCCGTGGTCATCGACCGCATTACCCAGGCCTATGGTCGTCCTCGGCATGAGGTGAGCAAATGAGCAACGCAGCCATCAGCAAGATCGAAGTCAAAAACGTCTTCAAGATTTTCGGCAACCGCTCCAAGGAAGCCCTGGAGCTGATCCGCCAGAACAAGACCAAGGACCAGGTGCTGGCCGAAACCGGCTGCGTGGTCGGCGTGAACGACCTGTCGCTGAGCATCGGCACCGGTGAGATCTTCGTGATCATGGGCCTGTCCGGCTCCGGCAAATCCACGTTGGTGCGCCATTTCAACCGGCTGATCGATCCCACTAGCGGCGCGATCCTGGTGGACGGCGAAGACATCCTGCAACTGGACATGGACGCCTTGCGCGAATTTCGCCGGCACAAAATCAGCATGGTGTTCCAGAGCTTCGGCCTGCTGCCCCACAAGAGCGTGCTGGACAACGTCGCCTACGGCTTGACAGTGCGCGGCGAGAGCAAGCAGGTGTGCGCCGAGCGGGCGCTGCACTGGATCAACACCGTGGGCCTGAAAGGCTATGAGAACAAATACCCGCACCAGCTCTCCGGTGGCATGCGCCAGCGCGTCGGTTTGGCCCGGGCCTTGGCGGCGGACACGGACATCATCCTGATGGACGAAGCCTTCAGCGCCCTCGACCCGCTGATCCGCGCGGAAATGCAGGACCAGTTGCTGGAACTGCAAAAGACCCTGCACAAGACCATCGTCTTCATCACCCACGACCTCGACGAGGCCGTGCGCATCGGCAATCGCATTGCGATTCTCAAGGACGGCAAGCTGATCCAGGTCGGCACGCCGCGGGAGATCCTGCACTCGCCGGCGGATGAGTATGTCGATCGGTTTGTGCAGCGCAGGGCTGCGGTGGTTTGAGGTTGTGGTGGCTGGCGCGCTTTTGTGGCGAGGGAGCTTGCTCCCGCTCGGGCGCGTAGCGGCCGCTTCTTTTGGGCCTGCTGCGCAGTCCAGCGGGAGTAAGCTCCCGCGCCACAAAGGCTGTGCTTTTAGCCAGATGTGATGCTGAAATAATTTTTTCATGAGGTTGAAGATGTCCCAGGCTGAAAAAATCATCATCACCGGCGCTCCGTTGCGCTGGCAGGACGTGGTCGCCGTCGCTCGCTTCGGCGCGGTGCTAGAGCTGTCGACCCAGACCTGGGCACGGATCGACAATGCCCAGGCCATCGTCCAGCGCATCGTCGAAAGCGGCGAACGCGCCTATGGCGTCAACACCGGCCTGGGCGCCTTGTGCAATGTCTCGCTCAAGGACGAACAACTCAGCCAACTGTCGCGCAATACCCTGCTCAGCCATGCCTGTGGCGTCGGCCCGGCGCTCTCCGACGAGCAGACCCGGGCGATTCTCTGCGCGGCCATCCATAACTACAGCCAGGGCAAGTCCGGCATCCATCGGCGCGTGGTCGAGGCGTTGCTGGCCCTGCTCAATCGCGGCATCACCCCGCAAGTGCCGTCCCAGGGTTCGGTGGGTTACCTGACCCACATGGCCCACATCGGCATTGCGTTGCTGGGCGTTGGCCAGGTCAGCTATCGCGGGCAAATCGTCCCGGCGCAACAGGCCCTGGCCGCCGAGAATTTGCAACCGGTGCAACTGGGGGCCAAGGACGGTTTGTGCCTGGTCAACGGCACGCCATGCATGACCGGCCTCAGTTGCCTGGCCCTGGCCGATGCCACGCGACTGGTGCAATGGGCCGACGTGATCGGCGCCATGAGTTTCGAGGCCCAGCGCGGCCAGATCGCCGCGTTCGACGCCGACGTCATGGCGCTGAAGCCGCATCCGGGCATGCAGCAGGTCGGCGTCAATCTGCGGGCATTGCTCGACGGCAGCGAAGTCATCGCCGGTAGCCTGGGTATTCGCACCCAGGACGCCTTGAGTATCCGTTCGATTCCCCAGGTACACGGCGCGGCTCGCGACCAATTGGCCCATGCCCGACAACAGATCGAAACCGAACTCAACTCGGTGACCGATAACCCGCTGCTGCTGGGGACACCGGAGAACTTCCGGGTCATGTCCCAGGCCAATCCCCACGGCCAATCGGTGGCGTTGGCGGCAGACCTGCTGGCGATTGCCATGGCAGAGATCGGCTCCATCGCCGAGCGCCGCCTCGACCGGCTGATCAACCCGCACGTCAGCGGCCTGCCAGCCTTCCTGGTGGCCAACCCCGGCGTGAACTCGGGGATGATGATCGTGCAATACGTCGCCGCATCGCTGTGCGCGGAAAACAAGCAATTGGCGCAACCGGCGGTGCTGGACAATTTCGTCACCTCCGGGTTGCAGGAAGACCATTTGAGCATGGGCACCAACGCCGCCCTGAAGCTGCACCGGGCGTTGGAAAACTGCACGCAGATCCTCGCCATCGAATACCTGCTGGCGGCCCAGGCCTTTGAATTTCTCAAGACGCAGCGCTTCGGCGCCGGGACGGACATCGCCTGGAAGCTGCTGCGCGAGCGTGTTCCGGCCTACGACCAGGATCGCTGGCTGGCGCCGGACATCGCCAGTGCCGCCGGGCTGCTAAAAGATCCGAACGTGCTGCACAACGTACTACCCCATTTGAACTGATCAAAAATAGCGCCAGCGTGCCAAGGCACCTATAGCCCACAAGGCATCGCCCAAAAAGCGAAGGTGACGGATAACGGAACATTCCGGAGCGACTGGCGGGTGAAAAACAAAACTCTCAAAAGGAGCAATACATGACTGCCTTAAACCTGATTCCCGGCCAATTGAGCCTGGCTCAATTGCGTGACATCTATCAGCATCCGGTGACCCTGAGCCTGGACGCCAGCGCGTCGGCGCAGATCGAGGCCAGTGTTGCGTGCGTGGAACAGATCCTCGCCGAGAACCGTACCGCCTACGGCATCAACACCGGTTTCGGCCTGCTGGCCTCGACCCGCATCGCCAGCGAAGACCTGGAGAACCTGCAGCGCTCCCTGGTGCTGTCCCATGCCGCTGGCGTGGGCGAGCCGATCAGCGATGCGCTGGTGCGGTTGGTCATGGTGCTCAAGGTCAACAGCCTGAGCCGGGGTTTTTCCGGCATCCGTCGGCAGGTGATCGATGCGCTGATTGCGCTGATCAATGCCGAGGTCTACCCGCACATCCCGCTCAAGGGGTCGGTCGGTGCGTCCGGTGACCTGGCGCCGCTGGCCCATATGTCCCTGGTGCTGCTGGGCGAAGGCAAGGCCCGCTACAAGGGCGAATGGCTGCCGGCCGTCGACGCCCTGAAAATGGCCGGCCTCGCGCCGCTGACCCTGGCCGCCAAGGAAGGCCTGGCGCTGCTCAACGGCACCCAGGTCTCCACCGCGTTTGCCCTGCGCGGCCTGTTCGAAGGCGAAGACCTGTTCGCCGGTGCCCTGGCCCTGGGCAGCCTCACGGTGGAAGCGGTGCTCGGTTCGCGTTCGCCATTCGATGCACGTATCCATGCGGCTCGCGGCCAGAAAGGCCAGATCGATGCCGCCGCGGCCTACCGCGACCTGCTGGGCGAGCGCAGCGAAGTCTCCGATTCGCACCAGAACTGCGACAAGGTCCAGGACCCGTACTCCCTGCGCTGCCAGCCGCAAGTGATGGGTGCCTGCCTGACCCAGTTCCGCCAGGCTGCCGAAGTGCTGGTGATCGAGGCCAACGCGGTGTCGGACAACCCGCTGGTGTTCGCTGCCGAGGGCGACGTGATTTCCGGTGGCAACTTCCACGCTGAACCGGTGGCGATGGCCGCTGACAACATGGCCCTGGCGATTGCCGAAATCGGCTCCCTGAGTGAGCGGCGCATTTCGCTGATGATGGACAAGCACATGTCGCAACTGCCGCCGTTCTTGGTGGCCAATGGCGGGGTGAACTCCGGCTTCATGATCGCCCAAGTGACTGCGGCCGCCCTGGCCAGTGAAAACAAGGCGCTGTCCCATCCCCATTCGGTGGACAGCCTGCCGACCTCGGCCAACCAGGAAGACCACGTCTCCATGGCCCCGGCCGCTGGCAAGCGCCTGTGGGAGATGGCCGAGAACACCCGTGGGATTTTGGCGGTGGAATGGCTTGCGGCATGCCAGGGCCTGGACCTGCGCGGCGGCTTGAAGACTTCCGCCAAACTGGAACAGGCCCGGGGCCTGTTGCGTGCAGAAGTGCCGTTCTATGAGAAGGACCGGTTCTTTGCGCCGGACATCAATGCAGCGAGTGAATTGCTGGCGAGTCGGTGCCTGAACGAATTGGTTACGGCGCAGCTGTTGCCGAGCCTGTAAGGGCCCCTTCGCGAGCAAGCTCGCTCCCACAGGGGATCGGTGTCGAGCCCTTCATTTGGGGTACACCCCTGATCCCTGTGGGAGCGAGCCTGCTCGCGATTCGATTTTGAATGAGACGAGGAAACCGGGATGAAAACCCTCTGGCAAAACTGCCACGCCGCCACCATGGCCCAAGGCGTCTACTCGATCATCGAAGACGCCGCCATCGTCACCCAGGACGAGCACATTCAATGGATCGGCCCGTGCGCCGAGTTGCCAGCAGGCGATTACCCGGCGGTCAACGACCTCAAGGGCGCCTGGGTCACGCCGGGGCTGATCGACTGCCACACCCACACGGTGTTTGGCGGCAACCGCAGCGGTGAGTTCGAACAGCGCCTGCAAGGTGTCAGCTACGCCGAAATCGCCGCGGCCGGCGGTGGCATCGCCAGTACCGTGCGCGCCACCCGCGCCGCCAGTGAAGACGAGCTGTTCGCCAGCGCGGCCAAACGCCTGAAAAGCCTGATGCGTGACGGCGTGACCACGGTGGAAATCAAGTCCGGCTATGGCTTGGACCTGGCCAGCGAACGCAAGATCTTGCGGGTCATTCGCCGCCTCGCTGCCGAACTTCCGGTCAGCGTACGCAGCACCTGCCTGGCGGCCCACGCCTTGCCGCCGGAATACAAGGACCGCGCCGATGATTACATCGAGCACATCTGCACCGAGATGCTGCCGGCCCTGGCGGCAGAGGGGCTGGTGGATGCGGTGGACGCCTTTTGCGAATACCTGGCCTTTTCCCCGGCGCAGGTCGAGCGGGTGTTCATCACCGCGCAGCAATTGGGCCTGCCGGTGAAGCTGCACGCCGAACAGTTGTCATCGCTGCAGGGTTCCAGCCTTGCGGCACGCTACCAGGCGCTGTCGGCCGATCACCTGGAGTTCATGACCGAAGACGATGCCATGGCCATGGCCGCGTCCGGCACCGTGGCGGTGTTGCTGCCGGGGGCGTTTTATTTCCTGCGCGAAACCCAGCTGCCGCCCATGGATGCCCTGCGCAAGCACGGCGTGAAAATCGCCGTGGCCAGCGACCTCAACCCCGGCACTTCGCCGGCGTTGTCGTTGCGCTTGATGTTGAACATGGCCTGCACCTGTTTTCGCATGACCCCGGAAGAAGCCTTGGCGGGGGCGACGATTCATGCGGCCCAGGCCTTGGGCATGGCGCAGACCCACGGTTCGCTGGAAGCCGGCAAGGTCGCGGATTTTGTCGCCTGGCACATCGACCGCCCCGCTGACCTGGCGTACTGGCTCGGTGGCGATCTGGAAAAACGCGTCGTGCGTCACGGCGTGGAAATCGATTGAGGAGAATGGTTGTGGAGAAGGTCCTGAATTTCAAGCAAGGGCGCGTGCCGCTGTTGATCAGCATGCCCCACGCCGGCCTGCGCCTGACCCCGGCGGTACAGGCCGGGTTGATCCCCGAGGCCCAGAGCCTGCCGGACACTGACTGGCACATTCCCAAGCTCTATGCGTTCGCCAATGAGTTGGGCGCCAGCACCCTGGCCGCGGAATACTCGCGGTTCGTCGTCGACCTGAATCGCCCCGCCGATGACAAGCCGATGTACGTCGGCGCCACCACCGGTCTGTACCCGGCGACGCTGTTCGATGGCGTGCCGTTGTTTCGCGAAGGACTGGAACCGTCGGCCGAGGAGCGGGCGACGTACCTGCGACAAGTCTGGATGCCGTACCACCAGGCGCTGCAGCAGGAGCTGGCGCGGCTCAAGGCCGAGTTCGGCTATGCCTTGCTGTTCGATGCCCACTCGATCCGTTCGGTGATCCCGCACCTGTTCGACGGCAAGCTGCCGGACTTCAACCTGGGCACGTTCAACGGCGCCAGCTGCGACCCGACCCTGGCCAGCCAGCTCGAAGCCATCTGCGCTCGCCATGGCCAGTTCACCCATGTGCTCAACGGGCGTTTCAAGGGCGGACACATCACCCGGTATTACGGCAACCCGGCCGAGGACATTCACGCGGTGCAACTGGAACTGTGCCAAAGCACCTACATGGAAGAGTTCGAACCGTTCAACTATCGCTCCGATCTGGCGGCGCCGACCCAGGTGGTGCTCAGGGAGTTGTTGGAAGGCTTCCTGGCGTGGGGGCAAAAGGCCTACAAACATTAACCTGTGACCAAGCGGTCTTTGTGAAGGACTTCTTGTGAACAGGGGGTTCTGTGGCGAGGGAGCTTGCTCCCGCTGGGTGGCGAAGCCGCCCTCGCTTTTTTGGTTGCTACGCAACCGAGCGGGAGCAAGCTCCCTCGCCACAAAAGCATTTCAAGCCGCTCTCCCTGTCGCCACCGTGCAAAACCAAGTCGCCACAGTTCACCTTTACCGCCTCGACGCTGCGTAATGTTCCAGGCACGGTGCACCTAGACACCGACCTACAACAATCCACTGCCGCACGAGACCCCTCGCGATGAAAAGACTGTCCAAGCGCTGTCTGTCGTTCCTCTGCGGTACCGTTCTACTAAGCTCCGGCGCGATGGCCGCTGAACCTGCATCTTGCCAGACCGTACGCATGGGCGTGGTCAACTGGACCGACGTGATCGCTACCAGCGGCATGGCCGACGTGTTGCTCACCGGGCTGGGCTACGAAAGCAAGCAGACCAGCGCCGTGCAGCAGATCATCTTCGCCGGCATCCGCGACAAGCGGCTCGATATCTTCCTGGGTTATTGGAAACCGGCAATGGACAAGAACATCGCCCCGTTCCTGGCGGCCAACCAGGTGAAGGTCCTGGGTAAACCCAGCCTGGCCGATGCCCAGGCCACCTTGGCCGTCCCGGACTACGTGGCTGCGGCGGGGCTCAAGACCTTTGCCGACATCGCCCGGTTCAAGGATCAGCTTGGTGGCAAGATCTATGGGATTGAGCCAGGCAGTGGCGCCAACACCACCATCAAGACCATGATCGAAACCAATCACTTTGGCCTCAAGGATTTCAAGCTGATCGAATCCGGTGAGGCGGGGATGCTGGCGGCGGTGCAGCGGGCGGTGAATCGCAAGGAATTCGTGGTGTTCGTCGGCTGGACCCCGCACCCGATGAACATCAACATGAACATCGCCTACCTGACGGGCAGCGAAGACGTCTATGGTCCGAACGAAGGCGCCGCGACCGTGTCCACGGTGACCGCGCCGGACTACGCCCAGCGTTGCCCCAACGTTCAGCGGCTGCTGGAAAATCTCACGTTCACCGCCGCCCAGGAAAGCCAGATGATGGTGCCGATCATGGAGCGCAAGACACCCCAGGACGTCGCCCGGCAATGGCTGCGCGAACATCCCGAGGATTTGCAGCGCTGGCTCGCTGGCGTGACCAGCTTCGATGGCAAGGATGGCGTAGCGGCGGTGCAGGCCAGCCTCAAGCACTGACACAACCTTATGGACACTGATACCCCTGTGGCGAGGGAGCTTGCTCCCGCTGGGTTGCGAAGCAGCCCTAGAAAAAAAGCGGGCGCTGCGCACCCGAGCGGGAGCAAGCTCCCTCGCCACAGAAGCCACAGAAGCTAAAAACGGCTGAGCCACATCCTCTTTCGACGCATGGCAATCCAAGATGGCCTACCCACTATCCCAGGCAATGTCCGCCTTCATCGACAAAACCCTGAGCTTCACCGCCCCGGACGACAGCCTCGACGGTTCGCGCCAGGCTTACAGCCAGATGTGCCGGGCGTTTACCCCGTCGCGTCCGCCAACGCTCGTGGTGGAGGATTTGCCGTTGGCCGGCGTGCCTATCCGGGCCTATCACCCGCGCATTGCGCCGCCGCTCGCCGGCTGGCCGTGCATTCTCTACCTGCACGGTGGCGGTTGGGTGGTGGGGGACCTGGATTCTCATGACTTCATCTGCATGGAACTGGCGGCTGAGCTTGGCGCGTTGGTAGTGGCGGTGGATTACCGGCTGGCCCCCGAGCATCCGTTTCCGGCCGCGTTCGAAGATTGCCTCGCGGTGTGGCACCACTTGGCGGACACCCCGTTTGCCATCGACCCGCGTCGCCGGGCGGTGGCCGGTGACAGTGCCGGCGGCAACCTCGCCGCTGCGTTGTGCTTGGCCTTGCGCGATGCCGGGCAGCCGTTGCCCCGGGTCCAGGTGTTGATCTACCCGGCGCTTGGTGGCCCGGCGGATTTGCCCTCACGCCAAGCGTGCGAAGATGCCCCGCTCTTGAGTGGCCGCGACCTGGAGCGCTATGAGGCGCTGTACCTGTGTGGCGCCCAACCCACGCCTTATGCCATGCCGCTATTCGCCGACGACCTGAGCGGCGTGCCGCCGGCGCTGGTTGCGGTCGCGCAATGGGACCCGCTGCGCGACGATGGTGTCCGTTACAGCGAGCGGCTGAAAGCCGCAGGGGTGGACTCCGTGCTGTATATCGGCGAAGGGCTGGTCCACGGTTGCCTGCGTGGCCGGGGCCAGGTGCCAGAGGTCGATCAGTTGTATCGCACGCTGCTGGCGTTCCTGGCTGACATGCTTTGACTGCGCAGGGGCATGCTCATTCAGGTGATTCGGGTTTATGATGCCGGACGGCAGATTAAATAGACGTCCCCACAGGGATGACTCGACCCCTTACGGAGCGCGCAATGCAGACTTTGTACCCGCAGATCAAACCCCATGCCCGGCACGATCTGGCTGTCGATGACACCCACACGCTCTATGTCGATGAAAGCGGTTCCCCGGAAGGTCTGCCAGTGGTGTTCATTCACGGTGGCCCGGGTGCTGGCTGCGACGCGCAGAGTCGTCGCTACTTCGATCCGAACCTTTACCGTATCGTCACCTTCGACCAGCGCGGTTGCGGTCGCTCCACCCCCCACGCCAGCCTGGAAAACAACACCACCTGGGATCTGGTCGAAGACCTGGAGCGCATCCGCAAGCACCTGGGCATCGAAAAATGGGTGCTGTTCGGCGGTTCCTGGGGCTCGACCCTGGCCCTGGCCTACGCCCAGACCCATCCAGAGCGGGTGCATGGCCTGATCCTGCGTGGGATCTTTCTCTGCCGTCCGCAGGAAATCGAGTGGTTCTACCAGGCTGGCGCCAGTCGCCTGTTTCCCGACTATTGGCAAGACTACATCGCGCCGATTCCCCTGGATGAGCGCGACGACTTGCTCAGCGCTTTCCACAAGCGCCTGACCGGTAACGACCAGATTGCCCAGATGCATGCGGCCAAGGCCTGGTCCACCTGGGAAGGTCGTACCGCGACCCTGCGTCCGAACCCGCTGGTGGTCGATCGCTTCTCCGAGCCGCAGCGGGCGCTTTCGATTGCCCGGATCGAATGCCACTACTTCACCAACAATGCGTTCCTCGAACCCAACCAGCTGATTCGCGACATGGGCAAGATCGCCCATTTGCCGGGCGTCATTGTGCACGGCCGCTACGACGTCATCTGCCCCTTGGACAACGCCTGGGAGCTGCATCAGAACTGGCCCAACAGCGAACTGCAGGTGATCCGCGACGCCGGTCACGCCGCTTCGGAGCCGGGAATTACCGATGCGCTGGTACGCGCCGCTGCGCAAATGGCCCGGCGCCTGCTCGACCTGCCGCCCGAGGAAGCATGAAGGGGCTGTTGCAACGTGTGCGCTGCGCACGGGTCGAAGTAGCCGGTGAGATCATCGGGGCTGTAGACCAAGGCTTGCTGGTGCTGGTGGCCGTCGAGCCCGGGGATACCCGGGCCAGCGCCGACAAACTCCTGCACAAGCTGCTTAACTATCGCGTGTTCAGCGACGCCGAGGGCAAGATGAACCTGTCCGTGGTGGATGTCGGTGGTGGGCTGCTGCTGGTGTCGCAGTTCACCTTGGCGGCGGACACCAAAAGCGGCCTGCGTCCAAGTTTTTCCACGGCCGCGCCTCCGGCCTTGGGCGAAGAGTTGTTCAACTATTTGCTGGCCCAGGCGAAACAGGTGCATGGCACAGTGGCATCAGGTAGATTCGGCGCCGACATGCAGGTGCATCTGGTCAATGATGGCCCGGTAACCTTCCTGTTACAGTCCTGAAAGCGTTTGAAACATCTTTTCCGTTCTGTTTCGAGGCTAAACAGGGAGTTTTCTCGATAAATACTTTGCTACCCCTGATGCGTTGTCACGCGGGCTACTAGATAATCGCGCGCTACGGGGGATCAGCGTTCGCTGGTCCATTTGACTTAGGTAGAGACTTGTCCTGAACCGTTTGGGGAATCATTTTGCCCCGTCGGAGTCGGAACAATGCTCGCCAACTTGGCAAGAGTGGTCCGCAGGAACGGTTTTTCAGCGCCGTTACCGTGTAGATACTTTATCTGGCCGTTGGTTTTTTGATCAGTTTTCGGCGAGGGTTGCTCGTGATTGTTAGTCCCTGTAATGCACCAAAAATGACTGCCAAACGGTTTAGAAGCGCCTTGGTAGCGGGCTCGGCCCTGCTGTGCCTGTTCGGCGCGGGCCAACTGTGGGCATTCAGCCTGGATGATGTATCGGCGAAGGCACAAGAACTGGCCGGGCAGAAATTCGAAGCCCCGCGCAGCAATTTGCCGAACGAATTCCGCGAAATGAAGTTCGCCGATTATCAGAAAATCCGTTTCCGCACCGAAAAAGCGGAGTGGGCCGACCAGAAGACCCCGTTCCGGCTGTCCTTCTATCACCAGGGCATGCATTTCGACACCCCGGTGAAGATCAACGAAATCACCGCGACCACCGTCGACGAGATCAAGTACGACCCGACACGGTTCGATTTCGGCGACGTGAAGTTCGATCCCAAGGCCACCGAACAGCTGGGCTACGCCGGTTTCCGCGTGTTGTACCCGATCAACAAGGCCGACAAGCAAGACGAAATCATGACCATGCTGGGCGCGAGTTATTTCCGCGTCATCGGCAAGGGCCAGGTCTACGGCTTGTCCGCGCGTGGCATGGCCATCGACACCGCGTTGCCATCCGGTGAAGAGTTCCCACGCTTTCGCGAGTTCTGGATCCAGCGTCCGAAACCCACCGACAAGCACCTGGTGATCTTCGCCCTGCTGGATTCGCCGCGGGCCACTGGCGCTTATCGCCTGACCGTGCGTCCGGGCACCGACACCGTTGTCGACGTGAAATCCCGCGTGTTCCTGCGCGATCGCGTCAACAAACTGGGTATCGCCCCGTTGACCAGCATGTTCCTGTTCGGCGCCAACCAGCCGTCCAAGGTGCTCAACTACCGTCGTGAACTCCACGATTCCAGCGGCCTGTCCATCCATGCCGGCAACGGCGAGTGGATCTGGCGTCCGCTGAACAACCCGAAACACTTGGCCGTGAGCAACTTCTCGGTAGAAAACCCGCGTGGTTTCGGCCTGCTGCAACGTGGTCGTGACTTCAGCCACTATGAAGACCTGGATGACCGTTACGAAAAACGCCCAAGCGCCTGGATCGAACCGAAAGGCGATTGGGGCAAGGGCACCGTCGATCTGGTCGAGATCCCGACCGCCGACGAAACCAACGACAACATCGTTGCGTTCTGGAGCCCGGAAAAACTGCCTGAACCAGGCCAGCCGCTGGACTTCGCCTACCGTCTGCACTGGACCCTCGACGAAGCCAACCTGCACTCGCCAGACAGTGCCTGGGTCAAGCAGACCCTGCGTTCCACTGGTGATGTGAAGCAGTCCAACCTGATCCGTCAACCGGACGGCAGCGTGGCCTACCTGGTGGATTTCGAAGGGCCGTCCCTGCAAGCATTGCCTGAAGACGCCGAAGTGCGTAGCCAGGTGAGCGTTGGCGACAACGGCGAGATCGTCGAGAACAGCGTGCGCTACAACCCTGAAACCAAGGGCTGGCGCCTGACGCTGCGACTGAAGATCAAGGACCCGAAACAGGCCACCGAGATGCGTGCGGCACTGGTTCGTCCGCTGACGCCTGTCGAAGCCCCGGCCGCCTCGCATTCCGCGACCACGACCCTGGCCAAGGCCGACAAGATCGCCCGCCAGCAGACTGAAAAAGAGCTCGCGAAAGAAAAAGCGCAAGACGAAGCCAAGGCTGTCCAGGCGGACACCGCCGCGGTCGAACCGACCCCAACCCAGCAGGAACCGGAACCGACTGAGCAAGTCCTGACCGAGACCTGGAGCTATCAGTTGCCAGCCGATGAGTAATACTCCAGTACAGCCAGAGACGCTCAGTGAGTACCTGGCCCATTTGCCCATGACCGACGAGCAGCGCGCCGAACTGGCGGGCTGCAAGTCCTTCAGCGAATTGCACGAACGCCTGTCGTCGCCGACGTTCGACGCGCCCACCGAGGCTGTGCAAGCCTCGGTGGGTCGCCGGCTGACCCTGAGCACCGCCGAAGAGCTTGAAGAAGCGGAAATGCTGGGGCTCGACGCCAGTGGCCGGGTGTGCCTGAAAGCGACGCCGCCGATCCGTCGGACCAAGGTCGTGCCGGAGCCGTGGCGCACCAATATCCTGGTGCGCGCCTGGCGGCGCCTGACCGGTCGCACCAACCCGCCGAAGCCGCCCAAGGATGAGCGCGTGCTGCCCCATGCACGCTGGCGTACCGTGGGTTCGATCCGCCGCTACATCCTGCTGATCCTGATGCTCGGCCAGACCATCGTCGCCGGTTGGTACATGAAGGGCATCATGCCCTACCAGGGCTGGTCGTTCGTCGACCTGGAAGAAGTCCTGCACCAACCGCTGTTGCAGACGGCCACGCAAGTGCTGCCGTATGCGTTGCAAACCAGCATCCTGATTCTGTTCGGGATCCTGTTCTGCTGGGTGTCGGCAGGTTTCTGGACAGCGCTGATGGGCTTTCTCGAATTGCTCACCGGCCACGACAAATACCGCATCTCTGGCGCCAGCGCCGGCAATGAGCCGATTCCCAAGGATGCCCGCACCGCGCTGGTGATGCCGATCTGCAACGAAGACGTGCCGCGGGTATTCGCCGGTTTGCGCGCCACCTTCGAGTCGGTGGCTGCCACCGGTGACCTGGATCGCTTCGACTTCTTCGTGCTCAGCGACAGTAACGAGACTGATATCTGCGTGGCCGAACAGCAAGCCTGGCTGGACGTCTGCCGTGAAGCCGGGGGCTTCGGCAAGATCTTCTACCGTCGTCGTCGCCGTCGCGTGAAACGCAAGAGCGGCAACCTCGACGACTTCTGCCGTCGTTGGGGCAGCGACTACAAGTACATGGTCGTGCTCGACGCGGACTCGGTGATGAGCGGCGAATGCCTGACCAGCCTGGTGCGCCTGATGGAAGCCACGCCGGACGCCGGCATCATCCAGACCGCGCCACGGGCTTCGGGCATGGACACGTTGTATGCGCGCATGCAGCAGTTCGCCACGCGAGTGTACGGTCCGCTGTTCACCGCCGGTCTGCACTTCTGGCAGTTGGGTGAATCCCATTACTGGGGTCACAACGCGATCATCCGCATGAAACCGTTCATCGATCACTGCGCCTTGGCGCCGTTGCCGGGTAAAGGTGCGTTCTCGGGCGCGATCCTGTCCCACGACTTCGTCGAAGCCGCGCTGATGCGCCGTGCCGGCTGGGGCGTGTGGATTGCCTATGACCTGCCGGGCAGCTACGAAGAGCTGCCGCCAAACCTGCTGGACGAACTCAAGCGTGACCGTCGCTGGTGCCACGGCAACCTGATGAACTTCCGGCTGTTCCTGGTCAAGGGCATGCACCCGGTGCACCGTGCGGTGTTCCTGACCGGCGTGATGTCTTATCTGTCGGCGCCGCTGTGGTTCTTCTTCCTGGTGCTGTCCACCGCGCTGCTGGCGGTGAACACGCTGATGGAGCCGCAGTACTTCCTTGAACCACGCCAGCTTTATCCGCTGTGGCCGCAATGGCATCCGGAAAAAGCCATCGCCCTGTTCTCGACCACCATCGTGCTGCTGTTCCTACCCAAACTGCTGAGCATCGTGCTGATCTGGGCCAAGGGTGCCAAGGAGTTCGGTGGCAAGTTCAAGGTGACCATGTCGATGCTGCTGGAGATGCTCTTCTCCATGCTGCTGGCGCCGGTGCGGATGATCTTCCACACCCGTTTCGTGCTCGCCGCGTTCCTCGGCTGGGCCGCGACCTGGAACTCGCCGAAACGTGACGACGACTCCACGCCATGGAGCGAAGCGGTCAAGCGTCACGGTCCGCAAACCTTGCTGGGCTTCTTCTGGGCCTTGCTGGTGATCTGGCTGAACCCAAGCTTCCTCTGGTGGCTGGTGCCGATCGTCGGGTCGCTGATCCTGTCGATCCCGGTGTCGGTGATCTCCAGTCGCGTGGGCCTGGGCTTGAAATCCCGTGATGAGAGCTTATTCCTGATTCCCGAGGAATACGCACCGCCCCAGGAACTGCTGTCGACGGACCAGTACACCCATGAGAACCGTTGGCACGCGCTGAACGACGGTTTCATCCGGGCGGTGGTCGATCCACAACAGAACGCCTTGGCGTATGCATTGGCGACCTCGCGTCACGGCCAGGCCGAGCCGATTGAATGGCTGCGGGTCGAACGCGTTCGTCACGCCCTGAAGGTCGGCCCTGCCGGTCTCAATAACGCTGAGCGGCTGGCCCTGCTGAGCGACCCGGTGGCCCTGTCCCGCTTGCATGAGCAGGTCTGGAGCGAGGCGCATCCCGAGTGGCTGGCGGCGTGGCGTGAATCGGTCAAGGCGGACCCTCATGCACCGTTGCTGCCGCTACAGCCGGTGAGCGTACAGCCTCAACTGGCATGACAAAGAGCCCCGCTAACCAACGGGGCTTTTTGTTTGTGCGCGGTGAGTCATAGGTTCATGGGTAGCGGGTATTTCTTCGGATAGCGGAAGCACTTAGCGTCGCCGTGTATTCGTCAAGATCAAACATTCTCCTTCGTTTGATAAACCTTTGATTTCGTGGAGACGTCCAGGAAGTAGGTGAGGAGACTAGAGATTCTCGGGTCAATGAGTCCCGAAGCGGGGGCAGTTGAGCTCGTTTATGCAGCAAAACACCAAAACCACTCACCATGCCAATCGCCCCCAGCGCCACCAGGGCGATCAGGAGCGGGTCATTGACGGGTGATTCAGGATGATGATGCTCCATTCGGTTCAGGACTAGATAGGCGACGGTCCCTACGAAGGCGCTGCCGCTTGACACTACTTTGGCAACGCGCCCGAACGTGGCGTCAGCGACAAATGGAAGCCGTCGTACCAGCACTTTAGGAGCAAGGAACGGAAGTACATAGTTTCCGCCGAATTCCATCAGCCCATTTACGAACCACAACAGCCCGTGTGGAATCCGTCCCGTGGGATCTGTGCGATTTATCGGGTCTCCCTGACAATAGGCATAACAGTTCAGTCCTCCGTCTCCAAAGGGACTCAGGCTGTCAGGGCTGTTAAAGCGCATCAGGACAGGATTGAACGCACGGTGCCCGTTTCCCAGCAAGTAGCAACCCGTAATCGTATCGTTCCGTTCACCGTTGAAAGCCAGAAGGCTGCTCAGGCCCCCTTGAGCGGGGCGATGACCGTAAGGCGTATAGGTCGAAGTGCCGTCGCTGCTCTGCAGCACCGAGCGATGCTTTTCGGTCAGCAGGATTGACGTACGTGGGGTGTTCCCTCCGTGGTTTTCCGCCAGCAAGACATCCAAGGTCTGAAAAACCTGATACTGAATGGATCCTTGGATTTCTGTAGCGAGCCGATCTAATAGATAGAACCGGTCACGACGGAGTTGGTCGGCAGGCACGCAGCAAACCAGACGATCGAGAGCATCGTATAGATACTGGACTAATAGTCTGTCAGCAGTGTTCGACATCAATATTTTTCCAGGAAACAGACCGTTCATTCAGTCTCGGTCGGAATGAGAATGTTGTCTACTATCAGAACTGATAGGTTTTGAGAGTGCTCGGCGTGTACGAGGATAAGTGTCAAGCGCCGTCACTGAAGGGTGACAGGTTGTAACTTGTTTGATGGTTTATCTTCTGCTGGGTAAAGGCATACAGATTATTGCTGTGAGATATTTTGAAAAGTGGATTGGGTTGTTGGATGTTTTTCGAGTGGGCGCGCTAGAGGGCGAGTTGCGGCAACAATGCTTCAGCCTAAAAGCTCGATAATTATTCGAATATCTACGTTACAAAAGAATCCCGTCATCAGTGTCGGCTTTGTCCGTCTGTTAAGAACGGGAAATATTTAGATAGCTAGTTGCGGGTGTGTCAACTTTACATGTGGGCGCTTGGTTATTAAGGTTCGGTTCGTCAAGGAAGGCAGTCCTAGATCAAGGTCGAACTAGATATTCAAATTATCCGATAGGAAGCCCGATGAGCCTTATGTCTGATTACAAAAACCAGAGCCTTACTGAACATGAAGTTTTTGGGTTGTCGGCACAATATAATCTTGCCGATGGTCATAGCTACATTTCTGCGAAAACGCATTTTAGCAGCGTGTTACCTGAGTTGCCTGACTTATGGGGTTCGGCGGTCGAGACGCCTGTTCCGCAAATGGAGATGGCGTTCAAAGATATTTTTGCAGATTATTTTGCGCTGCCTGGGTTAAAAAATCACCAATATTTTTCGATCTGCCCTACCGCGTCAAACAGCATAGACATAGTGGGAGCATGGGCGCGATCAAAGCAGTTAAAAATAGGCCTTGTCGAACCCACTTTTGACAACCTCGCCCAGTTGCTTAGGCGTAGGGAAGTCGAGCTTGAAGCTGTTCCAGAAAGCTTGTTTTCAGACTTGGGCTTGCTGGAGAGGTTTGTTCAAAACAAAAAACTTGACGCCTTGTTTATGGTTAATCCCAATAACCCGACAGGTTTCGTCATCGATGCAGTCATGATGAAAAATATTGTGGAACTGTGCCATCGGCTCAATATAATTTTGATCCTCGATACCTCTTTTCGGTTCTGCCACAAAACCGCTATCGACGAATATGCACTCCTGGTTGAAAAGGGCGCGTCATTTATCATTCTGGAGGATACCGGTAAGCAATGGCCAACATTGGATGCCAAGGCCAGCCTGCTGTCATATAGCAAGAATCTGGCCCAGGAAATCAGAGCCATCTACGAAGAAATTTATCTTTGCTGTTCCAATTTTGTACTGAGACTGATCATTGCATTTATCGAGGCGACGCTAAAAAGAGGAGGGCTCTCTTATGTGCACTCGATTATTACCAAGAATGCAGAAATAGTACGTTCCCAGCTTGCAGGAACACGGGTCAGCGTTGATTCGCCGCATTCGTATTCGGGCATGACGGTTATGTGGCTTAACATAAAACGAACTGGGCTCTCGGACCTGGAATTAACTGACTACCTTGCAACTTATGACGTGGCCGTGTTGCCGGGGAGGTATTTCTATTGGAACAGTCATGAGGTCGCAGGGCACGACCGTATAAGAATTGCGCTTTTGAAACCTGATGACCAATTCAAATTTTCGCTCTCGCGCTTGAGACAAGCCCTGCTCGAGCTTGAATCGGCCAAAGACTACAATGATTGTGTAGAGAAGATTTCGGAATGAGAAAGGTTCTGGTAACGGGGGATTTTGATATTGATAAAACGGTATTTTCAGACGGTATTGAACTCACCCATATAAGACGTCCTATTGATGAGAGGCAAATTCTAGAGGTGTTGCCCGATGTGCACGACTATATTTTAGGTGGACCGGAATACCTGTCTGCGGAGCTGATTGACGCCGCCACTCGGTTAGAGAATATCGTTGTAATGGGAACAGGCACCTCCAGCTTCGTGGACGTGAAGTATGTTTCCGATAAAGGCATAAAATTAGCCAATACACCCAACCTAAACGTGCAAGCGGTGGCTGAATTTACATTGGCAATGATTGTCCTCTGTTCGGCAAGGGCTTTTGAAAGCGCTGAAAGTGTGAAGGCGGGCAACGCTTGGATACAGACGCCCAGGCGATCATTGTTGAATCTTAAAGTTGGCTTTGTTGGCATGGGATCGATTGCAAGTGAGGTGGCATATCAGCTTCATATGCGTGGAACTGCAAATATGCGCTATTGGTCCCGGACACGGAAGGAGTCGCTGGAAAAGTCATTGGGCCTGCAACATACCTCCCTCGGTGATCTGGTCAGCACCGTTGACGTTTTATGTATTCATCTGAGTGGTTGTGCCGAAACCTTTAATCTTATCGATGAATCGGTATTGGCCTGCGCGTCAACGGGACTGATGATATTGAATTTGTCCAATCCAAAAATTATCTGCCCGCGTGCGCTCAAGACCTACCTCAATCGCAATGCGGATGCATTTTGTTTTATCGATGGCTACTACAACGAATGGGCGGCTAACAAGGGCCAGCATGATGATCCCTATGGTTTGCTCTCATTGCCCTCAAAAAAAATAATGGTCACTTCGCATCTGGCGGCACAGGAGCAAGTGACTGTTGAAAATATTTTTCTTCAGGCTGTGAAAACCCTTCATTGTATCAGCGGGCGTTAAGTTCAATGGCCTTTCATTTGAATGGCTTTAAAACGTTCGCATGCGGCGTGATGATTTATTGCCCCAATATGAGGTATTCCGGTGGCTGGACACTCACTTTCTCCAAGAAAGTGAGTGTCCAGTCCAGCATTTGCTTACATTAGTTCGTTGCGGCTGGATTTGGAGCCTAGGTTTTGAGCAAACCTAAGTAAATAGCCATCTGGGTCTAATATGAGAAAATTGCTTTGACCTTGAAGCAAATCATTTTCTTTGTACCAGCATTCTTCTATCGGTTTATGCAGCTTGTATCCCGAAGCCATCAATGATTTCGCTAACGCTCTGACATCAGGACAATCAATGGAGAGGTTCATTCCGCGTCCATAAGGTTTTTGTAGCGGGCCCACACGCCATGGCGACTCTTTGTGATCGTCTTGCTCCAGCATTAACTGGCTGCCGTGATAGGAAATGAATATAAAACCGTCGTTCGGTCTTTCATACTCAACGCTGAAGCCAATGAGCTTGCAATAAAAACTTGAGCTTGCCTTGATGTCGGACACAATCAGTTCAGGTATAAGCTTGTTAAAGGCGACCATAATTCCTCTTCCGTGAAGAATGTTTCATATAGTTAATGGAGGTGCCATTCTGTCGTGAACTCTAGAAAAGTCCAATAGATTTTTCTGATGCTTTCGTCATTTTTATGATGGTTGCAATCATTTGACGATATGTGGCAGTTATAAATTATGTCTGAAAGTTAAAGTAGGCGGGATGTTTAAAAACATTAAACCTGCTGCGGCGCATGTCGAATATCACTGTCGGTAGAGCAGTGCTCTCAGCCCCAATAGGGACTGATGCACTGCTTCATGCCTATGTGTTTGGAAAACCAGCTAAGCGGCCATTCGTTACAAAATCCCCAATGTCTCTAAACTTTGAACCGCCCCACCAGCGTCTGCAAGTGAACGCCCAACCGAGCCAATTCCGCACTTGAAGCGGCCGTCTCCTCACTGGACGACGCCGTCTGCTCCGACACATCACGCACATTCAGCACACTACGGTTGATCTCCTCAGCCACCGCACTCTGCTGCTCGGCCGCTGCGGCAATTTGCTGATTCATCGACTGGATCGCCGAAACCGTCCGAGTGATGTTCTCCAGCGAGCTCCCCGCACGACGGGTCAATTCGACGCTGCTGTCGGTCAGGCTACGGCTGTTGTCCATGATGGTCGCGACCTGTTCGGTACCGGTCTGCAGGCCCACGATCAGTTCTTCAATCTCTTCGGTGGATTTCTGGGTGCGCTGGGCCAGGCTACGGACCTCGTCGGCCACCACGGCGAAGCCTCGTCCGGCCTCACCGGCACGGGCTGCCTCGATGGCCGCGTTGAGGGCCAGCAGGTTGGTCTGCTGGGCCACGGACTTGATCACGTCCAGGACGCTGCCGATCTTGTCGCTCTCACGCTTCAAATCGCCCATGGCGGCGGTGGAATTGCCTACTTCCTTGGCCAGGCGCTCGATCTGGGCGATGGCTTCGCCAACGACCTTGTCGCCTTCACGGGCTTGCTGGTCGGCGGCGACGGCCGCTTCGGAAGCTTCCTCGGCGTTGCGCGCCACTTCCTGCACCGTGGCGGTCATTTCGTGCATGGCGGTGGCGACCTGATCGGTTTCCACTTTTTGGCTGTTGACCCCGGCGCTGGTCTGTTCGGTCACGCTTGAGAGTTGTTCAGCGGCGCTGGCGATCTGGGTAACCCCTTCACCGATGCCACCGATCAATTGCCGCAGGCCGACGGTCATGCGTTGCATGGCGCGTTGCAGTTGGCCGAGTTCGTCGCGGCGTTCGGAGGTAAGGTTGTGGGTCAGGTCGCCTGCGGCGACACGTTCTGCCACCTTCAGGGTCTCATCCAGCGGGCCGACGATTTGCCGAGTAATGAGCAGGGCGGCGATCACGCCAAACAGCAGCGCCAGTGCAGCGGCTGCGATCAGGACGCTCTTGGCCTGGGCGGTGTCGTGGTCACGCACGGCGGTCTGGGAGACGGTGAGCTTCTGGCTGGAATCGATCAGTACCTGGCCCTGCTGACTCATGCGCTGCAATGCGGCGCCGTTATCAAGTTGGGAATCGCGGAACTGGCTGACCGCCGCTCGATAGATGTTCATCGAGTCGCTGGCCTGTTGGAGCTTGTCGGCGTGCTCTTCGGGCAACTGCGCTGGCAAGCGTGCCAAGAGTTTCAAGACATCGGTGATTGCATCGATGGCCGGTTGTTGGGCCTCGCTTTTACCGCTGTAGGTGTAGCCGCGAACCTGATAACGCGCTTGTTGGATGGCCTTGCTCAAGGTCACGATGCTGTTGAACTGGGTGATGTCGCCACCTTGCAGCAGCGCTTTTTCCACTTCGGCGACGCGAGCCACGGTGTTATCGGCGCTGGCGCCCAGCTTGCTGCGGGCATCTTCGCGGCTGACGGTGGCGCTGGTCATCTGGGCGAAGGCGCTTTTGTATTCGGCGACGGCGGCCAGTTGCTGGTCGATCAATGCAACATCGGCTGGCTGTTCGATCAGCTCGCGAGCGGTTTTCAGCCCGGCTTCGAGTTTGCCAAGTAGGTCATTGACCTGTTGTGGCCCTTTCTCGCCCCGCGTGGTGTTGTAGTCGATGCTGGCCAGGTTCAAGTCCTTGCTCAAGTCATTGAGACTGGCAATGAACCCCAGCTTGTCGCCCCGGCTGATGACATTGCCCAGGCCGGACCAGCCGGTGAACGCAATCATCAAGGTGAGGAGCAGCACCAGGCCGAAGCCTGCGCCGAGTTTGCGGTTAACGCTTACATTTCCCAGACCCTGGGCAAGCCACCCGAACATGCTGATACTCCCTTGGAGCGCTGATTTGGTTTTATGGGGACTGTATCGGCGGCTTCGGTGGGATCTGTAGGGATTTGCCAAGATTTCGTGGCGAGGGAGTTTGCTCCCGCTCGGCTGCGAAGCAGTCGTAAATCTGGAGAGTGTTGGTGGCCGCTTCGCGGCCAAGCGGGAGCAAGCTCCCTCGCCACACAGGGTTTGTGCCTGCCCTTTGGTCAGACCTTGAAGCGCCCCACCAGCGTCTGCAAATGAGCCCCCAACCGCGCCAGTTCGGCGCTCGAAGCGGCGGTTTCTTCACTGGAAGCGGCCGTCTGTTCGGAGACATCGCGAACATTCACGACGCTGCGGTTGATCTCCTCGGCCACGGCGCTCTGTTGCTCGGCCGCGGCGGCGATCTGTTGGTTCATCGACTGGATCGCGGAAACGGTGCGGGTGATGTTTTCCAGTGAGCTACCGGCACGGCGAGTCAATTCGACGCTGCTGTCGGTCAGGTTGCGACTGTTGTCCAGGCTGGACGCGACTTGTTCGGTTCCGGTCTGCAGGCCTAGGACCAGTTGCTCGATCTCTTCGGTGGACTTCTGGGTGCGCTGGGCCAGGCTGCGTACCTCGTCGGCCACCACCGCGAACCCACGCCCGGCTTCACCGGCCCGGGCCGCCTCGATGGCCGCGTTGAGGGCCAGCAGGTTGGTTTGCTGGGCCACGGACTTGATCACGTCCAGGACGCTGCCGATCTTGTCGCTCTCGCGTTTGAGGTGGCCCATGGCTTCGGTGGAATTGCCCACAGCGTTGGACAGGCGCTCGATCTGGGCGATGGCTTCGCCAACCACCTTTTCGCCTTCGCGAGCCTGCTGGTCCGCGGCGACGGTCGCTTCGCTCGCTTGTTCGGCATTGCGCGCCACTTCCTGCACCGTGGCGGTCATTTCGTGCATGGCGGTGGCGACCTGGTCGGTTTCCACTTTCTGGCTATTGACCCCGGCGCTGGTCTGCTCGGTGACGGCCGAAAGCTGTTCGGCGGCGCTGGCGATTTGCGTGACGCCGTCGCAAATGCCACCGATCAATTGCCGCAGGCCCACGGTCATGCTCTGCATGGCACGTTGCAGTTGGCCCAGTTCGTCGCGGCGCTCGGAACTTAGGTTGTGGGTCAAATCGCCTGCCGCCACGCGTTCGGCGACCTTGAGGGTCTGCTCCAGTGGAGTGACGATCTGCCGGGTGATCACCATGGCTGCGATCACCCCGAACAGCAGGGCCAACGCAGCGGCCGAGATCAGGAAGAGGTTGGCTCTGGCGGCCTCATGGTCGCGCACGTCCGTTTGGGACAACGTGATGTCCCTACTGGCCCCGCGTAGCACAACCCCCAAGTCGGACATGCGCTTGATGGCGGCAGCGCTGGCGGCCTGGGCTTCATGGAACTGGCTGACGGCGGCACGATAGGCCTTGAACGACTCGCTGGCCTGTTGCAGGTTGGCGGCGTGTTCAGCGGGCAGTTGGGCCGGCAGGCTGCCAAGCGCTTTCAGCGCGTTATCGATGGCATCCAAGGCCGGCTGCTCGGCATCGGCCTGGCCGCTGTAGGTGTAGCCGCGAACCTGATAGCGGGCTTGCTGGATGGCCTTGCTCAGACTCACCACGCTGTCGAGTTGAGCCGCGTTCTCGCTTTGCCGTATGGCGCTTTCAACGCTGGCGACTCGGGCCACGGTGTTATCGGCGCTGGCGCCCAGCTTGCTGCGCGCATTCTCACGACTGACTGTGGCGCGGACCAATTCGGCAACGACAGTCCTGTACTCGGCAATAACCGCCAGTTGTTTGTCGATGAGCGCCACATCGGCCGATTGCTTGATCGATTGGCGAGCAGCCTGTAGTCCAGGTTCCAATTTACCGAGGAGATCGTTGAGGTCACCTGGGCCTTTCTCGCCGCGGGTCGCGTCGTAATCCATACGCGCGGAGCGCAGGTCCTTGGTCAGGTCGTTCAGGCTGGCGATGAGCCCCAGCGTGTCGCCGTGGGCAATCACTTTACCCAGGCCGGTCCAGCCGGTGAAAGCGATCATCACGGTCAAGAACAGCACCAGGCCGAAACCGAAGCCAAGTTTGCGATTGACGCCTACGTTACCTAGCCATCGGATCATGCTGGTACTCCCTTGAAGGGCGGAATTGCGTTGTATAAAACGCTATCGGCTCAGAAAAGGAGAGCAGGAGCAATGAGTTAGATGCCTTTGGAATAGCGTGGCAAACCAAAGGGATCAGAACAGTCGTGCGAGCAGGGCCGTAACGGCAGTTTCCACCCGCAGGATCCGTTCCCCAAGCTGCACCGGTTGCAAGCCGGCCTTGCCCAGCAGATCGATCTCGTAGGGGATCCAGCCGCCTTCGGGGCCAATTGCCAGGGTGACGGGTTCCGTCAGGGCCCGGGGGCAGGGCGGGTGGTTGCCCGGGTGGCCGACCAGCCCGAGGGTCCCGTCCACAAGGGCCGGCAGGCGGTCTTCAACGAAGGGCTTGAAGCGCTTTTCAATGATGATTTCAGGCAGGACGCTGTCCCGGGCTTGCTCCAGCCCCAGGATCAGTTGCTCCCGAATTGCCTCGGGCTCCAGGAACGGCGTCTGCCAAAAGCTCTTTTCCACGCGATAGCTGTTGACCAGCACCACCCTCGGCACGCCCATGGTGGCGATGGTCTGGAACACTCGCCGGAGCATTTTCGGACGCGGCAGCGCCAACACCAGGGTCAAGGGCAACTTGGCCGGTGGAGGCTGGTCGAGGATCACTTGCAGTTCGGCTTCCCGAGCTTCCAGGCGCAGCACCTGGGCCGAGCCCATCAACCCGCCAATGCGCCCGACACGCAGGCTGTCGCCGACCGCGCTGCGGTGGACTTCCTGCATGTGGGTCAACCGGCGATCGCTCAGGATGACGCGGTCAGGCCCGATGAAGTCGGCCTCTTCGAGCAGCAGCAGGTTCACGCTTGGGTCGCTGGCGGCTGATCGTTATGGTCATCGACCGGTTGGTCCTCGGGGTCTTCCTTCCGACGTTTGCGCACCAGGCCACCGAACAGGATGCCGATCTCGAACAGTAGCCACATCGGCACGGCCAACAGGGTCTGGGAGAAAATGTCCGGCGGGGTCAGGATCATGCCGACCACGAAGCAGCCGATGATCACGTAGGGGCGGATCTTCTTCAGGTAGGCGACGTCGACCACGCCGATCCACACCAGCAGCACCACCGCCACCGGGATTTCGAACGCCACGCCGAAGGCGAAGAACAGCGTCATGACGAAATCCAGGTAGCTGCTGATGTCCGTCATCATTTCCACGCCCGCCGGGGTGGCGGCGGCGAAGAACTTGAAGATCAGCGGGAACACCAGGTAATAGGCGAAGGCCATGCCGGTGTAGAACAGCAGGATGCTGGACACCAGCAGCGGCACGGCGATGCGTTTTTCATGCTTGTACAGGCCAGGTGCGATGAAGCCCCAGATCTGGTGCAGGATCACCGGGATCGCCAGGAACAGCGAGACCATCATCGTCAGCTTCAGTGGCGTCAGGAACGGCGACGACACGTCGGTGGCGATCATCGTCGCCCCTACCGGCAAGTACTGGCGCAGCGGCGTGGAGACGAAGGTGTAGATCTGCTGGGTGAAGGAAAACAGCCCGGCGAAGATGATGAAAACCGCCGCGACGCAACGCAGCAGGCGGGTGCGCAACTCGGTGAGGTGCGATACCAGCGGCATCGGCTGGTCGTTTTCGGGGATATCGCTCATGGGGCTCGCGGCGGCAAAGTAGGGTCGTTAGGCGCAGGCGCAGCGGTGGAGGCTGTGTCCGCTACCGTCGGTGTCGCTGGCGCCGGTTCTGCCACCGGCACGCCGCTTTCTGGCGTTTGGGAAGCCATCGTCGGCTCGACCACGGGCTGGACCGGCGTCGGTTCCTGTTGGGTCGGCGTGAAGATTTTCCGCGCTTCCTGCTCCAGGGACAGAATATGTTCGTTGTGCAGTTGCCGACGGATATCGTCGGCACCGATTTCACGTTCAACTTCCTGTTTGATCGCATTGAAGCTGCGCTTCAGGCGCCCGATCCACAGACCGGCAGTGCGCGCAGCGCCCGGCAGGCGCTCGGGGCCCAATACCAACAGGGCGACGAGGCCGACGAGCAGCAGTTCAGTGAAGCTGATCCCAAACATTAGTCAGTGCTCACGAGTCTTTGCGAATGGGCTCTTCGACTTTCTGGGCCTGCACATCGATGGTATTCGGTGCATTCACAGGCTGAGTGGCCTGCGGGTGTACCGGTTGGGCCGGTTGGCCGGGCTGGGCTTGGGTGGTCGTCGGATCGGTCGGTTTTTCATCATCGTTCATGGCTTTGCGAAAGCCCTTGATCGACTCGCCGACATCGGTGCCGAGGTTTTTCAGTTTCTTGGTACCGAACACCAGCACCACGACGACCAGGATGACGACCCAGTGTTTCCAGTCAAAGATACCCATGTGGCTACTCCTCTCAAAAGTTGATCAGGCGGACGGGCGCGAGGCTTTCTCGACGTGCCCGGACAGACCGAAACGACGGTCCAGTTCATCCAGTACGGCCTGCGGATGCTGCCCCAGTTGGGCCAGCATGACCAGGCTGTGGAACCACAGGTCGGCGGTCTCGTAGATTACGTCGCTGCAGTCGCCGCTGATGGCGGCGTCCTTGGCTGCGATGATGGTCTCGACCGACTCTTCGCCGACTTTCTCCAGAATCTTGTTCAAGCCCTTGTGGTAAAGGCTGGCGACATAGGAACTGTCAGCCGCGGCGCCCTTGCGCTCTTCCAGCACCTGGGCCAGGCGGGTCAGGGTGTCACTCATGGGTATGTCCTGAATAAATGGCATGCGGGTCCTTGAGCACCGGGTCGACGGTTTTCCAGTCGCCGTTCTCGAAGACGCGATAAAAGCAGCTTTGACGGCCGGTGTGGCAGGCAATCTCGCCGACCTGTTCGACCATCAGGATGATGACGTCGCCGTCGCAGTCCAGGCGCATCTCATGCAGGTGCTGCACGTGGCCGGACTCTTCTCCCTTGCGCCACAGCTTGCCACGGGAACGTGACCAATAGATGGCGCGGTCCTCGGCAGCGGTCAGGGCCAGTGCTTCGCGGTTCATCCAGGCCATCATCAATACGCGCCCGGTCTTGTGGTCCTGGGCGATGGCCGGCACCAGGCCGTCAGCGTCCCACTTGATCTCGTCCTGCCAGTTTTTCATCGTTGACTCCGACCATGGGCCGCGCACCTGGAATCGGCGGGCCCAGCGTTGAAACAGTGTGCCAGCGTGAACCGGTGCTGGCTATCGACGAACGACCAGATACAGACCGACCACCACCATGATACCGGCCGGCCAGTGGCCCAGTTGGCTCAGCGGCCCGCCGGTCGCCAGCACCGCGCCGCCACCCAGGTGAGCCGCGCCAAGCAGGCGCAACAGCCAGTCGTCCTTGCGTCGGTGCCACGGGGGCGCCGGGTCGTGGGCGTGGGGCTGGGACATGCGTTCGAGCAGGTCGCGGGTCATGTTGGCCAGGTGCGGGATCTGCTCGAACTGGCTCTGCACGTTGCCCAGCAAGGTTCGCGGGCTGACGCGCTCGCGCATCCAGCGTTCGAGGAACGGTTGGGCGGTGTTCCACAGGTCGAGGTCCGGGTACAGCTGACGGCCCAGACCCTCAATGTTCAGCAGGGTTTTCTGCAACAGCACCAACTGCGGCTGGACCTCCATGTTGAAGCGACGTGCAGTCTGGAACAGGCGCATCAGTACCTGGCCGAAGGAAATATCTTTTAACGGTTTTTCGAAGATCGGTTCGCACACGGTACGGATCGCCGCTTCGAATTCGTTGAGCTTGGTCTCGGCCGGCACCCAGCCTGAATCGATGTGCAGTTGGGCGACGCGACGGTAGTCACGCTTGAAGAAGGCGAACAGGTTGCGTGCCAGGTAGTCCTGGTCCTCAGGGGTCAGGCTGCCGACGATGCCGCAGTCGATGGCAATGTATTGCGGGCTCCATGGCTGCACGGTGCTGACGAAGATGTTGCCCGGGTGCATGTCGGCGTGGAAGAAACTGTCGCGAAACACCTGGGTGAAGAAAATTTCCACGCCGCGCTCGGCCAGCAATTTCATGTCAGTGCGCTGGTCGGCCAAGGTCGCCAGGTCAGTCACCTGGATGCCGTAGATGCGCTCCATCACCAATACTTTCGGCCGGCACCAGTCCCAATAGACTTGCGGCACATAGAGCAGCGGCGAGCCCTCGAAGTTGCGGCGCAACTGGCTGGCGTTGGCGGCCTCGCGCAGCAGGTCGAGTTCGTCGTAGATGGTTTTTTCGTAATCCTGGACCACGTCCACCGGGTGCAGCAGGCGGGCATCGGCCGACAGCCGCTCGGCGGCACGGGCGAGAATGAACAGCCACGCCAGGTCCTGGGCGATGATCGGCTTGAGGCCCGGGCGAATGACCTTGACCACCACTTCTTCGCCGCTCTTGAGTTGCGCGGCGTGAACCTGGGCCACGGAAGCCGAGGCCAGGGGCTCGACATCGAAACGGCTGAAGACTTCGCTGATCTTCTTGCCCAGCTGTTCCTCGATCAGCGCCACCGACAGCTTGGAATCGAACGGCGGCACGCGGTCTTGCAGCAACATCAGCTCGTCGGCGATGTCTTCGGGCAACAGGTCGCGACGGGTCGAGAGGATCTGCCCGAACTTGATGAAGATCGGTCCCAGGTCCTGCAGAGCCAGGCGCAAGCGCGCGCCGCGCGTCAGGTCCAGGGTTCGCCGGGGAAACCAGCGCCACGGCAGCACGAAGCGCAGCGCCAGGAGAAACCAGGGCAACGGCAACGCGAACAGCAGGTCATCGAGGCGGTAGCGGATCACGACGCGCTGGATGCGCAACAAACGGCGGACGGCAAGCAGCTTCATGCGTTATCGCTTGGTTTCAAGGGATCGGGAAAGGCGCTCGAAACGCGCCTCGAGGCGTTCCAGGTCAAGCTTGACCTGGTCCAGTTCATCAAAACGGGCCTGGGCCTCGCGTTGGCCTACGAGGGTACGCGATTCTTCGGCCAGGTATTCACTCAGATTCTGTCCCAGGCTGGCGAAGCCCTGGCGATACCAGCGGCGGCGGCTGTTCAAATGGCCGCTGAGCAGCTGGGTCGCCACCGGGCCGATCCAACGGGACACTTCGTATTCCCAGTCCAGCTCCAGGTCCTGGAGAATCGCCGCCAGTTCCAGCAGTACGCCGCTGTCGCCGTCGAGCTCGACGTCGGGGCTGTGCAGCACCGCGCTCTTGTCCTTGCCCAGGGCCAGGTTCAGCAGGCTCGACGCCGGGGCGCGCAGCGTGCAGTCCACTTCGGCTTCCCAGTGGGCGGCGAGCATCAGGCCTTCGTCGCTGGGCAGGATGAACAACCGCAACGCCGGGCTACGGCAGTCGACGGCGATGACTTTGCCGCTCAAGTGCGCCAGGCGCGGGAGCGCCGTGCTGTCCAGGCGCAGCACCCGGTTGAGGCCGAGTTCGACGCTGGCGAGCAGGCCGGTGAGCAACATCAGGGCTTGATACCGCGATGCAGGGCGACGATGCCTGCGGTCATGTTGTGGTAGGTCACGCGGTCGAAACCGGCCTCGACCATCATCGACTTCAGGGTTTCCTGGTTCGGGTGCATGCGGATCGATTCGGCCAGGTAGCGGTAGCTTTCCGAGTCATTGGTGATCAGCTTGCCCATCAGCGGCATGAAGGCGAACGAGTAGGCGTCATAGGCCTTGGACATCAGCGCGTTGGTTGGCTTGGAGAACTCCAGCACCAGCAGGCGACCGCCGGGCTTGAGCACGCGCAGCATCGAACGCAGGGCGTCTTCCTTGTGGGTGACGTTGCGCAGGCCGAAAGCGATGGTCACGCAGTCGAAATGGTTGTCGGGGAACGGCAGCTTTTCAGCGTCGGCCTGGACGAATTCAACATTGCCGGCCACACCCAGGTCCAGCAGGCGGTCGCGACCGACCTTGAGCATGGATTCGTTGATATCGGCCAGGACCACCTGGCCGGTCGGCCCGACGATGTGGGAGAACTTCTTCGTCAGGTCGCCCGTGCCGCCGGCGATGTCCAGCACGCGGTTACCGCTGCGCACGCCCGACAGCTCGATCGCGAAACGCTTCCAGAGGCGGTGCATGCCGCCCGAGAGCAGGTCGTTCATCAAGTCGTACTTGGCGGCTACGGAGTGAAAAACCTCGGCGACTTTTTCCGCCTTCTGGCTTTCCGGCACGTTCTTGAAGCCGAAGTGAGTGGTGGGTTCGGCATCGCTGCCTTTGCGCTGATCAGTCATATCGCGGTCACCAAAAAAGAATGCGGGACATTCTAATCCCGGTGGAGGGCTTTGTCTTGGCAAGGCTGAAGGTAAGATGGGCAACCGCCGGGACGTTTTGACGCAGCCAGGGTTTGAAACGTTCAGGCAAGTCCCGATAAAACAGGAGTCATCCGATGGCCCGTATAACGGTTGAACGTGCCCATGGCCTGGGCAAGGAAGCGGCGCGAGAGAAGGCCGACAAGCTGGCGCAGAAGTTGTCCGACAGCTATGGCCTGGAGCCGCAGTGGGTGGGCGATACCCTGAAACTCAAGCGTTCCGGGGTCAAGGGCGAAGTGCACGTGGGCGAGGATTCGATCCGCGTCGACGTGGAGCTGGGCATGTTGATGTCGGCCATGAGCGGCACGATCAAAGGCGAAATCGAAAAGGCGCTGGATAAGGCGTTGGCTTGATTGACCGAAGGGTGGCGAATGCAAATTAAGGTTCACCACCCAACCCTGTGGGAGCGAGCTTGCTCGCGATTGCATTGGTTCAGTCACATCAAGCTTGGCTGACACTCCGCCATCGCGAGCAAGCTCGCTCCCACAATGGCAGTCATCGCCTTCGGAATATGTGTCAGTTGTTAGGGTGCCGTTTCTAATTATTGTCACTACTTTGTGCCTGAGCCCGTCCCTGTGCGGGCAGTTCCTCAAACCTTTTTCGAGTGAGGTGCACCATGGCCAAAGTTATCCTGAAGAAAAAAACCGACGTTGAATCTTCCACGCTCGGCGACGTGAAAACGTACGCGCGCAAGATCTGGCTGGCGGGTCTGGGCGCCTACACGAAGGTCGGCCAGGAAGGCGGCGAGTATTTTCAAGAGTTGGTAAAAGCTGGCGAAGTTATTGAAACCAAAGGCAAAAAGAAAATTGCCGGGAAACTTGAAGCGGCCAACAGCGAATTGATTGAAGCCAAGACCGACGTCAATACTTTCAAGGCCCGGGTTGAAGTACAACTCGATAAAGTCGAGAAGGTATTCGATGCCCGTGTTGCAAGTGCCTTGAATCGTATCGGCATTCCGTCTAAACATGACGTTGAGGCACTCTCTGCTAAGCTCGATGAGCTGACAGCATTGCTCGAACGTGTCGCGCGTAAACATTAAGGAGAACGGGATGGCTGGTAAAAAAATCACAGAAAAAGAAGGCAGCTCGTGGGCCGGGAAGATTGAAAAGTATTCCCGCAAAATCTGGCTGGCTGGTTTAGGCGTGTACTCGAAGATCGACACTGACGGCAGCAAGCTCTTCGAGTCTCTGGTTAAGGACGGCGAAAAGGCCGAAAAACTCACCAAGACGGCGGTCGGCAAACAAGTCGATGCAGCCAAGGACTCTGCCGAGTCCGCCAAGTCGCGAATCGGCGGCGTGAAAGATCGTGCGCTGGGCAAATGGGACGAACTGGAGGGGGCTTTCGACAAGCGCCTGAACAGTGCGATCTCCCGCCTGGGCGTGCCGAGCCGTAATGAAGTCAAGGCGCTGCACAGCAAGGTCGACACACTGACCAAGCAGATCGAAAAACTCACCGGCGCCAAAGTCGCACCGGTGGCGACCAAGACGGCGGCGGCCAAGCCGGCCGCTAAAACGGCAGCCAAGCCACTGGCCAAGGCAGCGGCAAAACCCGCTGCCAAACCTGCGGTGAAAGCAGCGGCCAAGCCAGCGGCTAAAACCGCAGCGGCCAAACCCGCTGCCAAGGCGGCAGCCAAACCGGTAGCGGCGAAAGCGGCTGCCAAGCCCGCTGCAAAACCTGCAGCCAAACCGGCGGCCAAGACGGCAGCAGCTAAACCTGCTGCGGCTAAACCAGCGGCTAAACCCGCTGCCAAGCCTGCGGCAAAAGCGGCGGCCAAACCAGCTGCGGCGAAAAAGCCTGCCGTGAAAAAACCGGCCGCGCCAAAAGCTGCCGCACCCAAGGCACCCACCGCGGCCGCCAAACCGGCAACCGCGACCACGACGAACTCCGCCGCGGCTCCGACCCCGGTCGCCACTCCAGCACCGGCGCAGGCTCCAACGCCGCCATCTACCCAGTCCTGATATCCAGGGCTGACAAAAATGCCCGGTCTATGTAGGCCGGGCTTTTTTATTTGTACGCAGGTCAACCTGTGGGAGCGAGCTTGCTCGCGATAGCGGTGGGTCAGCCACATTGATGTTGGAGGTGCCGCAGTCATCGTCGGATCGCCGCCCGGAGCAAGCTCGCTCCCACAATGGACCTGCCCCTGCCCCTGCCCCTGCCCGTGGTTAGTCGTGCTCTTCCAGGTATCGCAGCGCCAATCGTTCGGTCGCCACTTTGGTCGCAGGCGGCAGGTGCGGGGCCACCAGCATCATGATCTGGTAGACCACCAATCGAACCTCGCCCTCACGATCCAGGATCCGCTGATAGTCCAGGGAGAACAGCAGGGTCATGGTGATCTGCTCCACCAACTGCCCCAGGGCCTGGGTATCGCTGACCAGCAGCTCCTGCGCCTTGAGTTGCGCCAGCAGTGAGGCGAGGGTTCGCTTCAGGGCGTTGAGCAACTGGCGGATGCCCTTGGCCAGCTTTGGCAGGCGTCCGGCCAGGTTGGACAGGTCCTGGAACAGAAACCGGTACTGGGCCAGGCGCTCGACGATCAAGTGCAGGAACAGCCAGTAGTCTTCCGGTGCCAACTGTGCGTCCGCCGGAGGGTCCAGCAGCGGCGCCAGCTCGCTCTGGAAGCGCTCGAACAGCCCCAGGATCAGCGGTTCCTTGCCATGGAAGTGGTAGTAGAGGTTGCCTGGGCTGATGCCAATTTCGTTGGCAACTTCCATGGTCGATACGTTCGGCTCGCCCTTTTCGTTGAATAATTGCAGGGCACATTCAAGGATGCGGTCGCGGGTTTTCATCCGGTCTTCTTAATGGTCAAGTCGTGCCACGGCCAAGCGCCTGGCCGTGGCGTGAGGCCTTCAGCGCACGCGAACATAGGTTCCAGGGGCGGCGTCCAGCGGCGGGTAATTAACGTTGCCCAAGGTCATCTGGGTTTCGTGCTGGGCGCCGGAGCGTGCCTGGATCCAGCCCAGCCATTGCGTCCACCAGCTGCCTTCGACGTGCGTGGCGTCGTAGTACCAGGCTCGCGGGTCGCTGCTCAGTTTCGCGCTTTCGATGTAGTTGGCCTTGGGGTTGCCTGGCGGGTTGAGGATGCTCTGGACATGGCCGCTGTTGGAGAGCACGAAGCGTTTTTCGCCCCCCAGCAGGAGGGTCGAGCGATACACCGCGTCCCAAGGCGTGATGTGGTCGTTGATACCGCCCACGCTGAAGCTGTCCACCGTCACTTTTTGCAGGTCGATGGGCGTGCCGCACACTTCCAGGCCGCCGGGATGGGTCAGTGGGTTGTGCTTGAAGAAGTCCAGCAGGTCGCCGTGGTAGGCCGCCGGCAGCCGCGTGCAGTCGTTGTTCCAGTAGAGGATGTCGAAGGCTGGCGGCTCCTTGCCCAGCAGGTAGTTGTTGATGAAGTAGGTCCAGATCAGGTCGTTGGGGCGCATCCAGGCGAACACGCGGGCCATGTCGCGACCATCGAGGATGCCCTTCTGGTAGGAGCGGCGCTTGGCGGCTTCGAGGGTCTGCTCGTCGATGAACAGCGTGGCCGGGCTGTCGATCTGGCTGTCCAGCAGGCTCACCAGGTACGTGGCGCTGGCGACCCGGCGTAGCTGGCGCTTGGCTTGCAGGTGGCCTTGCAGGGCGGCGATGGTCATGCCACCGGCGCAGGCGCCCACCAGGTTGACCTCGCGAGCGCCAGTGATCGCCCGGCACACATTCATCGCCTCTTCGGTGGCCTCGACATAGCTGGACAGGCCCCATTCGCGGTGGCGTACGTCCGGGTTGCGCCAACTGATGATGAAGACCTGCAAACCGTTTTTCAGGGCGTACTGGACAAAGCTGTTGGAGGGGCTGAGGTCGAAGATGTAGAACTTGTTGATCTGCGGCGGGACGATCAGCAATGGCTTGGCGTACTGCTTTTCGCTCATGGGCCGGTACTGGATCAGTTCGAGCAGTTCGTTGCGAAACACCACCGCGCCGGGTGTGGTCGCCAGGGTCTTGCCGACCTCAAAGGCGTGGGGCGTGGTTTGGCGCGGCAAGCCGTCGTTGTGCAGCAGGTCGTCCACCAGGTGGCTGATGCCGCGGACCAGGCTGGAGCCACCGGAGTTGAACAGCTCCTTGACCGCCAGCGGGTTGAGCAAGGTATTGGACGGCGCTACGGCGTCGTTGAGCAGGGCAAAGGCGAAGTGGGCGCGGGCGCGGTCGTCCTCGTTCATGTCGCTTTCGTCGATCCAGCTCTTGACCTGTTTTTGCCAACTCAGGTAGGCCTGCAAACTACGGCGATAGAAGGGGTTGAGCTGCCAGGTGGGATCGGCGAAACGCGGGTCGTTGGGGTTGGTGGGGTGAAGGGTCTCGCCCAGCAGCACACGGCCCAACTGACTGCCCAGTTTCAACGCATGCCGGGCACTGTGCACCGGGTTGCGCAAGCCGTGTACGGCCACGCTGCGCAAGGTGGACAGCAGGTCCCTGCCACGCAGTCCGGTGACCGCACTTTGTGCGTTGATGAAACTGGCAGGTGCGGGCATGGAACCCTTCGCCGGTTTGTCGCGCATGAGTCAACTCCTTCGTCATCAGGCTAAAAACAAACACACCGAACCAGACAACATAGTCGCTGTTTCGGGTTGCTGCGCAATCCGGCGTCCTGCCAGGCGCTAATGGGCGGTTTCAGCCACCGCCCAGCGGCGAGGGATGCGGATGCATCACCGCGCGCTGACGTTCTTCCTCCAGGAATTTCATGATGATCGGCGCCACCGCCTCGGCCCGGGTGATCAGGAACAGATGACCGTCATCGATGATGTGCAATTGGGCGTTGGGAATGCGCCAGGCCAGCATGCGCATGTTGATCAATGGAATCAGCGGGTCGTCATCGCCGGCCAGCACCAGGGTCGGCTGGTGGATCTTGTGCAGCCAGTGGATGCTGGTCCAGCCCAGGCCGGCGAACAGTTGCCAGTAATAACCGAGCTTGCCCGCCGAACGCACCTTGGCTGCGTGGCTGGCCGCCAGGCTCGGGTCGCGGCGGAACGAACCACCATAGATCAGTGGCGCGATACGCATCACGTGGGACGGTTGAACATAGCGCCGGGGGCTGGCCATCATCCACAGCACCTTCGGTTTGCCCGGCACCATCACCGCCCCGGCCGCCGTGGCCGCCAATACCAGCTTCTTGCAGCGCTCCGGGTAGTCGTAGGCGAACTGCTGGGCCAGGGCGCCCCCCCAGGACACGCCGATCACGTTGACCTGCCCGTAGTCGAGATAATCGAGCATCCGCGCGGTGAGTTTGGCCAGGCCCGGAAAGCGATACGGCCGGTTGGGCGTCGATGAGCCGCCGACGCCAGGCACGTCAAAGGCGATGACTTCCAGGTCCGGGTCCAGGGCCTGGATGAACGGGAACACCAGCTCCAGGTTGGCGCCGATGCCGTTGAAAATCAGCAATGGCGTCAAGTGAGGCTTGCCGGGACGTACCGCGGTGCGCAAGGTCTGGCCATCCAGATCGACGGTACGGAAGATGTACGGTTGCGGCATGCTTCAAGCCCTGTGGGTTGGGTCGCTGTCTTTCATTTTTCCCCCGATCCCTGTGGGAGCGAGCTTGCTCGCGATGGCAGCGGTACATCCAGCATCCATATGTGCTGACACACCGTCATCGCGAGCAAGCTCGCTCCCACATTGGATCTGCTGTGAACATGAGTTTGCGTTCGCCAGCGCTGTGGGCCTTACATGTCCATGTCGGCTGCCGGAGTGCATTCGTGAGCAAGCCCACGCCCCAGCAGACGAGTTGCATCCATTACCGCTCATGCACATAGGTGCCGGGCGCCGCTTCACCGGCCGGGTAGGCCTTGTTGCCCAGCACGGTCGGGGCCTTTTTCAGTTTGCCCGAGCGCTCGGCCTGCCAGGCTTGCCAGTGCAGCCACCAGGAGTCGGTGTGCTTGGTGGAGTTTTCCTGCCAGTCCTCGGCCTTGGCCGGCATGTCCTCGCCGGTCATGTAGCGCGACTTGGGGTTGCCGGGCGGGTTGAGAATGCTCTGGATATGACCGCTGCTGGACAACACGAACTCCACCTTGCCACCGAACAATTGCGCGGACTTGTAGCAGGACTTCCATGGCGTGATGTGGTCGTTGGTGCCGGCCAGGGAGAAGATGTCGGCGGTGACCTGCTTGAGGTCGATGGGCGTGCCGCACACTTCCAATGCGTTGGGGCGGATCAGTGGATTGTTCTTGAACATTTCGATGAGGTCGCCGTGGAACGCCGCCGGCAGCCGTGTGGTGTCGTTGTTCCAGAACAGGATGTCGAACACAGGCGGTTCGTTGCCCAACAGGTAATTGTTGACCCAGTAGTTCCAGATCAGGTCGTTGGGGCGCATCCAGGCAAAGACCTTGGCCATGTCGCGGCCCTCGAGTACGCCGGCCTGGTAGGAGTGGCGCTTGGCCGCTTCCAGGGTCTGCTCATCGACGAACAGCGCCACGTCGGTGTCCAGGGTGGTGTCGAGCACACTCACCAGCAAGGTCAGGGCATTGACCTTTTTCTCGCCGAGGGCGGCGTAATGGCCCAGCAGCGCGGTGCAGGTGATGCCGCCGGAGCAGGCGCCGAGCATGTTCACGTCCTTGCTGCCGGTGATGGCCGTGACCACGTCCACCGCTTCCTTGAGCGCCTCGATGTAGGTCGACAGGCCCCACTCGCGCTGCGCCTTGGTGGGGTTGCGCCAGCTGACAATGAACGTTTGTACGTTGCTGCGCAGGCAGAAGCGCGCCAGGCTCTTGTCCGGGCTCAGGTCGAAGACGTAGAACTTGTTGATCTGTGGTGGCACCACCAGCAGCGGTCGCTCGTGGACCTGCTCGGTGATGGGCCGGTACTGGATCAGCTCCAGCACGTCGTTGCGAAACACCACGGCGCCTTCGGTCACGCCCAGGCTCTTGCCGACCTCGAACGCGCCCATGTTCACCTGGCTCGGCATCCCACCGTTGTGCACGATATCCTTGGCCAGGTGGGACAGCCCGTCGAGCAGGCTCTTGCCGCCGGTTTCGAAGAAGCGCTTGACCGCCGCCGGGTTGGCCGCCGAGTTGGTCGGGGCCATGGCTTCGGTCATCAGGTTGATCACGAAATGCCCGCGGCTGATGTCCGCGGGCGGGAGGTTGCTGTCGTCGATCCAGGCGTGCAGCTCCTTGCGCCACGCCAGGTAGGTTTGCAGGTAACGTTTGTAGAGTGGGTTCTGGCTCCACGCCGGGTCGGCGAAGCGACGATCGTCGCCGGCCGGTTGCAGCCCGGACTTGCCGAACAGGACGTTCTTGAGCTCGACGCCGAAATGGGCGACGTGCTTGACGCTGTGCAGTGGTTGCTTGATGGCCTGGGTCAGCACCATCCGGGCAGAGGCCAGCAGGTCTTTCCTGCGCAAGCCGACGACGGGATTCAAGCCCAGGGTGTTTTCCGAGGCTTGGTACTTCAACTCATCGTTGTTCTTGTTGCTCATCTACGACGCTCCATTGTCCTTCAGACGAGTACCGGGATCGTGCCATGAAGCCGCAAGGCCAATACCAGGTACGCTGCTCGGGGTGACCATAAATTCCGCATCGAGGGCAATGAGGAAACGTGTGCCAGGAACTCGCCGGTTCCTTTGCAGGGAACTTGCCAGCTCCATTGGTTACCCGAGTTTAATTTTTTTCGCAAGCAGGCCAGTCATTGACGTTGCTGCGCGGGCATTCAAGCAGATGAGTCTAGAAAATTCGCCCTAAAGCGCCAGCCCTTGAGTTAGAGCATCAGCTTGACGACGGACTCGTTCGGATCGCGGGTTTTTCCGGCGGCCTTGAGTTCGTCAAGATAATCGTTCCACAAGTCTTGCTGGCGCACCGCCAACTGGTAGAGGTAGTCCCAGGTGAACAAACCGCTGTCGTGGCCGTCGTCGAAGGTCAGTTTCAGTGCGTACTGGCCGGCGGGTTCGACCTTGGTCAGGGCAACGTTGAGCTTGCCGTATTGCAGGATGGGTTTGCCGTGGCCCTGGACCTCGGCGGAAGGCGAGTGAACCCGCAGGAACTCGGCGGGCAGATGGTACTCCTCGTCCGGCGCGTATTTGAGCGTCAGGGTCTTGGAGGCTTTGTGCAGGTTGATGGCGGTGGGGAGTTTGGTCATGGGCTGTGATCCGTCTCTGAAGGACGCGTTGATCTGCGAAACGACGCGGGCCATGTGGGAGCGAGCTTGCTCGCGATAGCGGTTTGACAGTCAACACATGGGCTGACTGTTATGCCGCCATCGCGAGCAAGCTCGCTCCCACAGGTCCGGGGAACCTGTCGGTGGCTTACAGGATATACCGCGACAGGTCTTCGTTCTGCGCCAGTTCACCCAGGTGGCTGTTGACGTACTCGGCGTCGATAAGAATCGGCGCTTCGTTGTGGGCGCTGGCCAGGTCGCCGGCGCTGAACGACACTTCCTCGAGCAAGCGTTCGAGCAGCGTGTGCAGGCGACGGGCGCCGATGTTCTCGGTCTTCTCGTTGACCTGCCAGGCGATCTGGGCCAGGCGCTTGATGCCTTCTGGCGTGAACTCGATGTTCAGGCCTTCGGTCTTGAGCAGCGCGCAGTACTGTTCGGTCAGGGACGCATGGGGCTCGCTGAGGATGCGCTCGAAGTCTTCCGGCGTCAGCGCCTTGAGTTCGACACGGATCGGCAGGCGACCCTGCAGCTCCGGCACCAGGTCGCTCGGTTTGCTCAGGTGGAACGCACCGGACGCAATGAACAGGATGTGGTCGGTCTTGACCATGCCCAGCTTGGTGTTGACCGTGCAGCCTTCGATCAGCGGCAGCAGGTCGCGTTGCACACCTTCGCGGGACACATCGGCGCCGCCGACATTGCCGCGCTTGGCAACCTTGTCGATTTCATCGATAAACACGATGCCATGCTGCTCGACCGCTTCCAGTGCCTTGGCCTTCAATTCTTCTTCGTTGACCAGGCGACCGGCTTCTTCGTCGCGCACCAGTTTCAGCGCTTCTTTGACCTTGAGCTTGCGGCTCTTCTTCTTGCCCTTGCCCATGTTGGCAAACAGGCTCTGCAACTGGTTGGTCATTTCTTCCATGCCCGGCGGCGCGGAAATGTCGACGCCAGCCATTTCGGCCACTTCGATCTCGATTTCCTTGTCATCCAGTTGGCCTTCGCGCAGGCGCTTGCGGAACAACTGGCGGGTGTTGGAATCCTGTGTCGCGGCGGAGTCGGCGTTGAAGCCCATGCGCGCTGGCGGCAGGAGCGCATCGAGGATGCGTTCTTCGGCGGCGTCTTCGGCGCGATGGCGGACCTTGGTGATTTCCTGTTCGCGCAGCAACTTGATCGCAGCGTCGGCCAAGTCACGGATGATCGATTCGACGTCGCGGCCGACATAACCGACTTCGGTGAACTTGGTGGCTTCGACCTTGATGAACGGCGCATTGGCGAGCTTGGCCAGGCGTCGGGCGATTTCGGTCTTGCCGACACCGGTCGGGCCAATCATCAGGATGTTCTTGGGAGTCACTTCGACGCGCAGCTCTTCGGGCAGCTGCATCCGGCGCCAGCGGTTACGCAGGGCGATGGCGACGGCGCGCTTGGCATCGTCCTGGCCGATGATGTGGCGGTTGAGTTCGTGGACGATTTCGCGGGGAGTCATGGACATAGTATTTGGCGGTCCTCAAGCAGAAGTCTGGGCCTGGAAGGGCTTACTCCGCGAGGTCCTGCTCCTCAATGGTCTGGGTGTGATTGGTGAAGACACAGATGTCGCCGGCGATGCCCAAGGCAGTCTCGACGATCTCGCGGGCCGACAGGTCGGTCTTTTTCAGCAGGGCGCTGGCCGCGGCCTGCGCGTAGGCACCGCCGGAACCCATGGCGATCAGGCCATCCTCGGGCTCAACGACGTCGCCGTTGCCGGTGATGATCAACGAGGCGTCCTTGTTGGCGACCGCGAGCATGGCTTCGAGGCGGCTCAGGGAGCGGTCGGTGCGCCATTCCTTGGCCAACTCCACGGCGGCGCGGACCAAGTGGCCCTGGTGTTTCTCAAGCTGGCCTTCGAAACGTTCGAACAACGTGAAGGCGTCGGCAGTGGCCCCGGCGAAACCGGCGATGACCTCGCCGTGATACAGGCGACGAACTTTCTTCGCGTTGCCTTTCATCACGGTGTTGCCCAATGAAACCTGGCCGTCGCCGCCCATGACGACTTTGCCATGACGGCGGACTGAAACGATGGTGGTCAAGGGAAGAGTCTCCACGCAGCGGGGCGAAAATGCCCGGATGGAACTCATATGGGGGTGGCGTGGGTTTTTTCAACTGCAAGGGTGCGGAGGGGATGAGTGGTCCCTCGCTGTTTTTGGCAGGGGACTTCTTTGTGGCGAGGGAGCTTGCTCCCTCGCCACAAAAGCCCCCGGCCACAGGGGGCTAGCGAAAATCAGCGGCTTTGGCGTTGTTGTAACAACAGGTTGCTGAAACCACTGCCCGCCAATTGTTTCTGGGCCTTGGTCAGTTCCTCGCGGTTACTGAACGGGCCGACCAGTACCCGGTACCAGGTCTCGTCCTTCACCGTACCGGACTCCACCGACACCGACTGGCCCAGCAGAATGATCTGCGCCCGGACCTTGTCGGCGTCGGCTTCCTTGCGGAACGAACCGGCTTGCAGGAAGAACTTCGTCACCGGCGCAGCTTTCTGCACCGGCGGGGCTGGTGGCGGCGTGATGCCGGCCAGGGCCGCCTGGGCGCGGGCGGTGTCGATTTTCGCCGCTTCGGCCGGGGTCACCGGTGTGGTGGGCACCTGGGGCACTTGCGGCGTCGGCAGGGTTTTCTCCGGCACGGCATCGGGCGGCACGATGACTTCCGATTCCGGCAGCAGGGTGTAGAAGTCGTACTTCGGCTTCACCGGCTGCGTCGGGCTCGGCGGGGTCTTGTTGGCCTCGGCGATGCGCGTGGCTTTCTGCTGCTCTTGGCGGACGCGCTTGACGTCATCGCCCTGGCCCGGCTCCAGCTTCATCAAAAACACAATGAACGCGCCGACGGTCAGGCCGATGGCCATCCACAACCAGCCCGGAATCGGCTGTTTGGCCGGAGCCTGGTAACGACTGGCGCCGCGCTTGGGTGCAGGTTTTTTCTTGGCGGCCAACTTACATGCGCTCCAGGGTTTCCAGGCCGAGCAGTTCCAGGCCTTGCTTGAGCGTGCGCCCGGTCAGTGCGGCGAGGCGCAGGCGGCTCTGCATTTGCTCCGGGGTTTGCGCGTTGAGGATCGGGCAGTTCTCGTAGAAGCTGGAGAACAGGCCGGCGACATCGTACAGGTAGGCGCATAGCGTGTGCGGCGTGCCTTTGTCGGCGACGTTGTTCAGCACTTCGCCGAACTGCGCCAGTTTCGCCGCCAGCTCCTGCTCCTGCGGCGCTTCGAGCACAATCTGGCCGTCTATTTCATTGAAGCCTTTGCCGAGTTTGCGGAACACGCCCGCCACGCGGGTGTAGGCGTACAGCAGGTACGGCGCGGTGTTGCCTTCGAAGTTGAGCATCAGGTCGAAGTTGAAGCTGTAGTCGCTGGTGCGGTGCTTCGACAAGTCGGCGTACTTCACCGCGTCGATACCGACGACCTTGGCGATGTTGCGCAGCTCGTCTTCGGCCAGGTCCGGGTTCTTGCCCTTGACCAGGCTGTAGGCGCGGTCCTGGGCTTCGGTCAGCAGGTCGATCAGCTTCACCGTGCCGCCGTCGCGGGTCTTGAACGGACGACCGTCGGCGCCATTCATGGTGCCGAAGCCCATGTGCTCCATCTCCATCGGATGGGTCACGAAACCAGCCAGGCGTGCCACTTCGAACACTTGCTGGAAGTGCAGGGCCTGGCGCTGGTCGACGAAATACAGCACCCGATCGGCCTTGAGCACGCGGTTGCGGTAGCGCACGGCCGCCAGGTCGGTGGTGGCGTAGAGGTAGCCGCCGTCGGCCTTGACGATGATCACCGGCAGCGGCTCGCCATCGGCGGTCTTGAACTGGTCGAGGAACACGCACTGGGCGCCGTTGCTTTCCACCAGCATGCCTTTGGCCCGGAGGTCGTTGACCACGTTGACCAGGTCGTCGTTGTAGGCGCTTTCGCCCATCACGTCGGCCATGGTCAATTTGACGTTCAGCAGCTCGTAGATTTTCTGGCAATGGGACAGGGAGATGTCCTTGAACTTGGTCCACAGTGCCAGGCATTCGGCATCGCCGGCCTGCAACTTGACCACCAGGCCACGGGCGCGGTCGGCGAACTCCGGCGACTCGTCGAAGCGTTGCTTGGCGGCGCGGTAGAAGTTCTCCAGGTCCGACAGCTCGTCGCTGGTGATCGGGTTCTCCTGGAGGTAAGCCATCAGCATGCCGAACTGGGTGCCCCAGTCCCCGACGTGGTTCTGGCGGATCACGGTGTCGCCAAGAAACTCCAGGACCCGGGCCACGCCGTCGCCGATGATGGTCGAGCGCAGGTGGCCGACGTGCATTTCCTTGGCCAGGTTGGGGGCCGAGAGGTCGACGACGGTGCGCTGCAACGGGCCGGCCTTGCGCACGCCGATGCGTTCGTCGGCCAGGGCCGCGTCCAGGCGCGAAGCCAGGGCCTGGGTGTTCTGGAAGAAATTGATGAACCCGGGGCCGGCGATGTCGGCCTTGCTGACGTTCTCGTCGGCGGGCAGCGCGGCGATGATTTTTTCCGCCAGGTCGCGAGGTTTCATGCCGGCCGGCTTGGCGAGCATCATCGCGATGTTGCTGGCGAAGTCGCCGTGGGTCTTGTCGCGGGTGTTCTCGACCTGAATCGCCGGCGACAGGCCTTCTGGCAGCACACCTTCAGCGACGAGTTGGGTGATGGCTTGCTGGATGAGCTGGCGAATGGTGTCTTTCATGGTCTTCTCTTTCAACCGCAGGCGCGGCGGCGCTTCGATGCGCTGGTGGAAAAACTGGGCATTATCCGTGGCGCGGGCGAGCTTGCCAACTGTAGCGGGTTGGTTGGGGATGTGTGGTGACTATTCTTGCTGGCCTGGATGTACGCAATCCTCTGTGGGAGCGAGCTTGCTCGCGATGGCGGCGGGTCAGCTTGCGTGATGTTGAATGCCAGGCCGCTATCGTGAGCAAGCTCGTTCCCACAGGTGCCAGGCTTTGCGACCCTTTCAATACAAATCCACCGGATCCACATCCAGCGACCAGCGCACCGCCCGCCCGCTGGGTATCTGTTCCAGTACCAGTAGCCAGGCGCTCAGCAGTCGATGCAGCGGCGCCCGGGCATTGGCCTGCAATAAAAGTTGCGCGCGATAGCGCCCGGCTCGCCGCTCCATCGGCGCCGGCACCGGCCCCAGGAGTTCGATGCCGGTGAGGCTCTGCTCTGCCAGCAGACGCTCCGCCTCGCTGCAAGCCTCATCGAGGAAACCTTCGGCCTGCCCCGGCTTGTGGGCTTCGGCCCGCAACAGCGCCAGGTGGGCAAAGGGCGGCAGGCCGGCGCTGCGGCGTTCGCTCAAGGCTTGCTCGGCGAAGGCGAAGTAGCCCTGCTCGGTCAGTTGGATCAGCAGCGGGTGATCGGCCAGGTGCGTCTGGATGATCACTTTGCCCGGTTCCTCGGCCCGCCCGGCCCGGCCCGCGACCTGGACGATCAACTGCGCCATGCGCTCGCTGGCGCGGAAGTCGCCGGAGAATAGCCCGCCATCGGCGTCGAGGATCGACACCAGGGTGACCCGTGGGAAGTGATGCCCCTTGGCGAGCATCTGCGTGCCCACCAATATGCACGGCTGACCCTTCTGGATCGTCGCGAACAGTTGGTTCATCGCGTCCTTGCGCGAGGTGCTGTCACGGTCGACCCGCAACACCGGGTAGTCCGGAAACAGGATGCCCAGCCGCTCTTCGGCGCGTTCGGTGCCGGCGCCGACCGGGCGCAAGTCCACTTTGCCGCACTGTGGGCAATGCCTTGGCACGCGCTCGACGTGGCCGCAATGGTGGCAACGCAGCTCGCCATGGCGTTGATGCACGGTCATCCGCGCGTCGCAGCGTTCGCAGCCAGACATCCAGCCGCAGTCGTGGCACAGCAGGGTCGGGGCAAAACCGCGACGATTGAGGAACACCAGGACCTGTTGCCCGGCGGCCAGTGTTTGGCCGATGGCTTGCTGCATCGGTCCGGAAATACCGCTGTCCAGCGGGCGACTTTTCACGTCCAGGCGCAGGAAACGCGGTTGCTTGGCACCGCCGGCCCGTTCGTTCAGGCGCAACAGGCCGTAGCGGCCGGTGTAGGCGTTGTGCAGGCTTTCCAGCGAGGGCGTGGCCGAGCCGAGCACGATCGGGATGTTTTCCTGGCGGGCGCGCACCAATGCCAGGTCGCGGGCGTGATAGCGCAGGCCTTCCTGCTGTTTATAAGAGCCATCGTGCTCTTCGTCGATGATGATCAGGCCAGGGTTCTTCATCGGCGTAAACAGGGCCGAACGGGTGCCGATGATGATGTCGGCCTCGCCATCGCGGGCAGCGAGCCAGGCTTCCAGGCGTTCACGGTCGTTGACTGCCGAGTGCACCAGGGCGATCCGCGCATTGAAGCGTTGCTCGAAGCGCGCCAGGGTTTGCGGGCCGAGGTTGATTTCCGGAATCAGCACCAGGGCCTGCTTGCCGGCCTCCAGGGTCTGGCGGATCAGTTGCAGGTAGACTTCGGTCTTGCCGCTGCCGGTGACGCCTGCCAACAGAAAGGCGTGATAACTGTCGAAACCTGCGCGAATCGCTTCGCAAGCGGCCCGCTGCTCGGCATTGAGCGGCAGTTCCGGCTGGGCCAGCCAATGTTCATGGCGGGCGCCGGGGGCGTGCCGGCGGATTTCCACCTGGACCAGGTCCTTGGCCAGCAACAGGTCCAGGCTGTCCTTGCTGAGCATCAGTTTGCTTAGCAGTTGATGGGCCACGCCATGGGGGTGTTGGGCCAGGGTCGCCAAGGCTTCGCGCTGGCGCGGGGCTCGAGCGATGCGCGGATCGTCCAGCGAGGCCCCCGGGGCCACCGACCAGAACCGCTCCTGGCGCGCCTCGGCCAGCTCGCCCTGGCGCAGTAGCACCGGCAGCGCCCAGCTCAGGGTATCGCCGAAGCTGTGCTGGTAATACTGGGACGTCCACAGGCACAACTTGAACAGCGAGGCGGGCAGCGGCGGCGTGGCATCGAGCAGCGCCAGGGCCGGTTTGAGCTTGTCGGCCGGGACTTCGCTGTGGTCGGTGACTTCCACCAGGATGCCGATCATTTCCCGGCGGCCGAACGGCACCCGCAGGCGCATGCCCGGCTGCAACTGGGCGCGCAGGACCCCGGCCGGGGCGCGGTAGTCGAACAGGCGGCGCAGGGGCGAAGGCAGGGCGAGGCGCAGGATGGCGTCGGGCACGCGGGGCAATCTCAATAAACAGACATTGGGTGAGGCTGGCGCTGGATGTGGGAGCGGGGGGGGGGGGGGGGGGGGGGGGGGGGGGCGGGGGGTTGGGGTGGGGGGGGGGGGGGCGCCGCCGCGACCGCCGAGCACG